>CAZDFS010000006.1:59465-84711 GCA_964504865.1 uncultured Wenzhouxiangella sp.
CGATCGACGCCGTCGTGCTCTCAACGCAGCACGACGAAGGCGTGTCCCTCGAAGAAATCAGGGCGGGGGTGCGCGAGCACATCATCGACCCGGTCCTGCCGGCGGAGTGGGTCCATGACGAGACCCTGTTCCATATCAATCCGACCGGCAAATTCGTCATCGGTGGCCCCGTGGGCGACGCCGGACTGACCGGGCGCAAGATCATCGTCGATACCTACGGCGGCATGGCGCGTCACGGTGGCGGTGCGTTTTCCGGCAAGGACCCGTCCAAGGTCGACCGGTCTGCGACCTACGCTGCGCGCTATGTGGCCAAAAACGTTGTTGCCGCGGGCCTGGCGGACAAATGCGAAATCCAGGTCAGCTACGCCATCGGCGTGGCCGAGCCCACGTCGATTTCCGTAACGACCTTCGGCACCGGCAAGATCGCCGAGGAAGACATCGAGAGACTCGTGCGCGAGCACTTCGACCTTCGCCCCTACGGCATCCTCAAGATGCTGGATCTGCTCCATCCCATGTATCGCCAGACCGCCACGCACGGTCATTTCGGGCGTCACCCCGAGAAGACCTCGGCCAAGGTGGTTCGGGACGGCAAGACCATCGACGATCATTTCACGACCTTCAGCTGGGAGCTCACCGATCGGGCGGACGACCTGCGCCGCGCCGCCGGCCTTTGACGCCGACCCGGGTTTTGGGAGTCCGACGTCATAACTTGACTTCAATCCACCGCAAACTTTCAAGGATTTACTTATGAGTGCCAAACCACAGACAGGACACAGCAGCGTGTTGTTCGACGACAGCATCGCGCCGACCGACAAGGACTATTTCGTCGCCGACGAGAGCCTGGCCGGCTTCGGACGCAAGGAAATCGCCATCGCCGAAACCGAGATGCCCGGCCTGGTCGAGATGCGTAATGAATACCGCGATCAGCAGCCCCTCAAGGGGGCGCGAATCGCCGGTAGCCTGCACATGACGATCCAGACCGCCGTCCTGATCGAGACGCTGGTTGAACTGGGCGCCGAAGTGCGCTGGGCTTCCTGCAACATCTACTCCACGCAGGACCACGCTGCGGCGGCCATGGTCGAGCGCGGTATTCCGGTCTTTGCCTACAAGGGCGAGACGCTGGTCGAGTACTGGGAGTACACCCATCGCATCATCCAGTGGCCGGACGGCGAAACCGCCAACATGATTCTCGATGACGGCGGCGACGCGACGATGCTGCTGAATCTGGGCTCACAGGCCGAGTCCGATCCCTCCGTGCTCGACAATCCGGGCAGTGAAGAGGAGGTTGCGCTGTTCAACGCGATCAAGAAGCGCCTGGCGACCAACCCCGGCTGGTACACGGCCGCGCTGAAGAACATCCAGGGCGTCACCGAGGAGACCACCACCGGCGTCAACCGCCTCTACCGCATGCAGAAGGAAGGCACGCTCAAGTTCCCTGCGATCAACGTCAACGACTCGGTCACCAAGTCGAAGTTCGACAACCTCTATGGCTGCCGCGAGTCCCTCGTTGACGCGATCAAGCGCGCCACCGACGTCATGATCGCCGGCAAGACGGCGATCGTCTGCGGCTACGGCGATGTGGGCAAGGGTTCGGCCCAGTCCCTGCGCGCGCTGTCAGCCAACGTCTGGGTGACTGAAGTTGACCCGATCTGCGCTCTGCAGGCGGCGATGGAAGGCTACAAGGTGGTCAACATCGATGACGAGGGTGTCCTCGAGGCAGCCGACATCATCGTGACCGCGACGGGCAATTACAACGTCATCACCCATGACCACATGGTCCGGATGAAGGACGAGGCGATTGTCTGCAACATCGGTCATTTCGACAACGAGATCGATGTGGCCAGCGTCGAGAAGTACGAGTGGGATGAAATCAAGCCGCAGGTCGATCACATCACCTTCCCGGACGGCAAGAAAATCATCCTCCTGGCACGCGGCCGCCTGGTCAACCTGGGCTGCGCAACGGGCCATCCGAGCTTCGTCATGTCGAACTCCTTCACCAACCAGACGCTGGCGCAGATCGAGCTCTGGAAGAATGGCGACCGCTACGAGAATGAGGTCTACGTACTGCCCAAGCACCTCGATGAGAAGGTCGCCCGGCTGCACCTGGACCGTATCGGTGCCCGCCTGACCGAGCTTCGCGAGACCCAGGCCGACTACATCGGTGTGCCGGTAGAGGGTCCCTACAAGCCGGATCACTACCGCTACTGATTCAGGCAGGCGCGGGGCTCGGCCCCGCGCCGTCTGGCCAGCCTGAACACCCGCAATCCCCGCAGGCCTGCCGCCGGCAGGTCCTGCCCCCCGTAACGCAGTGGTTCCAAATCAATGACTGACGCGCGACCGCAGTTGAGCTTCGAGTTCTTTCCGCCAAGAAATGAGGAGGCGGCGACGTCCTTCAAAGCGGCTCGCAGCCGCCTTGCCGCCCTCGAGCCGGAGT
The DNA here is from genome assembly GCA_964504865.1 of uncultured Wenzhouxiangella sp. Lineage (GTDB taxonomy): Bacteria > Pseudomonadota > Gammaproteobacteria > Xanthomonadales > Wenzhouxiangellaceae > Wenzhouxiangella. Next base: position 61,900 of record CAZDFS010000006.1, read on the forward strand.
ACATGTCGGTCACCTTTGGTGCCGGTGGCTCGACGCGTAGCAAGACTCGCGACACGGTGCTCGATATCCAGCAGTCCACGGCGATTGCGGCAGCCCCGCATATCTCCTGCATGGCCGAGGACGAGGACAGTCTCCTGGCGCTGCTTCGTGGCTATGAAGCCGCGGGCATTCGACGCCTCGTCGCATTGCGCGGCGATCGTCCGTCGGGCGGCGGCTCGGGGGTGTTCGACTACGCCGTCGACCTGGTGAGATTCATCCGCGAGCACACCGGTGATGTGTTTCATCTGGAAGTGGCTGGTTACCCCGAACACCATCCGGAATCGAAATCTCCGGCCCTCGATCTCGAGTATCTGAAGGCCAAGGTCGATGCGGGCGCCGATGGGATCATCACGCAGTATTTCTTCAACGCCGATGCCTACCGTCGCTTCGTCGACGAGGCGCGCGCCATCGGCATTGACGTGCCGATCGTGCCCGGCATCATGCCGATCACCAACTACAGCCGACTGGCCCGCTTCTCAAGGATGTGCGGGGCCGAGATTCCTCTCTGGATCGCCAAGCGTCTCGAGGCCTGGGAGGCTGCCGGGGATACGAAGTCGATCCGCGCCTTCGGCGAAGACACGGTGACCGATCTCTGCGAAGAACTCATCGCTGCCGGGGTCCCCGGCCTGCATTTCTACACCCTCAATCGGGCCCGTCCCACGCTGGCCCTCTGCCGACGCCTGGGCTGGAAGGTCGTTACCGACGACGTCGCCTGATTCAGCACGCCTCACCCTCGTTTCTCGGCGTCGCATCGGGAACAACGCGCCCTGGCGATGATCCGATGGCGGCGGCGCGCGGCCTGCTAGTGCTACTCGCCCTCGCGCATGATCGTGGGTGCCTGGCCCGGGAAGAGCGGCAGGGCGATCTCGATCGGTGCGCAGCACACCACGCAGTCCTGCACGACTCGCTGACCGGCTTCCTCGGGCTCCAGCGCCACCTGGTTGGGTTCGCCGCACCATGGGCAGGCGAATTCATGGGAGTCCAGCTGCATCCGGAAAGGCTCAATGGCCCTGGGGTACGTGTCCGTTGCCCAGGTTGTGGCGACGGCCCTCGTCATCGTAGATCGACACCTCGAGCTCGCCGTCGCGATAGATCGCGGCGCGATACATGCCGGGCGTGTTGAACGGCATGGCAATCCGGCCAAAGCGATCGATTGCGATCACGCCGCCGTCGCCCCCTGCGGCTTTCAGGACCTGATTGACGACCGCGTCTGCGGTCTGGGCCAGGGGGCGAGCGGTGTAGGCCATGCGCGCGCAGATGTCGTAGGCGACGACGTGGCGGATGAAGAATTCGCCGTGGCCGGTTGCCGAAACGGCGCAGGTCCGGTTGTTGGCATAGGTGCCCGCGCCGATGATCGGCGAGTCGCCCACGCGGCCCCAGCGCTTGTTCGACATGCCGCCCGTCGAGGTGCCGGCAGCAAGGTTGCCGTTCCGGTCAACGGCCACCGCGCCGACGGTGGAATACCAGGGCGAAGCTCGATCAACCATGGCGGTTTCCGTCGATTGAATACGATCGAGCTGCTCCTGGCGGAAGTCGGTAATGAACCAGTCTTCGGGCATGAACTCGAGATCGAACTGACGAGCGAAGGCCTCGGCGCCGTCGCCGATCAGCATCACGTGGGGTGAATCGGTCATGACGTGGCGGGCCGCGTCGATCGGGTGGCGGATGCCCGTGACGCTGGCGACCGCGCCGGCGGCCAGCGTGGCCCCGTCCATGATCGATGCATCCATCTCGACGCGCCCTTCCTCGGTCAGCACGGCGCCGCGCCCGGCGTTGAACTCGGGCGCATCTTCCAGCAGCCGGATCGCGACGGTGATGGCATCGAGGCTGGATCCGCCCTCGGCGAGCACGGCATGGCCGGCTTCGACGGCGCGCTGCAGCTCGCCGCGGATGGCGGTCTCGCGCTCGTCGGTCATATTGTCGCGACTGATCGTGCCGGCACCGCCATGGATAGCGATCGCAATCGGGGAGTCCTGCGCCTGGGCTGCAGGGATGGCGATCAGCGATGCTGCGGCCAGCAGACCGGCCAAGGCGGTAGACACAGGGGATACGTCGAATCTGGCCATGGACAAATGCTCGCGAGAAGTGGGAAGCGCGAAAGTCTAGCACGCAGGTATACTCGCGAGATTGTTGAGACGGGAGGGACCCTGTGGCCTTCAATCTGACCCTGTTCTACGCCGGCCTGCTCGGCCTGATTCTGATCGGCCTGTCGCTGCAGGTGGTTCGCCTGCGACGCCAGCTGGGGGTGGGTATCGGCTCCGGGAGTCAGCCTGAACTCGAGCGCGCCATCCGCGCCCACGCCAACTTCTGCGAATATGCGCCCCTTGGCGCCGTGCTGCTCCTCGCCCTCGAGGCCTCCGCCGGGGCGCCGCTGGTGGTTCTGCACCTGCTGGGAACCGCCCTCGTGCTGGGCCGCCTGCTGCACGGATTTTTCGGATTGAATCGCTCCGCCGGGGTGTCGAAGGGCCGATTCATCGGCACGCTCCTGACCTGGCTGATGATCCTTGCATCCTCCCTGCTGGGACTGTGGATTGCGCTCGGGCGCTGGCTGCTGGCCTGATCCCGTGACCCGTCAGCGGGCCCGCGGGCCGCTGCGGGTCCAGTAGAGCGCCGAATAGATCTTCGGGTCCAGGTGTTTGCCCTGGGCACGCTGCTTGTCGAGCCAGCGGTCGATGTCAGCGGCAGGCACCCGATGGACCGTGATGTTCTCCGAAGCCGTGCCGCCGCCGGGGCCGGTCTGTACCAGGTCGTCACAGCGGATGAATACGGCGATCTCATCGCTGATGCCGGCAGAGGTCGGGCAGCGCATGATTTCCTCGAGCACGGCGGCCTTCCAGCCGGTTTCCTCTTCGAGCTCGCGTTGTGCCGCGAGAAGCAGTCCCTCATCCTCGCGGCCCGCTTCATCGCCCACGAGCCCGGCGGGTAGCTCGATCGTGTGGGTCGACAGCGGCTCTCGATACTGCTCGACGAGCAGTAGTTCCTCTGCTGGCGTCCAGGCAACCATCACGACCACAGGATGGCGGCGGTGGATGAATTCCCAACCTCGACGCTCGAGGAGGGTCAGATAGCGACCTCGATGGAGCTCGTCGCCCCGGGGTTCTGAATGCTTGTTGTCTGATGGCATGGCGATGGGGCTGTTTGCGGGAACGAATCGAGCGTGCGGTAGTCCGAAGGACCGTCGCCACTCTTTAACCACCCAAGCATACGGGACAGATGATGATGCTGAAGAAAAACTGCGCCCTCTGGGCGCTGTGCCTGACCATGGCCTGGCTGGCCTTGCCGCTTCAGGCGCAGGACTCGTCGACGCCCGCCGAGCCGGCCTCGGCAGAGCGACCGCCGCTGGAAGAAATGCCGCAGTCCTTTCAGCTGGCTTACTGGCTGAACCAGGCGGCACTTGCCTTTGACGATGGCGATTACGAGGACTGGGGCGCGGCGACGGAGCGCCTTCACGCGCTGCGACCCTACAACCAGGACTTCATGACCCACCTGGTGCGCGCCTACGCCGAACAGGAGCGATACTCCGATGCCTACAACATGATGGTGCTGATGCAGCAGCAGGGTCTGGCAGAGGATTGGTCCCGCTTCGACGAGCTGGCGCCGATGCGCAACCACGAGGTCTACAACCACATCTCCGAGATGATGACCCGGGCCGGCGAGAGCTTTGGTGAGTTCCGGCAGCTCACCGTCCTCGATGACGTTCCCATGCCCGAAGCCCTGGCCTACGATGAGGCGACCGGGCGCTATTTCCTCGGCACCGTGCGACAGGGCAAGATCCACGTGTCCGAGAACGGCCAGGACTTCGAGGTTTTCGTCGATCGCGAACAGATCGGCGAGCTGATGGCCGTCCTCGACGTCGAAGTCGACGCCGAACGCCGCCACCTCTGGGTCGCCACCGCGGCCCTGCCCCAGTGGGAGCGCTACCGGTCGGCTGATCGCGGACGAACGCTGCTCCTCAAGATCGACCTGGACTCGGCCGAACTCCTCTCGACGCATCGCTTGATTCCGGACCGACGCCTGCACGCCTTCGGCAGCCTTGCGATCGCCGGCGACGGCACGGTGTTCGCCGCTGATACGGCCACGCCCGGCGTCTATCGACTGGCCCCGGACGCGCAGTACCCGGAGCTGTTCTTTACCCACCAGAACTTCTCCAGCATGCGCGGCATCGCCCTGTCAGACGACGACAGCAAGCTCTACCTTGCCGACTATGAAATCGGGATCTTCGTCGTCGATACGAGCGATGCGCGTAAGGCCTGGAAGCTCTTTACGCCGGAAAATCTCAACGAGGGCGGGATCGACGGCCTCTACTTCTGGGACGGTCACCTCGTGGCGATTCAGAACGGCGTCAGCCCGGATCGTGTCGTGCGCATGAAGCTGGGCGATGACGGGCTCGGTGTCATCGAAGTCGCTCCCCTGGTCGCGGCCCTGCCGCAGTTCGACACCCCCACCTTCGGCGTGATCGTCGACGATGAACTGGTGTTTCTCGCCGGCAGCCACTGGCGTCACGTCGACAGCCGGGGTCGCCGAACGGGCACGGGTCTCCCCTCGATTGCCGTTCTTGCCACGGAAATCGATTCGGCCCGGGTGCTGGGCGTCGGCCAGCCGATGATCGACGAGATTTTCCAGCGTCGCGGCGGCGAGCCCGAGGACGACTCGAGCGAGGGTTGAGGCGGATCGGGCCGGTCGCCCGATTCAGCGGCTCATCGATGACCGCTGTCGATGGAGTCGCTCGCGCAGCGGGCGACCAAAGCCCAGACCGTCGAGGAGGGCGTCGAGGAGATCACCCTGCCCGGCGGTCCGCGTGACCGTCGGCCTCTCGCCAAGGGCTTCGAGCCCATCGTCCAGACCCGTGAGCTGACGAGCCAGTCGAGCGGCAGGCTCGTTGGTCCGCAACTTCGCGGCCAGCGTCTTGGCGCCGCGGATCTTCAGCCAGGCGATTTCGTCGAGGCGCTGGTAGATCGCATCGAGGCTGCCGAAGTGGTTGAGCAGGGCGGCGGCCGTTTTCGGACCGACGCCGGGCACGCCGGGAATGTTGTCTACCGCGTCGCCGGTCAGGGCGAGGAAATCGGCGATCTGATGCGGATGAACACCGAAGTGGTCGCGAATGCCCGCGCGATCGAAGCGCCGGTTGCGCGCGAAGTCCCACCAGGAATCGCCCTCATGCACCAGCTGGGCCAGATCCTTGTCGCCCGTCACCACGCAGACGTTCCGCCCCTGCGAACGATTCAGGCCGGCCAGACCGGCGATCAGATCATCGGCCTCGAAGCGATTGTGAAAGTAGATCGGTAGACCGAGCAGGCGGGCCAGATCCTTGCACCAGGCAAACTGCAGCTTCAGCGCCTCGGGTGCCGGATCGCGGTTGGCCTTGTAGTCAGGATAGATATCGTTTCTGAAGGAGGTGGTCAGGGACTCGTCGAAGGCCACGGCGATTTCTCGCGCCTCGGTCTGTTCGAGCAGCTCACAGAGGAATCGCGCGAAGCCATAGACGGCGTTGGTCGGTCGTCCGGCCGCGTCTGCAAAGCTGTCGGGCATGGAGAACCAGGCGCGGAAGACATACACGCTTGCATCGATCAGGTAGACCGGTTGATGGCCTGATGTGGCCTGGGGCGTCATGGCAGGGTTCCGATCGCGGGCGGGGGGCGAAGACCCAGTGTAGCGTCTGACAGCGGCCCGATGGTCAGGCGTTCAGGGCGGCGCGATCGCGGCTGAGTCGCTTGCGCAGCACCGAATGCCGAGGAAAATGAGCGACGAGGAAATCCATCTGATCAGCAAGGATGCGGCGGCCCTGGAGATAGACATATTCCGCGTGCGTTGGGGCAAAGGGAATGGCGATCAGCTGCATGCCCGCCTGCTCGGGTGTCCTTGCCGCCTTGTGGTTGTTGCAGCGCTTGCAGGAGGTCACGACGTTTTCCCAGGAGTCTGCGCCGCCCTGGGATAGGGGGTTGACGTGGTCGCGGGACAGCTCTCGCTCGGGAAACTGGATGCCGCAGTAGAGGCAGAGATGCTCGTCGCGACGGAACAGGGCGCGGTTGGACAGCGGTGGGGTGTAGCGGTCGTAGAACTTGTGCGCGTTCGGGTGCGCACCGCGGGTCGCCAGGATGGCGTTGATCGGCACTTCGGTCTGCTCGCCGGTGCGTGCGTTGGTGCCACCGTGCAATCGATAGACCTCGCTGCCCAGGGCATAGCAGACCTGGTCGAGGACGATCAGCTTTACCGCATCCTGATAGCCGATCCACTCGAGCGGCATGCCGCTGGCATCGGTTCTCAGCACTTGTTGGTCCAAGCTCAACATCTGGTGCTCCGTAGCGTCCATCGGCCCAACATATTGGGTGGATATCCGTCGGCTCTCGATATATGACCACCGATGCGCGGCAAATGCAAGCCTTCGACATGACCATTCCATGACGGTGGTCGCGGTCCCCGCCGTCCCCGCCGATTGCAACGAAACCTCGCCCATGGTCGCGCTGTCATAGGCGCCAGGTCTCAACGCAATGGGTCATGCTCATGAATCGCCAAACCCCGGGTCTTATCGCCATGACCCTTGCCTGTGCCTTGTTCGCGGGGCCGGCCGGCGCCAGTCTGCCGGCAGAGGTCGATGGCCAGCCGCTCCCGTCGCTGGCGCCGATCCTCGAGGACGTCACGCCGGCGGTGGTCAATATCTCGACGCGAACACGGGTTCAGGTGCGCACCAGTCCGTTCTTCGACGATCCCTTCTTCCGACGCTTTTTCGATTTCCCCAGCGCGCCGCGCGAGCGCATCCAGCAGTCCCTCGGTTCGGGCGTGATCGTCGACGCGGAGGCGGGCTACATCCTGACGAATAATCACGTCATCGACGGGGCCGACGATATCGCCGTGACGCTGCAGGACGGCCGGGAGTTCGTGGCCGAGTTCATCGGCTCGGATCGCGATACGGACCTGGCCGTGATCCGGATCGAGCCGGAGGACCTCGCCGAACTCCCGCTCCATGACGATGGCCTGCGCGTGGGGGATTTCGTGGTCGCCGTGGGCAATCCCTTCGGGCTCGGTCAGACCGTCACCTCCGGTATCGTCTCGGCCCTGGGCCGTTCGGGCCTTCGGGGCCTTGAGTATCAGAACTTCATCCAGACCGATGCGTCGATCAATCCCGGCAACTCCGGCGGCGCTCTGATCGATCTGGCCGGTCGCCTGATCGGCATCAATACCGCCATCTTCACGCCCTCGGGCGGCAACGTGGGAATAGGTTTCGCGATCCCCGCAAGCACCGCCGACTACGTCATGCAGCAGTTGATCGCCTTCGGTGAAGTCCGGCGCGGTTCGCTCGGCGTTGACGTCCAGGACCTCAGTGCCGAGCTCCGCGAGGCCCTGGATCTGGCGCGCGGCGACGGCGTGGTCATTACCCGTTTGAATGAGGGCTCGGCTCTGGCCGAGGCCGGCGTGCGCGTGGGTGATGTCATCACCGAGGTCGATCAGCGAGCGATCGAGAACAGCCAGTCGCTGCGCAATATCGAGGGCCTCCTCGGGATCGATCGGACGATTGACGTGGTCTACGTGCGCGAGGGCCGGGAGCGCACGGCCCGGGTTCGTATCGAAGAGGATCTCGATGCGCGGATCTCGGGCCGGCGCCTGGACGAGCGTCTCGACGGCCTGGTGCTTGTCCGCGTGCCCGAGCGAAGCGGCGTGAGCGGCGTGCTGATCGAGGAGGTAAGGCGCAATTCGGATGCCTGGGACGCGGGTCTGCGGTCCGGCGATCTGATCGTGGCGATCAACCGCAACGCGGTACGGTCGCTCGGCGAGTTTCGCGGTGAATTTCCGATCTCCGATGCGCGCGAGCTGGCCTTCGAGATCCGCCGGCGAGGGCGGGCCTACCTGGCAGTGATCGACTAGCCGGCCGCTGAAACAGTCTCTCGCGTCCTGCAGCCTCGCCCGGGGAGGTCCTACCGGCGCGAGGCGCGGGCCTTGTTCAGCGGCAGGGTCTCGAGGGCCTTGAGGTGTGCTTCCTCGGCGAGGCGGTTGGCGACGGTTTCCAGTGCCACGAGACGCGCATGGCGCTTGTCGTTGGCGGGGATGAGTGTCCAGGGTGCGGCGTCAGTGTCGGTTTCATCGAGCAGGTCTTCGGCCGCCTGGATGTAGTCCTCCCATTTGTCGCGATTGCGCCAGTCTTCGTCGGTCAGCTTCCATGCCTTGTAGGGGTCGTTTTCGCGCGCCTGGAAGCGTCGCAGCTGCTCGTCCTTGTCGATCTGGAACCACAGCTTGACCAGCATCACGCCGTCATCGACCAGCCAGCGCTCGAACTCTCTGATTTCGCGATAGGCCTGCCGCCAGCGTTCGGGTTCAGCAAAGCCCTCGACGCGCTCGACGAGCACGCGGCCGTACCACGATCGGTCGAAGATGATCATCTCGCCGGGGGAGGGCAGGCGAGTCCAGAAGCGATACAGATAGTGCTTTTCCTGCTTCCACGGCGCGGGTGCACCGATTCGATGGACCCGGAAGCCGCGCGGATCAAGGCGATGGATCAGGCGGCGAATGGCGCCTCCCTTGCCCGCCGCATCCATGCCCTGAACGACAACGATCATCCGCCCGCCCTGGCGCAGGACGGCCTGCTGCAGGCTCAGGAGATCGTACTGCCAGGCCTTCAGGTCGAGTTCGTACTGCGCCTTGCTCACGTCGTGGTCCTGATTCAGGGAATCGAGTCTGGGCATGTCGGGGCTCGTGGCTGGGTCGTGCTGCGAGGATACCGGAGCCTGTTGTCGGGCGTCATGAGCCTGAAACGCGCGGCTCTTAAACTTCCGCCCCTTTCCTGAAATCATCCCCGAGGGAGACAGTCCGTGACGCAACAGAGACTCGCGGTTTTCGCTTCGTGCCTGCTGGCCAGCATCATCGCCGCGCCCGGCTGGGCGCAGGATCTTTGGATCAACGAATTTCACTACGACAACGCGGGCAGCGACGTTGGCGAATTCGTGGAGGTCATCGTTGCCGACTCGATCGCCACGGCACCGGCCAATATCGAGGTCGTTCTCTACAACGGCTCGAATGGAGAAAGCTATCAGACCCACGCGCTCGATAGCTTCGACACGGCGGCCGTAGCCGGATTCACGGTCTATAGCAAGGCAATCGCCGGCATTCAGAACGGCGGGCCGGACGGCATTGCGCTCATCGACAACGGCAGTGTGGCCCTGTTCATCAGCTACGAGGGCTCGTTTACTGCCACCAACGGACCGGCCAACGGCATCACGTCAACCGATGTGGGCGTCGGCGAGAGTTCAGAAACGCCAATCGGAGAGTCGCTGCAGTTGATCGGCACGGGATCGAGCTACGCCGATTTCACCTGGTCTGGCCCCGCCGCCGAATCGCCCGGCGCAGTCAACAGCGGCCAGTCACTCGCGGCCCCGGGCATCGTCCTGGCCGCAGGCAAGGCGGGACCGGGCTTCGCCGTGGCTGGCGAGGAGATCACCTACCAGATCAGCCTGGACAATCTGAGTACGACGGAGGTTGTCACCGGCCTGACGCTGACCGATACCCTGCCCGCCGACACGACCTATGTCAGTGACAGCAGCGGCCTCGTGCCCGACACCTCGGTCCCCGGTCAGGTGACCTGGTCCATTCTGCAGCTGTCAACGGGCCAGTCCATCGATTTCGACCTGACCCTGGCCGTCGACCCGGCGGCCACCGGCGTGCTTGTCAATGAGTTGACGGCCTCCGGGCAGGCCGGCGCTGAGGCGGTCGATGCCGATGCGAGCTGGGAAAAGACGCTCGTGCGGGACGTGTCGATCTATGAGGTCCAGACCCCGGACGATGTCGCCCTCGACGACGGGTCACCGCTGGTCGGTGAAACGGTTCGGGTGGACGGCATCGTGACGGCGGCGCCGGACGAGATCGGCGGCCCGGCGACGGCCATCATCCAGGAAGCGGCCGGCGGTCCTTACAGCGGCGTGCGCCTCGTGGGCGATTTTTCCGCGGCCAATCCCCAGCGCGGGGATGAGATCCGGGTCATCGGCGAAGTGAGCGAGCCGTTCAATCTGACGCAGATTTCCTTTTCTTCTGTCGAGCTGATTCAGAGCACCACCTTGCCAGCGCCGGAACTGCTCACCACGGCTGACTTCCCCCCGGGATCGGCCGTCGATGCGGAGCAGTGGGAGAGTGTCCTGATCGAATTCACCGATGTGCTCGTGACCGACGCCAATCCCGATGCACCGGGCAATGATTTCGGCGAGTGGCTCTTCGATGATGGCAGCGGTGAGGCTCGAGGAGACGACTTCAGCACCACCCTGTCCGTCGATCCGGCGCTGAACGACAGCTATGAGTTTCTGCGTGGCATCGGCTGGTTCTCCTTCAGCAACTACAAGCTGCAGCCCCGGGACAACGCCGACGTCGGCCTGGTGGCTGATGTCTTCTCCATCGAGGCCATTCAGGGGACTGGCGCGATCTCACCCTTCGAGGGTCAGATCGTTCGCACCGAGGGCAATATCGTGACGGCGGTCGGGAGCGATTTCTTCGTCATCCAGATGCCCGATGCCGTCCCTCCTCGCGGCGACGTGGCGCCGGCCTCGCGCGGTTTGTTCGTGTTCACCGATACAGCGCCGACGGTGTCCGTCGGCGATGAGGTAACGGTCCAGGGCGCCGTAGTCGAGTTCTTCGGACTGACGCAGATCGGCGTGCCCGAGGTGGTCGAGATCACCAGCTCCGGGAATGCCCTGCCGACGCCCGTGGTCTTCGATGCGCTAACGCCGTCGCCTGATCCGGCCGCACCAAGCTGCGTCATCGATAACTTCGAGTGCTTCGAGTCGATGCGCGTGACCGTGGCCGATGGCGTCGTCACCGGCGCGTCCCAGCGCTTCGGCAGCGATCCCGTCGCCGAGGCCTTTGTCAGTGCCACCGGCGGCCGCCTCCTGCGCGGGCCCGGCGTCGAGTTCCCCGGTCTCGGTGCAACCTGCCCGAACTGCCCGGTCTGGTCGGGCGCACCGGAACGCTTCGAGCTGGACCCCGATCGCATCACCGGCATCAATGAAACGCTTGCCGGCGGCACCACCTTCTCGGCCACCGGGGTGATCGGCTTCGAGTTCGGCGGCTACGAGCTCTGGCCGACGGCGCTGACGATCGATTCGACGCCGCCGCTGCCCGTGCCGGCGCCGGTCGGGGGCCTCGACGAGCTGACCATCGGGTCGCTCAATGCATTGAATCTCTTCGATGACGTCAACGATCCGGACCGGCCGATCGCCGCCTGCGGTGCCGGTTTCATTGCGACCAATCGAGAGGTATTGAGCGCGGCGGAGTATCAGCTCAAGCTGGACAAGCTCGCCGATACGATCATCGAGGCGATGGGCCTGCCCGATATCGTGGCCCTGCAGGAAGTCGAGAGCGACACGGTGCTGCAGGCGCTGGCCGATCGCATCGCCGCCCGCAGCGCCGGTGCCGTCAGCTACAGCGTCGAGCTCGCCTTCGGCAACGACCGCGGCGAGATCAATAACGGCTTCCTGATCAACACGGCGCGCGTTGCCGTCGACGCGGTGATCCAGGAAGGCGCGGACGAATGTCTTACAGCGGACAACACGCCCCTGCACGACCGCCCGACGCTGACGCTGGAGGCCCGCTTCATTGCCGACGGCGCCAGCTGGCCCTTCGTGGTGATGAACAACCACCTGCGCTCACTCGGTGGTGTCGACGACGACGCCCGGGTTCGCCTGAAGCGCCACGAGCAGGCCCAGTCCGTGGCGGCCAAGGTTCAGGCCCGCCAGGTCGATGATCCGCTGCTGCCGATCATTCTCGTCGGCGACAAGAACGCCTTCGAGTTCACCGACGGCTACGTGGATGTGATCGGCTTGCTCAGCGGCACGGCCGTGGCGGACCAGAATCTGGTCAATATCGAAAACGCCGGTACGCCGGGTTTCGACCCGAGCAATCAGGTCTCGCCGACCCTGATCAACGCACTGCAGGCCCTGCCGGCCGACGAGCGCTATTCCTTCGTCTTCCGCGAGGGCAGCGCCAACCGCGCCGTGGCCCAGGCGCTCGATCACGCGCTGGTCAACCGGGCGGCGAATCGCTATGTCAGCGACTTCGGCTACATGCGCGGCAACGCCGATTACTGGATCGGCTTCGAGAGCGACGAGACCTCGATCGCCCGTTCCTCAGATCATGACGGCCTTGTTCTCGTTCTTGAGCCCGGCCGCGATATCGATCAGCTCTATCGAGATCGATTCGAAGAGCAGCCCTGATCCTGCAGGGCAGGAACCTGTGCTTCATGGCCCGGGACTCCCGGGCCTTTTTTTGGTCATCGCGCGTCGCGGCGGATCATGGCTCGTCATCGCCGCCGATCAGGTACTCTTGGCAGCGTCAGGCGGCTAGTCACGATCAAGGCGGGAAAGGATGACCGATAACAACAAGGCCGTGGTGCTGCTCTCCGGCGGCCTGGATTCAGCCACGGTGCTGGCCATCGCCAGGTCCGAAGGCTTCGAATGCCACACGCTGGCCGTCGACTATGGCCAGCGCCACCGCTCGGAGCTCGAGGCCAGTCAGACCCTCAGCGATTCGCTGGGCGCGGCGTCGCACCGCGTTGTCTCCGTCGATTTGCGCGCTATCGGCGGTTCCGCCCTGACCGATGACATCGAGGTTCCGACGGAACTGGCCGAGGGCATTCCCGTGACCTACGTGCCCGCCCGAAACACCCTGATGCTGTCCCTGGCTCTGGGGCACGCGGAAGTGCAGGGAGCACTCGCCATATTCATCGGGGTCAACGCCGTCGACTACTCGGGCTATCCGGACTGCCGGCCCCAGTTCATCGCCGCCTTCGAGGACCTGTGCAGTCTGGCGACCAAGGCCGGTGACGAGGGCGAGCGTTTCCAGATCCACACGCCCCTGATTCACTTGACCAAGGCCGAGATCATTCGGCGCGGCACGGATCTGGGCGTCGATTACGCGCAAACCGTGTCCTGTTACCAGGCGGACGATGGGGGCCGCGCCTGCGGGGTCTGTGATTCCTGCCGCCTGCGCCGCCAGGGCTTCCTCGATGCCGGTCTTCCCGACGTGACGCGCTACCTGTGATCTTCGAGCTCGCGACTCGAAGCCGCAGGGGCCCCGTCCTGGTGCTCCTGACGCTCCTCCTTGCCTTTTCGCTGATCTCGGATCTGCCCGCGCGCAACGTCGATTCGATCGACAGTAGCCCACAGGCGCTTCGCGAAGAAATCGATCGCCTCGAGCAGGCATCGGACTATTCGGGAATGATCCTGGCCGCGGCCGATCTCGAGCGCGTGGCGGACACGCTGGAAGATCGGCTCTTCGCCCTGCGTTCGACAGGACGAGCCTATGCGCTGCTGTCCGACTACGACCGTGCCCTCGACGCCCTGGAAGCGGCAGTGGGCCTTGCCGAAGGCGGCATCGGCAGCGTGTCCTTCGCGGAACTCTATCGCGATACGGCGGGCCTGCTGGGCGAAATCGGTCGTTTCGAACAGGCCCTGTCCTTGCTTGACCGTGGGCTGACGATCCTCGGTGAGGACAACGCCTCGGACCTGCGCTCCAGTCTTCTGGTGATGAAAGGCTCCATGCAGGGTGCGCTGGGCCAGCTCGACGAGGCGCTGTCGACGCTCAAGACGGCGATGGACCTGCCGCTGCCCACGGAGCGGCAGAAGACGATGCGGCTCAACAACCTGGGCATGGTCTACAAGTGGCGCGGCGAGCTCGAGCAAGCGCTGCCCGCGTTCGAAACTGTCCTGGAGCAGGGAAGGTCCCTGGACACCGAACAGATCATCGTCTATGCCCTGCTGGAATTGGGCGACGTCAACCGACTGATGGGCAACTATGACCTTGCCCGTGACTACCTCGAAGACGCGCTGCAGCGATCCCGGGCGGCGGGCAGGAACCGTTGGCTGGTTTTCTCCCATCGCTATCTGGCCGAGCTCGAGGACGCCCTGGGCAATTCCGAGGCGGCCGATGCTCAGCGCCAGGCCCTGGCCGAGGCCCAGGCGCGGATTCAGGACGAAGTGAGGGAGAATCGGGCCGAGGTGCTGCAAGTCTCCCTGGAATTGCTCGAACGCGAGCAGCGGATCGAGCGCCTGCAGATGGAGAGTGAGCTTCAGGCCGTGCGGCTCGATCGCAGCCAGAAAGTGTCCTGGTTGATCGGGGTGGCGACGGCGCTGCTGGTCGTCGCTCTCTGGCTGGCCATTCAGCAGGTCCGCGCTCGCTCTGCAGCCAACAAGCGGCTCGATCACCTGGCCAATACCGATGGCCTGACCGGTCTGTTCAATCGCCGTTACCTGATCGCTCGGGCCGGCGAGTTTCTCGCGGCGAAGGACGTGCCGGGTGCGTTGGGCGTGGTCATGATCGACCTGGATCATTTCAAGCGGATCAACGATCGCTTCGGCCATGAACATGGCGATGCCGTGCTGATCGACGTTGCCAAGCGAATCCAGTCGGTGGTGCGACAGCCGGATATCGTGGCCCGTTGGGGTGGTGAGGAGTTCCTGGCCCTGTTACCCGACTGTGACCTCGAAGCTTCCGTCGAGATTGCCGAACGGCTCAGGACGGTGATTTCGACGCCGGTGATCCGCTTCGACCACGTCGAACACACGGTCACCGCGACCCTGGGCGTGAGCGTGGCACAAGGCGGGGACGCATTCGAAGAGGCGCTTCAGCGCGCTGACGAGGCCCTGTACCGCGCCAAGCGGGAAGGCCGTAACCGGGTCTGCGCCGCAGGTCAGGAGGGACGCGGATGATGCGCTCGGGGGCCCTCCGTTTGCCTTTTCCGCAGGCCTGCCTCGATACTGACCGCTGGTGACTCGAGCAGGCAAGGCATGACGCTGGAAACACTGGCCCACTGGGCCGATATCGTCGGGGCGTTTCTGGTCATCACCGGGGTGATCTTCGGTGTGATCCAGATCCGCTACTACCGGGCCGAACGGCACGAAAACGCGACCATGGAGATCATGCGCACGTTTCAGACCGTCGAGTTCACCAGTGCACTGCGCCTGATCAACCAGCACCAATCGGACTGTCGCCGCTGCGAGAGCACGCGCGTGACGCCGGAGCTGCAGGAGGCGATGCTGCTCATCACGACCAGCCTCGAGTCCATCGGCCTGATGGTCTACCGGCGACTGGTGCCCTTCCGCCTGGTTCAGCAGCTCATGGGCGGTACGATCCAGGCCGCCTGGATGATCCTGCGGGACTACGTGGCGCTGACGCGCGAAACCACGGGCCGACCCTCGGTCTACGAGTGGTTTCAATGGCTGGCGGAGCAGCTCGATCGACACCCCGAGCACCTCGACGCGGTGGGTGCCTATGAAAAGTATCGGGACTGGCGGCCGGAACGTGATTGAACCGCGGCCAGATCGGGCCATCGTCGCGCTCACGCCGCAGGCGCGCGATGATCTGGAGATCGCCCATGGGCTGCTGCAGAGTCCGGGCCTGATCGCGCGCCTGTCCAGCACGCTGGCGACACCGATCGACGCAGGCCTGGACAGGCTGCCCGAGGCGGTTCGGAGCAGGATCCATTTGATTGCCGAGACGTCCCTGCGCGCGGCCCTCGATACGGCCCTGTGGACCCTGGAGGGTGCTGACAGACGACCGCCATCGAATCGGCTGCACAAGGTCGGTAGCGCTCTGTCCGGCGCCTTCGGGGGTGCCTTCGGGCTGCCGGCACTGGCCGTCGAGCTGCCGATTTCCACCTCGATCATGCTGCGTTCGATCGCCGAGATCGCCAGGAGCGAGGGCGAGGGCGAGGATCTATCGGCGCCCGAAGCGCGCCTGGCCTGCCTGGAAGTCTTTGCCCTGGGCGGTCCCTCCCGCCGCGACGACGCGGCGGAGACGGGCTATTTCGGGATTCGCAGCGCCCTGGCCAAGACCGTGTCGGAGGCAGCGCGCTACGCCGCCGGAGCGGGCGCGGTGCGCGACACGGCCCCGGCGCTGGTGCGCCTGGTCAGTCAGATCGCGGCCCGCTTTTCCATTCCCGTGTCGGAAAAGGCCGTTGCCCAGTCGGTGCCCGTGATCGGTGCGGCTGGCGGTGCGGTCATCAACGTGCTCTTCATGGATCACTTCCAGAACGCAGCGCGCGGCCATTTCATCGTGCGGCGTCTCGAGCGCCTGCATGGCGAGGCGGCGCTTCGCGAAGCCTTCGCGGCGCTGGACGGGCCCATGGCGCTGCAGGCGGTCGCGAGGACCGATCAGTAGTCGCGATTGACCAGCTTGCGTCCGAGCCAGAGCAGGGCGGTGGTGTCGCCGGACAGGCTTCTCAGGGCGTCGGCGGCGATGGCGCTGAGCTCGTCGATGCGATCCTGAGCGGCGGGGATGCCGAACAGGCCGGGCCAGCTGGCCTTGTCGTGGGCTTCGTCGGCGCCGGCGGTCTTCCCGATCACGCCGGTCTGGCCCTCGATGTCGAGAAGATCATCGCGAATCTGGAAGGCCAGCCCCACTGATTCGGCGAAGGTTTTCAGGGCCTGGCGCTCGACCGCCGGGAGGTCCGGCCGCCGAGCCGTCGGCATCATCACCGAGGCCCGGATCAGGGCACCGGTCTTGAGTTCGAACATGCGCTCGACCTGCGCCCGATCGGGCCGGGTCCCCTCCATGGCCAGGTCGATGGCCTGCCCTCCAGCCATGCCGTCGGCGCCGCAGGCGCGAGCCAGCTCCCGGATCATGCTCAGCTGCATCTGCGCTTCCCGGGCATCGTCGGCGTCGACGTCCTGGACCAGGCACTCGAAGGCCAGGGCCTGCAGCGCATCACCGGCGAGAATGGCCAGCGCTTCGTCAAAGGCCAGATGCGTGGTCGGGCGACCGCGGCGCAGCGCATCGTCGTCCATGGCGGGCAGGTCATCGTGCACCAGGGAGTAGCAGTGGATCAGCTCGACGGCGCAGGCCGGGGCGTCGAGCTGATCCGGTGTCAGCCCCAGGCACCGACCGCTGGCGTAGACGAGCAGGGGGCGCAGGCGCTTGCCGCCGTTGAAGACGGAGTAGTGCATGGCGTGGCGCAGGCGCTCCTCGCCCGTCGCTGCGGCGAGGACACGCTCGAGCTGCTGGTTGGCCCGCTGGATCAAGGCTTCGGCGTGCTGGCTTTCGTCGACCGCCGGGTCGCGGATCTCGCTCATGAGTGGCGTGCGTCAGTCAGTCCGAGGTCAGTTGAACGGCCAGAGTCGGCCGAGCCAGCCCGGCTCGTCGTCATCGATGGACGCCTCGGCGTAGTTCAGCTCGAGCACTCGTCGCGTATCGGTGGCGAGCTCCGGCAGGTCCATCTTCTGGTACGAGCGGGCCATCAGGTCCAGCGCCTGGGCGTTGGCCGGCGCACCGGGATAGTTCTCGATCACGTACTGCGCCCGCCCGATGGCCGCAATGTAGGCCTGGCGGCGATAGTAGTACTC
Organism: uncultured Wenzhouxiangella sp.; assembly: GCA_964504865.1. Lineage (GTDB taxonomy): Bacteria > Pseudomonadota > Gammaproteobacteria > Xanthomonadales > Wenzhouxiangellaceae > Wenzhouxiangella. The sequence goes on from CAZDFS010000006.1 coordinate 79,248, forward strand.
ACCCACGGTCATTTCATACTCGGCCAGCACGTTGCGCAGGTAGACCATGCGCTGCCGGGCATCGGCCACGTAGCGGCTCTGGGGATAGCGCAGGATCAGCTCCTGGAAATCCTGGAAGGCGAGGCGCGCGCTCTCCTGGTCGCGATCGACGACCTGGCCGGGAAACAGGCGGCGCAGCATGCCCATCGATTCGCTGTAGTGGGTCAGTCCCTTCAGATACCAGGCGTAGTCGATATTCGGGTGCGTGGGATAGGTCCGGATGAAGCGGTCGAGGGTGGTCAGGGCGTCCTCGGCACGGCGCGACTGCTGGTAGGCATAGGCGAGGTCCAGCTGGGACTGTTCGGCGTGGCGGCCGAAGGGGTAGGCCGTGGTCAGGGCGCGGTAGCGGCGGATCGCCGTCTGAAAACTACGCCCGTCCAGGGACGCCTTGGCCATCTCATACATCTCTTCCGGGCCAAGAATCGTCTCCCGCTCCTCGTTGCTGGAGCAGGCCGACAGGGAAAGTACGAGAATGACGGCAAGGAGCGCCATCCCGAGCGATCCGACGGGCCGCGGCAGGCGGCAGGGGTATCGATGTTTTTGCATAATAGTGATCATGCGGCAAATTCTAGCAGCAGACGACGTTTCAGATTGCCAGAGCGCAAGCTAAATGTCCGTTAACGATTCGAGCCAGGGCGCCGGCGCGCCGGGCCTGGGAGAGCCTCTGGAGCGGGAGTGGACGGCCGGTTTCGAGCACGCCGGCCGTCGCCTCGACCAGGTGTTGTCCGAGGTCTGGGCCGACTTTTCGCGCAGCCGGATCGCGGCGTGGATTCGATCCGGCGAGGTGACCGTCGACGGTCACCCGGTCAAGCCCCGGCACGCCCTCGGCCCGGATGAAGCCGTGCGCCTCACGACCCGGCTGGATGCCCATCCCGACAATCCTCGGCCCCAGGCCATCGAGCTCGAAGTCCTGATCGACGATCCGGACGTGCTGGTGGTCAACAAGCCGCCGGGCCTGGTCGTGCACCCGGGCTCGGGCAATCCCGATGGCACCCTGGTCAATGCCCTGCTGCATTTCGACCCTGCGCTATCGCCCCTGCCTCGAGCCGGTCTGGTGCACCGCCTGGACAAGGATACGAGCGGCTGTCTCGTCGTGGCCCGTACGCTCCAGGCCCATCGCTTCCTCGTCGAGGCCATGAAGCAGCGTGCCATCAAGCGTCACTACCAGGCCCTGGTCTGGGGGCGGGTCATCGCCGGTGATACGGTCGATCAGCCGATCGGTCGGCATCCGGTGGACCGACGGCGCCAGGTTATCCGGCCCGATGGCCGGGCCGCCGTTACTCACTATCGAATCGCTCGTCGCCTGGATGCGGTCACGCTCCTTGACGTCGAGCTGGAGACCGGGCGAACGCATCAGATTCGCGTTCACATGCAGTCGATCGGTCATCCGATCGTCGGCGATCCGGTCTACGGCCGTCGCGGTCTGCCCGGTGGACTGAGCGACGATGAGCGAGCCCTGGTGAGCAATTTCAAGCGCCAGGCCCTGCATGCGCGCCGAATCCGACTGCCGCATCCCGACGGCACTCGCACCCTCGAAGCCGACGCGGCGCTGCCGGACGATTTCAGAGCGCTTGTCGATGGCCTTGGGGCCTGAGGCGAGCATGCGGCTTGATGCCCTGGCCCCGGTTGTCCCCGACTGGCCCGCGCCTGAGCGTGTTCATGCCCTGGCCACGACCCGCGCCGGCGGCGTCAGTCAGGGCCCCTGGCAGAGTCTGAACCTGGGGTGCTCCTGTGGCGATGACCCCTCGGCGGTGGATGAGAATCGGCGCCGATTAGGCAGAGTGCTGCCGTCGGCCCCGTGCTGGCTGCAGCAGGTCCATGGCAATCACGTGATCCATCTCGACGCGTGGCGGCCGGGCCTGGAGGCCGATGCGGTCTGGACCGATCGGCCGGGGCAGGTCTGCGCGATCCTCGCCGCCGACTGCCTGCCGATTCTGATCGCCGACAGGCAGGGTGAACTCGTTGGCGCGGTTCATGCGGGCTGGCGCGGTCTGGCCGGCGATATTCTGGCGGCGATGATCGATGCCCTGCCGCTGCCGTCGGATCGCCTCGTGGCCTGGATCGGACCGTCGATCTCCGCACCGTACTATGAAGTGGATGCGCCGGTTCGCGAGGCCATCCTGCGCCTCGATGACGCCCTGTCGCCATGCTTCCACCCAAGGCGTGCCGGCCACTGGCAGGCCGATCTGAAGTCCGTCGCCCGGCGCCGCCTCCTCGGTCTCGGCGTTGATGAGGTATTCGATGCTAAGCTCTGCACCGCGGCGGAACCGCAGCGGTTTTTTTCCCACCGACGCGATCGGGGTCGGAGCGGCCGCCAGGCCAATCTGATCTGGATCGATCCCGGACGAGAGTGACACCTTCGCCCTGATGCACCCATGAATCTCATGAATCAGTTATTCGATCTGGCGTTGCCCGTGCTGGAATTACTGGCTGCCCTCTTCGTCCTCGTCCTCGGCCTGGCCGTGATTCTGATCATCGTGCTGTGGATCATCGACCGCAGCCAGACCGAGCACGCGATCCGCCGCAACTACCCGGTCATCGGCCGCTTTCGCTACGTCTTCGAGCACCTCGGCGAATTCTTCCGCCAGTACTTCTTCGCCCAGGATCGGGAAGAGCTGCCCTTCAACCGGGCCCAGCGCAGTTGGGTCTACAGAGCCTCGAAGAACCTCAACCACACGGGCGCCTTCGGCTCGACGCGCGATCTCCGTCCCGAGGGCACGGTGATCTTTCTCAACGGCGCCTTCCCGCGCCTGTCGGAGGAGGCGCACGCGCCGGCGGAGCTTACCTTCGGGCCGCACTGCCGACAGCCCTACCGCACCGCCAGCTTCTTCAATATTTCGGGGATGAGCTACGGGGCGCTGTCGAAGCCGGCGATCCGGGCCCTGTCGGCGGGCGCGGCCAAGGCGGGCATCTGGCTGAATACGGGTGAGGGTGGACTGAGTCCCTGGCACCTCGAGGGTGGCTGCGATCTCGTGTTCCAGATCGGCACGGCGAAATTCGGCGTCCGCAACCCCGACGGCAGCCTGTCCGACGATGCCCTGAAGGAGGTTGCGGCCCACGAGCAGGTGCGGATGTTCGAGCTGAAGCTGGCGCAGGGTGCCAAGCCGGGCAAGGGCGGTATCCTGCCGAAGGAAAAGATCACCGATGAGGTGGCCCGCATCCGCCTGATCAGCAAGGACGAAGATGCCATCTCGCCAAACCGTCACCGCGAAATCGGCAACGTCGAGGAGCTGCTCGACATGATCGAGCGTATCCGCTCGGTAACCGGCAAGCCCTGCGGCATGAAGATGGTGCTGGGTCAGGCCGACGTGCTGGACGAACTCTGCCACGCCATCCATCAGCGAGGCCGCGAGTCGGCGCCGGATTTCATCACCATCGACTCCGGCGACGGCGGCACCGGCGCTGCGCCGATGACCCTCATGGACGATGTGGGCCTGACCCTGAATGAATCGCTGCCGATGCTCGTCGACAAGCTCAACGAGTACGGCTTGAAATCGCGCATTCCCGTGATTGCATCGGGCAAGCGGATCAATCCCGTCGACGTGGCCTGGGCACTCTGCGCGGGCGCCGACGTGATCCAGGCCGGGCGGGGCTTCATGTTTGCCCTGGGCTGCATCCAGGCGCTGAAGTGCAACAAGAACACCTGCCCCACCGGCGTCACGACCCACGACAAGCATCTCCAGCGCGGCCTGGTGCCCGAGGACAAGGCCGAGCGCGTGGCCTGGTATGCCCGCCACATGATCAAGGAGGTCAGCATCATCGCCAATTCCTGCGGCGTCGACCGGCCGCGACTGTTGAACCGACAGCACGCTCGCGTCGTGTCCGGTACGGGCCGAACCGTGCTCCTCAGCGAGCTGTGGCCGCAGCCCGAGACCCTTGCCGCCTATCGGGAGACGCCCAATGGCTGACCAGTCCCGCGTCGCCCTGGCCAGCGGCCTCGTCACGCTGCTTGCTCTGACCCTGCTGGCGACGGAGCTCAGAGCGGAGTGGGCCGGCTCCGAGACCTGTCACACCTGCCACCGGGATCGCTATTCGAGCTGGCATCGGACCTACCATCGCACCATGACCCAGGAGGCGCTGCCCGAGAACGTCCAGGGACGCTTCGACGGCCAGCGCATCCAGGCCTGGGGGATGGAAGTCCGGCCCGTGCGCCGCGGCGATCGATTCTTCTTCGACTACTACACGCCCGGCACGACCGAGCCCGTGGCCAGCTATCAGATCGAGCGACTCGTCGGGTCGCATCGCTACCAGCAGTACCTCACCCGGGAGGAAGGCGAGGGCGGCACCTTCTACCGCCTCCACATCCTCTGGCACAACGAAGACGAGCGCTGGGTCCACATGAACGCCGCTTTCCTCGGCCCCGACGAGCAGCATTTCGACGCCAATGTGTCCGTGTGGAACCACAACTGCATCTTCTGCCACAACACGGGGCCGCAGCCCGGCGTGGTGAACTACGACGAACTGCGCTCCCGGGCCGCGGCCGGCCAGGCCGTCGACTCGGCGACGGAGGCGCGCTACGAGTCCGAGGTCGCCGAGCTCGGCATTTCCTGCGAATCCTGCCATGGCCCTGGCGAGGCGCACGTCACCAAGCAGTCCAACTGGCTGACTCGTCTGAGCTACACGGTCACCGGCGCCGTCGACGACAGCATGGTGCTGCCGACGCGCCTGGATCAGGATCGGGCCAACATGGTCTGCGGGCAGTGTCACGGCCAGCGCCTGCCCGTCGACAACGAGATGCTGCGTCGTTTCATCAGTGACGGTCCCGTCTATCGCGCCGGCGATGACCTGTTCGAGTCCGTCGAGCTGGTCTGGCCGGAGACACCGAACCCGATGACCGGCCACCCCGACGAGCTCTTCGGTCTGCGCTTCTGGGCCGATCGGACGCCGCGCCTGACCGCCTATGAGTACCAGGGCATGAAGCTGTCGAAGTGCCATGATGACGAGGCGCTGACCTGCATGACCTGCCACACGATGCACAGTGGCGACCGCCACGGCATGATTCGCGAGGACGCGCGCGGCAACGGGCCCTGCCTGACCTGCCATTTGGACCTGGCCGAGGACATCGAGGCCCACACGTTCCATCCGGCCGATAGCGCGGGATCGAACTGCTATTCCTGCCACATGGTCGGAGGTAAGGGCGGCGTCAATGGCCCCAACCTGACGAACTTTGGCGGGCGGGCTACAATTGCGGCGGGCTGGATGGACAAAACCAGCGAGAACCTCTTCCGCTGGATCAAGGAGCCCCACGAAATCAAACCGGGCAACTATATGTGGTATGGCGTACCCATGCGGACTCCCGGAGGCGGCACGATCACGATGGAAGGCCTGGATAAGGCCATCAACCGGATGAAGGCCTATGTGGATGCCGGGGCCGCGGTCAGGGCCGCCAGGGCTGGAGACGTGCATCTGTTGAGCTCCAATTAGA
>CAZDFS010000007.1:0-79761 GCA_964504865.1 uncultured Wenzhouxiangella sp.
CCTTTGCGGGGCCTCCGCCTCGTTTGGGCTCGCTTATTTGGAATGACCAAACCGCACTCGCCCCAGCCAAGCCGGAGCCTCCCGCAAAGACCTGTCGCGCCCGAGCATAATTGTTCAGAGGTTCCCTAGACGATGCTCTGCATGCTATTGACCCACGCCGCCTGTCGGCGAACCGCGATGGATTGACCCCTTGAACCTCACTTCCGATCAACTCCCCTTCTGGTTGATGACCCTGGGCTGGATCGGCTTCGGTCTGCTCCTGGCCTGGCAGGCCTGGGGCGCGCCCTGGACCCTGCTCAAGGAGAACGGCCTGATTCCCCTGTTCAACCTGACCATCCTGCTGCTCGCAGGTCTGTGGTGGTTGAACGCCGGCGTCTACGAGGGCCTCCACTACCACCTGATCTGCCTGACCACGGTGGTTCTGATCTTCGGCTGGCGCCTCGCGCTGCTGGCGGGGGCGGCCGCCCTCGTGCTGATGGGCGTTCTGGGCTTCCGCGATTTCGGCGCCCTGGGGCTGAACGGACTCTATGCCGTCGCCCTGCCGGTGTGGCTGGCGCATCGTCTGCACAGCCTGATCTATCACCGCCTGCCGAGACATTTTTTCGTCTACGTCCTGGTCTCGGCTCATTTCGCCTCGATGCTCGTGATCGCCGCCGTCGCCCTGGCCGGCAGCCTCACCCTCTGGGGGCTGGGCGTGCACGACTGGGACCGGATCTACGGCGAATACCTGATCTTTCTGCCGCTGCTCATGCTGCCCGAGGGCTTTGTCAATGGATCGATCATGACCATGCTCTCGGTGCTGCGGCCCGAATGGGTGCGAAGCTTCGACGACAGGGACTACATCGAGGGCAAATGAGCGGCTTGAGCCCCACCCAGCGATGGGGCATGATGCCAGCCGATGGGCGTCCCCGAAGGGCACCATCACCGGACCCACCGACGGAAAAGGATCACGATGAAAACCGATGAACTTGTCAAAGCCCTGTTCGATGAATTCGACCGCAATGGCGACGGCACGCTCTCACGCGGCGAGTTCGTTGATCTGGTGCGGTACCTGCTTGGCGAGCACGGCATCCAGACCAGCTCGCGGATCTTCGAGCGCTACGATGCCAACCACGACAACGGCATCACCCCCGACGAGCTGGTGGCCCTGGTCGAGGAATACGTGGTCTGACCCGGGCCGCCCCCATCGAGGCCGCCCGGGTCATCAACGACTCGACCCTTCCCGCTCAGCGAAGGATCGTGATCTCGTAGGACCCCATGCTCTCGCCGAAGCTGGTGACGTAGATCGCATGGGTGCCGGTCTCGGCCAGCGTAATCACCGCCTCGCTGTTGTTGTCCTGGCCGCCATCGTCGTCGCGGGCCAGGTTGCTGCCATCGGGGTTGGACACGTAGAGAACCGGATCAAAGGCGCTGGATTCGAGCATGATGGTCAGGGTCTGACCGGCCTCGCCCTCGAATTCATGACGCTCGAAGCGCGTGCCGTCGTAGCCGCGCGGCGAGTCGCTCGTCAGGCTGCCGGACAGGTTCATCGCGACCTCTTCCGACAGCTCACCGACGCTGAGTTCGTAGCGCCCAGCTTCCGAGCCCAGGCTGCTTGCAGCGATCGTGATCGTTTCATCGCGGTCGAAGCGATAGGCAATACGGCTGTTATAGCCCTCATCACCGCCGTCATCATCGGTGGTCTCCTCGCCCATTGAATCGGTGATGGTCAAGTAGGCGTCGAAATCATAGGACCGCAGATCGATGACCACGCGGCTGCCGGCCTGGCCGCGAAGCTCGTAGCGATCACCGGCGGAGTCCCCGTCGCTGAGACGGCCGTCGATCGTCTGACCGATCTCGATGCTCTGCGGCGGCGGCAGAGTGCGTGCAACCACCCGGTAGGGGCCGGTATCGCCGGAGGACAGCGGCGAGGCCACGATCTCCAGTGCACCGCCGCTGGTCATCGTGCGAGCAAAGCCGGCGTTCAGGCCATCGTAATCGTCGTTGTAGAGCATTTCGCCGTCAGGCAGGGTCGCGTCGAGGGTCGTATCGATCGATTCACTCATGACGATCACCTCGACGTTCATGCCTTGCTCGACCTGAATCACATGGCGATGGGCCGAGGCATCGTCTCCGGCGCTGAATTCGCCGTCCTGAGAGTAGATTTCTTCCTGGGCTGCGAGGCTGCCCGCAAAGAGGAATGCGGCCAGCCCGCCCATCCAACGTGTATCCATGACTCACTCCTGTCTGTCCGATGTGGAGCGATCAGTATACGGCGGGTTGATTAAGTCGGGCTGACAGCGGCGACCCTGCCCCGGTGAGCACGACGAGCGCTCGGTCGCGTCGCCGATTCCTCGAAAATCCTCACTATCAGTGTTTTTCAGCACTTTTCAGCGCGCGGTAAGGACATTTAGCTGCCTTTCGCCGATGCTCGACTCTGAAGCCCTGCCGCAGGACGCGCCCGCTCGGTGACCTCGTTCGCGGCCTTGGGCTTCGTTGACTAACAAAAAAGGAGGGATTTCATGCAACGCCAAGATTCATTCAAATACGCCGCGACGGCCCTGCCGCAGCACCCACGTAGCGCACTGGCCGGCGGCATCGGCCTGGCCCTGGCTGCCGGTTCCTTGCAGGCGGCCACGATTACCGTGGACACGCTCAGCGATGGCTTCCTGGACGGGCAGTGCACGCTTCGGTCCGCCATTGCCGCTGCCAACGCCAACGCCGCCGTCGACGGTTGCGCATCTGGGTCGGCGATCGACATCGACCGTATCGAGTTCGCAGCGGGTCTGACCGGGACCCTCTCGACCGTGGCCGGCGTGCCCGTGCAGAACTTCTGGGACGGGTCGCAGCTGCGCATTACCGAATCGGTCACGATCGCCGGGCGGGAAAACGGCGTCGATGTCAATGACGTCACGATCAACGGCACCGGCGCGGCGCCCGTGATCTACATCACCGCGGCGGCCGACCAGGTCACGCTGGAAAACCTGACCATTACCGGGGGCTACTCCCCCGAGGATCTTCCCGGCCGCCTCGGCTACGGCGGCGGGGTCCTCAGCTACGGACGCCAGCTGACCCTCGATGGCACGGTGATCAACAACAACCGCTCGGTTCGCGGCGGCGGCGGGCTCTGGCATCAGCCGGGCGTCGATAATGGCGTCCTGATCGCCCGCGACTGCCTGTTCGCCCTCAACCGCACGACGGTCGACGGTCTCGGCGAGGGTGGCGCCCTGGCCGTCGAGGACAGCGTCGTGACCATCAACAACTGCATTTTCTCCACCAATGAAAGCGAGCGCGAGGGCGGCGCCGTGCGCGTGGAGGACTCCGCGCTCACAGGCATCGTCGACTCCTATTTCCTTGGAAACACGTCGACGGGCGACAAGGGTGGCGCCCTGGCGATCAGCACGACCCAGCCCAACGTCTACCTGGCCGGCAACACCTTCGACAACAACGCTGCGGCGGTCCTCGGCGGTGCCGTTTCCATCGTTCAGCGCTACGTCGTCGACCCCGCGCCGGCCGACGTCCAGCTCATCGACAATCTCATCGAAAACAGCGAGAGCGGGGGCAACGGCGGCGGGTTCTTCCTGAGTGTCAGCGCCGGCGAGCTGTTGATCGAGGACACGCGATTGGTGGACAACGTCGCTCAGGGCTCCGGCGGCGGCGGCCGGCTCGAGCTTATTGGCACCCAGCTGACCTGGCGGCGCAGCTCGCTGAGTGGGAACAGCGCGTCGGGGTATGCCGGCGGCGGCGGTCTGGAGGTCCGGGCCAGCGAGGCACAGCTGGACTTCGAGCGCTTCAGCGCCTTCAACAACCGCGCGGACAACGGCTGCGGTGGCGGCATGACGATCACTTCCCTGCAGGGCAACAGCGGCCCCGATTCGATCGTGTTCGACGACAGTATCTGGTTCAACAACGTCGGCGACTGCGGCGGTGCGATCGATGTTTTCCTGCCGCTGTCGGAATCGGTCCAGGTCCTCCTCGACAGCAACGAGCTCACCAGTAACGACGCCCTGGGTCTGCGCTTGAACGGGCACGGCGGCGCCGTCGCTTTCAGCGCAGGCGACAACAGCTTGCTGGTCGTGAGCAATTCGACCCTGTCAGGCAATACGGCGGCGCTGGAGGGTGGCGGGATCTACGCCTCCAACAGCGCCAGCGTGAGCGTGAAATACAGCACCTTCTTCGACAATCGGGCCAATGCCGGCCGCGACATCTTTAGCGACGGCGTTGATTGCGTGGTGCGAAATTCCGTTCTGGCCAGCACGCGTCCGTCGGCCCTGCAGGGTGGTTCACCCTGCGATCTGAACTTCAGCCTCATCGAGAACACCGCCGATGCCGTGTTCACCTTTGACGCCAGCACGCTGCGTGACGTCGACCCCCGCCTGAGCCCGCTGGCCAACAACGGGCTGATCGGCTGGTCCCTGACCCACGCGCCCGATGCTGGAAGCCCCGCCATCGATGCGGGATCGGCATCGATCAGCGCACCGCCCTTCGACCAGCGAGGTGCGGGCTTTGCGCGCGTGGTCGGTCCGGCGATCGATATGGGTGCGCTGGAGACCGGTGCGGGACTCAACGATCGGATTTTTTCCGACCGCTTCGACGAAGGGAACTGAGTAGCCAGCCCAGACCGAAGGCCAGCAGGGTCAGAAAAGCCAGCCTGCGCCAGTCGTCAAGCAGGCCCGGCTGGGGCGGAGTCGCGGCGGAACGCGCCATCGGCAAGGCGTCGTCCTGGTCGCTGGGCATCGGCACCAGACCCTGCCCCAGAGCCAGCTGATGGGCTCGCCAGCCCTGGTTGAACTGGCCCGCCGAAAAATAGGCCATGGATTCGATCAGCTGGCTGTCCTGGGCCGCCGCTCGATGGCCGCGCTGGCGGGCTTCGTCGCGCAGTCGAGCCAGCACGTCCAGCGCGTCGGCCTGACGATCGCTACCGATGAGGGCCAGCGCCTCGAGGCGCAACAGATGCCGCTGCACGCCGAAGGGAATGTCGTTGTCCAGGCGCGCCCGAATTTCACTGACGGCCTGGAAGGCGGCCGCCAGGCCATCGGGCTCGCTCAGGTCGATAAAGCCGCGGGCGAGCAGGGCGGACACCTCGGCGAGGCGATGGCCGTGGGCCCGCGCCTGGCGCAGGGCATCCCGCAGCCGATCGCGTGCGGCGCCGGTGGCACCGGACTGGAAATCGAGGCGAGCCAGGCCGACCTGCGCGTCCACCCGAAGGTGAATCGACTCGCCGTCGGGGAGTTGATCGATCACCGACCGATAGGCCGATCGCGCCTCGCCCGGCTGCCCGAGTCGCTCGTGGTTGAGAGCGATGGCATAGTCGACGACCGGCAGGCGAGCCGACAGGCCCGCCGACTGCAGATGACGCCGCGCCCGCTGCAGCCACTCGCGCTGCTGCTCCCAGCCACCGCGCTCGCCGAAGGCACGAGCCAGGCGCTGGGCCGCGACGGCCGCGTCCTGGACGCGGCCGGCAAGTACCGCCTGCTCATGAGCACGCTCGAAGGCGGGCGTGGCATCGGCGTCGGGGAGCAGGGCGTCGATATCCCCGGCCAGAATGCTGGCGCGAATCTGCCAGCCCGGTGAGGCCATTGCATCGGCCACCTGACGCAGCTCCTCGACCGCGGCACGAGCGGGTTCGACCTGCGCGCGGCCGATCCAGAGCGTGGCCAGATTGTTCAGGGTCCGGGCCAGGCCCTCGGGATCATCGAGCTCGCGTCGCAGCGCCAGCGCCCGATCGTAGAATTCGGCCACGGTCGCCGCCGCCGCGTCTCGCTCCTCATAGGCCGCGCCGAGGTTGGTCAGCACGTTGGCGGTCTCATTGCGATCACCGCTGGCCTCGAACCCGGCGAGGGCGCGCTCCCAGCGCTCGATGGCGAGCTGATGCTCACTGCGATAGAAGTGAAGAATGCCGAAATACTTGTCGAGCTGGGCGCGGGGGAGGCTGCCAAGGTCTCCCGGCAGCCGGCCCTCGGCCTCGTTCAACGCGAGCTCGGCCAATTCGAGATCGGCGGGCAGACTGGTCCGGGCCAGGTCGATCAGGCCGTCGAAATCGCGCGACGCCAGGGCCCCGGTAATCCGGGTTTCGGACGCCGGCAGCGCCGCATCCGGAGCGTCGACGACCGCCGGCTCGGTGGGCACAAGCCAGGGGCGGAACACGGCGACGGCAGCACCGATGAGCACGACGATCACAAGGATGGCCGGAACCCAGCGCCCGTGGACGGACGACTGCGACCCGGCCTGAGCAGCTGGCGTTTCCGTCGACGCCGGCTCGAGGACGACCGGCGGCCGGGTGAGGCGATAGCCCAGGCGATGGCGGGTCTCGATGCAATCACCGGCCCCGACGCCATTGAGCTGACGCCGCAGGAGGCTGATCGTCTTGTGCACCGCCGCATCACTGACCACGCGCTGGCCCCAGACACGATCGATCAAGCGATTCTTGTCGACGATCTCCGGCCAGGCCTCGATGAGCGCGATCAGGGTCTGGACCTGCGCCGGCTCGGTGGTGACGACCTCCTCATTGCTGAGGATCTGCAGGCTCGGTTCATCGACGATCAGCTCATCCAGGCGCCAGCGACGGTGGCGAGGCGCAGGGCGATGAACCGTTTCACTGGCGGACTCTGAAGACAAGGGGCGGTCAAGGCTTCCGGTATCGAGTCCTGAATAGTACTCAGAACGGGCGCTGAATGGCTGGCGACATCGACCCGCTCTCCGGGAGGCGCGACGGCCGGGTCAGAACAGGTTCTGTTGTCGGCGGTCCGTCGCCTTGCGCGTTTTTCGCGCGCCGCGCCGGCTGCCGAGCTCCTGCTGGACGCGACCACTCTGCTCCCGAAAGCCGGGTCGGCGGCGATAGTCACCCAGACGCGCCCGGGCGTCGCGAACCGCCTGGCGGTAATCGACGACGGGTTCCGGGTAATCGGCAGCGCCGAGGGCCGCGCGCTCGGACTGGCCAAGGAGCCAGGGTTCGAAGCACTGGGAGGGCTCGAGGCCGGCCAGCTCAGGCACCCAGCGCTGAACGAAAACCGCCTCAGGGTCGTGGTCCTGAGCCTGCTTGATGGGGTTGTACATCCTTGGTGTATTGATGCCCGTCGTCCCCGACTGCATCTGGCACTGGTTGTAGTGGATGCCCGGCTCGTAGTCGGTGAACAGGCGGGCCAGATGGAGGGCCGGGCGACGCCAGTGCAGCCAGAGGTGGTAGGCGGCAAAACTCATGAGCATGGCGCGCATGCGGAAATTCAGCCAGCCGCCGTGGGTGAGATAGCGCATGCACGCATCGACCATCGGGTAGCCCGTGCAGCCTTCGGCCCAGGCCTGAAACCTGCCCTCGTGGAAATCGTCTTCGCGCATGCCGTCGAAGCCTCGATGGACATTGTCGAACTCGATATCGGGACGCTGCTCGAGCTTCTGGATGAAGTGGCAGTGCCAGTGCAGGCGCTGATCGAACTGATTGAGTGACCCGGCCAGGCGCTTGTCGCCGGCCTCACGCGCCGCGGCCCGCCGCGTGCGCGTGGTCTGGACGATGCGACGCAGGCTGAGGCTGCCGTAGGCAATGTGCGGGCTCAGACGCGAGCCGGCGGTTTCAGCGCTGAGCGGCGAGGAAATGCCACCGCGATAGGCCACACCACGCTCGCGAAGGAAGCTGTCGAGCACCTCCATGCCGGCCCGTAATCCGCCGCGCTGGCGCCCCGGGCAGGGCGTGGAGTGGCGGCACGGGGCGAGGGAAAAATCAGCGATCTGGCTCGAGTCAGTGCACACAGCGCTCCGAGCGGCCCGGGGCGGATCGAGGGCGTCCTCGCCCATGAAGCGCTCCCACTGCCGCGCCCAACCATCGCGATCGCGCAGGCCGCGACGCACCCCGACCTGGGGGTATTCAATGAAGTCGAGGCCCTGGTCACGACACCAGACCCGCACAGCGCGATCCCGGCGGAAGGTCCAGTCGTTGCCCGTTTCTTCGTGGGCATGAACGGCCTCGATACCCTGTTCTCGATGGATCTGCGCCAAGGTTTCGATGACGTCGCCGACCTCGATCCGCAGCTCCAGCCCGAGGGCTCTCAGAGCATCCTGCAGATCCGCCAGGCAGTCGGCGGTGAAATCCTGCTGGCGCTGACTCGTGTCGTCCAGCTGCCAGTAGTCAGCTTCGACCACATAGAGAGGAAGAACGGGGCCCCGTTCTGTGGCCCGGCACAGGGGACGATGATCGTCGATTCTCAAGTCGCGCTTGAACCAGACCAGCTGCACGGCAGGACGGCTCATGAGGCGTTTGACGGCGTGGACTTCGGGCGTGATCGCCGGCAGCGCTCGGAGCAGTAGCGGACCTCCTCCCAGCAGTCTCGCCATTTCTTGCGCCAGGCAAAGGGGCGATGGCAAACCGGGCAGGTCTTGGTCGGCAGATGGGCCTTCTTCATGGCTCCAATAGAGCACAGCGGGCTTGGAATCCGCGTGAATCGCGAAGGTCGCAGCGGCCTACTCGCGCGGCGCGTCGGGGCGAAGCAGGTCGTTGTCGGCCGCCGCTCGCTCGTCGTCCACCACGCGTTCAACGGCCATGTCAGGCGCCAGGTCGCGTTCCGTCACCGTCGGGGCGGGGCGATCGCTCGACGGGCGGTCCTGCGCATCCGCGCGGCCGTGTCGTTGATCGTCGAGTTCGATTCTCAGACCCGGGTCCGGCATCACGATGCCCGCCTGTTCGAACGCTGCCATCACCTGGCGAAGCGCCTCGCTGCGCAGTTTGACGAAGTCATGCTTGCGCTGGTCGACCCAGCCCTGGACGGCGAGGACAATGGTGGAATCCCCGGCCTGCGAAATATAGGCCAGGGGCGCAGGTGCATCGAGGACGCCGGCCAGCGTCCCCAGGGTCTTTTCGGCAACATCGCAGGCCCGATCAAGATCCGTGTCCGTCGCCACGCCGAGCTCGAATTCGAAGCGGCGAGTAGGATTGCGCGAGTAGTTCACGATGACAGCCTTGAACACGAGCGCGTTGGGTAATCGCAGGTGATTACCGTCGGGCGTCAGCAGGATCGTCGCGCGCGAATTCAGGCGCGCGACCGTGCCCTGGTGGCCATCGACCACGACGAAGTCCTTCGGGCTGAACGGCTGCCGCAGGCTGAGCAGGATGCCGGCGATGTAGTTCTCGGCCACGTCGCGGAAGGCGAAACCGAAGGCGATACCGGCCACACCCGCCGTGCCCAGGAGGGCGCCGAGGAGCGCCGTCGCGCCGAGCAGATCCAGCGCGATCAGCAAGCCGATGGCGAGGGTAACCAGGCGAATCGCCTGACGCAGCAGATGCAGGATGAAGGGCTGATGCCCGATACGCCGCTCGATGAAGCGACGCGCACCGAGCCAGCGCCCGAACCACCAGCTCGACAGTACGATGATCAGGGCAGCGAGTAACAGCGGGAGGGCATTGATCAGCTGTCCGCCGCGCTCCAGGAACGTCACTAGCAGCGGCTCGAAGCGCTGGGCCACGTCGCTGGTCACGACGAGGCGATTGTCGACCTTCAGAACCGCCTGCTCCCGTTCGGCAACGGTGCTCGCCAGGGTGATCAGCTCGACGCTTCGAACCTCGCCGCTAAGCTTCAGCCAACCCCCTGACGCGTCGACGCCCACGTTCTCCAGGCCCGGTATTGCTGCAAAGCGGGTACGCAGTGACCGCTCGATCTGCTCGTCGATGGCCTGCAGCTCCGCGGCCAGCGTCGGGTCCAGTCCTGTCGCATCGTCCTGGGCCGCCGTCGCCGCCGTCCAGAGCAGACAGAGCATGACCAGGACCAGCGTGCTCAGCAGCCCGTGCTGCCCTGCTGAGACTGGAGACGATAGACTCATCGATGCAGGCTCCTTTTCCGTCGCCATCACGTCGCCCCAGCCTACCACCAGGGCCTTGTGTACTATCAGCCAACGCCGCGCGCTCTTCGAGGCGCGGCCCTTCGTCCGTCAAAGAAACCGCCCATGACTCCATCCTCGATCGACGCCTGTCCGACACCTTCGCTCATCATCGATGGCGCCGCCTTCGACAACAACGTGACGCGCATGAATCAGCGCCTGGCGCGCCTCGGGGTTCCGCTCCGACCCCACCTGAAAACGGTCAAGAATATCGAACTGGCTCGGCGCATGCTGGCCGGCCATCCCGGCGGTGCGACCGTATCGACACTGGCCGAGGCCGATTATTTTCATCAGGCCGGTGTTGATGATCTGACCTACGCGGTCGGCATCTCGCCGGGCCGGTTCGCGGCGGTTGCCCAGCGTCTGCGCGCGGGCATGAATCTGACGGTCATCCTCGATCATCCCGACACGGCGCGCGCCCTCATCGCGTTCGCCGCTCGTGAGTCGATCGAATTCCGCGTCCTGATCGAACTGGATGCCGACGGCGAACGAGCCGGTCTGGCTCCCGAGAGCACGGCGCTGCTCGACATCGCCGAGATCCTCCGCGCCGGCGGCCAGGGGCCTGAAGGCGTGCTGGTCCACGCCGGCGGTTCCTATGGCTGCCGCTCACCCGTCGAGCTCGCGGCCATGGCAGAAAAAGAACGACTGGCCGCGATCGAGGCCGCCGAGCGGCTGCGGGCGCAAGGCCATGCCGTCGATGTCGTCAGCGTCGGCTCGACGCCGACGGCCCTGTTCGCCGAACGCCTGGACGGCGTCAGCGAGGTCCGCGCCGGCGTCTATGGCTGCATGGACCTGGTCATGGCGGGCCTGGGCGTCTGCACAATCGACGATATCGCGATCAGCGTCCTGACCGAGGTGATCGGCCATCGACCGGCCACCGGGGAGCTGCTGATCGATGCGGGCTGGATGGCCCTGTCGAGGGATCGGGGCACGGCAAACCAGGCCGTCGATCAGGGTTACGGCCTGGTGCGTGATGAACGAGGTGGGTCAACGGATCTCGACCTGATCGTGCGCGCGACCAACCAGGAACACGGCATCGTCGCGAATCGCGACGGTGCGCCGATTCCCCTCGATCGCTTCCCCATCGGAACGCGCCTGAGCGTGCTACCCAACCACGCCTGCGCCACCGCGGCTCAGTTCGAGCATTTCGTGCTCGTCGATACTGAGACGCAGGTGCTGAGTCGTTGCCGCGGCTGGCGCTGACGTCGGATCAGCGGCGGCGACCGCCGCGCTTCTTGCCGCGAGGGCGCTCTTCGCGAATCTGGATCGACTGGCCATTGAGTTCGGTGCCGTCGAGTTCGGCCAGGGCGGCCCGCGCCTCGTGGCCTTCCATATCGACCATCGCCACGCCCTTGCAGCGGCGGGTGAAGATGTCGATCGGGAGCTTGATGCTGCGCACGGTGCCACAGCGGGAAAAGAGCGCCTTGAGTTCGCTTTCGCGAGTTTCAGGGTGAATGTTGCGAACGAACAGTGTTTTCATTCGAGTCGGCCTCCTGGCCGAAATGCAGTCGGCCAGAGACAGGGTTCTTCAGCGCTCCATGCGCGTCATGATCGAAGAAATCTGCGGTACCGAATTCGTAGGCTTGGAATATTGACGTTGACCATAGCACGTGGGGACGCAAGGACGGCCAGACAAGGCACGGACCCGGATTCGGCAGGAAAATGAAAAAGCGCGTATACTCGATCGTGCTACGGAGCTCAGACCGTGGTCGATGTTGAACGTATTCCCCTTTATATACCTTTCAATTTCCTCCATTCCTTGAATTTCGCGGCTCGACCGGACGCGGTCTTGTGCCCTGCACCTGCGCGTCCAATTTTAACTTTTGATAAAAGGCAACACCTATTATGTCCAGCACCACCGGAACCGTGAAATGGTTCAACGACGCAAAAGGCTTCGGCTTTATTTCCCAGGACAATGGCGGCGCTGACGTCTTTGTTCACTTCTCGGCACTGAATGGATCAGGCTTCAAAAGCCTCGCCGAAGGCGCCAAAGTGAACTTCGATGTCGTTGACGGCCCGAAGGGTCCCCAGGCAGCGAACGTCGAGAGCGCCTGACGCCTCGCAACGACCGCAGCCGCGGATCTTCAAAAACCCCGCCAACCGGCGGGGTTTTTTATTGTCTTGGTAAACGCTCTCAGATGGGCCAGAGCGACCAGATCTGCCCGACGAGCCCCAAGCTGATCACCGCCAGGCCGCTCAGGAACAGACCCATGCGCGAGCCTAAGGGAATTCGATTGCGCCGCCGCCAGGTCTGACCCAGCGCCAGAACCGCGACAAGGACGCTCAACGGTCCGAGCCAGGCAAACCACATGGCCCAGGGCACCATGCCGAACAACAGCATCGCCTCGGTGATTTCCGAGGTGGCGTAAGCCGCCAGTCCCATGCCGATCAGCCAGGCAGCAGCCAGGCCGGCGGCAAGAAAAATCAGCAGGCGACTGCCACCTGCGGCCTCGAGGGGGTTGCGGTTGAAGCGGCGTCCCACCCAGGCCAGCGGCAGGAACAGCGCGGCCAGCAGCGTTAATCCTGCCGATGCGCCCGCCCAGACGCCATGGCGCTTGAGCCGGTCCTCGTCTTCGGCCATCAGGGCCAGGGCATCGACCATCACGGAGGTCCTGAAATACGGCGCCAGGAACTCCGCCGCCTCTTCGCCTTCTTCGACGCACTCGCGGCCGACGGGCTGGCTGGGGTCGTCATACCAGGCATTCATCCAGTCGCCGGCGCATTCGATCGAGCGGGTGGGGCCGTGACCGGCGTGGGGAAAGACCACCAGCTCGCCGTTCTCGAAGCCGGGCATGATGTACTCAGCGAGGTCAACCGGGGTGATCGGATCCCAGCGGCCGTTGGCCACCACCACGGGCAGGTCTGTTTCCACCGGCGCGTAGTCGGTGAAGTCGCGCATGGGCAGGCCGACCTCGCGACAGCGCAGCGGCGCTTCCTGCACCACGGTGGGATGATTGAAGGCGTTGAAGAGGATCGGGTGGAGCGCTTCGTCCTGGGCGGCGAAGTTCGCCGATCCATCGACATAGCCGTCCTGGCAGCGCACGGCCGTGGCCATGCCCATGGAAACGCCCACGCCCATGCCGCCCTCACCCATGGTCATGGCCTGGGCCAGGGCGCGGAAGAAGGTATCGTCGCCGGATTCGACGACGCGCGTCAGCCCGTCGATGATGGCCGGCAGGGCCGGATGCGTTTCCTGCTCGTACATCAGGCTGAAGGGCAGGCCGGCGATGATGATCGAGAAGAAATGCGCCTCACCCTGGGGGAAGTTCTCGCTTTCTTCGACCTCCACGGTCACCGGCTCGTCCTCAATCGCCTTGATCGCGGCCATGTAGCGCTCGCGCAGGCCCTCGTAGACGCGGGCGCAGTCGGGCTGCTCGGCGCAGGCAGCGAACAGACGATCCAGGTTGGCGTCGTGCCAGTGCGAAATCCGCATCAGCTCGCCAAGGTCCAGCGGCACGATCGCATCGATGATGGCTGAACGAATGCCCTCGGGATCGACCTTCATGTAGGCCTGACCCAGCACCGAGCCGTAGGAGATGCCCCAGACGTTCCACTCGTCCAGGCCGAGGGCCAGGCGCAGCGCCTTCACGTCGCGGGCGTTCTCGAAGGTGTTGTAGCCGGTGACGTCCACGCCGGCGTCGATGGCCCCGCGGATGCAGGCCTCGAACTGATCGAGGGCGGCGCGATCGCTCGACTCACGATCGGCATGAATCGAATCGGCCACGTTGCGGCTACCGAAGAAGGGACAGAAATCGCCCGAGTTGCCGATGCCGCGCTGCTCCAGGATATAGAGATCGCGCTGGGAAACGAGTCGATGATCCTTGAGCCGGTCGACGTAGGTGTCGATGGTCACGCCCGGTCCGCCGGTCAGGTAGATCACCGGGTCATCGCGGGTCTCGACCTCTTCGTCTTCGTGGTCCTTGCCGGTGGCCACGATGCGGACGTAGTTCAGCTCGATGGTCCGGCTGCCTTCGACCTCGCGATTCTCGGGCACCTGGATCAGCCCGCATTCGATCTCGCCGGGCTCGTAGTCGATCCGGCCTCGAAACGGGCAGACCAGCGTGTCGGGGCTTTCCGAGCGCAGCCATTCCATTTCGATGGCCGCGGCATTCGCTGCGGCCCCCTCGCCAAGCGCGTCTTCGGCGCGATCGGCGGCCGGGTCCATCGGCGCGGCTTCAGCATCAATCACTGGGGCGTCGGTCTCGCCGTTCTGACCCGTGGCTTGCGTCTCTGCGTCCTGGGCAATAGCCAGACAGGACAGCAGCAGGATGAGAATCGACAGCGCGATTCGAAGAGATGGATTAGAACGGGTCATGGGATCCTCAAAGTGGGCATCAGGTGGTTGGCCAACGATAGTGTGCCAGTCGGTCAGGGTCCAGTGCCGAAAGTCGGATGCTGCTGAACCCGCGCGGCTGCAAAAAATCACCGCGTCTGGCCGACGAATCTGCATCCCCTTAAGACCGGCTTTGACCGGCGCTTCACCGCTGAGGTAATCTGAAGAACGCTAAAGAACAATTTTTCCGGAAAAGCTTCATGGTCAGCTCATCGAATGACTCAGGAAGTCTGACCCGAGCCATCCGGACCGCATTGGCGCTCTCTCCTCTGGCTCTTTTGCCGCAGATCGCCAGCGCACAGGACGTCGACCTGGGTAATCTCGGTGATCGAGGCTTCCGCATCGACGGCAGCGGTTCGAATGACAGCTCGGGGCAGAACGTCTCCGGCGCGGGCGACGTCAACGGGGATGGCCTGGCCGATTTGATCGTTGGTGCACCGCGAAGCAACGGCCAGGCCGGCGAAAGCTATGTGGTGTTCGGCAAGACCGACAGCGCAACGGTCGATCTGGCCAATCTCGGCACCGGCGGCTTCCGCATCGACGGTATCGATCTCGGTGACTTTTCGGGCGTCAGCGTCTCCGGCGCCGGCGACGTCAATGGCGATGGCCTGGCCGACCTGATCGTCGGCGCGTTTTTTGCCAGCCCCAGCGGCGACAGCCAAGCTGGCGAAAGCTACGTGGTGTTCGGCAAGGCCGACAGCGCAACGGTCGATCTGGCCACTCTCGGCACCGGCGGCTTCCGCATCGACGGCATCATTATGACTGACTTTTCGGGTCGGGACGTCTCTGGCGCGGGCGATGTCGACGGCGACGGTCTCGCCGACCTGATCGTTGGCGCTCACTTCGCCGACGTCCGTGCCGGCGAGAGCTACGTGGTGTTCGGCAAGGCCGACAGCGCAACGGTCGATCTGGCCAATCTCGGCACCGGCGGCTTCCGCATCGACGGCATCGATTTCGATGACTTTTCGGGCGGCAGCGTCTCCGGCGCCGGCGATGTCAACGGCGATGGCCTGGCCGACCTGATCGTCGGCGCTTATGGCGCCGACCCCGGCGGCGAAAGCTACGTGGTCTTCGGCAAGGCCGACAGTGTCTCGGTCGATCTGGCCAATCTCGGCACCGGGGGCTTCCGCATCGACGGTATCGATGAATATGACCAATCGGGTTCCAGCGTCTCCGGCGCGGGCGACATCAACGGCGACGGCCTGGCCGACCTGATCATCGGCGCGCGGTGGGCTGACCCTAACGGCGACAGCCTTGCCGGTGAAAGCTACATGGTGTTCGGCAAGGCCGACAGCGCAAAGGTCGATCTGGCCAATCTCGGCACCGGGGGCTTCCGCATCGACGGTATCGATGAATATGACCTATCGGGTTCCAGCGTCTCCGGCGCGGGCGACGTCAACGGCGATGGCCTGGCCGACCTGATTATCGGCGCGCGAAGCGCTGACCCCGGCGGCGACAACCGTGCCGGCGAGAGTTACGTGATCTTCGGCAAGACCAGCGGCGCGCCGGTCGATCTGGCCAACCTCGGCAGCGGCGGCTTCCGGATCGACGGCATCGATGTCGATGATCGCTCGGGCTACAGCGTCTCCGGCGCAGGCGATGTCAACGGCGATGGCCTGGCCGACTGGGTCATCGGTGCACCAGACGCCAACAGCGGTACGGGCGAGAGCTACGTGGTGTTCAGCGCTTCGGTGCCGCCGCTTAGTGCTTCCTATCGGGCACGAAGCCGCAACGGCAACCCGCCGCGCACCGCCGTCGGCATTAGCGGCGACGGCAGCAACGACAGCACCCCGGATGCGCGGTTCTGGATCGACTTTGCCGACGGCAACGCCCCGGCCGATGATGCGTCGCTGGAGGTGGTCACACTCACCCGCTCGCCGGGCGCCTTGCCCTCCGCGGGCGCCCTGGTCTCCTGGCGCCTGCAGACCAATCGCCAGAACTGGACCGCGGCTGAGATTACGGTCCGCTACCTCGACAGCGAACTGCTGGCCGCAGAAAACGCCCTGGAGCTGGTCTTCTCATCCAATGGCAGCGCGCCCTTCACGCCGCTGGTCAGCCAAGTCAACCCGCAGAACAACACGATCTCCGCGAACATCACTCAGCCCGGCTTTGTCTACATCGGCCAGCGCGTGCTGCCCGACCCGATCTTCGGCGACCGCTTCGAATCCTCGCCGCGCTGAGTTAGGGCCACTATTGATTCGCGACCCGGCAGCGACTGCAGTCCAGCGGCAATCTGTCTCTGGCCCCCTGATCTAGACGGCCAGACGCAACCCTGCTTCCTGGAATGCGATGAAATCCTTTGGATTCAGCGTGGCGAGCGGTGCGTCGCGTTCGCACGCTGACGCGGCGATCATGCAGTCGACCAACGTTCCGCGCCGCCGGCCGGTTGAGTTGAAGAACTCAGCGGCCCGTCGTGCATCGAACTCGGAGTAGTCCAATCGTTCGGTGACGACTTGCTCGGCCAGCGCAAGATCCGACGCCGTCAATGGACCGCAGAGGAATTCAGTCCAGGCAACGGAGTTCATGCTGATTCGGTGACCCGCACTCAACCAGCCACGCAATCGAGCGTCGGCATCGCTGTCGGGCACCAGGGCATGAATCAGAAAGCAGGTGTCCAGGTGGATGGTCGATTCAGCCACGAGTCCGCTTGCGCTCACTGACAGTGCGCTCATCTCGAACTCGTGCTGCCCAGTTCCTTGCGCGCGCCTCCGACAAGTCAGCTTTGCTCTGCAGCTCCTCCAGCGCCTGCAGAGACTGCACGGCCGGGTCAGGCTCTTGCTGAACCAAAACACGTACCGCTCGGCGAAGAACTTCGGATTTCGACGTGCCGAATCGACGCGCCAGGCGCTCTAGATCTCGCACCGTTGCTGGGTCCAGAGAGTAGGTTGATTTGACGGTCGATGCTGGCATTCGCAAATAGTATGGCCATACTATATGGCTGTCAAATGCCGTCCGGCGCGCCAGCAGATCGCTGTTTTCACATCCGGTCATTCTCGGCTGATCCAGAGCGTCCTGACGGTATCATTGCTGCCTTGAACCAGCAGAATAAGGTTTGGACATTACCATGGACAACAGCATCCTGATCGGCGCGGGCGCTGAGCAGATTCATCTTGACGGACGCTACGGCAATCGCCACGGCCTGGTGGCGGGTGCCACCGGGACCGGCAAGACCGTGACCCTGCTGGTGATGGCCGAGGGCTTTTCGCGCATGGGCGTGCCCGTGTTCATGGCCGACGCCAAGGGCGATGTGGCCGGGTTGGCGGCGGCCGGCACGCCGCACCCGAAGATCGACGAGCGCCTGGCCACGATCGGCATCGACGACTACCGCCAGGAACCGAATCCGGTGGTGTTCTGGGACCTGTACGGCAAGTCGGGTCACCCCGTACGCACGACGGTGACGGAGATCGGGCCGACCCTGCTGTCGCGGATGCTTGAACTCAACGACACGCAGGAGGGCGTGCTCAACGTTGTCTTCCGCGTGGCCGACGAGTCGGGCCTGCTGCTGCTGGACATGAAGGACCTGCGCTCGCTGCTCCACCACGTGGCCGAGCATCGTAAAGAGATCAGCGCCCAGTACGGCCTGGTCAACACGGCCAGCATCGGCGCCATTCAGCGGCGGCTCCTGGCGCTGGAGGCCGACGGCGGCGATCATTTCTTCGGCGAACCGGCGCTGGCGCTCACCGACCTGATGCGCAGCGACCTGTCCGGCCGCGGTGTCATCAACATCCTCTCGGCCGAGACCCTGATTCTCAAGCCTCGACTCTATTCCACCTTCCTGCTGTGGCTGCTCTCGGAGCTGTTCGAGCAGCTGCCGGAGGTCGGCGACCCGGACAAGCCCCGGCTCGTGTTCTTCTTCGATGAAGCCCATCTGCTCTTCAACGACTGCCCGCCGGCACTGCAGCAGCGCGTCGAGCAGGTCGTGCGCCTGATCCGCTCGAAGGGCGTGGGCGTGTATTTCTGCTCGCAGAACCCCGATGACGTCCCGAACGAGATCCTCGGCCAGCTCGGCAACCGGGTGCAGCACGCCCTGCGCGCCTACACGCCGAGAGACCAGAAGGCCGTGCGCACGGCCGCCGAAACCTTCGTGCCGAATCCGGCCATCGACGTGGTCGAGACCATCACGACCCTGGGCACCGGCGAGGCGCTGGTTTCGATGCTCGGGCACAAGGGCGTGCCGCAGCCCGTCGACCGGGCGCTGATTTCACCGCCGCGCTGCCGCATGGGCGTGCTGAGCCCCGACGAGCGCGCCCAGGTGCGCTCACGCAGTCCGGTGGGATCGAAATACGATCAGACCCTCGACCGGGAATCAGCCCACGAAATGCTGAAGGCGATGGCCGAAAAAGAAGCCCTGGAAGCGGCCAAGGCACGCGAAGCCGAAGAAGCCGAGCAGGCGCGTCTGGCTGAGGAAAAGGCGGCGGCGAAGAAGAAGGGCGGGTCGCGGCGTCAGAGTGCCGGCGAGGCGTTTTTCAAGTCCACGGTGCGGACCATCGGCACGACCCTGGGACGCGAAATCTCGCGGGGATTGCTGGGTTTGATTCGACGTCGCTGAGGCACAGCGACGTCGATTGGGACGATCGAGAGGATCGTCTCAGTCGTAGACCTTCGACTTGCGGAAGGACTTGACCAGCAGGTAGTAGAGCACCGCGCGATGCTTGGTGCGATTCGACCGACCGTAGGTGTTGATCGCATCCTGAATGCCCTCGTCGAGCTTGGGCGTGTCCTTCAGGCCCAGCTTCTTGATCAGGAAATTCTGCTTGACCCGATCGAGTTCAGCCTTGTCGCTGGCTGCCACGGTCGAGGAATCGGCGTTGTAGACCGAGGGCCCGAGTCCGATCACGATCTTCTTGAGAAGCTCCATATCCGGATTGGCCACGCCACACTTCTCTTTCAGATCCTTGGCGTATTTTTCGATCAGTTCATCGCGTTTACTCATCAGGTATCACTCCCTTACATTATGGAAAGATGCAAGCTCGCCATAAGCCCGCTCAGGCCAATGTATTCCATGCGCTAGCCGAGTACAAGTTCACCCCGCAGCAGGGCAGAGGATCTACTACACTTCGGGCCTGATCGTTGCTCCTTCCAGTGCCAATCGAGGGTTCTCATGAAGCCGCTGAATCTCGTCTTTCTGCTCCTGCTCATCGCGGCCCCGATCCGTGCCGAGATCATCGCCATTGCCGACATCCACGGTCCGACCTCGATCTCACCCTATCTCGATCGCTCCGTGACCACCGAGGGCATCGTGACCCTGGTGCACGCCAACAGCTTCTGGATTCAGACGCCGTCGGATCGCGTGCCGGTCAATCGCGACGGCCTGCAGGTGTTTACCGCCGACCCCGCGCCGGTCGGTGTCGGTGACCGGGTACGGGTCACCGGCTACGTTGACCACTTTCGGCGGCCGGACCGGGAACGGGATCGCTACGTCACCCGTCTGATACAGCCGCAGGATCTGGTCGTCCTGGCCAGCGGTCAGTCCCTGCCCCCGGCCATTCCCCTGGGTGCCGACGGCCTGCGCATTCCGACCAACTTGAACGATGATGATCCCGCCATCGATCGATCGCATAGCGCCAGTGACGCCTGGGCCTGGCTGACAGGCATGCGCGTCGAGATTACCGACCACGTGGTCATCGGACCCACCAATCGCTTCGGCGACACCTGGGTGATCAGCCCGTCGGACCATCCCGGCCTGAACGACCATGGCGTCCTCGTGGCCAACCAGGACCCGGACCACCTCGATCGGATCCAGATCAGCGCCCATCCGATGCTCCGGCGGGATTTTCCGCGACCGGCCCACCCCGGCGATCGCTTCCGGCGCCTCGAGGGGGTGGTCCACTATGCCTTCGGCGGGTACCGCGTCCAGGCAAGCCATGCCCTCGACCTGATTCCCGCCGATCGCGCCCCGGACGCGCTGTCGCCGCGCACAACGCTGGTGCCCGGCCCGGATCATCTGACCGTCGCCGCCTACAACGTCGAAAACCTCGACCCCGTCATCGAGCGCCTCGGTCGCGTCGAGGGCGATGACGACATCGACGACGACATCGGGAGCGGCCGCATGGCTCGCCTCGGTGCTCATATCGCCATCAACATGGCCGGCCCGGACATCGTCGCCCTGCAGGAGATCCAGGACAGCAACGGCGCCGAACTGGGCGAGGTCGTCGATGCGGACGAGACCTTCGCCGCGCTGATCGACGCCATCGTCAACGCCGGCGGTCCTCGCTATCGCTTCATCGACCGGCCGCCCGTCCGGGACAGTGAGGGTGGTCAGCCCGGCGGTAATATCCGCAACGGCTATCTCTACAACGATGATCGCGTGGACGTGATCGACGACAGCATCGAGCGGGTAGTTCACCCGGCCTTCGACGGCTCGCGTGCGCCCCTGCTGGCTGCCTTCGAGTTTAACGGCCATCGCATCGATCTCATCAACAATCACTTCTCCTCCAAGGGCGGCAGCTCGCCGCTGTTCGGTGAGGGCGAGCGCATCGTCGGCCGGGCCGAGGCGCGGCGGCGCCAGGCGCAAGCCGTGCGCGAGGCGCTGGTCGCGCGAGATGCCTGGTCCGAAGACGCCCACTGGGTGGTCCTGGGTGATCTCAATGACCACTGGTTTTCCGACCCGCTGGAGCTCCTCAAGGGCGTCGGCGACAAGCGCTTGGTCAACCTGATCGAACTCCTCCACCTCAACCAGCGCTGGACCTACATCTTTCGCGGCAACGGTCAGGCCATCGACCACATCCTGACCACGCCATCGCTGGCAGAGAAGGCCGAGATCGAGGTCGTTCACGTCAACGCGCGCCGGGCCGATCAGGCCGCCGATCACGAGCCCATCCTGGCGCGTTTTCTTCTGCCGCCCCCCTGAGTGACGTGACCTCCGGCCTATGGCAATAAGGCACCGTCTTCGGTAGCCTTTTGGGTCTCTTCGACTCATTCCTGAAGGACATCCTATGACCCGCCTGAAGACTGCCGTGGGAGTGTTGCTCCTGCTGGGCCTGGCCTCGACGGCGCTCGCCGATCGCGCCGAACCGCTGGCCTATCTCGACGAATTGCCCCCGCTCATCGACCGCGACCTGTTCTTTGGCGACCCGGAAGTCTCCGGCGCTCAGATCTCGCCGGACGGGCGCTACATCACCTTCATCCGGCCCTACGAGGGCGTTCGCAACATCTGGATCAAGACGATCGAGGAGGACTTCGACAACGCTCGCCCGCTGACCGCCGACGACAAGCCCGTGCCGGGCTATTTCTGGAGCCGCGACAGTGAGTACGTGCTCTACGTCCAGGACAAGGGTGGCGACGAAAACTTCCACGTCTGGGCGGTCGATCCGGACGGCGAGGTCGATGCGACGACGGGCGTACCCGATGCGCGCAACCTGACCGACTTCGACGGCGTCCGGGCCTTCATCCTCAGCGTGCCCAAGGACACGCCGGATCACATGCTGGTCGGTTTGAATGACCGCGACCCGGCACTCCACGACGTCTACCGCGTCCAGATCTCGACGGGCGAGCGCGAGCTGCTGATCGAGAACACGCAGAACATCGCCGGCTGGTCAGCGGACCTGCAGGGCAACATCCGCATGGCCCAGCGCATAAACAGCGAAGGCGGCACGGAGGTCCTTGCAGTCAACGACAACGAGCTGGGTGATGTGATCTACGAGTGCAGCTGGCTGGAGAGCTGTGGACCCGCGAGTTTCCACCCGAACGGTGAGCAGGTCTGGTTCATTTCCAACAAGGGCGAGGAGAACGATCTGACCGGGCTCTACCTGATGGACCTGGACGATTACGGACTGACCCTCTTCGAACGCGATCCGGAAGGCGAAGTCGATTTTGGCAGCGTGATCCTGCACCCCGACACGAACGAGCTGCAGGCGACGGTCTATGTCGGCGATCGCGTTCGCATCTATCCGAAAACCGACGAGTTCGCCGCCGACCTGGCCTTTCTGCGCGAGGAGCTGCCCGAGGGTGAAATCGGCCTGCCGTCCCAGACCGCCGATGGCTCCACCGTACTGGTCAGCCTGTCGCGCGATGTCGATCCCGGCTCGGTCTATGTCTTCGATCGTGAAGCGCGGACCGTCGAGCTTCTCTACCGATCCCGCCCGGATCTGCCCAGCGATCAGCTGGCCAGCATGCAGCCGATTCGCTACCAGGCGCGCGACGGCCTGGAGATTCCCGCCTACCTGACCCTGCCCAACGGCGTCGAGGCGGAAAACCTGGGCGTTGTGGCATTGATCCACGGCGGTCCCTGGTACCGCGACACCTGGGGCTACAGCGCCCTGGTCCAGTTCCTCGCCAATCGCGGATACGCCGTGCTGCAGCCGAACTTCCGCGCCTCGACAGGCTTCGGCAAGGCGTTCCTGAATGCCGGTAACAACGAGTGGGGCGATGCAATGCAGGACGACATCACCGATGGCGTCCAGTACCTGATCGACGAGGGCATCGCCGACCCCGACCGGGTCTGCATCATGGGCGGCTCCTACGGGGGCTACGCCACCCTGGCCGGCATGGTCTTCACCCCCGAGCTCTACGCCTGCGGCGTCAATATCGTCGGCGTATCGAACCTGATCAGCCTGATCAATTCGATCCCGGCCTACTGGGGCCCGGCGCGTCAGATCTTCACCCTGCGCATGGGCAATCCGGACACGGAAGAGGGTCGCGCGCAGCTCGAGCGCCAGTCGCCGATCAACCACGTCGACAAGATCCAGCGCCCGCTGCTGGTGATCCACGGCGCCAACGACCCGCGCGTCAAGCAGGCCGAAGCCGATCAGATCGTCGTCGCCATGCGCGAGCGCGGCCTGGACGTGGAGTACATCGTCGCGCCCGACGAGGGGCACGGCTTCCGCGGCCGCGAGAATCGCCTGGCGATGTACGCGCGCAGCGAGGAATTCATGGCCATGCATCTCGGCGGACGCCACCAGTCAGACATGTCCGATGAGATCGCCCAGCGCCTGGAAGCCATCACCGTCGACGTCGACAGCGTCGTCGTCGAGGACGTCGCCGATGAGCTCGATGCCGCACGGACCCTGCCGCTGCCGACCGTCGATGCACAGAACGTGGCCGAGGGCGAGTTCGTCTACACCACGACCCTGTCCCTGCCGACCGGTGACATGGCGGTCAACGCCACGCGCAGCGTCACGCGTCAGATCGACGACACGCAGCAGGTCATCGTGATCGAGACCGACAGCCGCACGCCAATGGGCGAGCTCGGCGATCGCTATGTGATCGACGGGACCAGCCTGCGGCCCATTCGTCGCACCATCGACCAGGGCCCGACCACCGTGAACGTGGACTTCGGGGCCCGCGAGGTCAGCGGCTCGATCGAAATGCAGGGCAACGAAATGCCCATCAGCATCGAGCTGGAGGCACCGGTCTTCGGCGGTGATGCCGGCCTCGAACTGGCTCTCGCCGGGCTCGAGCTGCGCGACGGACTGCGCACGAACCTCCGGATCGCCGTGGTCGGTGCCCAGCAGCGCGTGCGCTATTACCAGGTCGAGGTGACCGGGCCCGAAACCATCGAGGTCCCCGAGGGCGAGTTCGAGACCTTCCGCGTGGCCTTGACGGCGATCGACGGTGAAGGCGGTGACCAGACCTACTGGATCAAGGCCGATGCGCCGCGCCACACGGTCCGGATCGAAGGCAGTCTGCCCCCGCAGATGGGCGGCGGCAGCTTCACCACCGTGCTGGGCGCGCCCCTGGACTGACCGCGCCCCCCCAGCCCACGCTGACAAGCAAGCCCCGGCGCGCACCGCCGGGGCCTTTTTATGCCGCTTTATCCTGCAGGGTTGCGCGTCGGCCCCAGGTGCTCAATTCTTCAGCAGCGCACGCGACGCTGCTTCGATCCCGATCAGCTCAACTCTCGCACATCCCGTTAAACCCGGGGTTTTCGCCGCTGATCAGGCGATGGCATGGCTTTTGCTCCTTCAATTTGCAACCGTGCAACGCACTCGCCATGGGAGATCCACCAATGAAGCTCATCACCGCCATCATCAAACCCTTCAAGCTCGATGAGGTGCGCGAAGCCCTCGCGCGCGTCGGCGTCCAGGGCATGACCGCGAGCGAGGTCAAGGGCTTCGGCCGCCAGAAGGGCCACACGGAGCTGTACCGGGGCGCCGAATACAAGGTCGACTTCCTGCCCAAGATCAAGCTCGAGATCGCCGTGACCGCGGACCAGCTCCAGGCCGTCGTCGAGGCCATCCAGGAAACTGCCGGCAGCGGCAAGATCGGCGACGGAAAGATCTTCGTGACCTCGCTGGAACAGGTCATCCGCATCCGCACGGGTGAAACCGACGACGCCGCGCTGTAAGCGCACCCCCGGACTTCGAGAGGATTCAACATGGAAACGACGCTTCAGATTCAGTACGCCCTCGACACCTTCTACTTTCTGATCTGCGCTGCCCTGGTCATGTGGATGGCCGCCGGCTTCACCATGCTCGAGGCCGGCCTGGTCCGGGCCCGAAATACGGTCGAGATCCTGACCAAGAACGTAGCCCTGTTCGCCATCGCCTGCCTGATGTACCTGCTGTTCGGCTACACGCTGATGTACCCCGAGACCGGGGCCAACGCCTTCTGGTCCGGCGTGAGCTTCCTGCCCGGCCCGGAAAACACGATGGAGGCAACAGCCGCAAGCGGTGGTGACACCTATTATTCCAACGCGGCCGACTTCATGTTCCAGATGGTCTTCGTGGCCACCGCCATGTCGATCGTCTCCGGCGCGGTGGCCGAGCGCATGAAGATGTGGTCCTTCCTGCTGTTTGCCGTCGTCCTGACCGGCTTCATCTATCCGATGCAGGGCTACTGGAGCTGGGGCGAGGGCTTCCTGTACCAGGCCGGCTACTCGGACTACGCCGGCTCGGGCATCGTCCACCTGGCCGGTGCGTCGGCAGCGATCGCCGGCGTTCTGCTCCTCGGCCCGCGCCGCGGTCGCTACGGCCCCGACGGCTCGATCCGTGCCATCCCCGGCGCCAACCTGCCCCTGGCCACGCTGGGTATGTTCGTCCTCTGGATGGGCTGGTTCGGCTTCAACGGCGGCTCGGAGCTGCAGGTCTCGAACTTCGATTCGGCCAACAACGTGGCCCGGGTCTTCGTCAACACCAACCTGGCCGCCTCCGGCGGACTGATCGGTGCTCTGCTCCTGGCGCGCGTCATCTTCGGCAAGGCCGACCTGACCATGGCACTCAACGGTGCCCTGGCCGGACTGGTCTCGATCACTGCCGACCCGCTCTCGCCGAGCTATGGCCTGGCAGCAGTAATCGGCCTCTGCGGCGGCCTGCTGGTCGTGGCCTCGATCATCGGTCTGGACCGACTGAAGATCGACGATCCGGTGGGTGCGATCTCGGTCCACGGCAGCTGCGGCGTCTTCGGCGTCCTGGCCGTTCTGCTCTCGAACGGGGAGGCCACGGTCGGCGGCCAGCTGCTGGGCATCGGGGTGATCTTCAGCTTTGTCTTCACCGCCTCGCTGGTCGTCTGGTTCGCGATCAGGGCAACGATGGGGCTGCGGGTGGACGAAGAGCACGAATACGACGGCCTCGACGCCCACGAATGCGGCATGGAAGCCTATCCGGAGTTTGTTACCACGAGCGGCAGCTGAAACAGCAGTAGCGCGATCAGATCGACAGTCTTTTGGTCGCAAAGCAGCGAAGCAGCAAAGGAAGCCTTTTAAACGCGAAGCGCGCCAAGCCCGCAAAGTGAAATGAACACTTTCCGCTCTGCGATCTTGGCGCGTTTCGCGCTTTTGCGTGACCAGGCTTTTCAATCGTCAGTCATCACCCATTTCAATCATTTTGCGGTCTGCGAGCATAATGGGGTTTCGTTCGACGCCGATGCCGCTGAACCATGCCCGAGTTACCTGAAGTCGAAACCACCCGCCGCGGTCTGGCGCCGCTGACCGAGGGGCGGGTGATCGAGCGGATTTCGGTTCGCAAGAAGGACCTGCGTTGGCCGATTCCCGACGCGATCCGCCAGGCCGAGGGCCAGACGGTCATCGCCATGCAGCGGCGAGCCAAGTGGCTGATCTGGCAGCTCGAGGCCGGCCACATGCTCTGGCACCTGGGCATGTCCGGCTCCTTCCGCGGCTGGGCCGATCCGCCGGCCGCCGGCGCCCACGATCACGTCGATGTCCAGATGGGGCAGGGCCATCTGATCCGCTACACGGACCCGCGCCGCTTCGGTGCGCTGTTCTGGACCACCGACGACCCGCTGACTCATCCGCACCTGGTCCATCTGGGGCCGGAGCCCTTTGACGACGCCTTCAACGGTGAGTATCTCTGGCGCCTGAGTCGCGGCCGGCGCGGCCCGGTCAAGACCTTCATCATGAACGGGCAGGTCGTGGTCGGCGTCGGCAACATCTACGCCTGCGAAGCCCTGTTCAGCGCCCGCATCCACCCGCGGCGCCCGGCAGGCCGCGTCAGCCGGAAGCGCTATGACCGCCTGGCCGAGGCGATCAAGGAAATTCTTGCCCGAGCCATTGACGTCGGCGGCACCTCCCTGCGCGATTTCACCGTCAGCGACGGCACCCCCGGCTACTTCGGCCAGAGCCTGCTTGTCTATGGGAAAGAGGGCGAACCCTGCCCGACCTGCGGCGAGACCATCCGTCGAGAAGTGATCGGCCAGCGCAGCACGTTCTTCTGCATTCGTTGCCAGCGCTGAGTGTCGGTTCTTGTTCAATCGCTGTCGCAGGCAAATCTTGCCAGGGGGCCAATAGCGAGCAACGAGCATCGGGTGCTGCCGGTCGGGGCGAACGGGTCAGTACGATCGACTGTATAAGTAGAGCCGACGACCGGGGCGCTGGGTGCCGTCCAATTACTTTCGATGACGGATAGGCAATCCAGCACTCTCGAAATCAGGAGACAGGTGATGGGCGCGATCGATTGGGTGACTTAATCCGCGCACTGACCCGTCCGCCCCGACCGACAGCACCCGATGCAACAGTCTGAAGGATTCCGAAAACACAAGCCCTAAACCCCACCAATCTCTCAGCGGGGAGGGGTGCCCCCGGCGGCGGCGCCAAGGGTTGCGGCGGCGGCCGGTGAGAATTCAGCCACTTGACCGATCGCAATGACCTACGCGATAACCCCGATGGGTGGGAATGCACCAGCTCATCACCAAGCACACAAGCTCCCCAGAGATCGAATTAATCGTCCGAACCGATCGACCCTTGGCGCCGCCGCCGGGGGCACCCCTCGCCGCTTTCTCCCAAACCCCGATCCTTCAATTGACAAGGTTTGCGATATCGTTACGGACGGATTGGAACTCCCGATGCTCGACAGGCTCTGAATTCCCATGCTCTTTCGAACGCTGATCGCCGCGCTGCTGATTCTGGTTTCACTGGGAAGTCAGCCGGTCGACGCTGCCTCCAGCGGCCTGGTCCAGCGCGATCATCTGCAGGCCGAGCTGGTCGCCGAGGTCGATTCCGTGAGGCCGGGGACGGATCTGCGCGTGGGACTTCGCCTGGTGCCCGATCCGGGCTGGCACACCTACTGGAAAAACCCGGGTGATTCGGGCCTGGCCACGACGATCGAGTGGAGCCTGCCCGAGGGCGTGAGCGCTTCAGACATTGCCTGGCCCTATCCCGACGCCATCCCCTTTGCTCACTTGATCAACTACGGCTACGACGGCGAGCACCTGCTGCCGGTGACGCTATCGATTCCCGATGACCTGCCGACCGATCGGCCGCTGCGCCTCGAGGCTCGCGCCGACTGGCTGGTCTGCGAAGAGATCTGCATCCCCGGGGATGCGACCCTGGTGCTGGAGCTGCCGGTCATCGAGCAGGCGCCGATGGCCGACCGCGACGTCGCCGAGCTGTTCGCCTGGGCCGATGCGCGGCGGCCCGAAGCGGTCGACTGGCCGGCGCGCTTTTCCACCGAGGGCGGCCAGCTCAGCGTGCAGCTGGAATCAGAGGCCATCGGCGCGGCCCGAGGCTGGGAGTTCTTTTCCGAAGACAACAACCTGGTCGATCACTCGGTCGAACCGGTGCTGAACGCCGGCGAAGGCCAGCTGCTCGTCGCGCAGGCGCTCTCGCCCTTCGTCAATCGCTTTCCGGAATCGCTGGACTTCGTCCTCGTCGATCGGCCAAACAACCAGGCTTACCGGCTCAACGCCCAGGCCGGCGCCCTGATCAGCACGGGCGCACTGACCTCGAGTGGTGCCTCGAGCACGCCGCCGATCGGCTGGCTGAGCGCCCTAGGCCTGGCGCTCCTCGGCGGCCTGCTGCTGAATCTCATGCCCTGCGTCTTTCCCGTGCTGTCGATCAAGGCGATCAGCCTGGTCGAGGGGGCGGGTAGTGATCAGCGCGCTCACGGTCTTGCCTACACCGCCGGCGTGGTCTTGAGCTTCGCCGCCCTGGCCGCCGTGCTGATTGCCCTGCGCTCGGCCGGCGAGGCCATCGGCTGGGGCTTCCAGCTGCAGTCGCCCTGGATTGTGGGCCTGCTGATCTACGTCCTATTCGCCCTCGGGCTATCGCTGTCGGGCCTGTTCGATCTGGGTGGCGGCTTCATGAACGCCGGCCAGGGTCTGACCGAGAAATCGGGCTTGAGCGGCTCGTTTTTCACCGGCGTGCTGGCCTGCATTGTGGCCAGTCCCTGCACCGCCCCTTTCATGGGTGCCGCCCTGGGTGCCGCCGTGCTGATGGCCTGGCCCATGGCGATGAGTGTTTTTGTTGCCCTGGGTCTCGGCCTGGCCCTGCCGCTGCTGCTGCTGAGCTTCAGCCCGGCCCTGGCCCGCTGGTTGCCGCGGCCAGGACCGTGGATGGACACCTTCAAGCAGGCCATGGCCTTTCCCCTTTACCTCGCCGTGGTCTGGCTGATTTGGGTGCTGGCCCGCCAGACCGACGCGAACGGCCTGGCCGCCGTCCTGATCGGCTTGGTCGCCCTGGCCTTCAGCCTGTGGCTGATCGGCAAAAGGGACCGCGGACCCGTGCTGGCGGTGGCGCGCCATAGCTCGGTCGTCGTTGGCCTGGTGGTCGCCGTGGCCGCCCTCGCCGCCGCCGCGCGCTTCGAATCTTCACCGACTCAATCGGCTGATGCCTGGTGGGAAGACTATTCCGCGACTCGCCTGGCCGAGCTCCGCGCCGACCCCGATACCGCCGTGTTCGTCAACATGACCGCCGACTGGTGCCTGACCTGCAAGGTCAACGAGGGTGTCGCCCTGAACAAGACCGAGGTTCGCGAGGCCTTCGAGACGGAAGGCGTGGTCTACGTGAAAGGCGACTGGACGCGTCGGGATGCGGCCATCACGGACTATCTCGCAGAATTCGGACGCAACGGCGTGCCGCTCTACGTGGTCTATCCTCGGGGCGGCGGCGAGCCCCGGGTGCTGCCTCAGGTCCTGACGCCTGGACTGGTGGTCAGCGCCGTTGAATCACTTTGAGGGCGGGAAAAAGCTCTGCCCGATTGCTGCGTAAAGCGATATCAAACCAAGGAGAGTCGCTATGAAAAACCTCATCGTTGCTTCACTGGCCGCACTGGCCTTTTCCTTCAATGCCCAGGCTGCCCCCCAGGTCGGCCAGCCCGCCCCCGACTTCACCGTCGTCGATACCGCCGGCGTCGAGCACAGTCTGTCGGACTTCGCCGGCAAGAAGGTCGTTCTCGAATGGACCAATCACGAGTGCCCCTTCGTGGTCAAGCACTACGGTTCGGACAATATGCAGGGCCAGCAGCGGATGGCGCGCGATGAGCATGACGTGGTCTGGCTGAGCGTGATCTCGTCCAAGCCCGGCGCCCAGGGCCACGTCTCGCCCGAGCAGGCAGATGAACTGACTGCCAGCCGCAACGCCAGCCCCGCTGCCGTGCTCCTCGACGAATCCGGCGACATGGGCCGCGCCTACGATGCCCGCGTCACCCCGCACATGTACATCATCGACGAAGACGGCGTTCTCCAGTACATGGGCGGCATCGATTCCAACCCCTCGAGCAACCCGGCCGATATCCCGGGCGCCACCCAGTACGTCGTCGCCGCCCTGACCGAGATGGCCGCCGGCCAGCCCATCACCGACACCATGACCCGTCCCTACGGCTGCACGATCAAGTACTGATCGCGCACCACAATCTAAGTTCAGAGAAAGGCGATCGGCGCCGGCCGATCGCCTTTTTTCTGTTCGCTCGCAGGGCCCTCGGTCCAGTTCAAAGCCTGCCGAATCTTTCCATCGGGGCGTTGATCGGTCTATGATCACCCCTGACCTCAGTCACTCATGGGCACACGGATCATGACCTCGCGACGCCAAGCTTCAAGCCTCATCCTGCTCCTCGCGACCGCACTCGCCTCGACCAACGCCCTCGCCGACGGCGGCTGGTATCTGGGCGGCAGCACCGGCCTGGCCTGGGTCGAGCTGGACGTGCCCGGCAACGACGGCGAGGTGTTCGGCTTCGACGAGAGCGAGGCGGCCTGGAAGGTCTTTGGCGGCTACATCGTCGACCTGCCGCTGGTCGATCTGGGCGTCGAGGCCGGCTACGTCGACTTCGGCAGTCCCTCTACTCGTCTAAATATCTACCGCGCCGAAGCGGATATTACGGGCGCCAACCTATGGGGCGTGGCGGGAATTGATGTCGGGCCGGTCGGCCTGTTTGGCAAGCTCGGTGCCATCGCGTGGGACCTGGACGGCCGAATCATCGGCCCCTTCAGTGGGGGAATCGATGAAAGCGGCACGGACCTGGGCCTGGGGATCGGCGCGAAGTTCATGCTCCTGTCCCTCGAGTTTCGCGCCGAGTACGAACACTACGAGATCGAAGACGGCATCGACATGGTCTCGGTCGGCGTGAACTGGGTGTTTTGACGACCGAGGGACCCACCGCCAGTCGACAGTTGTTCTCTTCTCCCTTGATGAGCTCGCGCAGGGCCGCATCACCTCAGCAACAGCTCCGGGTCAACGCCTCGATCCGCCCCATTCGACGTCGATCGATAGCGGTCACCGGCAGCGCGCCATACCCCTCTCAGGCCGGACAGCGGACACAGGGAAGTGTCCGGTCGGACACTTGCTGATGAATTAAATCTATATAATTCAACAGCTTGTATTTTGGCACGAAGCTTGAATCTACCCTGGCATGATTCGAGATACGGCTGCCCAGGATGCTCCACGCCACGCTGATTCGTCACGGCGCCGCTGGCTCTGGATCGCCATCCTGTTGATTGTTGTGCTTGCCGGCGCGTTCATTCTGCCCAGGCTCACGGCCTGGGCCGATGCCGAGCGTTCCGTCGCCGGCGAGCGGCTGCGGACCGCCGTGGTCGAGCGCGACGAGCTCGTGCGCGACATTTCCGTCCAGGGTCAGATCGTGGCTGCAGTGAGCCCGACGCTCTATGCCCCTGCGGCCGGCACCGTCACCTTTACGATTCAGGCCGGCGCCGATGTCATCGAGGGCCAACGCCTGGCCGTCGTCGACAGTCCGGAGCTCACCAATCGACTGGCGCAGGAGCGCGCAGTGATGGAAGGGATCGAAACCTCGCTGGCCCGCAGCGGGATCGACGCTCGCACCCGGAAACTGGCCCAGCGCCGCGTGATCGACGAAGCCCTTGTCGCACTGACGGCTGCTGACCGCGAACGTCGCCGGGCGCAGTCTGCCCGACAGGTCAATGCGATCAGTGAGATCGACTATGAACGCACCGACGACGAACTCGAGCGAGCCCGACTCGTGCACGAGCACGCCCTGGCTGAAGCTGAACTCCTGGACGATCTGCTGGCCTTCGAGAATGATCAGCTGCGAACCGACGTTGCCCGCCAGCGCCTGGTGGTCGAGGATCTCGAACGCCAGGTCGCCCGACTCGAGCTGATCTCGCCGGTCACCGGTATGGTCGGCAACCTTCTGGTCGCCGACCGTGCCTTTGTTTCCGCGAACGAGGCGCTGATGAGCGTCGTCGATCTGAGCGCCTTCGAGGTCGAAGTCCGGATCCCGGAGAGCTATGCCCGCGACCTGAGCCTGGCCATGCCCGCCACCGTGCGCTGGGGCCAGACCGACTACGCCGGCGAGTTGGTGGCCATCAGCCCGGAGATCTCCGAGCGCCAGGTCACGGCGCGCATCCGCTTCCTGGAGGCACCGCCACAGAGCATTCGCCAGAACCAGCGCGTGGCCGCCACCATCCTGCTCGAGCGCAAGCCCGACACCCTGCTGGTTCCCCGGGGCCCCTTCTTCGATGCCGAAGGCGGTCGCTTCGTCTACGTCGTCGTCGGTCAGCAGGCCTTGCGCCGCCCCGTCGTCACCGGTTCCATCGGCACCGGGCAGATCGAGATCCTCGACGGCCTCAACCCGGGCGAGCGGATCGTGATCAGCGACACGAGCGGCTTCGAGCAGGCCGACACGGTCCTCATCCAGAACTGAACTCACTTCCAATCAGGAGAAGTCGCATGTTAGACATGCAGAACATCACCAAGGTCTACCGCACACAGCTGGTCGAGACCCACGCCCTGCGCGAACTGAATCTGAGCGTGGCCGAGGGCGAGTTCGTCGCGGTCACCGGGCCTTCCGGATCGGGCAAGACCACTTTTCTCAACATTGCCGGCCTGCTGGAAGACTATGATAGCGGCCGCTATATTCTGGACGGCCAGGACATCACTCGCCTGAACGATCGGGAACGCTCGCGCCTGCGCAGCGAGAAGATCGGTTTCATCTTTCAGGGTTTCAACCTGATCCCCGACCTCAACGTCTTCGACAACGTCGACGTGCCCCTGCGCTATCGCAAGCTATCCGCCGCACAGCGCAGGGAGCGGATCGAAGAAGCGCTCCAGGTCGTCGGCCTGTCGGCGCGAGCCAAGCATCTGCCCGCCGAACTATCCGGTGGGCAGCAGCAGCGCGTTGCCATTGCCCGCGCGCTGGCCGGTCGTCCGCGCTTCGTCCTTGCTGATGAGCCCACCGGCAACCTCGACTCGCTGATGGCTCGTCAGGTCATGGAGCTGCTGGAGAGGATCAACGAGGACGGCGTGACCGTCATCATGGTCACGCACGACCCGGAGCTTGCGCGACGCGCTCATCGCAACATCCACCTGCTGGACGGTCAGGTCAGCGATCTGGAGACCGTCAACCCGGCCGCAGCCGAGGCGGTGGCGTGATGCTCGACTACGACTTCCGCCTGGCCTGGCACTCGATGCGGCGCAATCCGGTGCTGACGGCCCTGATGATCGCCGCGATCGGTGTCGGAGTCGGCACCTTCATGACCGCGCTCAATGTCTACTACGTGTCGTCGAAGAACCCGATGGCCCACAAGAACGACCAGCTCTATCACGTGCAGCTGGACAGCTTTCTAATGGGACCCGATTGGGAAGAGGGACGCGAACCACCCGATCAGATCAGCTATACCGATGCCATGAACCTGCTTCGGGATGACCGCGGCATCCGTCAGTCCGCATCGTTCAAGACCGGCTTCGGCATCGCTACGGACGACTACGAGGGTCTGCCCATTCGTGCGGTCGGTCGTGCTACGTCGCCAGACTTCTTCCATATGTTCGACGTGCCTTTTCTGGCGGGCGGAACCTGGCAGCAGTCCGATCCCGACGTGGCACCGCAGGTGGTCGTGCTGACGCGCTCGATGAGTGAGAGGCTGTTCGGCTCCATTGACAGTGTCGGTGAAAGCGTCTTGCTCGACGAGGACTACTACCGCGTGGTCGGAGTCATCGACGACTGGAGCCCCTCACCGAAATTCTACGACCTGACCAATGGCTCATGGCTGGAAACAGAAGACGTGTTCGTGCCCTTCGCTCTGACGCTGCAGAAAGAATACGAAACCTGGGGCAATACGCGCTGCAATGGCGATGGCGATGTGGATTCCTTTGCCGGGTTTCTGCAGAGCTCCTGCGTATGGATCAGCTACTGGGTCGAGATCGGTGGCGCCGGCGAACGAGGAGACTTCGAGTCCTACCTGACGGTTTACAGCGAGGCGCAGCGCGCCGCCGGGCGTTACGAAGCCCCGGTCAACTATCGCTTCCGTAACGTTCAGGAGTGGCTGGTCGCAGAGCGGGTCGCTTCCGATACCACCAAGGTCCTGCTCTGGTTGTCGGCCTTGTTTCTGATGGTCTGCCTGCTCAACAGCGTTGGTCTGGTCCTGGCCAAGTTTACCGCCCGGGCGCCGCAACTGGCGTTGCGACGGGCCGTCGGTGCCACCCGCGGCGCACTGGTTCGCCAGAGCCTGGTCGAGATCATCCTGATCGGCGTTGTCGGTGGCCTGCTCGGCATGGCCCTGGCCATGCTGGGTCTGCAGGGCATGCTTGCGCTCACCGACGCCAGCAACAGCACGCGCTATGAAATGGACTGGGTGATGATGGCCACGGCCATCGTCGTGTCAGTGGTTGCCACGACCATGGCCGCCCTCTATCCCGCCTTACGCATCAGCGCCCTGGCGCCTGCGCGCTATCTGAAAACGCAATAAGGAATTCCACCATGGAAATTCGTCCCATCCTGAGTACCATCCTGCGCAATCGCCTCGGTGCTATCCTGGTTGCAGCCCAGATCGCAGTCACCATGGCCGTGCTGTGCAACGCCGGTTTTCTGGCCCTCGATCGACTGCAGACCATGCTGCGGCCCACCGGGCTCGACGTGGAGAACACCTTTTCCGTCGATACGATCAACTTTGGCGGCAGCTTCGACTACCGCGCCGAAGTTCCGCTGGATCTTGCAGCGATCGAATCGGTGGCGGGCGTCAAAGCGGTAACAACCACGAACTCCATTCCCCTGTCGGGCAGCGGTTCGGGTCAGCAACTCAGTACCCTTCCAGATGCAGACGCCGAAGGTGCACGTCGCGGTGATGGCAACTACTACATGGTCGATACTCGGGGCATCGAGTCGCTTGGCGTCAATCTGATCGCCGGGAGAAATTTCACGGATGCAGACCTGGTGTGGCGTGAAGCACGTTCTACGACCATGCCGGAAGTGATCATCGTGACGCAAGCGATGGCCGATGCCTTGTTCCCCGATGGGGACGCGCTGGGCAAAACCGTCTACTCCAGAAACAATTCGCTGGAGATCGTTGGTATCGTCGAGCGCATGTTCGGCTCCTGGGTCAGTTGGGATGCCGTCGGCAACTCGATGCTGGTACCGGCGCGAATGATCGGCGACTCGAGCAGGTTCCTGGTCCGAAGCGAACCGGGGCAGCGCGATGCCGTGATGGCTGGCGTCGAAAAGGCCTTGGCGGACCGCTACGCCGATCGGGTGGTGCGAAACGTGATTTCGCTGGAAAAATTCATGACCGACAGCTACTCCGGCGAGCGCACTGCAGCCGTGGTCCTGATGGTCATCATCTCGCTGCTGCTGATCGTGACCGGCCTGGGGATCGTTGGCCTGGTCAGTTTTCTGGTCAACCAGCGCACCAAGCAGATCGGTACGCGCCGCGCCCTGGGTGCCCAGCGCTGGCATGTGGTGCGCTACTTTCTGATCGAGAACTGGCTGATCACCTCCATCGGCCTGTCCTTCGGACTGATACTGACCTCCTTGCTGAACTACTATCTGGTTCAGAGCTTCGAGCTGCCCCGTCTACCGCTGTGGTATCTGCCGGTTGGGCTGGTGGCGATCTGGGCCTTGAGCCTGCTGGCCTCCTTCGGTCCGGCCCGCCGCGCCGCCCATGTTGCGCCCGCCGTCGCAACTCGAACGGTCTGACAGGCACTGACAGGAAGGAGTGGACGTGAGCCAGCCTCAGCGTGTTCTGATCATCGATGACAATCCCGGAGTCTGCGAAGCCCTGGAAGTCCTGCTTGACGTCAACGGCATCGAGGCCGACAGCGTGCACTCCCCGGTCGAGGGCAAGGCGCGCGTCGAGGCAGGCGAGGCGGATCTGGTTATCGCTGACATGAATTTCGAAGGCGACACCACCTCCGGCGATGAGGGCATGGCGCTCTTCGAAGACCTGCGATCGATGGATCCCGAGCTACCGATCATCCTGCTCACTGCCTGGACCCATCTGGAGCAGGCCGTATCATTGGTCAAGGCCGGGGCGGCTGACTATCTGGCCAAGCCCTGGGACGACGAGCGTCTGATCACGACGGTCAACAATCTTCTGGCGCTGAAAACCGCACGCGATGACAAGCGGGCGGTGGAGGCCGAATCAGCCGCAGCCAAAGGTGAGCTGGCGAGCAGCTTCGAACTCTGTGGAGCGATCTACCAGAGCCAGAAGATGCACGAACTGCTCGCCGTGGCAGCGCGCGTCGCGAACGCCGATGTGCCGGTGCTCATCACCGGTCCCAATGGTGCCGGCAAGGGCAAGATCGCCGAGATCATCCAGGCCAATTCAGCCGTGGCCAAGGGCCCCTTCATCACCGTCAATGCCGGCGCCCTGCCGGACGAACTGCTGGAGGCGGAGCTGTTCGGCGTCGAGGTCGGGGCGTTCACCGGCGCTGATCGTTCGCGCGAAGGCCGTTTTGCTGCCGCCGACGGCGGCACACTTTTCCTCGATGAGGTGGGCAATCTCACGCCCGCGGGTCAGATGAAGCTGCTGCGCGTGCTGCAGACGGGTGAATTCGAACCCATCGGCTCGTCGACGACCCAGCGCGTCAAGGTCCGAGTGATCAGCGCCACGAATACGGACTTGAAGCGGGCCGTCGCTGAAGGCAGGTTCCGCGAAGACCTGCTGTATCGATTGAACGTGATCACCCTCGACGTGGCACCGCTGGCAGAGAGAAGGCAGGACATACTGCCGCTCGCCGAAGACTTTCTGGCCCCGGACTGGCGCTTGTCGCCCGAGGCCGGCGACACCCTGACCGCCCACGACTGGCCGGGGAACGTGCGCGAGCTGCACAATTGCCTGGAGCGTGCCAAGCTTCTGGCGGCATCCGCCGTCATCGGGCCCGATGACCTCGGACTATCGCTACCCTCTCCGCCGACGGAAGCGGAAGAAGCCGACAGTATTCGGCATGCACTGGCAGTGCATGATGGCGTGGTCGCTCGCGCTGCCCGCAGCCTGAACCTGACCCGCCAGGCCCTCTACCGCCGAATGGAAAAGTACGGGATCGAACTCGATTCCTGAGCCGCGTCGCCGCTAGACTGTTGCGACGATGCGCTTGCCCGATATGCCCATTCAAGACGGACTTCAGAGTCGTACGCTGCTGGTGGTCCTCATCACCGCTGCCGCCGCCGTCGGCGGGGCACTGTTGGATGCCTGGTTGGGCTACCGCTGGCAGCTGACATTGATCGTCGCACTTTTGGTCGGCTTGATTTCCAGCCGGCTGCTGATTACCCCCCTCACTCGTCGCCTTCGAGCGCTGGCCAACGCCGTTGACGGACTGGCGGACGGCGACTTTGCCATTGCCGTCAAGCGCGGCGGTGGTGAAGAGATCAACACCCTGATTTCGGCCTTCAATGACACCACGGCCGTGATGCGGCAAGAACGGTTGGCGCTTCACCAGCGCGAGCTGCTGCTCGACACGGTCGTGCAAAGCTCTCCCATCGCCATGGCTCTGCTGGATACCAGGCAGCGCGTGATGTATGCCAACGTCGGCGCGCGCCGACTGCTTAATGATGGCCACCCCATCAAGGGACTTCATTGGCCGGAGCTTGCCGAGCGCCAGTCCCCGGCTGCCGCCGACGCGCTCAGTGAATTCCGCCACGGCATCTTCGATGTGGAAGACGAGCACAAGGACCGCGAGCGCTTCATGTTGCGCAGCAAACTGTTTCTCCTGAATTCACGCGAGCACCGGCTGGTCCTGCTCGAACGACTGACGCGCGAGCTCAATCGACAGGAGGTGGCCAACTGGAAGAAGGTCATTCGGGTCATCAGCCACGAGTTGAACAATTCCGTCGCGCCGATCAGTTCGCTACTCCACTCCGGGCGCCAACTCAGTGAGCGAGGCGATCATGATCGTCTGCGCGAGGTCCTCCGGATGACGGCTGATCGCACGTCTCAACTCAAACACTTCATCGATCGCTACGCCGGGTTTGCTCGATTACCCGACCCCGAACGCATCACCATCGACTGGACGGAATTGCTCGAAAGCGTCGGGATCGCCACGGCCTTTCGCCTCGAAGCCGAGCTGCCGGAAGAGCCACTCTGCGCTGACCGGGCGCAGATCGAGCAGGTTCTGATCAACCTGCTGCGGAACGCGCATCAGTCCGGGTCGAGCCCGGACGACGTCACGCTCTCGATCGCATCCAGCGCTGCGCATTGGCGCATTACCGTGGCCGACCGTGGCCCCGGCATGAGCGACAAGGTCATGGCACACGCCTTGATCCCCTTCTACTCGACCCGCGCCGACGGCAGCGGTATCGGGCTGGCGCTCAGCCGGGAGATTATCGAAGCCCATGGTGGTCAGATCCAGCTCCGCAACCGCAGGCGGGGCGGCTTGGCGGTTTCATTCAGCCTGCCCAGGCCAGCGACAGCCGCTGCCGTCGACTGATGTCCATGGATCAAGCGTTCAATGGGTCAATTCACCAGGTCTTTTTCCGTCGAGTCGCGCTTCAGCAGCAACACGATGCCGAGGCCAAGGAACCAGACAATCTGCGTCAGACCGAAAACGGCACCGAGACCGCCGAGCATGGGCACGATCGTCAACACCCCCGCAAGACCAACGATCAGTCCGATGCCGTTGAGCCACCTCGGTAGAACGATGCGGCTGCGAAGAGACCAGAGGCTGATCAGCAAGACCCAAAGTCCCCCGACGACCTCGACGCCGCCGCCCAGGCCATTCTGAACAACCGCCAGCGTTGTCCAGAGATCGGCGGCCTGCTGCGGGCTCGTGCCGTGCAGGTCGGCTGCGCGAGTCAAACCGACGCTGGCGATCATGCCGCTGGCGATCACCAGCCCGGCCCAGATGAAGCCGAAGGGTGTGGCAATCATCATCCAGGGCGAATCAGGCCGATCGAGAAGGCGATGCAGTGTAGAGGTCATGGCGACGAGGGCGACGCCGAAGACGACGTAGATGACAATATTCCATAGCTGAAAAAGGGCGGCCCGATCGAGAACGAAGGCCAGGCGATCGAGCCCCGTCCACCCCTCGGTATTGCCGGGGTTCATGCTGGTCAGCAACAGCAAGAACCCCAGCACGTAGCAGGCCGCCTGAATGAAGGCAGCGGTCGCAGCGATTCCTCTCATCGATCCGTCGTTCCCCGGTTGATTGGAAAACACCAGTGTCCATCGACGTGCCGTTCCCGCGCATGTGCCAGAGGTTGGCGTGCTCGAAGACAGGCGGTCAGTCGCCTTCGAAGCGGTCCCGGAATAAATTGTTTTCGTTGCCGAAATAAAGATCGTCGTACTGCACGCGGCCGCCGGCACCCGTGCCAATCTCTTTCCTGATGCCGAGTCTGACCGCGACGGATCGGGTGTCGGGACCCGCGGGGGTAAAGGGCTCGAAGCCCGACTCCCACACGGGGCTGTCCTGATTGAGCTCCACGAACTGGATGAAGCCGACGAACTGGGTGCAGTCGGGCCCGTTGTGCTCCCAGAGCATGATGTTGGCACTGATCCCGGTCTCGCCTTCAGAC
Source organism: uncultured Wenzhouxiangella sp. (assembly GCA_964504865.1). Lineage (GTDB taxonomy): Bacteria > Pseudomonadota > Gammaproteobacteria > Xanthomonadales > Wenzhouxiangellaceae > Wenzhouxiangella. Next base: position 39,535 of record CAZDFS010000007.1, read on the forward strand.
AGGACCCGCGCGGAGGCTTTCATGAGATAGGGAAAGGTGGCGTTCTCGATATTGATGCACTGTTCGATCGTGTAGGACACGCCACCGTTACCGTCGGCAGGATTAGTGAGCTCCACGGCACCGGACGATGGATTGCCGTTCGAATCCTCATCGACCCAGGAGGTTCGGGATTCGACCGTGACCCGCCAACCCGACAGATCCGTATCGAATTCAGTATTGACCAGCTGCGCGTCAGCTACACCGCTCAAGGCGAGCAGCGCCCCCATTGAAACTATCCGAATCATGGTGATCGATCTCCATAGTGTTGATCGCGATCTCTCGCTCTGACTCAATCATCGGAATCCGATCAGAAAAAGGATCATCGATATCGACGCCCTTGAAGAATCCGCTCGATATTCAGTCGTGGTTTATCGAAAAGCCTTAAGCTACGCGCATCAATCACTTCAGGAGACCCCAGCCATGCCGGCCAGCACGATTCAGAATCGATCGATCTCGAAATGTGCTGTTGCACTGACTCTCTGCCTGCTCTTGACTGCCTGTGCCACGACCGACCCCTGGACCGGGGAGCAGCGGACCAGCCGCACCGGTCAGGGGGTCGCGATCGGGGCGGGCATCGGGGCCGTGATCGGAGCGATCAGCGGTGGCGACCGCCTCGAGCGAGCGGCGATCGGGGCCGGCATCGGTGCACTTTCCGGCGCGGCCATCGGCAGCTACATGGACCGACAGGAAGCCGAGCTTCGAGAGCAGCTTCGCGGCAGCGGGGTCAGCGTGACCCGACGCGGAGACGACATCATCCTCAACATGCCGGGCAACGTGACCTTCGGCTTCGATAGCTCCGAGCTGCGAGGCGAATTCTTCGACGTGCTTGACTCCGTTGCGCTCGTCGTCAACGAGTTCGAACAGACGGTACTGATCATCGACGGCCATACGGACTCGCTGGGCAGCGATATCTACAATCTCGAGCTGTCGCGGCAACGCGCCGAGGCCGTCGAACGCTACCTGATTTCTCGCCAGGTCCTGCCCGTACGCGTGGCCGCCTACGGTTACGGAGAGGACTATCCGATTGCCAGCAACGACGACGAGGCCGGTCGAGCGCGCAATCGACGAGTGGAGTTGACCCTGCAGCCGATCTCCGAATGACCGAACCAGGCAGCCAGCACGTCTGACTCTGAGGCCCTTGCCGTCTTCGGCGTCCGATTTTCGTCTCGCTGGATGGGAGGCCGCTGGCGGTGGCATAATCGTTGCTTTCCAGAACACCTGCGGCCTTGAACTTGTCTAGGGGAGAAAGCAACCTTTACGGCCGATTCGGATGCCGACCGGTCAGCGTCAGCCTGGCCTTGCTGCTGCTGTCTTCTCTGGCGATCGCTCAGGCGCTGCCCGATTTCCGCGCCACGCTCGACGACGCGCGCGAGATCAGTTATCAGGCCCACTGGCGCGACGCTCAGGTCCTCCTCGACGAGCTGGCGCCCGTCATTGATCAGGCCGAACTGCGCGAGTACGCGGACTTTCAGCTGCTCCAGGCTCGCCATCTGGTGCTCGACGATCACACGGAAGAGGGGCTTGCCCTCGCCGAGGCCCTGCTCGAGCGCGACCTTGCCCCCGACCAGCGCCTGAGTGCCCTGCAGTTCGTGGCCAATATCGCCGTGCTCCTGCGTCGTTACGAATCGGCCTTCGAGGCACTCGGCGAGGCCCTGGTCATCGAAAACGACGTCGACGACCCGGAGGCGGTGATCGCCACCCTGAATATCGCCGCCTACATGTTCGGTCGCGTCGGGGAGCACGCGCTGGGCATCGAGTACGGCGAGCGGGCGCTGGCGTTGGCTCGCGAGATCGACCAACCGCAGGATGCGTGCGTAACGCTGCAGCGTCTGGCGCCGGTCTATAAATGGGCGGAACAAGCGGACAAGGCCGAAGCCGCCTATCGACAAGGCATCGAGGACTGCGCACGGGTGGGCAATTCCCTTTTTGTCGGCGTCCATCAACACGGCCTGGCGGACCTGCTGCGCCGCGAGGGGCGCCCCGATGAGGCATTGCCCCTGGCCGAGGACGCGATCACCGGGCTTGAGGATGCCGTCTACATTCTCGGTGAATATGAAGCGCGTCTGATCCGGGCTGAAATCCTCCAGGATCTCGGACGACTGGATGATGATTGGCGCGAGGAACTGGTTCGACTCAGTGATTTCTTCCTGGAGCGGGAACTGTGGGACCAGGCGGCCAGGCTGAAATTGCTCAAATCCGAGCTCGCCGAAGCCTCGGGCAACTTCGAATCCGCTCTCCGCCAGCTCTATGATTTCATCGAGGCCCGCGAAACCTTCCTGGGTCGCGACCGCGCCATGCGCCTGGCCTACCTGCAGGTGGAATTCGACAGCACCCTGCAGCGCCAGCAGATCGATCTGCTGCGCGAGACTGCCCGTTCCGCTCAGCTCGAAGCGCAAACCGCCGCCCAACAGCGTCGACTCCGCACCTTCGGCTGGCTGCTCATCTCGCTCGTCGTCGCGATTCTGCTGGCGCTTCTTTTCCGTTCCTTTATCAGCCGACGACGCTTCGTCGAGCTTTCGCGCCGAGACGGCCTGAGCGGTCTGGCCAACCACAGCTGGTTTTTCGAGCGAGCGCAGGAAATCATCGACCGCTCGCAGATCGGTCCCGATGAGGAAAAAAAGATCGTCTTCATCGCCGCGGATATCGACCACTTCAAGAAGATCAACGACCGCTTCGGCCATCGCGTCGGCGACAGCGTACTTGGGCGGACGGCGCGCCGCCTGCAGGAAGTCTTTCCCGAAGACGCTCTTGTCGGGCGCATCGGCGGTGAGGAGTTCGGCGTGCTGCTGCGCGTTCGTCGCCTGGACGAAGCCGTCGCCTACATTGAAGCATTCCGCCAATCCGAAGCGCACCAGGTCCGCGGAGACGACCCGCCGATCACGCTCAGTTTCGGCTTAAGCTGCGCTCGGCCCGGCGAGACCATCGATGCGCTTCGCCATCGCGCGGACCAGGCCATGTATCGAGCCAAGCAGGGCGGGCGGGACCGCTACGAGACCGACGGCTCTTTCACGACGGCCATTGCCTGAGTTCTGAACCCACCGAGCGGACCGCTCGACAAGGGCCCGTCCTTCGCTCGCGCGTCCTCTTCGAAGGAGAATTCCCCCATGCCCCCGACTTCCCGAAACAAGCAACCTGACACTGATTGCATCCACGCCGGTGCAGAGCCGCTGCCAGAGCGCTTCGGTCTCAATACGCCGATCGTGACCAGCTCCGCCTTCGACTACCGGGACGGAACCGTGCGCTATCCGCGCTACCACAACGGGCTGAATCATCAGGTGGTTGCCAGGCGACTGGCGGCCCTGGAGGGTGGCGAGGAGGCCATGATCACGGCCAGCGGCCTCGGCGCCCTCAGCGCCATATTCCTGTCGCTGATGCGACCCGGCGATCATGCGATCCTTCTCGATGGACTCTATGGGGGCACGATGGATCTCGTCGAGGGTCTCCTCGAGCCCCTCGGCTTCGAGTTCTCGATCTGGGACGGCGATCCGGCGAGGCTGGATTCACACGTGCGCGAGACCACGCGCCTGGTCCACGTCGAATCCCCCACCAATCCGCTGCTGAATATCGTCGACCTCGAGGCCGTGGCCGACCGCGCTCGCGACCGGGGCCTGATCAGCGTGATCGATTCGACCTTTGCGACCCCGATCCTGCAGCAGCCCCTGCGGCTGGGCTTTGACCTGGTCATGCACTCGGCCACGAAATATTTCGGCGGCCATTCCGATCTGCTGGCCGGGGCGGTGATCGGGTCGAAGGCGCTGATGGCGCGCCTGCGCCCCAACATCATTCGTTTGGGAAGCAGCCTGAACGGCGAGGATCTCTATCTCCTCGAACGCTCGATCAAGACCCTGGCCCTGCGCGTGGAGCGTCAGTCGCACAACGCCGGCCATCTGGCCCAGTGGATGGAATCTCACGACGCCATTGGCGCGGTCCACTATCCGGGGCTGAAGCGCCACCCCGGCCACGCCGTCGCCCGTCGCCAGATGCGTGACTTCGGCGGCATGCTGAGCTTCCGCCTGGCCGACCGAGTCGACCCCGAGCGTTTTCTCGATCAATTGACGCTGATCCAGCCGGCGGTCAGCCTGGCCGGCGTGGAGTCGATGATCTCGCAGCCGCTGCATACCTCGCACGCAAAGCTCAGCGACAGCGAGCGTACGCGCCTGGGCATCGACGCCAGGGTCATGCGCCTGTCGGTGGGCATCGAGGCGGTCGATGATCTGAAGGACGATCTCGATCGCGCCCTGCGCTGATGCCGATTCGCTGGCAGCAACTACCACTGCTCCTGGCGCTGGCTGCCCTCGCCTGGGCACTGCTCGCGCAACCGATTCTGGCCGGCATCATGGGGGGTGTGGCCCTGTTCCTGTTCGGTATGCTCCAGCTGGAAGAGGGCCTGAAGCAGCTGGCCGGCGGCATGCTGGAGCGAATCCTCAAGTCCAGCACCGATCGAACCTGGAAAGCGCTGCTCTTCGGCGCCGGTTCCACCGCGCTCAGCCAGTCCAGTTCGCTGATCTCCGTGATCACCATCGCGTTCCTCTCGGCCGGTCTGATCGGCCTGGTTCCGGGCATCGGCGTGGTCTTCGGCGCGAATCTGGGCACGACCTCGGGCGCCTGGTTGGTGGCGGCCTTCGGTCTGAAAGTCAATATCGCGGCCTGGGCGCTGCCGATGCTGACCTTCGGCGTGCTGTTCCAGTTCATGAGCAGCTCCCGCCTTCGGGGCATCGGCCATTGTCTTCTCGGCATCGGTCTGATCTTCCTCGGGATCGATTTCATGAAGGAGGGCTTCGAGACCTTCCAGGCCGTCCTCGACCTGAGCCGATTTGCGATGGAGGGCTGGAAAGGGCTGTTGGTCTATACGCTGGTCGGCCTGGTGGCCACGGTGATCATGCAGTCCAGCCACGCCACCCTGATTCTGACCATCACCGCGCTCGGTGCCGGTCAGCTCGGCTACGACAACGCTCTAGCCGTCTCGATCGGCGCCAACATCGGCACCACGATCACGGCCATGATCAGCTCGATCAGCAGCAACATCGAAGGCCGTCGCCTGGCAGCCGCCCATCTGGCCTTCAACGGCGTGACCGCGGGTGTCGCGCTGGCAGCCATGCCGGCCTTCCTGGTGGCCGTTGAAACAATTTCGGACTGGATGGGCATCGCGCCGGATTCCCATACGATGAAGCTGGCCGTTTTCCACACCCTCTTCAACCTGGCCGGTCTGATCATCATGGTGCCCCTGATCGGGCCGCTGGCCCGATTCCTGATCCGCCACCTCAAGGCCGCGCCGGTTCAGATCAGGACACCGAAATTCATCAACGAGCAACTGCTGATCACGCCGGCACCGGCCCTGGCCGCTGCCCGGAAAGAGCTGCTGCGCCTGTTCGATTCCGTGCTCAAACTGATCGCCCGTTCGATCGGATTCGAGCCGGCAGAGCTCAAACGCCTGGCCGACCCGTCGCTGCTCGAGCGGCCGGCAGAACGCGGCCACCCGGTCGACGTGGACCAGTACTACGGCGAGAAGATCAAACCCCTGATGGGCGAGACCCTGCACTTTCTGGCCGAATTATCGACGCGCGGGTTTCGCACCACCCAGCTGGCCGAGCTCCGCACGGCCAGTCGGTCCATGCTCGAAGCAACCAAAGCCTGCAAGCATCTCCAGAAGAACATGCTCCGTTACCGGGACTCGGACCGAATCCAGCTGGCCGACGCCTATCGACTGATGCGCATTCGCCTGGGCCGTCTGGTCCATGAACTCTTCATTGACGAGAAGATCATCGATGGCGAGGAACTGCTCGCTTGGCTGGACCAGCTCAAACAGCAATCCATCGAAGACAATCAGGCGGCAGGCGACCAGCTCGATGAACTGATCCGCTCCGATCTGATCGATGCCAATGAGGCAACCTCGCTGATGAACGATCTGGTCTATTGCCGGAGAATCGAGAAGCATCTCCTGAAAGCAGCGATACGAGTGATTCCCGAGCTGGCCGACAATCCCCAGGACGAGGAACAGGCCATCATCAACGAGGCCAACGACTGAAGGGAAGGCTTACGAGACGGGCATTCGTGTAGCGCGGATCGTCGGTGACCTCCACACCCAGCCAGGGTGGGACGACGAAGCGCTGGTCGGCAGTATCGAGCTCGATTTCCGCAACGACGAGCCCAGCGTTGGCGCCAGCGAACTCGTCGATCTCCCAGACATCGCCCTGATGATCGACGCGATAGCGGATCTTCTCGATTGCGGGTTCGAGGCAGAGGGTGTCGATCATCGCGCTGGCCTGGTCGGCGGGAATCGGGTACTCGTATTCGGCGCGGACCGGGCCGTTCGAGCGACCCTTGATCGTCAACCAGGCCTGATAGCGGCCGGGTTCGTGTTCGGTCATCCGAACCCGGACCGTGCGGTCCGGGTCCGTGGATAGATAGGCCTGACGCAGTCTCAGGCCCCGGGCGCCGCGCTTCCAGCTCGAGTCCTTCAGCAGGAACTTGCGTTCGATTTCGACGCCCATGGGTTGCCGGGTCCTAACGTGGACCCGGCTCGGCGAACTGCTCCATCCACTTGCGCACTTCGTGATACCAGTAGATCGAGTTGTTCGGCTTGAGGATCCAGTGATTCTCGTCCGGGTAGTAGATCAGGCGAGATTCGACGCCACGGCTCTGCAGGGTGCGGAACAGCTCGAAGGCCTGGCCGACCGGCACGCGCAGATCGTTCTGACCGTGGATGATCAGGGCCGGCGTGTCGAACTCCCCGGCGAAGTAGTGCGGGGAGATGTCACGATAGATCTCCGGCGACTCCCAGAAATCCCCGAAGCGCGTCGCGTGCACCGCGAAGTCGGCGGCCATCTGCGAGTACATGTTGTAGACCGGCGCGTGGATCAGCAGGGCGTTGAAGGGGTGATCCTTGCCGAGGAGGATCGAGCTCAGGTAGCCGCCGTAGCTGCCGCCGCCGGCCACCATGCGATCTTCATCGATCCAGTCCTTCTCCGCAAACCACTCGGCCGCCGCGATCGTGTCGTTGTAGGGCGCGGTCAACCAGTCCGGATTGATCGCATCGGCGAAGTCCTGGCCGAAGCTGTTCGAACCGTGGAAGTTGTGCCAGGCGGTCACGTAACCCCAGGAGGCGAAGGTCTGGGCATTCCAGCGGAAGTGGAACCCATCCGGAATGGCGTTGTGCGGCCCGCCGTGGATCAGCAGGAACAGGGGGTACTCCTGATCCGGATCGAAACCGGGCGGGTAGTGGACCCACATCTGGATATCCTGCCCGTTGTGGCCTGCGTAGGTCACGGACTCGTAGGTGCCCAGGTCAGCGGACTCGAGAACCTGGTCATTGAAGCGGTCCAGGCGCGTGGTGTCGCCAGACTCGACGTCGATCCTCTGCACCCGTGGCGGGTAGAGGAAGCTGTGGTTCTGAGCCACCAGGGTGCCGTCATCGGCGATGCTCAAGCCGCCGAAGCTGGTCGCGCCGGTGATCGCCCGGGGCTGGCGTCCGTCGGCGTCGACGAAGTAGACGCGAACCGTGCCCGCATCGGCAATGGCGGCATAGAGGCCGGAATTATCCGGGGCCCAGATCATCCCGGACATGCTGCGGTCCCAGTCGGCCGTGAGATTACGCTCCTCGCCGGAATTCAGGTCGCGCAGGATCAGACGCGCGTTGGCTGCATAGAAGCCGGGGATCGACTGACGCGCGTAGGCCAGGGTCTCGCCGTCCGGACTGAACGCCGGCGCACCGTCGCTGGCCGGATTGTCGGCCGAGAGATTGATGATGGTTTCCTCGGCCAGGTCGACGAGCAGCAGCTCGTTCTTCGGGTCGACGGCGGTCGGGTCGCTGTCGACGGTCACGACCAGATGCGTCTCGGCCGGGTGGACGTCATAGCTGCCGGTGCCCGTACCGGAACGGGTCAGCTGGACGTCCCATTCCGTGGTCAACGGCTGGACGTCGCCCCCCGCGGCGGGTACGCGATAAAGATGCGCCTCGCGCTCTTCGTCCAGGTAGCGGTCCCAGCTCGAGTAGGGCAGGGAATTCCACTGCATGGCCGAGACGTGGCTGTCCTCATCGGCCTTGATCTGCTCAGCCATCTCCTCCCAGGTCTTGCCGGGCCAGATCGACGACACGAAATAGATGTGCTCACCGACCCATTTGAGGCTGGAAACACCGGTCGGTACCTCGGTCAGGCGCCTGGCCTCGCCGGGCCCGTCCATCGACAGCAGGTAGATCTGCCCGGCCTCGTCATCGCCGCGCTTGCTGACGAACGCCAGGGTCTCGCCGTTGGGCGAGAAGACCGGACTGGAGGCCGACTGACCGGCGGCGGTCAGGGCACGCTGCACGTCGCCGTCGGTGGACAGGAGCCACAGCCGGGTCTCCGCTTCGTCGCTGTCGACGTCCCAGCTCGTGACCGGCACGACCACGTGGCCGCCGGCCGGGGAAATCACCGGCGAACCCACGCGATCCATCTGCCAGAGTTTTTCGACCGACAGGCGCCGATCGTCCGCTTCATGATCATCTGCCCAGGCCAGCATCGGCACCAGCAGCAGACCCAGAACCACTACCCACTTGTTCATGTTCATCCTCTTTTTGCTTGTTCAGCGTTGATTGGGGGTTTCCGGTTTCCGGTTTACGGTTTGCGCAGGATGGTGGTAGCTTTCGCTTCCCCCTGAAACCTTGAACCTGAAACCTTGTCGTCTCGCCCTGAGCCCTGAGCCTTTTGCCTCGCCTAATACAGCTCCAGCGACGACACGTCCATCGTGTAGGCCGAGGCCGCAGTTTCGTTTTCGATATCTTCGATATTGAGCTGGCCTTCCATCCAGAACGCGTCCCAGATGTTGACCATCGGGATCGCTTCGTCCAGGCGACCGTAGATCAGCTGATTGGCCGGCGGCGGCGGTACGTGAATGCAGGCACCGAAGTAGGGCACGAGGAAGAATTCGAGCAGGTTGCCCTCGCCGTCGGTTTCGATGGGGACCACAAAACCGGGAATGCGCACGGTCTCGCCGTCGAGTTCCGGGACGGTGCGGAAAGATTGAAAGGGTTCGGGTGCGTCAAAGCCGGAGTGGTCGACGTTGGCCGAGTCATTCAGCCAGGCGTCGGCCTCTTCCTGAGGCATCAGCTCGATCCACTCGAGCACGCGGGTTTCGTTGGCGGCCAGCGTGGCGGCCAGGGCCAGCAGGGCGGTCGATGCCGCCAGCGTCCAGAGTCTGTTTTTCATTGGAGTTCCCGTTGCTATCGTTTCAGGTTGCTCGTTCCAGTCTCTAGGACCGCAGCGTGCTCCCTCGGTTTCGCTCGACGCGGCAATCGCCGTCTACATGCGCACCTGCATGCCGTCGGCCAGGGTGCGGCGGTAAGCCATGAGCGCGGGCACGGCGCCCACCACCAGTCCCGCCAGCCAGATGCCGCCGAGAATCTTCCACAATAGCGCGGAAGGCCAGCTCACCGCCAGATTCACGCCCACGGTGCTCAACAGGAAGGGCGCTGCGAGCGCCTGCACGGCGACGGCCAGTCCCAGGCCGAGCGCGATGCCGGCGGCAGCGAGGAGTCCGGCCTCGAAAACCAGCAGCGCGGCGATCTGGAGCGGCCGGGCGCCGTTGGCGCGCAGAATCGCCATCTCCCGGCGGCGCTCGTTCAGGGTCGTCAGCAGGACGGTGAGCATGCCGAGCAGTCCGGACAGCACGACCAGCGCAGCCACCACGCGCAGGATCTGTTCGGCCAGGCCGGTGATGCGCCAGAGCTGCTGCAGCGCGATGCCGGGAAGTACCGCGCTGAGCGCTTCCTGGCGATACTCGTTGACGCGACGCTGGAGACCGAAGACCGCTGCCCGGGTGGTCAGACCCAGCAGGATGGCCGTGACCGAGTCCGGCGTCAGGCGCTCGGCCATGGCGCGGGCCTGCTCATCGCTCAGGTCAGCGCCCGGCCGCGGCATGCCGTTCTGCCAGCCGATATGGATCGCCTCATGAGCGGTCAGCGAAATGTAGAGCTGCTGATCGATCGGCGTTCCCGTTGGTGCCAGAATGCCAGAGACCGTAAACGGCAGATTGTCGTGCTGCTGAAGACTGACGTTGGCCGTGCCGTGGGCCAGCACGATTTCATCGCCCAGGGCGTAGCCGAGCTTGCGAGCGACCTGGTGGCCGAGCACGACGTCAAACAAGTCATCGAAGCGCGCCCCGGCGGAAAACGCCAGCGACTGCCGATCCGCGTAGCGGTAATGATCGAAGAACCCGGCCTCGGTGCCCACGACCCGATGACCCTGATGCGCATCCCCCAGCGAAATCGGCACCGCCCAGGCGACTTCCTGCGTGCCGGCCAGCAAGGTATAGGTTTCCCAGGAGACGTTGTTGGTCGCCTCGCCGAGGCCAAAGACCGAATAGAGCAGCAGCTGTACCGGCGAGGTGCGCGCCCCGACGATCAGGTCGGTGCCGGAGACGGAGCGGTAGAAGCCCTCGCGAACTTCGGAGCGGAGCTGCTCGACCAGCACCAGCAAGGCGATCGACAGGGCGATGGTGAGCACCGTCAGGCTGATCGCGAAGCGCCGATTCAGCAGCGAGCGAAGGGCGAGGCCGGGCAGGGTCATGCAACGCTCCCCGCGCGATTGATGGAGGCCAGATCGAGCTGGCGATCGAAGCGCCCGGCGAGCGACTGGTCATGGCTGACGAAGAGGAGCGCACTGCCGGCCTCCTTGCACTGGGCAAAGAGCAGGTCGAGGAAACTGTCGCGGCGATCCGTGTCCAGGGCCGAGGTCGGTTCATCGGCAAGCACCAGTTCCGGCTGGCCGATGAGGGCTCGGGCCGCGGCCACGCGCTGCTGTTGACCGACGCTGAGCTGGTCGGCGCGGCGCGAGAAGAGTCCCGGGTCCAGGTCCATGGCCTGCAGCAGCGTCTCGGCGGCCGCGGTCGTGCTGCCCGCCCGCTCGGCGCGGCGCCGCGAAAAACGGCATGGCAGGGTCACGTTGGCCCGGACGTCCAGCCAGGGCAGGAGATTGAATTGCTGGAAGATCACGCCCAGGTGATCGGCCCGAAAACGGTCCCGCCTGGGCCCGCTCAGGGTCGTGAGTTCCTGGCCCAGGCAGTGGAGTTGGCCTTGCTGCGGCTGGACCAGGCCGCCGATCAGCGCCAGCAGACTGGACTTGCCCGAGCCACTCGGGCCACGCAGGAACAGGCGCTCTCCGGCCTCGATCCGCAGCGAGTCGATGTCGAGAACGGGCCTGGCCTGCCCGGGCCAGGCAAAGCGGAGATCGTGTAGTTCGAGAAGCGCCATGAGCCGTTGCGGTATCCCTTCGCCGATCAGGGCGCCAGGTCGATGCGGGTCCGGTCCGGCCCGAGATCGATCTGCATCACCCGCGTCTCCGTGAGCACGTCCACCCGGATCAGCTGATTATTGGGGTAGTCGGCGAACAGATCGACATCGACCCAGCGCAAGGCTGAGACCTGCCCGCAATCGAGCTCGACCTGGACGTCGAAGGAGGCGTGCCCGCCGTGGTCGTGGTCGTGGTGACCCTCGGCGTGATGGTCCGAATGATCGTGCGAGTCGCCGTCGTGGTGGTGGTCATGATCGTGCTCCTCGTGATGAGCGTCGTGATGCTCATCGTGGTGGTGGTCATGATCATCTTCGTGCCCGTGCTGGTCGTGGTCGTGGCCATCATGATGAGCGTGCTGCGAATCCCCATCCAGGCCGGGCGTGCCGATCTCGACCCGCGACGGGCTGCAGCCACCCTCGTCGGCGGTGTTCAGCCAGGCCAGGGACTGGAGATGCGCCAGCGTGCGATCCAGGACCGCCTGCTGATTCGCATCATCCGGTGCGTGCTCGAAACCGATCAGATTGTAGGCCGGCAGCTCCAGGCTCAGGGTCAGGGTTCGAGCGTCCAAGGACAGGGATCCGGTGGCCTCGCCGTGCACGTGAGCCTCGTGCTGGCGCATCGGTTCGTCGAACTGAGCCGAAAGGGGCGTGGTGGTCAACATCAGGGCCAGAACAGGAAGGGATCGCATACGTCAGTCTCCGTCGAAAATTGTTATGATATAACAATGTCGCTCGAACGCCATCAAGCACCCTGGACCGACCGGCTCGGCATGCTGGTCGCTACGGCGTGCGGGCTGCATTGTGCCACGCTGACCGCGGTTTTTCTGTCCTTTCCCGGCCTCTGGCTCAACCGCCGCTACTGGGAGATCGGCCTGTGGCAGAAACTGCTCTGGCTGGAGTGGTCACTCCTCGCGCTGGCCTGGTTGCTGATGCTCGCCTCTCTGGCCCTGAACGGCCTGCGCGCCTCGAGTCCATGGACCACCCTGGCCGGCATGCTGGGCCTGGTGGGGATGACGGTTCTGGTGCTGTCGCCCCTGCACTTCGCCAGCCCCTGGGTCGGCGCCGGCATTCTGGCCTGCGGCATCCTCGTGGGCCTGTCACATTTCGGACGCCTGCGCCGTATTTGAACGAATTTGGGACTTGGCGCACAATGACGCGCTTGCGACGTTCACCACCGGGACTCCGATTCGATCATGCAAACCACCTCTATCCATGGCATGTGGTCTTCTCGCCTCGCCTTCATTCTCGCGGCCACCGGGTCCGCCGTTGGCCTTGGCAACATCTGGCGCTTTCCCTACATCACCTCCGATAACGGCGGCGGCGCCTTTGTCCTGATCTATCTGCTGTGCATCCTGGCGGTCGGAATGCCGATCATGTTCTCGGAGATCATCATCGGACGCCGCGGACGCATGAGCCCCATCAACTCCCTGCGCGAACTGGCCATCGACGCCAACGCCAGCAAGGGCTGGATGGGCTTGGGGATCCTCGGCGTCATCGCCGGCTTCCTGGTCCTGTCCTTCTACTCCGTGGTCGCGGGCTGGACCCTGCACTACGGTTTCCTCTACGCCAAGGAACTGGTCGGCGGCACTGGCGTGACCGACCCCACCGCCAATTTCAACGGCCTGCTCGCCAGCGCCGGCGAGATGACCTTCTGGCACGGTCTGTTCATGGTCATGACCGTCAGTGTCGTGGCCCTGGGCGTGGAAAAGGGCCTCGAGCGCGCGGTCAGCGTGCTGATGCCGATCCTGTTCGTCCTGCTGCTGATCCTCCTCGGCTATGGCATGAACACGGGCCATTTCCAGGAAGCCGTCGGCTTCCTGTTCACGCCCGACTGGTCGATGGTGTCGGGCAGCATGATCGTGACCGCCATGGGTCAGGCCTTCTTTACCTTGAGCCTGGGCATGTGCGCCATCATGACCTACGGGGCCTATCTCCCGTCGGGCGTGAGCGTGCCGAGGGTCGGCACCACGGTCGTTATCGCCGACACGCTGGTGGCCCTGGTGGCCGGTCTGGCAATCTTCCCCATCGTCATTTCCTTCGGCATCGATCCGGCCGGCGGTGGGCCGGGCCTGATCTTTACTTCGCTGCCGCTGGCCTTTGCCGAAATGCCCTTCGGCATTCTCTACGGCATGGCCTTTTTCCTGCTGCTGTCAGTGGCCGCCTGGACCAGTGGCATTTCGCTGATGGAACCGGCCACGGCCTATCTGGTGGAATCGACGAATCTGAGCCGTCGTGCCGCCGCGCTCAGCGTCGCCGGCCTGGCCTGGCTGCTGGGTCTGGCGTCGGTGTTCTCCTTCAATCTCTGGTCCGAGGTGACCATCGGCGGGCGCAGCATCATGGGCGCTATCGAGTACGTTGCCAACGACATCATGCTGCCCCTCGGCGGCCTGCTGACGGCGATCTTTGCAGGCTGGGTGCTGTCAAGCAAAATCACCCGGGAAGAACTGGACGACAAGATGCCGGACTGGGCCTACAACGCCTGGCTCTGGCTGACCCGCGTGGTCACACCGGCGCTCATCCTGGTCGTCCTCGCCAGCCTGATGGGCGTGATCTAAAGTCCTCAGGTTCACCACAGAGCCACGCGTGGCCGCTTTCCGATCAGAGGCTTCTTGCCTGCGGCAAACCGCCACTGATCTCCAAGCTACGCTGAGGTCACAGAGGAAAAGGATAGTCTTATTCGCTGAGCGTAGTTCATTTGCCAAAACGCTTTTGTTGGATGGAATACGCCGAATTCAATAACCAAACTTATTGCGTTTTTCTCGGTGTTCTCCGTGCCTCTGTGGTGAACACGCTCTTGGCCGTTCCTTAAAACCCCGCCGGTCCGCGGCGGGCGATGACCACGGCGCGCAGGGGTGCGGGCAGGCCTTCGATGGTGCGCGTGAAGTCCGACGGGTCAAGGGCCTCTCGCAATGAATGAAAGGGCATCCAGTCGGTGCGTCGCTGTTCCTCGACGGTGGTCGCGGTGATGTCGACGCAGCGACCATCCTCGTATCCGGCGTCTTCGACCCACTTCAGCAGGCGCGCCTGCGTCGGCAGGGCGTGGACGTTGCGCATGTTGGCGTAGCGCGGGGGACCGTCCAGTTGAGCGTCCTCGTCGCCAGGCAGAATCAGCGTTTCCAGGACCAGTCGACCCGCCGGCCCGAGTCGTTCGGCCAGGCGCTGCAGATGATCCTGATGGTCGCGGCGGTGGTACAGGACGCCCAAGGAGCACACCGTATCGAAGCCTGTCAGGGCCGGATCCAGATCTTCCAGAGTCGAAGCGAGCAGGAGATTCAGCGCCGGTCCGGCAAAATGACTGATCGCCTGGTGCTGATGGACAAACAGCTGGGTCGGATCGCAGCCGATCACGCTGGCGGCACCGGCAGCCAGCATGGCCCAGCCGAAGTAGCCGTTGCCGGCGCCGACATCCAGCACGTGCTCGCCGCGCAGGTCGACGTGCCGAGCGATGCGCGCCCACTTCCAGTCCGATCGCCATTCGGTCTCGATCGCCACGCCGCCGAGGGTCAGCGGTCCCTTGCGCCAGGGGATCAGGGATCTCAATTGTTCGGCCAAGGCATCGAGGTCAGCGACAGCTTCGCCGGCCATCAGCCGATTCGCGTCCATCCGCCAGCCCGGAGCGGCCTCGGGCAGGGCATCGATGACGGTCTGCCACTGGGCGTGTTTCCCGTGCCGCTCCATCCAGGCCGCGTGGGCGGTGGCGATCGAATCAGCAGATGATGATCCGAAGCGCTTCGCCAACCAGTGCCGGTGCTGTGCGGAAAGCTTCAGGGCGTGGCCTCTTCGGCGTCGGCGTCGGCAGGTGCGAGGCCGATCTCATAGGCCGGCGCGAAAACGAAGGGGATGGCATAGGTCAGGTTCTCGACCTCGTAGCGGTCGTCGAGCTGCGAGGCGTCACCGTCGGCATTCCAGTCCACCTTCAGCGTGTGGCGACCGGGCGCCAGACCATCGAGAGGCACCACGGCCATCAGACCGCGCATGTTCAGATCCAGGCGCTCGGCCGGAAACAGCGCGTCGGGTGGAAGCGTCAAATCACCCAATGAAACCCGCCATAAGCCTCGCAGGCAGTCGATCGGCGGCGACCCTTCCGCGCAACCGGCGTCCATGATCAGGTTGTCGCGCAGCGGATAGTAGGGCATGAACACCGTCAGTACCGCGTCCTGTTGAACGAAGCGATCGATCATCGGATAGAAGCGGAGGCGATCCCGGGAACTGCGCAGGTCTTCATAGAAGGTACTGCGGAATCCCTCCGCCAGGGCCGCGTCGTCCAGGTAGACGAATTCTTCCGACACGCTGAACTGCGTCCAGCGGTCGTACACGGAAAAACCCACGACGATGGTCGCCACACCGCCGGCAGCGACCACCAGGAAAAAGACCCGGGGCCGAGTGTTGGACTGGAGCGTCAGCTGGACGGGAAGAATGAGGCGCTGGGGCGAGATCACGTTATTGATGCGAAGCAGGCCCTTGACTATCCGGCGGTACCAGCCCTTGTCCTGAAGGCGAGGAAACCAGCGGCCGAACTTGGCGTCCAGCAGCCAGAGCAGGGCCGTGATGCCGAAGACGACGCCAAGCACGACGACCGTCGCCCAGCTCACGGCCTGGTTGGGCTGCCCGGTCTGGGCTCCGACGAAAGCGGCGCCGACCAGGATCAGCCCGAGGAGCAGCACGCTCCAGATCATGCTCAGGGCGATCAGGCTGATGACCGCAAACAGCGACGAGGCCAGATGATCGGCGCGTGCAATCGCTCGAGAAATTTCCAGCAGGTTCTCTCGATAGAACGCCCGACCAACGGGACCCAGACCCGGGGTTCGTTCCCAGTTGATTCCTTTTGGAAAGACCGTACGCAGGCCAATCAGGCCGGCCCAGTAGGCGCGAATCATCAAGTGCAGAGCGAAGCAGAAACCGAGGACATAGAACAAGCCGGGCACAACGACCAGTGCGATCCTTGCACCCATGGTGGAGACCACCGAGTAATGCGAGTAGGCGTTCATCAGCGCGTCGAACAACCAGCCTGGCAGCGTAAACAGGGCCACCGTGGTCAGGCCTGAGATAATCAGCTCGATCTCATCGGTGCGGTCGCGCAGGCGCTCGAACTTGGCGTCTTCCGTCTCGCTTACCGGCGCACGGTCGGCGGCTTTTCCCTCGCTCACGGCAACCTCATCGAATGGCGGCCATGGCGCAGAAATTGAAGCACTGGAACCAGTCGATCACCTGGCTGAAGCCGGCTTCGCGCAGGCGCTGGTGATGGCGTGCCCGGGGCTCCGGCACGAGCACGTTCTCCAGGGCCTGGCGCTTGCGCGCGATCTCGAGGTCCGAATAGCCCTGGGCGCGCTTGAAATCATGATGATGGGTGTCGAGCCACGCCTGGTCGGCGGGCTCGAACGCCAGCTTTTCCGCCAGCAGCAGAAGGCCTCCGGGCCGCAGGCCTGAGGCAATCCTGGCCAGCAGGGCCTGGCGCCTGTCCTGGTCGATGAACTGCAGGGTGAAATACATCAGCACCACTGACGCGTTGTCGATCGCCAGCTCGCAGGCGTCGGCTTCGACCACGTCGACGGGGACACGGGAATTATCCGCGGCGACGATCTCGCGGCAGCGCTGCACCATGTCCGGCGAGCTATCCGCGGCGATGATCTCCACGCCTTCGACGCCCACGGCCCGGCGGGCCGCCAGCGTGGCGGCACCCAGGGAGCAGCCCAGATCGTAGATGCGCGTGTCTGCCTGCACGGCACGACGCACCATCAGCGGGGTCATGTCCAGCAGCAGCCGATAACCGGGCACGGACCGCTCGATCATGTCGGGAAAGACGCGGACGACCGATGCGGAGAACTCGAAGGGCGCTGCCCCATGGTCCGCGCCTTGATCGGTCTCTGCATAGATGCGGTCGCGTTCGCTCATCGGCGACCTGCTCACGCCAGGCGCTCGATCGCAGGGACCAACAGGCGGCTCAGGCCGATCTCCGACTCGGGTGCGTTGACGGAGTTGGTGCAGACCACGCGGGCCACCCCCGCGTGGCGCAGCAGCTCGCGCGAGCGCGGGCCGAACAGGCCATGGACCACCACCACGACTGGCGCCTGAAAGCCCGCGTCGAGGAGGTGTCGCGTGGCTTCCGCGACGGTGCCGCCGGAAGAGATGATGTCGTCGACGAGCACCGGCGTGTGGCCTGCCAATTCGCTCAGATCCGGGACCTCGAGCTTGACGTCGCGGTCGCCGAAGCGGGTCTTGGTCATGACTCGCCAGGGCAGATCGGCAGGCTCGGCCACGGCGCGAGCCCACTGCTCGCTCTCGCCATCGGGCCCGATCACGACGGGGTGGTCGACGGACTCGGCGATCCATTCACTCAATGCCGGGGCGGCAGCGACCACCTCGGACTGAAGGGTGTAGATTTCATCGAGGGCGGCGTAGCGATGGAGATGGGGATCGACGGTGACCAACCAGTCCAGGTGCGCCGATAGCCAGCGGGCGAAGCTCAGCGACGTCAGCGCCTCGCCGGGATGGAAGCGCGTGTCCTGCCGCATGTAGGCCAGGTAGGGACAGACCAGGCCGACGCGCGTCGCCCCGAGGTCACGGGCCAGATCCGCGGCAAACAGGATCGACGGGATCTTGTCGTCGGGCCGGTCGAGGCTGGCGACCAGGGCCACGCGGCGACCGTCGAGCTCGTCGGGCAGGCGAAGATAGCTTTCGCCGTCGGGAAAGCGGCGGTAATCGAGCTTGATCTGGTCCGCGTTGAGCTGATCGGCCAGGGCGTGAGTCAGGGGCTCGTTCCCGGGCAGGGCAATCAGGCACGGCGGCTGCGGTTTGTCGGTCATCTGCTCTCCAGGCCCGGTCGCGGTGGATCGTGGTATGGCTACCCCACCCGAATGATATCGCCATTGCTGAAGGCAAACTCGCGGGCGTAGTTCAGCTCGCCGTGGGTTTCGGCATGAATGGTGAAGAGTGGTTGTTCCCGCACGACCCTCTGGTCGAGCTTGACGTGCAGCTCGACGCCTGCCGATGCCGCGCCCGGCGCGCCGGCCAGCTTCGCCACGCGGCCGAGACGACGATTGTCGAAATGCGTGATCCGGCCGTCGCGGCGCGCCACGATGCCGAACTGGTGCCGAGCCCGCGTCGGCTCTCGCATGCCGCCCTGGGCCCGGCAGATGGCTTCAAGCTTCCGTGCCGCGCGCCCCGAGATCAGAGCCTCTTCGGCCAGAGCCCGGCCCCCGCCGGGCTCGGCGGCACCGGCCAACTCGAGCAATTCCGCGGCCAGGTGAAGAGCTCGATCGCGCAGATCCTGAGGCGCGTCGGCGGCATTATCGAGCACCGCCAGCACGTCTCGCGCCTCCAGCGCCGGCCCGATGCCGCGACCGACCGGCTGGCGTCCGTCGCTGATCACCACCCGCGGCGTCAAACCGAAGGCCTCGGCCACGAGGCGCAATCGACCTCCGAGATGGTCAGCATCCTCCGCCGAACGAATCTTAGCCGTCTCACCGACCGGCAGATCAAGCACCAGATGGGTCGCCCCGGCGGCGATCTTCTTCGACATCACCGACGCAATCATCTGATCCTCCGCATCGAGATCCATCACCCGCGCCACGCGGATCAGCATGTCGTCGACGGGACTCAGGCGAACGGATCCTCCCCAGACCACGCAACCCCCTTCCTTTTCCACCACCCGGCGCATTGCCGCCAGGTCGAGATCCACGGGGCAGAGGGTTTCCATCGTGTCGGCGGTTCCGGCCGGCGAGGTGATCGCGCGCGACGAGGTCTTCGGCATCCACAACCCGCAGCTTGCGACGATGGCGACCACCAGCGGCGTCGTCCGGTTACCGGGCAGACCGCCGACGCAGTGCTTGTCGGCGATCGGCGCACGTGCCCAGGACAGCGTATCGCCGGCCTGAATCATGGCCCGGGTAAAGGAGATCAGCTCGCTGTTGTGGAGGCCCCGCGCGGCAATGGCGGTCAGGAACATGGCGATGTGGATATCGGCATAACGACTTTCAGCAACATCGGCAATGATGGCGCGAAGGTCGGCGGCGCTGAAGGGCTCACCGTAGATGCGTCCACGAACCGGGCTGAGCGAGTCCAGGGGCTGGGGATGGCTGAGAAAGACTTCCTCGCCGGGGCTTGCGCCGAGCTTTTTCCAGGCGGTGTCCGACAGGCCGACTTCGCCAACGTCCAGCCAGTCGGAATCGATCTGGTACAGCGTCGCGATGATGCGTCGATTGCCGGCCTGGACGCGGACGCGGGCGTGCGCACTGAAACCCTCGGATCGGCAGACGGGACAATCGCGCCGAGTCAGAATCACCGATTGATCGTGCGTATCCAGATGGATACGTCGCGCCCGCATCAGATTGAGATCGCTCGGATGAGCGCTCACAGGCCGTATTCCTGATTCAGCTCGGGCACTTCAGCCGACCAACCCAACTCCTCTTTCATTCGAATGCGCAGGGCATCGCTGGCCTCGGGTTCACCATGGACGATGAAGATCCGCTCAGGCGCGCGGGCCATGGGCCGGAGCCAGTCGATGATTTCCTGGCTATCGGCGTGGGCCGAGAGCATGTCGAGGTGATCGACCTCAGCTTTCAGCGGCCAGTAGCGCCCGTGAATCTTGATGGCATCGACGCCCTGGATCATCTTCGCGCCGCGTGACCCGGCAGCCTGGAAGCCTGCGAAGAGAATGGTGCTGCGAGGATCGGGCCCGTAGACCTTGAGGTGATGGAGGACCCGGCCGCCCGTCGCCATACCGCTGCCGGCGATGACGATCTTGGGTACGGGGTTGCGCGTCAGGGCTTTGGATTCTTCTGGATCGCGAACATAGCGCGGTAGAGAGCAGGCGGCTTCGGCGTCCTCGAGACTCAGTCGATGGTCGTCGGGGTGATTCGAAAACACCTCCGTGGCCTTGATCGCGAGCGGTGAGTCGAGGAACACGGGCACCTCCGGCACCCGTCCGCTTGCCATCAGACGCTTGAGGTGGTGCAGGATCAGTTGAGTCCGGCCCACGGCAAAGGCCGGGATGATCAGGGTGCCGCCGCGCCCGACCGTGCGCTTGACGACCTCCGCCAGCGCCGATTCCGGATCGGTCCGGTCGCGCAGGCGATTACCGTAGGTGGACTCGATGATCAGGACATCGACCTGCGGAATCGAATCCGGCGGAATCATGGTCGGCGAATCCGGTGGGCCGATATCGCCGGAAAAAAAGATTCGCTTGGCGCCGACCTCGAACAGGGCGCTGGCGGCGCCGATGATGTGGCCGGCGCGGCGAAAGGTCAGCGTGGTGGTCGGGGTCAGGGGCCTGGGCGTGTTGAAGTCGAGAGGCTGAAAGAATCGCAGGCTGTCCTCGGCGTCCTGGCGGGTGTAGAGGGGGCGGGCCGGATGGTGGCGCGTATGGCCGTGGCGATTGGCGTTTTCTGCATCCTTCTCATGAATGAAACCGCTGTCGGGCAGCAGGTGGCGACACAGGTCTCGCGTGGCGTGGGTGCAGAAAATCGCCTTGTCGAAGCCCTCGCGACAGAGCACGGGCAGAAACCCCGAGTGGTCGATATGAGCATGGGTCAGCACGACCTCATCGAGGTCCGAAGGCGCAAAGGGCAGGCCCGCCCAGTTCTTCTGTCGCAGGTGCTTGTAGCCCTGAAACATCCCGCAGTCGATCAGGGTGCGATGGCTGCCCTGTCGCAGGAGAAAGCGCGAGCCGGTGACCGTGCCGACTGCGCCATGAAACGTCAGACCGATGTCCATGGCCGCTCCTTAGAGTTGAAAACGATCGGCGTAGATCTTCTCCAGCGCCGCGACGAGTTTTGGATCCGTCAGCCGAACCACGAAGAGGCCGCGATTGAAGTCCGACACGAGCAACAGGTCATTGGCGAAGAACGGAAACACGTTCCAGGCCCCGCTGAAGCCCGTGCCGTCGCCTTCCGGATAGGTATCGAAAAATGCCACCTCGCGGAACTGGGCGCGCGCGGGATCGATGATTTCAAGAATTCTCAGGCCGCGTTTGTAGTTCGCCTGAAAGACGTAGTTGCTGGCCACGTAGAGATTGTGGTCGATGGACAGGCCATCGGCGATGTACTCCGCGGCGGGCTCGGAGGCGTCCAGACGTTCCAGGTCCAGTACCAGCGTTCGCGTGCCTGCAAGATTGAAGGAAAATTCGTCGAGTTCATCGTTGAGGACGAAATAGCGATGGTCGTCGGTCAGCCAGCCCTGATGCGTATAGCCTCGATCGCTGTAGCTGTGGCGACCGAGCAGCGCGGGATCGGCCTTGTCCGTCACATCGATGACGGTGACCGTGTCCTCGTTGCTGGCAAAGCAGACCTCGCGGCCGCGGTAGCGCTCATCGGGGCCCTGGTAGATCACGCATTTCACGTCGTGGGTGTAGCCGTCGTCGCCGAAGCAGCCGGCGAAGGACGGGTTGCGCGGGTCGCGAATGTCAACCATGTGCAAGCCGCCGCTGCAGGAGTCACCGCCCACCGTATAGGCAAAGCCCGAAGCCGGATTGATCGCGATGTTGTGCGCAGATTCGAATTCCGTGTAGTGGGCAACGGCCGCGAAGGTCACCGGCGGACGGATGGACAGGTCCAGCAGTTCGCTCAGGTCGAAGACCTGCATGCCCTGACCCAGCACCGAATCCGCCACGATGAAGGCATGATTCCGGTAGGTCTTGATGTCGGTCCAGACCGAATTCTCGACACCCTCCGGCCGAGGCAGATTGCCGAGATAGACCGGCGCCGTGGGATCGGTGACTTCGACGAAGGCCACCCCATTGGATCGCCCCATCAGGGCAAACAGGCGGCCGCTGTCCGGGTCGCGCCAGCCCCAGTTGTCCGAGCCCGTGCCGCCGCCGAGCGCCGGTAATTCGATCCAGCCGGCCAGGTCGATTCCGGCACAGGGAAATCCGCCGGCCTCACCGTCCCGACACTCGGCCGGGCCGGTGAAGCGGTAATCGACGGTCTGCTGAAGGTGCATATGATGAGCCATCGCCGCAAAGTCGATATCCGGATGTTCGACGGACAGGATCTGCGCACGATCGGGGGTAAAACAGGCCCAGACCGTCAGCGGAACGAGAACGAGGCAGAGCAGTATTTTCTTCATCGGATTCCAGCGACTGGGCGGGTTGGGATAGCGCTTACGACGCCTCGGACCGGGCCGCACGCCTCGGCAGGGATTCGAGCCGATCGGCAAAGCGCCGCAGCAGCCGGACGCCGTCGGGCGTGGGTTCGAGTTCCTCCATCAGGCTGTCGGGACACTGGCCCTCGTCGCGCAGGAGGTCGGCGCGAAGTTCGATATAGCTCGCCATGATCTCGGCGCTGAACTCCGGATGGAACTGCACGCCCCAGCTCTGTTGTCCGAAATGCAGGGCGTGGTGCGGGTCGCCGTTCGTGTCGGCGAGAATCTGCGTGCCCTCGGGGAGTTCGAGGACGGCTTCGAGGTGGGTCACGTGCAGATTCGTGACGGGTCCGAGTTCGTCGAACAACGCCTTCGCTCCGCTCCGGATTTGTACTCGTTTCGTTCCCATGCGTCGACCGGCCGGGTTGGGCCCGACGCGGCCACCGAGGGCGTGGGCGATCAGCTGATGGCCGAAGCACACGCCGAGCATCGGGAGGGCCGATTGATGGGCTTCGGCAATCCAGGCGGCGGCGCGCTCCGACCAGGGCTCGCGATGGGACACCATCGCCGGTGACCCGGTGACCAGAACGCCAGCCAGTCCGGATCGATCCGCGGGCAGGGATTCTCCCGCCTCGACGTCGACCACCAGAGTCTGATCGGCGGAGACTCCAAGGCCCTCGAGAAACCAGTATTCGAAGTCGCCGTGTTGTCGGGCGATGGGCTCGGGTGCCGAGCCGGTCTTGACGATAAGCAGTTTCGACATGCTGGCATCATAACGCCTTGCGGCCATGCCAGCCATGCGACGCGATGGACCGGACCGCCGGCCCCGATCGCCCGGTGGAGGGTCTGATCGGTATACTTGCGCGTTGAGTTCAATCAACGGGCGACGACCGTGAATTTCCAGGATTTCATCCGCACGCTGGACCGCTACTGGGCAGAGCAGGGCTGTGTGCTCACCGCCCCCCTCGATCTGGAGGTCGGTGCGGGCACGTTTCACCCGGCCACCTTTCTCCGCTCGATCGGGCCCGAACCCTGGTCAGCGGCCTATCTCCAGCCCTGCCGGCGACCGACCGACGGGCGCTACGGCGACAATCCCAACCGCCTGCAGCACTACTACCAGTACCAGGTGGTCATGAAGCCCTCACCGCTGAATTTTCAGGAACTCTACCTCGGTAGCCTGGACGCGGTCGGGATCAACCCGCGGGTTCACGACATACGCTTCGTCGAGGACAACTGGGAATCGCCGACGCTTGGCGCCTGGGGCCTCGGCTGGGAGGTCTGGCTCAACGGCATGGAAGTCACGCAGTTCACTTATTTTCAGCAGGCCGGTGGCCTCGAGTGCCGCCCGGTCATGGGTGAAATCACCTACGGACTGGAGCGACTCGCCATGTATCTGCAGGGCGTCGAATCGGTCTATGATCTGGTCTGGACCGACGGGCCCAACGGGGTCGTCACCTACGGCGAGGTGTTTCACCAGAACGAGGTCGAGCAGTCGGAGTACAACTTCGAGCGGGCCGATGTTGCCAGTCTGTTTTCCTGGTTCGATACCTGCGAGTCCCAGGCCACGACGCTGGTCGATGCGGGTCTACCGCTGCCCGCCTACGACCAGGTTCTCAAGGCCTCGCACACCTTCAATCTCCTCGACGCCCGCCAGGCGATTTCAGTCACCGAACGTCAGCGCATGATCCTTCGTATTCGCGACCTGTCCCGACGGGTCGCCGAGGCCTATCTGGAACGGCGGGAATCGCTTGGATTTCCCGGCCTGAATCGGAGTGCAGCCGCATGAGTGCGACCGAGACCCGCCAGGACCTCCTGATCGAACTCGGCTGCGAAGAGCTGCCCGCGCGCTTGCTCCAGGCCCAGCTCGATCAACTGAGCCAGGGCCTCGGCCAGCGACTGCTGGACGCCGGTCTGATCGACTCCGCCGAGGTCGAGTGCTTCGCCACGCCGCGACGCCTGGCCGTTCGTTTCAAGGCGGTCCTGGGGCGACAGCCGGACCGAGTCCTCGATCGGACGGGGCCGGCGGAGAACGTGGCCCTCGATGCCGACGGCCAGCCGACCCGCGCCGCCGAAGGCTTTGCCCGAAGCGTGGGCAAACGTTTCGAAGAGCTCGACTGGCTGGACACGGACCAGGGCCGACGCCTTCATTGCCGCATCGAGGAGGTCGGGGCCTCCCTGGCCGACCTGCTCGCAGCAATGCTTAAGGACACGGTCCGCGATATGGCCAGCGCCCGATCGATGCGCTGGTCGGACCTCTCGGATCGTTTTCTTCGCCCGCTGCGCTGGCTGGTCGTCCTCCATGGCGAGGCGATCGTCCCGATCAGCCTGGCCGGGCTGGACGCCGGACGCGTGACCCAGGGCCATCGCATTCACGCACCCGGCGCCCATGAGATCGCTCGCGCCGCCGACTACGAGGGTGTACTCGAGGCGGCACACGTGCTGGTGGCTCCTGCTGCGCGTCGCCGTCGCATCGCGCAGCAGATGGAGTCCCTGGCCGACGAGGCCGGGCTGCGCATCGACAGCAACGCATCGCTCCTGGATGAGAACGCGGGGCTGACCGAATGGCCCGTCGCGGTCATGGGAAGCTTCGACGAGGATTTCCTCCAGGTCCCGGAGGAAGCACTCGTCTCGTCGATGCAGCAGCATCAGAAATGCTTTGCCCTGCGCGATGCCGAAGGCCGGCTGACGGCCCGATTCATCGCCATCGCAAACATCGAATCCGAGGACGCAGCGGCGATGACGGCAGGCTTCGAACGCGTCATCCGTCCGCGACTGGCCGATGCCCGATTCTTCTGGGATCAGGATCTGAAAACGCCGCTGGCCGACCGCCGCGATCGACTCGGCGGCATCCTCTTCGAAGACACGCTGGGATCGATCGCCGACAAGTCCGAGCGACTCGTCGAGCTGGTCGCAGCTCTGGCCCCGTCGCTCGGCGCCAGCGTCCAGACGACCCAGCGCGCCGCCGAGCTGTGCAAATGCGACCTGGTGACGGAAATGGTGGGCGAATTTCCCGAACTGCAGGGCATCATGGGTCGCCACTATGCCCAGGCGGACGGTGAGGCGGACTCAGTCGCACTCGCCATCGAAGAACACTACATGCCGCGGCAGGCCGGCGCGGCGCTGCCGGACTCCGCCGAAGGGCGAACCCTGGCCCTCGCCGATCGCCTCGACAGCATCGTCGGACTGTTTGCCGTCGGTAAGAAGCCGAAGGGCAGCAAGGACCCCTTTGCCCTGCGCCGAGCGGCTCTGGGCGTGATTCGTATCCTCGATGACAGCCAGAGTCAGCTCGCGCTCGACGCGGCGATCGACGCCAGCGCGCAGGTGCTCGGCGGGCGCGTCGAGGTGTCATCGTCGCTCGCCGGCGAGGTCGAGCAATTCCTCAAGGAGCGTCTCCGATCCCACGCCATGGAGAGTGGTCTGGCGGTGTCCACCGTTCAAGCCGTGGAAGCCGGTCGCATGTCGTCGGTGTCGGATTTCATGGCCCGCGCCCGTGCCGTCCAGGCCTTCAGCGACACGCCACACGCCGAGAGCCTGATTGCTGCCTACAAGCGAGCGAGCAATCTCCTGAAACAATCAGGAAGTTCGAACTTCGGCGATGTTCAACATAATTTGCTGCAAGAAGACGCAGAAAAGGCGCTTTTAACGGCAATTGACGACTGCGACAGCAGCGTTGCAGGCGCCATCGAGGACAACGATTATCCCGCAGCACTCGGATCGCTGGCCGGTCTTCGCGGCGCCCTCGACGCGTTTTTCGATCAGGTGATGGTCATGGTCGATGACGACGCGCTCAAGGCCAACCGACTGGCGCTCCTGGGGCGGCTCCGTGGACTGATCGCCGACATCGCCGATCTGGCGCGCCTGGGCCGCTAGGACATGGGCCGACGCCAGCCACCGGTACTGATCGAGCGGGGGTTGCTCCTCGACGATGAGGCCATCAATCCCACAGCCGTCGAGCACGTGGTCTCGCTGCAGCGCCAGGGTTATCACGTGCTGCTGCTCGCCGAACAGCCTCATCGCTGGCGACCGACGCGGCGTTCCGTGGATCACGATCTCGCCCTGCAGCAGGAGCTGCAGCAGCGAATCAGCCGGGCGGGCGCCGAGCTGGATGGGGTGGTCTACCTCGAGACCGGCCTGTTTACGCGCAAGCGCACGCGCTCCGACGCCCTCGACGAACTCGCGGCCAGGTACAAGGTCCCCGCCGCCGATCTGGTGTTTATCGGGCAGGACCCGATACTCCTCGAGTCGATCGTTCTGAGCGGCGGCAAGTCGATTGCCGTCGACAGCCCCGGCGTGAAGGGCTGTGTGCCCGTTGCGAACCTGCAGGCGGCCGTCGACCGCCTGCCCTGACTCACCAGACCTGGTTCGGGGCGGTGATCAGACGTCGAGGTTCGAGACCTGGAGGGCGTTGTCTTCGATGAAGGCGCGCCGGGGTTCGACCTCGCTGCCCATCAGCGTCGAAAAGATATCGTCGGCAGCGACCGCGTCATCGATGGTCACCTTGAGCAGCCGTCGCGTTTCCGGATTGACCGTCGTATCCCAGAGCTGATCCGGATTCATCTCACCGAGGCCCTTGAAGCGCTGGAAGGATCGACCCTTGCGGGATTCGCTCATCAACCAGTCGTAGGCCTCGGAAAATCTCGACACGGTGGCCGATTGCTTGCCGCGCTCGACGCGGGCGTCCGAGCCGATCAATTCGGCGATGGTGCGACCGATCTTGGCAAACTGGCGGTATTCCGGGGACTGGAAGAAGGTGGCATCGAGGATCGTGTCGATGACCACACCCTGGGCGTGCCGGGAGATGACCACCCCCCCACCGCCCAGTGGTTTGATGTGCCAGATGACTCCCGCTGGCGTGGCCTGATCGAGGCGAGCGCGAAAGCGCTCCGACCAGCCCTCGATATCGAAGCCGTCTTCCAAAGAAAACTCTTCAAAATCAATCAGTTGATCTACAACATCAGGGTCGTGTCGAAGCTTCATCCGGATCGCCACCTGGCGCGCCTGCTGGAAGTCGGCAAGGAGCTTGGCCAGGACGGCCTCATCGATCGCCGGACCGTCGGCGTCGGGATAGAAGCGGGCATCATCAAGGGCTCGTTCGAGCATGTAGCGGTTCATCTCCGCTTCGTCCTTCAGGTAGGACTCCTGCTTGCCCTGCTTGATCTTGTAGAGCGGCGGTTGGGCGATGTAGACATACCCCCGCTCGATCAGCTCGGGCATCTGTCGATAGAAGAAGGTCAGCAGCAGCGTGCGGATGTGCGACCCATCGACGTCCGCATCGGTCATGATGATGATGCGGTGGTAGCGCAGCTTGTCGATGTCGAACTCATCCTTACCGATTCCCGTGCCCAGGGCGGTAATCAGGGTGCCGACTTCCGCCGATGAAAGCATCTTGTCGAAGCGTGCTTTCTCGACGTTGAGAATCTTGCCTTTCAGCGGAAGAATGGCCTGATATTTTCGGTTGCGCCCCTGCTTGGCCGAGCCACCGGCGGAGTCACCCTCGACGATAAACAGCTCGGACAGGGCCGGGTCCTTTTCCTGGCAGTCAGCGAGCTTGCCGGGCAGACCGGCGATGTCGAGCACGCCCTTGCGTCGAGTCATGTCGCGAGCCTTGCGAGCGGCCTCGCGGGCTCGGGCTGCTTCCACCACCTTGCTGACGATCAGCTTTGCGTCGTTCGGGTTTTCGAGGAGGAAGTCGCGCAGCTCTGCGGCGAGGACCGACTCGACCGCCGGCTTGACGTCGGAGGAGACGAGCTTGTCCTTGGTCTGCGAAGAGAATTTGGGATCCGGCACCTTGACCGACAGGACAGCAGTCAGGCCCTCGCGACAATCATCACCGGTGGTCTGGACCTTGGATTTCTTGGCCAGACCCGACTCCTCGATGTAGTTGTTCAGGGTCCGGGTCAGGGCCGCACGAAAGCCGGCCAGGTGCGTACCGCCGTCCCGCTGGGGAATCGTATTGGTGAAGCAGAACACCGATTCCTGGTAAGCATCGGTCCACTGCAGTGCGGCTTCGACGGTGATGTCGTCGCTCTCGGCGCTGAAGTGCAGGGTGTTGGGGTGAAGCGGCGACTTCTTCTTGCTCAGATGCTGGACGAAGGAGCGAATGCCGCCCTCGTAGCTGAAATGATCCTGCCTGGCGCTGGCCTCTTCGATCAGGCGAATGCTGACGCCGGAGTTCAGGAAGCTGAGCTCGCGCAGCCGCTTGGCCAGAATGTCATAGTGGAACTGGACGTCGGAAAAGGTCTCGGCGCTCGGCCAGAAACGAATGGTGGTACCGGTCCGGTCGCTGTCCGCCACGGCCTCGAGGGGCGCGTCGGGTACGCCGCGCGAATAGGACTGCTCCCACCGCTTGCCCTGGCGATCGATGGTCAGGGTCAGGCGCTCGGACAGCGCATTGACCACGGATACGCCGACGCCGTGGAGCCCGCCCGATACCTTGTAGGAGTTGTCATCGAACTTGCCGCCGGCATGGAGCACGGTCATGATGACCTCCGCCGCCGACCGGCCTTCATCCTCATGCAGGCCCACGGGAATCCCACGGCCGTTGTCGCTGACGCTGACGGAGCCATCGTCGTGGAGCGTCACCTTGATGTCGTCGCAGTGCCCGGCCAGCGCCTCGTCGATCGAGTTGTCGACCACCTCGAACACCATGTGGTGAAGTCCGGTGCCGTCATCGGTGTCGCCGATGTACATGCCAGGCCGCTTGCGGACCGCATCGAGACCCTTGAGAACTTTGATACTGCCGGAGCCGTATTCTTTTTCCGCCATGGACTTTGTTATCACCTGAAGGTGGACTGACAAGCCTGTAAGTGTACCACTGAGCGGCCCCTCAGGCAGATCCGGCCGTCCGCAGGTTCCACGTGAAACCAAGCTGCCTCCGACTCGCGCTGAGCGGCGCGCGCTCCCGTCGGAGCGGGCCTGCGCGGCGCCCTGGGCGCTCTTCGGTTCCCTGATCCGGAATGAGCGAACTGCCGCCGCCCAAGCCACGGCGAATGATCCCGCAACGACACATCCTTGGACCTCTGCCTGCACTGTTGCCCGGCGGCTGACGGCTGGAGACAAGGGGTCGGGATCAGCCCTCGGGGCGCACTCGGCCCTGTTCCACGTGAAACACTGCCGAGGGAATGTCGGGCCGGGTTGTCGCCGTGACCCAGCTCTGAAAAGCCTGGTCGGCCAGCCACTCGAGCACCGTCGTCAGATGACGCCGGTCCAGCTCGGACACGGGGTCATCGAGGAGCAGAATCGGCCGGCGGGCGGCGGATTGCTCGAGCAGTCCCAGCTGCGCCAGAAGCAGGGCCAGCGCCAGAAGCTTTTGCTGGCCGCGGGACAACTCCTGAGCAGCAGCCTGGCCGTCGATCTTCAGCACCAGATCGGCGCGGTGCGGGCCGCGCTGGGTAAAACCTCGATCAAGATCGCTGCTGCGCTGCGCCTTCAGGGCCTCGAGCAGGGTCTGGTCAGGGGGGTAGCCACGCCGATAGTGGCAGGAAAGAGCGCCGGGCAGCCGAACCCCGAGGCGCTCCAGCAGGGCATCGGTCGTGTGCGCAATCGAGTCCACCTGGCGTCGACGGAGCTGATCGAGGACGTCCGCCGCCGGCGTCAGCGGCGCATCCAGGGCGTCGAGGACGGCCGCACCGGCACGCGATTTCAGCGCCGCGTTGCGCTGGCGAAGGAGGCGAGCGTAGCGTTGCCAGGCGGCCAGATAATCGGGTTCCACGTGAAACAACTGCCAGTCGAGATACTGACGACGGCGCTCGGGACCGCCATCGATCAGGCGGTGACTGTCCGGCTCGAACAGGACGAGGGGCAGGGCGGCGGCGAATTCGCTGATGCGCTGGCAGTCTCGGCCCGCAATGCGGCCGCGCCAGCCGTCACCGCTACGTTCGATTCCCAGCACCAGGCCATCGTTGCGATGACCCACGACGCGGAGCTGATCCTCACCGTGCTGAATCACCGCCGCCGGCCGGGCACTGCGAAAGGAGCGGCCGCGGCCCAGCATGTAGATGCCCTCGAGAATCGAGGTCTTACCGGCCCCGTTTTCGCCGACCAGCCAGTTCACCCCCGGCCCGGGCTGGAGATCAGCGGGCGCCAGATTGCGGACACCGTCGAGTCTCAGGCGATCCAGCGCCAAGGCAGGCTCCGCCGAAGATCGACTAGAGCTTCAGCGGCATGACGACCTGTCGGACCGATTCATCCTCGATTCCGGTCACCAGGCAGGAGCTGTTGGCATCGCGCAGGGCAATTCGAACCTTGTCACCGTCGATGGCGCCCAGCGCATCGAGCAGATAATTGACGTTGAAGCCCACCTTCAGCTTGTCGAAAGGATGCTCGGCTTCCACCTCTTCCACCGCTTCTTCCTGCTGCGGGTTGTGCGCCACGACGCGCACCGTACCGGGGTCAAGGTCCAGGCGGACACCGCGATACTTTTCGTTCGACAGGATCGCGGCTCGCTGCAGTGCGTGGGTCATTTCGGCTCGATCCAGCACCAGCGCCTGATCGGTTTCCAGGGGAATGACCGCTTCGTAATCGGGAAAACGGCCGTCGATCAGCTTCGTCGTCATCACGATGCGGTCGCGGTCAATCTTCAAAAAGCCCTGACCGATGATCACGTTCAGGGGTTCATCGACATCCTCGAGAATTCGGCCCATCTCGAGCACGCCCTTCCGCGGCACGATCAGGCTGCGCGGTTCACCGGTCACATCGGCCTCGATCTCAGCCAGTGCCAGGCGGTGGCCGTCTGTCGCAACGGCTCGAACGCGGCCCTCGCGAAACTCCAGCAGCAAACCGTTGAGGTAGTGGCGCACGTCCTGATGCGCCATGGCAAAGCCCGTCTTGTCGCTGATCCAGCGAAGGCGGGACTGGCTGATCGGGTAATTCGCCAGACTCTCGGCCTGATCGCTGGTCGGGAATTCACCGGCCGGCAGCGTGGCCAGGGTGAACCGGCTGCGACCGGCATGAATCGCCAACTTGTCTTCGTTGAGCTGCACGTTGAGCTGGACGCCCTCCGGCAGGGCCCGGCAAATATCCACCAGCTTGCGCGCCGGGACGGTGATCGAGCCGGTTTGAGCAACGTCGGCATTGGCCCGAGCAACCAGTTCTACCTCCATGTCCGTTCCGGTGATGCGTAAACCCTCGTCCACCGCCTCGATCAGGAAATTGGCCAACACAGGCAGGGTCTGACGACGTTCGACCACGTTGACCACCTGGGCAATGGGCGCGAGCAGCGCTTCACGCGCGATCGAGAATTTCATGGTTGCTCCTTCATTAGTTATTCGCTTGATGTCTCTTCTTTTGTTCTTTTTAAAAGAGAAAAACCTTGTAGTAACAGGGCCTGTGAATTACGGGACAATCGATATTTTCTCTTCTAAACCAATAACTTAAATTTCATTTCACCGATGCTCAACTGTTCGATTTTGCTGTGGGAGGAATGTGGATAACTTAACCTGCCGCAGTTATCCACAAGCCATCCCCGAGTTTTGAGCCGGCTTATCCTCGACTCCCTCCAGCGCCAGGATCCCATCGACGTCACGCCGATAGCTCGCGCGTCAGCCGTGCTCGGTCCTCGCGCAGTCTGGCGTCGGTTTCACACAATGAGTCGATTTTACGACAGGCGTGAAGGACAGTCGTGTGATCTCGCCCGCCAAACGCATTGCCGATCTCCGGCAGCGAATGCTGGGTCAGTGATTTTGCTAAAAACATCGCCATTTGCCGCGGTCGAGCGATCGACCGTGTCCGTCGCTTCGACAGCAGGTCGGCGACGCGCAGCTGATAAAAATCGGCCACGGCTTTCTGGATATTCTCGATGGTGATCATGCGGTCGTGCACCGCGAGCACGTCGCGAAGAATCTCCTGGGTGTAATCGACATCGATCGGCCGACCCGAAAAACGGGCATTGGCGATCAGCGAATTCAGCGCACCCTCCAGGTCGCGAACGTTTGACCGCATCCGCTTGGCGATGAGAAAAGTGACCGAGTCTTCCAGCTCCAGGCCACGCTCCAGCGCCTTTTTCTGCAGGATGGCGACCCGGGTTTCGAAATCCGGCGGCTCGATGGAGACGGTCAGACCCCAGCCGAAGCGCGAACGCAGGCGCGCCTCGATGCCGTCGACTTCCTTCGGATAGCGGTCGCAGGTCAGGATGATCTGCTGGCGCGATTCGAGAAGACTGTTGAAGGTGTGGAAAAACTCCTCCTGAGAGCGATCCTTCCCGGCGAAGAACTGGATATCGTCGATCAGCAGCGTATCGACGGAGCGGTAGCGTCGTTTGAAGGCATCGATACTGTCGCGACGCAGCGCCTGGATCATCTCGCTGACGAACTTTTCCGAGTGCAGGTACTCGACGCGTGCGCTCGGATTGTCCTGGGCAATTCGGTGCCCGGCGGCGTGGAGCAGGTGGGTCTTGCCCAGGCCCGTGGAACCGTAGAGTAGCAAGGGATTGTAGACCGTACCCGGATTCTGGGCGACCTGACTGGCGGCAGCAAAAGCCAGCTCGTTCGAGTTACCGAGCACGAAGCTGTCGAATCGATAGCGCTCGTCCAGACCCAGGGCAGCTCCCTGAGCGGCCCGGGCCGGCGGCGGTTGGCTTTGCCGGGGGCGGCTGCCGACGCCGATGACAACCGCATCGCGCGCCACCCCGTGGGCCGCAAAAAAATCGCGAATCATGTCGAGGTACTGGGCCTGAACCTGTTCGCGCACGAAATCGTTGGGTGCATGCAGCGACACGCCTCGAGCCTGGGCATCGTCCAGGCGGAGCGGTCGGATCCAGGTGTTGAGCTCGTCCAGGGGAATATGTCGCTCGAGGCGAGCCAGGCACTGCTGCCAAAGATCCGAACGCTGCTTGAGGGGGATGTCGTTACTCATGAAGTCCGCTAGTGTAGGCAAGGCGATGCAATTTATCCACAGGCTGGTGCTCGCAGGCCCCCCGGGGAAGGAAACACGGCCTTGTCGTTGACTGGACGCGTCGGCCAACGCTACAATTGACGTCTTTTGTTGGGGATTTGCGTCGAGCGGTCCCGTGGTTTTCAATTCACTGAAGCGCACCGAGCGCGATTCGCAGCCCTCAGGCGGAATCGCCATCGATCGACTTCAAGACCAACCAAGGTAAGGTAGCAGGTCATGAAACGTACATTTCAGCCCAGCCGAATCAAGCGCGCCCGCCGTCACGGCTTCCGTGCCCGCATGGCCACGGCCTCCGGTCGCGCCATCATCAATGCTCGCCGCGCCAAGGGCCGCAAGCGCCTGGCCGCGACCAACAGCCGCTGATCAGCCAGCGACGTTCTACGGCATGCCCGGTCGGCTGAGCCATCCCCGCTCGGCTCGCCTCCTCAAGGGGAAGGAGTTCAAAACGGTGTTCGATCAGCGCCGGGCGATCGCCAACCCCCTGTTCAAAGTCCACTATGCCGACAGCGATGCGCCGCGATTGGGCATGGCCGTGTCGCGGCGCGTCAGCCCGCGAGCCGTTGACCGTAATCGCATTCGCCGCCAGATCAGAGAAAGCTTTCGCCTGATCCGCCCTCGATTGGCACCGATGGATTTCGTCGTCCTCGCCAAACCCGCTGCCGCCGCCAGCGAGTCAGTGCAGCTCCGGCAAGCGCTCGACCAGCTCTGGCAACGATTCTCAGGATAGCTTCCGAACGACCATGAATACCCGCGCTTTTTTTCTGCTCATGCTGGCCCTGCTGGGCGGCTTCATCTACCTTGAATGGCAGCGCGATTATTCAGCGCCCCCCGTTCCCGACGCCGATCCGATCGCCGGTCAGCCAGCCGCGCCAACACCGTCCGGATCGTCTGAGTCGACACGTGGCGTGGTCGCGAATGACGGCGCTGATCTTCCCGATCTGCCGGATATTTCGGACAATGCGCCCGCCTCGGGAAGCGAGGTTCCAAACCTGAACGATGCCCCGAGCATGGTGGCTAGCCGGCGCGTCCATATCGTGACCGACGTGCTCTCCGTCGATCTCGACGCGAACGGCGGCACGCTCGTGGACCTGCGCCTGAAGGACTATCCGGTCGAGGTGGACCAGCCCGACACGCCCTTTGTCCTGCTGAAGGAAGAGCTCCCGGAGCTGTTCGTCGCCCAGGCCGGCCTGCTGTCGCGCGATTCCGATGCACCGAACCACACGACGCGCTGGGAGTTCGACCGCGACAGCTACGAGCTTGGCCCGGATCAGGACCAGCTCCGCGTGCCCCTGCGCTGGCGCAACGACCAGGGCCTGGAAGTCGAGGCGACCTGGATCTTCTATCGCAGCGACTACGTCGTCGATGTCGAAATGACCGTCCGCAACCGCAGCGGCGAGAACTGGCGCGGAGCGCGCTACGTCCAGCTTCAGCGCACGGAGCCGGATTTCAGCGACGACGGCCCCGCCTTTACCAATCCCGAGCAGTTCAGCTACAACGGCGCGGCCATCTATTCGCCCGAGATAAAGATGACCAAGCGCGGCTTCGACGATATCCGCGAGTCCGATTTTGCCTCGACGATCACCGGCGGCTGGGCGGCGATGATCCAGCACTATTTCCTCGCGGCGTGGATTCCGCCCGAGAATCAGACCCATCAGTACACCACCCGTTTCATCAGCTACCAGGGCCTGCCTCGCTACGTCGTCGCTGCCACCTCGCCGCAGGTTGACGTGGCGGACGGACAGGATCACACCTTTGCCGCCCGCCTCTATGCCGGGCCGAAGCTGCAGAATCGCCTCGACGAAATCGCCGAAGGGCTGAAGCTGTCGGTCGACTACCGCATCTTCCGCATCATCTCCCAGCCCCTCTTCTGGGCCCTGGACAAGATTCATATCGTGATCGGCCACTGGGGCTGGTCGATCGTCGTGCTGACTCTGCTGATCAAGCTCGTGTTCTACAAGCTCACGGAAGCACAGTTCCGCTCCATGGGCAAGATGCGCAAGCTGCAGCCGCGGATCCAGGCGCTGAAGGAGCGCTATGGCGATGACCGGCAGAAGTTCGGTCAGGCGATGATGGATATCTACAAGACCGAGAAGGTCAATCCTCTCGGGGGCTGCCTGCCGATTCTCGTCCAGATTCCGATCTTCATTTCCCTTTACTGGGTGCTCCTCGAATCCGTCGAGCTTCGCCAGACCGCCTTCCTCTGGGTGCCGGACCTGAGTCGACCGGATCCCTACTTCATCCTGCCGATTCTCAACGGCGTGTTCATGATCGTCACCCAGCGACTCATGCCGACGGCGGGCATGGACCCGATGCAGCGCAAGATCATGATGTGGCTGCCGGTGATCTTCGCCTTCATGTTCGCGCTCTTCCCCGCAGGCTTGGTGCTTTACTGGGCGACCAACGCGGGTATCTCGCTTGCCCAGCAGTGGTACATCCTGCGCCGCCTGGATCAGGAAGACGCGCGCAAGCGGGCCTGAGCTCCGGTCTTTCCCGGGCACACGAGCCAGATTCGTCAGAAAGGGCTGCCTCGGCAGCCCTTTCTATGTTCGGGTAGTCGGGCCAATGGCACAATGACGCCATGACGACCGACGTCGACACGATCTGCGCCGTCGCCACGCCCCCGGGGCAGGGCGGCGTCGGCGTCATTCGCATATCGGGCCCGGACAGCTTCGACCTCGCCCGGCGCCTGACGGGCACCGAGCCCCGTCCCCGTCGATTCCATCTGGCCACGGTTCGCGATCGGTCCGATGACGTCATCGATCAGGCGCTGGTGCTCGCATTTGCCGGGCCCGCGTCGTTTACCGGGGAAGACGTCATCGAGCTGCAGACCCACGGCTCCCCCGTCGTCCTGGAACTCATCGTGCAGCGGCTCGTCGATCTTGGCGCGCGCCGCGCTCGACCCGGTGAGTTTTCCGAGCGCGCCTACCTCAACGACCGCATGGACCTGGCCCAGGCCGAGGCGATCGCCGATCTGATTGCCGCCGGCAGCGAACAGGCGGCGCGGGCCGCAACGCGAAGCCTGCAGGGTGCGTTTTCGGCGCGCATCGAGGTGCTCCATCGCGAACTCGTTCAGCTTCGGGTCTTTGTCGAAGCGGCGCTGGACTTTCCCGACGAGGACGTCGATTTTCTCGCCGACGGGCAGGTCGGTGATCGCCTGCGCCAGATCATCGAGCGTCTCGAGGAGGTGCTGGATCAGGCGCGTGCGGGGCGCTTGCTCAACGACGGTCTGAGAATCGCGATCATCGGTCGGCCCAACGCCGGAAAATCCAGTCTTCTGAATGCGTTGACCCGTCAGGAGTCGGCCATCGTCACCGACATCCCCGGGACCACCCGCGATGTGCTGCGCGAGTCGATCACGCTGGCTGGCCTGCCCGTCACCCTGGCCGATACGGCCGGCCTGCGCGAGACCGGTGATGCGGTCGAGCAGGAGGGCGTGCGCCGCGCCGAGCGGGAAATGCAGACCGCCGATCTGATCTTCTGGGTCGTCGATGTCGGCGACGCGGACCCGCATCCACCGCCGGGCCTGCCGCCCTCGATTCCCGTGCTGCGCATCAACAACAAGATCGATCAGCACGGCAGGAATGCACGGCGCGATTCCGCCAGCGTCGACCTCTCGGCGCTGACCGGCGAAGGCCTCGAGATGCTCGGCCAGCTGGTCCTCGACTCACTGGGCTTGAGTGCCCAGGGCGGCGGCGAATTCTCGGCGCGTCAGCGTCATATCGATGCCTTGATCAAGGCCCGCGCCCCCCTCGAGCGCGGCGCCCGCGAGCTGGCGGCGACCGGGTCCGGGGAACTGCTGGCCGAAGAACTCAAGCAGGCGGCCGACGATCTCGCCGAAATCACCGGTCGAATGAGTTCCGACGAGCTCCTGGGCGAGATTTTCTCCAGCTTCTGCATCGGCAAGTAGTCCACATCGAACCGCCACCCGCCGGATGATCATTTGCCGCCGTCGGGCCTGCGTGCCTATACTCGACGGCGTCGAATTATTTTCGCCGCTGGCCACAGGAGGGATTGCATGCATACGGTTCGCCAAATTCTTCAGAACAAGGGCAATTCGATCTGGTCGGTCAGCACCGAGGACACGGTCTACGACGC
Source organism: uncultured Wenzhouxiangella sp. (assembly GCA_964504865.1). Taxonomy (GTDB): domain Bacteria; phylum Pseudomonadota; class Gammaproteobacteria; order Xanthomonadales; family Wenzhouxiangellaceae; genus Wenzhouxiangella. The sequence continues at coordinate 76,901 of CAZDFS010000007.1, forward strand.
GGTGCGGACGATGGCCGAAAAAGGGGTTGGCGCCCTGCTGGTCATGAAAGACGGCAGCCTGCACGGGATGATGTCCGAGCGCGACTACGCCCGCAAAGTCATCCTCGAGGGCAAGGCGTCCCGCGATACGGCAGTGGGCGCCATCTGCTCCAGCCCGGTGATTTCCATCGAGCCCGGAGCCTCGGCGCAAGATGGTCTGGCGCTGATGACTGCCAGGCGGATCCGTCATCTGCCGGTCGTCGAGGCCGGTGAGCTCCTCGGCGTGGTCTCGATCGGTGATCTGGTCAACGCCGTCCTTGACGATCAGCAGCAGATGATCGAGCAGCTCGAGCGCTACGTCAGCGGCTGAGGCGCGCGCAAAGCGAAGGCGCCACCCGGCAACCCGGTCCGGTCGGCACTACCAAGGGCCGCGGATTCATCCTGGATTGTTACACTAGTAACTAATTGTTGGGCACGACTGCCCACGACCCGATCTAGGAGATGGCTTGACCATGGGTTTGCTTGTCGATGGACAATGGAAGGATCAGTGGTACGACACGGAATCGACCGGCGGGCGCTTCGAGCGGTCGGCGGCGGCGTTTCGTAACTGGATTACCGCTGATGGTTCGCCAGGGCCCGATGGTCAGGGCGGTTTCAAGGCCGAGGCGGAGCGCTACCACCTCTACGTCGCGCTCGCCTGTCCCTGGGCCCATCGAACGCTGATCTTCCGCAAGCTCAAGGGCCTCGAGTCGATGATTTCCGTCTCGGTGGTCAACCCGATCATGCGAGAACACGGCTGGACCTTTCGTCCTGGCTACAAGGTGCATCCGGATCCGGTCCTCAACGCGGAGTTCATGCACCAGCTCTACACGCACGCCAAGGCCGACTACAGCGGTCGGGTGACGGTGCCGGTGGTCTGGGATCGCCAGCAGAACACGATCGTCAGCAACGAGTCGGCCGACATCATCCGGATGTTCAATTCGGCCTTCGATGCGGCGGGCGCCAGGGACGGGGATTTCTACCCGGCGGCATTACGCCGGGACATCGACGAGATCAACGCGACGGTGTATGACCGGGTCAATAACGGGGTCTACAAGGCGGGCTTTGCGACCACACAGTCAGCCTATGAAGAAGCGGTGATCCCCCTGTTCGAAACCCTTGATGCGCTCGAAGAACGGCTGGCCGAGCAGCGCTATCTTTGCGGCGATCGGATCACCGAGGCCGACTGGCGTCTGTTCACCACCCTGATCCGCTTCGATGCGGTCTACGTCGGTCACTTCAAATGCAACCTGCGCCGAATCGACGATTACCCGAACCTGTCGAATTATCTGCGCGACCTCTTCCAGGTACCCGGTATCAGCGAAACCGTCGATCTGCGCGCCATCAAGCTGCATTACTACGGCAGCCACGACACGATCAACCCGCACTACATCGTGCCCATGGGCCCCGCCCTCGATTTCCACCGGCCGCACGACCGCACGCGCTTCGGCGGCTGAGGATGGCGCCGACCGAGCGTTCCGTGTCAGCGACGGATGGCTACAGGTCGAGGGGATCCTGTGTTGCGATCTGATCGGCCTCGAACAGACGCACTCGCTTGCCGCCATAGAAGACCAGCTTGAACTCGGCGCGGCTGACGGGCACGTAGCGATCGTTGCCGCCAATCTCGACCTGCGCACCCTCGGTCACGGCGAAACCATTGTCATCGACGCGCACGACCATCGTCGCCTTCGACCCCGTATGGCAGATGGTCTTGAGCTCCTTGAGCTCATCGGCCCAGGCCAGCAGGTAGCGACTGCCCTCGAACAACTCGCCGGAAAAATCCGTTCGCAGGCCGAAGGCCAGCACTGGAATCTTCAGTCGGTCAACGACCTCGGTCAGGTCATAGATCTGCTGTCGGGTAAAGAACTGCGACTCATCGGTCAGGACACAATGAATCTGTCCGTCGTCGAGGGCCGCATCAACCTTGGCAAAGAGATCGTCCTCAGGTCCGACGGCCAGCGCGGGCGCCTCGATCCCAACGCGCGATCGAATCATGCCCTGTCCCGCGCGATCGTCGATGGCGGGGCTGAGCAACAGGGTCCGCATGCCGCGCTCGGCATAGTTGTAGGCCGACTGCAGCAGCACCGTGGTCTTGCCGGCGTTCATCGTCGAGTAGTAGAAATACAGCTTGGCCATGGAACGATGAGATCAGAGAAGCTGATCCAGGCTCACGTCCAGCCAGACCACCGAAATGCTGCCCATGGTTTCGAGCCATGCCATGATGCCCTCATCGACTTCATCACATAGCTCGCAGTCGGGCTTCGAGTAGAAGGCGACGTAGAGATCGGCGGGCGGCAGGTCGGCCATCGTGAAGGCATCGCCCGAGTTCGGCCGCTCGACGTTTTCGAGCAGACGGTCCAGGCCAATCACGCTGCGCTCCGTGCGCAGGCTGGAAATGCGAGCGTTCAGCTGGCGCTCGAAGCCGCGCATCATCCCGTTCATATGGAACATCGCCGAGAAATCGGACAGATAGATGTAGGTCTGGGGCACGCGAGCAATCCAGCCCTGGGCCTGAGCCTGCGTTCGAATATTCCCGACCCGGCGACGATGTTCGACCTGAACGCTTTCTTTCTGATGCAGCTCGATGCGCTCGATGGACAGAGCCGACGCCGGCAGGCTGAGTGGTAGCGCGCCGGCCAGAATCAACAGCGAAACCGCGACGAATGAAGAGGAGAAAACGCGAGAATTTTTCATTCTCGAAGTATAGCGGAGGGGTGGGAAGCGGCCGTTGGTATTGCGCTGCGCGAACAAAAGGCGTTTCGCCCACGCTTCGCTTGCAGGGCGAGTTTCTTTTGGCAGCCGTCCCAAAAGAAACCAAAAGATCTGGTGCCCACGACCTCGCC
>CAZDFS010000008.1:0-3464 GCA_964504865.1 uncultured Wenzhouxiangella sp.
TGACCTACCTCTATCCAAGGCCACCAAAATTACAGAACAGATGGTGCACTAGCCGCTCCGCGAGAGAGACGACCTCTTCGTCACCGACGATGAAGTGATCCAGAAGCCGAACATCCATGAGCCCCAGGGCGTCCCTCAGCCGGCGCGTGATGGCCAGATCGGCCTGACTGGGCTCGGCCACGCCTGACGGGTGATTGTGGGCGACGATAACGGCAGCTGCATGGTCGTCCAGCGCCTGCTTGACGACGACCCTCGGATGGACGTGCGCTGCATCAATCGTGCCGTGGAAAAGCTCCCGGTAAGCGATTACCCGGTGCCGAGTGTCCAGAAGCAGCGCTGCGAAGTGCTCGTAGCGTCGATTGAGGAGGCGCATACGTAGGTATTTGCGCGTCATGTCGGGACTCGTGAGTGCTTCTCCAGGCTTGCGGAGCTTGCTCTCCAGGTAGCTGATGGCTTCGCGGACGATTGCGTCGCCGTCGAGATTCTGCTTCTGTTTGTACATTTTCAGGTCTCCGTGATTGATTGAACCGATTGCGGTTCCACGAAGGCCCGAGAGCAGAGGCGGCTCGTCAAGGGTGAGCGCAGCGAAAGCACCGGTCTGGCGCGGCCTGCAGCGAAGCGAAGCCACGGGTCCGGTCGGCCCTTGCCGGGACGCCGAATCGGGCAAGAATCGCAAATGAGTGGAGGTTCAATCAGGGAGACCCGACCGAACTGTGGCAGATGGGCAGGCCATGACGCGAGATCGACTCAGCGGATTGGCACTGAGCGCCTCATGCTCTTGGGAGAGAAATGTCCCGTTGACCGATGATGATGCGCAAGCTTGCAGCGCCTTCTGAAACCCGATTACAATCGCTGGACTGGGGTACTGGCGTGCCCATGGCAGAATCATCAGTTCAATTTTCCGGGACATTCCCTTGACCTGTGAAAAGCTGGGGCAATATGGCGGACTACGAATTCAATGTTGATGAGTCGCTACGGCCGCTGGTCGAGCGGCAGCTTACAGGCACAACACCTGGTGATTCGCAGATCGCAGCCCTCCCCTTGCCCACGGCAGGCTTTTTTGTCCGATCCGCCGTGAGACTGATCCGACTGTACCGGAGGCTCGCCCCACAACGACTGAGGCAGCGCTGCGTCTTCGAGCCCAGCTGCTCGCACTACAGCGAACTCGCAATTCGTGAACACGGTTTGCGCCGAGGTGTGTCTCTAACAATGAGCAGACTCAGGCGCTGCCGAAAAGACTCAGGCGGTATTGACTTTCCATCATCAAACCCGGAGGACTAGGAATGCAGTACAAAGTCGAGCAGATTGGTGCGGTTTTTAGCACTAAAGCTATCCAAGACTTCGAGCGATTGCTGTCACAGCGTGATCAAGAGGGTTTCAAGTTCCACTCTGCATTTCCAGTAACGCAGGCTGGATGCCTGGGGCTGGGGCAGGGAGGCACTACTTATCTTGCGATCTTTGTCAGAAAGTAGCCGCTCTTCCTAAGGGATTAGCAGCCGCCTGGTCTTAGCGGCCCAACCAGCCACGATGGCAACCGTCAGTCAGCGGATTCCGGGGAAAATGCCTCTTTGTAGAGCGTTTCGATACGCCGTGCTTCATCGTCCGTCAGCGCACTGAATTCCTTCTCCCGACCACGCTTGGAGAAAATGCCGCCGTTTTGCTGAAGGAATCTGAATAATAGGTCGAGAGTACGATCAGGCATATCGATCAAAGCCTCCACCTTGCTGCGGAAGGCGTCATACCTCCGTAGAAAGTCTGCTTCCTGAGGAAGGTCTTCCTCGATGGTCTTCTGGACACATTCATATAGAAACTCTGCGTGCAGGGTTGCGTCGAAGAATCGATAATAATCACCGGTGTCATTAAGCACGTGCACGTTGCTATTTTCAGTAGACTTCCATTCAATAAGCGGCAGAAGGCGTCTGGAATAGCTTTCCAATACCTCGCGATAGTCGTCGATCCGTTCAAGGATTGCTGACGAGACCGGAAATACCACGCTGGGCGGGTTGAACCCGCGTTCAGCGAGAACGTGGTGGATCAGATAGCGGTGAATCCGTCCATTGCCGTCGTCATATGGGTGGATATACACAAAGCCAAAGGCCAACGTGGCTGCAGCAATGACGGGGTCCAATTGCTGCGCAGGTCCTCGATCGAAGTCGCTCATGCCCTGAATCAGGTCAAAAAGGTCGTCGGGATGGGCGCTGATATGTTCCGGCAGTGGCATTCGAGTAACACGATCATGCTCGCCAACAAATCCACCCTCACCTCGTATCCCCATGCTAACGAGGCGGGCATCACCGATAACAATGCGTTGCAAACGCTGAAGTTCATCTATATCGATGGGTCGTTGGCCGGCTTCGCCAATGGCACGGCCCCATCGCTGGATGCGGTCCTGAGGCGCACTCTCGCCCTCAATGGCATAGCTCGAACGAGAGTCCTTGAGGAGCAGAAATGCAGCCGTGCGGGCAAGAATATCTTTGGGTACGTCGGCCACCACGGCGCGCGCTTTTTCTCCAAGATTCTGAGCCGTGAACGCCTCAAGCGCCTCAGACCGAAAAACAAGTGGGCAGAAATTTGGCGTGCCCGGCATATTGTTTTTGACCCGATACCTGGATTCGTTGCGCTCCTCGCCACTGAATTGGAGATCGGGATCAACGGCGAGCACGTATCGACCATCGGACGCGTCCGACAGGTCGAGGACTTCGCCAGTCAGCCATTCATAGAGAAACCAGATCCGACGTGCGTAAACACCCGTTGGTGTTTCTCGAACCCATGCCTCCAGAGGCTCGGGGCCCGTGGTGAGGAAAAGCCGCTTAAGAACCGCAAGATCCAGCCCTTCGTATTTCAGAGCAAAGGTCAAGTGACCTTCCAGACTGACTTGCGGTGCATGGCGAGGCGTCAGAATTCGCCATCCATCCTGATCAAGGATTCGATGGCGCTCGCCCGTCGCAAAAAGCTTTCTTGGCAGAGGCACGGCAAGGCCGTAGGCATCAATCAGCGCAGCGTAGCCAGCCGGCGTGGCAGCCTCAGGAAGCCGTTGCTCCTGAAAAACCGTCACCGCGTCTGAAAATCGAACTGTTTGAGCCCCCGCCATGAAAATCGCACCCTTCCTCTGAAATCTAACTAATTTTGTTTTCTAATCCTGAAAAACGATCCTATCATCTGAAAAACGTTCCTCAAAGAACATTTTTCATGAAAATTAGTTTTTCAGGCTCCGGAATGAATGGGAGTTATTGAGGCTTGTTGAGAAAAAGTGCCCCTAAATTGCCCCCAGAGCGAAGACGTGCCAACGTCGGGCAACCCGATTAGATCAGTAACTAATTGATTTTAAGGGCTTTAAAATGGTGCCGGCTGAGAGATTCGAACTCCCGACCTACTGATTACAAATCAGTTGCTCTACCACCTGAGCTAAGCCGGCATATTGGCTTGGAGGAAGTCCTCCAACGTCCAGATTGTATTCGAATCAT
>CAZDFS010000008.1:3564-72535 GCA_964504865.1 uncultured Wenzhouxiangella sp.
GGAGTCTTCGCGGGTTTCGTCGAAGACGAAAAAAGCGAAGACGGAATTCACCAACCGCTCTACCACCTGAGCTAAGCCGGCATATTGGCTTGGAGGAAGCCCTCCAACGTCCAGATTGTATTCGAATCATGGAGTCTTCGCGGGTTTCGTCGAAGACGAAAAAAGCGAAGACGGAATTCACCAACTGCTCTACCACCTGAGCTAAGCCGGCGCATTGAGTTAGAGGAAAACTCCTGTCTGAAGATTGTATTCCAATCACGGAGCCGTTGCGGCTTCGCAGCGTAGCGGAGATGAAGCGACGGTGGAGTCCAGAAACCGCTCTACCACCTGAGCTAAGCCGGCACTGCAGGTCAAGACGAGATTGTAAAAGAACCGGGCCATCTATTCCCAGATCCTTTCACTGGCTCGCCAAGGCGCGGGTTATGTATGTTTTTCCTCCGTGACCTTCGTGCCTTTGTGGTGAATGCGTTTTAGCTACAATCGCCCACCATGGAATTGATCGACATCGGCTGCAATCTCACCCACGACAGCTTCGACAAGGACCGCGACGAGGTCATCGCCAGTGCAATCGAAGCCGGCGTCGCCCACATGGTCGTCACCGGCGCCTCGGAGGCGGGCAGCGTCAGGGCGCTGGAACTGGCTCAGGGAAGGCCCGACTGCCTGACCGCCACCGCCGGCGTCCATCCGCACCTGGCCTCGGACTTCACCGCCGAGACGGCCAGCGTCCTGGCAGAGCTCCACAAGGCACCTGAAATCGTCGCCGTGGGCGAATGTGGCCTGGACTATTTTCGCGACTTCTCACCGCGGCCGGACCAGCGTCGCGCCTTCGAACGGCAGCTGGAGCTGGCCGTGGACTGCGGCAAGCCGGTTTTCCTGCATCAGCGCGAAGCCCACGAGGACTTCGTCGCCATTCTGAAGGAGTTCCGCCCCTCGCTCAGCCATGCCGTCGTGCACTGCTTCACCGACACCGAGGAAGCGATGGGGGACTACCTGGCACTGGACTGCCATATCGGCATCACCGGCTGGATCTGCGACGAGCGCCGTGGCCATCATCTGAAGGACTTCGTGCACGAGATTCCGACCGATCGCCTGATGATCGAGACCGACGCGCCCTACTTGAAGCCGCGCAACCTGCGACCCAAGGCGCGCACCCATCGAAACGAACCGAAATGGCTGCCCTGGATCGCCGGCACCCTGGCTGCCTGTCGCGGCGTCAGCCCGATTCAACTGGCCGAAGAGACAACCACCACGGCTCGGGCCTTTTTCGCACTCGACAGGATCGAGCCGACGATCTGAGGCTGGCCGTGGCCGTACGGCAGGCAAAGAAAAAGGCCGGATACTTGCACCCGGCCTTTCGAGTTCTCGCTTTGCAGCGCCCTCAGGCCGCGGAGAACGCCGCCTGCTGCAGCATCGCCAGACGACGGCGCTGCATCTTCAGCCGGTACTCCAGCTCCTTGTAGCGAGTCCGCAGCTCGGTCTTGCGCCAGCGATCGGCCAGGGCTTCCTTGCCGGCAGCAACGCGGTCGGCCTGGACCGCCTGCCACTGGGCAACCGTGTCCTTGAACTGATGGTATTCACGATCGAGCGCTTCGCGCCAGGTGCTGGCCGAGTCATCGGCCTGGGCCAGGCGCTCTTGCAGCTGGCGAAACTGCATCTGCAGGCGAGCGCGCTGAATCTTGAATTTCGGCGTCCGGCGCAGGTCGTAGGCCATGCCCAGCGCGGCGGACGTGGCGATCAGCCATTTGCCGGGATCGAACTGCCACCAGCGCAGGCCGTTGCGGTAGTCGGCCTGGAAGGCATGGTGGAAGTTGTGATACCCCTCGCCCCAGGTCAGCAGGGCGATCACGCCGTTGTCGCGCGCCGTGTTGTCTTCGGAATAGCTGCGCTTCCCCCAGGTATGCGCCAGGGAGTTGATGAAGAAGGTGCAGTGCTGCGAGAAGGCCAGGCGGAAGGCGCCGACGAGCAGCACCGTGCCGACGACGTCACCGGTCATCAACCCGATAGCCGCCGGCAGGCCGAGATTGAGCGCCCAGACCATCGGCCAGTAGACGCGATGCTGCCACATCACGACCTCGTCCTTCTGCAGGTCGCGCACCTGGTCGTAGTCGATCTTGCTCGTCGGCCAGTCGCGGATCATCCAGCCCATGTGCGCATGCCAGAACCCGGTTCTGATCGAATGCGGATCCTCGTTCGGATCGTCCACATGGCGGTGATGGACGCGGTGGCGCGCGGCCCAGACCAGGATGGAATTCTGCAGGGAAAAGATGCCGAAAAAGGCGAGGAACCACTTCAACGGACGGCTCGCCTTGTAGGTCCGATGCGACCAGAGGCGATGGTAGCCGGCGGTGATCGACAGACCGCTCAGGGTCAGGATCAGGGCAAAGGCGATCCAGGCTGCGGCGGTAAATCCGTACAGCAGGCCCCAAATCGGGGCGACGATCAGGCCAAGGATATTGATCGCGATAAAGAAGATCACGTTCTGTTTGACCAGGGGCGGCTTGCGGCCGTTAGTTGAGGTTGTCATCGAAACTCGAAGCTCGGGAATGGGGATGGGAAAAACAGGGACCCGGCAAGGCGTAGGGAGTGCCAGTCGCACTCCCCGCGCGTTCCGGGTTCGAGGCCGTTGGGTGGGTCATCGACCTATTTGAAGAACTTGATCGACAGCGGATAAGGCCAGACTTCGCCTTCCGAGGCCTTGATCGCCCCGATGATCGGGAAGACGATCGACAGGACCGCTACCGCGAGCAAGCCGAGGAAGCCGATCAGAATGAATACGAGGACCGCGCTGACGATCGCGTAGATCAGGGCACTGATCATCCAGTTGAAGACCACGTAGCCGTGGGGAACGATGCCCGGAAGCTCATCCTTCTTGAGGATGAAGATGATGATCGGTGCGAGCAGACCTGCGAACGGCACGATCAGCCCGGCCAGAACGGACAGGTGCAGAATCATTGCCCATTGCTTCAGGTTCTTGTCGTCGCTGTCGGGAGTCAAGGGTTCCTGTTCCATAGTCGAAGCGTCTCCGTGGAGGATGGGGTTGAATTCGAGGGCTCAGCATGGAGCAGCCAGCCCTGGTGGCCTTGTTCAGCCGCCGCCGACTTCCGTCGCCACGCTGATCGAAGCAATGCCGACGACGTTGGCGGCATCGAGGACACGAACCAGTGAATTGGTCTCGGAATCCGGGTGCGCGGCGATGATCAGTGGCGCACTGGGCTTTTGCGCCCGCTCGCGTTCAAGATTGGCGCGAACAGCATCGGGTTCAACCCGTCGATCGTCAATGGTGATGAAACTGAGCTGGTTGATGCGCACCAGAATCGGCAGTGTTTCTGGATCGGGCTGCTGCTGTTCTTCGGCCTGCGTGGGACGCGAGATATCGAGGCCTTTCTCCTTGACGAAGGAGGTGGTGACGATAAAGAAGATCAACATGATGAAGACGATGTCGAGCATCGGCGTGATGTTGATCTCTGCTTCGTCCTCGCTGCGATGACGCTTGCGCATGGCTGTGGGCCTCGCCCGAACTGATCGAAGGCCTGAGAATACCGCAGGCGAGCGCAGGACGCCAACTCCAGCGCCGGACGCCCTCCCCTCAGGACTCGGAGGATTTCCTCGGGCGCGACCAGCCGGGAATGCTGCGCTGGCGAGCGCGAGCCACCGTGAGCTCGCCGGCCGGGGCCTCGTGGGTAACCACACTGCCCGCTCCGACCACGGCGCGTTCGCCAATGCGGACAGGCGCCACCAGCGCGCTGTTCGATCCGATGAAGGCGCCGGGCCCGATCTCGGTGCGGTGCTTGCTGACCCCGTCGTAGTTGCAGGTGATGGTGCCCGCGCCGATATTGGCCTCGGCGCCCACCTCGGCATCGCCGATGTAGCTCAGGTGACTGGCCTTGGCGCCCGGCGCGAAGTGGGCATTCTTGGTCTCGACGAAGTTACCGATCTTGACCCCGGCCTCGAGCCGCGTGCCCGGTCGAATTCGAGCGAAGGGGCCCAGGGTGCAGGGGCCTTCGGTGATCGCGCCTTCGATGACACAGTAGGGCTTCAGGCAGGTGCCGGCGGCCAGGTGCGCGCCATCGACGACGCAGCCGGTGCCGATCTGACAACCATCCCCCAGCCTCACCTCGCCGATGAGGGCCACGTTGGCATCGATGAAGACATCGCGACCGACCTCGACCTGGCCGCGAATCTGCACCGTCTCGGGCGCTGCCAGGGTAGCGCCCGCGGCCAGCAGCGCCTGACGCGCGCGGCGCTGGAACACGGCCTCGATCTGAGCCAGCTGAGCGCGGTCGTTGGCGCCGAGCAGCTCCTCGGCCGCCTCGGCAATGGCGGCCCGGACCGTTCGATCCTCGTCCGCCGCCAGGCCGATGCAGTCGGTCAGGTAATACTCACCCTGGGCGTTGTTTCGGTCGATCCGCTCCAGCCAGCCGGCCAGGTCCGCCGCCCGCGCCGCCAGGACACCGCTATTGACCTCGCGCACCGCGCGTTCCTCGTCGCTGGCGTCCTTTTCCTCGCGAATCATGCTGACCTGCCCGTCCGCACCGCGCAGGATGCGGCCGTAGCCGGTCGGGTTCTCGGCGATAAAGCTCAGGATCGACAGGTCCGCGTCGAGGTCCAGCAAGGCCCGCAGGGTCTCGGGCCGGACCAGCGGCATATCGCCCGGCAGGATCAGCAGGCGGCTGTCGCGGTCCACCTGCGGGAGCACTTGCGCCGCGGCGTGGCCGGTGCCCAGGCGTTCGGCCTGGGTCACGAGCCGGCAGGACGAACCGTCGAGCGCCCGCTCGACGTGCTCCGCGCCGGCACCGACGACGACGTGGATGCGGTCCGGGTCGAGCTGCCGCACCGAATCCAGCAGGCGCAGCAGCATCGCCCGGCCGCCGATCGGCTGCAGGACCTTGGGATAGGCTGAATTCATTCGCCGACCCTCGCCGGCGGCAAGAACGATCACTTCCAGCATGGTTCAACAGACTCGCTTGGCGTGGGTGGGATGCGTGCAGCGCCAGAGTATAACGAGACCGATGGCGCTCACGGTCGCCAAGGCGATTCCTGCACTGGTCCCTGCATGGGCCTGTGACAGGGTGCTCGTCAGCGACTTCTGGACTCAGAAATAGATAGGCCCCGGGTGAGGGAGGACCCGGGGCCTGGGGTTGGATCCGGTTTGGGGACTGTGACCGAATCCATGTTGGCCTGTCTAGGGAGGGCGACAGGCCGAACCATGCACATGGTTAACTGAATAGACCGGCTTGAGCCGGGAAAAGTTTCAAAAGCCATCGAAAAAGTGGCGGTTTTTTAATTTCCTATTGATTTTCAGAGAGTTGTTCGGGATTCGGCCCTCAATGCGCCGAGTCCCAATCCTCGCCGGACCCCACGTCAACCTCGAGGGGCACGTCGAGGCTGGCAGCGGCGGACATTCGCTCGGCCACACCGCGGGTCACCTCATCGAGGGCGGACCGCTCGACCTCCAGAACGAGCTCATCGTGCACCTGCATGACCAGGCGGGCGGGCACGGACTCGGACTGGATCCAGCCATCCACATCGATCATGGCGCGCTTGATGATGTCCGCCGCCGTGCCCTGCATCGGTGCATTGATGGCGGCGCGTTCGGCGGCCTGACGGCGCTGCGGATTCCTGGCCTTGATTTCATCGAGCCACAGCCGCCGGCCGAACAGGGTTTCGACATAGCCCTTCTCACGCGCACCGGCTCGGGTCTTGTCCATGTAATCGCGCACGCCCGGATAGCGCTCGAAATAGCGTTCGATGTAGGCATCTGCTTCCTTGCGATCGACCTCGAGCTGGCGGGCCAGGCCCCAGCCGCTCATGCCGTACATCAGACCGAAGTTGATCGCCTTGGCCGCCCGACGCTGGCCATCCTCGACCGCATCGGGCGCGCAGTCGAAGACCTCGGCCGCCGTCGCGCGATGCACGTCCAGACCCTGCTCGAAGGCGTCGAGCAGGCCCTTGTCCCCCGACAGGTGCGCCATGATGCGCAGCTCGATCTGGGAGTAGTCGGCGGCCATCAGGACATAGCCCTCGGGGGCGACGAAGGCCTTGCGGATGCGGCGGCCCTCGGCGGTGCGGATCGGAATGTTCTGCAGGTTCGGGTCGGCTGAGGACAGGCGCCCGGTGGCGGCCACCGCCTGGTGATAGTGCGTATGAATCCGGCCGGTGTCCGGATGGATCTTTTCCGGCAGGCGGTCCGTGTAGGTGCTCTTGAGCTTGGCCAGGGAGCGATGCTCGAGGATCAGGCGCGGCAGGGCGTAGTCCGCCGAGAGTTCCTGCAGCACGTCCTCGGCGGTCGAGGGCTGACCCTTGGGCGTCTTGCGGACCACGGGAAGCTCGAGCTCCTCGAACAGGATCTGCTGCAGCTGCTTCGGCGACCCCAGGTTGAATTCGCGGCCGGCCTCGTCGTGGGCCCTGGCCTCGATCGCCTCCAGCCGTTCCTCGATCTCGGCGCTCTGGCGGGCCAGCTGATCAGGATCGAGCGCCACGCCGATCCATTCCATCCGCGCCAGCACGGGAATCAGCGGAATCTCGAGGGACTCATAGATCGCCTGGGGACCCGCCTGGGCTTTCAGCTTCGGCCATAGGGTCTGGTGCAGGGCCAGCGTGACGTCGGCGTCTTCGGCGGCGTAGTCGGCGGCTTTCGCCACCGGCACCTGATCGAAGGTCAGCTGCTGCTTGCCCTTGCCGGCGACCGACTCATAGCTCTGGGTCTGGCGGCCCAGGTAGCGGCCGGCGAGGGAGTCCATATCATGGCGCGTGGCCGTCGAGTTGAAGACGTAGGACTCGAGCATCGTGTCGTGCCGGATGCCCCGAAACTCCAGGCCGGCGCGACGCAGCACGTTCAGATCGTATTTCAGATGCTGCCCGACCTTGGCCTTCTCCTCATCGGCCAGCAGCGGCGCGACACGCTCGAGCACCTCATCAATGCTGAACTCGACGGACTGATCGGCGTGGCGCAGCGGGACGTACCAGGCCTGTCCGAGCTCAACGGCAAACGCGAGGCCGACCAGCTCTGCATCGAGCGGCTCGAGGCTGGTCGTTTCCGTATCGAAGGCGATCAGATCCGCTGATTCCAGCGCGTCGATGAGCGCATCGAGTTCGGCGTGGGTGGTCACCAGCCGAACCTCGAGGTCGGGCTGATCGGCCGCAACAGCGTCCTGATTCTCGCCCTCGCCGCTCTGAAAATCCCGGAGCCAGGAGCTAAAGCCGAAGCGCTTGAGCAGCTCGACCATGCGCGGGGGCTGGGGCGACGGCGGCGGAATCGTCTCTGGCGAACGATCGAGTTCCACGGATTCGTCGAGGGCGACCAGCTGCCGGCTCAGGGGCAGCTGATCGAGGGCGGCGCGCAGATTCTCGCCGATCTTGCCGCCCACCGAATCGGCCTGGGCGATGATCTCGTCGAGGCTGCCGTACTGCTTGAGCCATTTGGCAGCGGTCTTGGGGCCGCATTTTTCGACGCCTGGGATGTTGTCCGAGCTGTCGCCGGTCAGGGCCAGAAAGTCCCCGATCAGCGCTGGTCCAACGCCGAACTTCTCCTCGACCGCCGCTGGATCGTAGCGCTTGTCCTGCATGCTGTCTTCGAGCACGACGGCCTTTGAGACCAGCTGTGCCAGGTCCTTGTCCCCGGAGGAGATCAGCACCTTGAGGCCGCTCGATTCCGCCGCCCGCGCCAGGGTCGCGATCACGTCGTCGGCCTCGACGCCAGCGACTTCGATCCGCTCGATGCCCATCGCGTCGATGAGCGTCTTGAGGGGCTCGATCTGGGCGCGAAGCTCGTCTGGCATCGACGGACGATTGGCCTTGTAGTCGTCGTAGAGCTCGTGGCGAAAGGTCTTTCCAGGCGCATCGAAAATCACCGCGACGCGATCCGGCTTGTGGGCCTGGATCAGGCGCCGAAGCATGTTGGCCACGCCGAAGATGGCGCCCGTGGGCTCGCCTTCGGCGTTGGTCAGAGACGGCAGCGCGTGGAAAGCGCGATAAAGGTAGGAGGAGCCATCGACCAGGCAGAGCGTTTCAGTCTGAGACATGGAAAGACTTTTCAAAAAGAACGGCCTCCATGATAGCGAAACGCCATCCGATCAACGGCAAAGTCAGAGCACTCTGCTAGACTCAAGTTTCTTATCGGCTCAGGAGCGACGAACACGATGATCATTCAGCGTTTCACTTGGTATTTCAAGGGACTGGCATTGATTGGGCTGTTGGCACTGGCCGTTCCCGTCCTCGCCCAGCAGACCGACGAGGTGCCGCCCCCACCGCCGATCCCAGATCCGGAGCCGCTTCCACCGAAGGTGATCGACCCCGACGAGCAGCTCGAGCCGCAGGTGGTCATTCGTCAGGAAGACGGCGAACAGATCGAGGAGTATTCGCGCAACGGCGTCGTGTACATGATTCGAGTCGTCCCCGCGGCGGGGCCGGCCTACTACCTCATCGACACCACCGGCGACGGCAATTTCAACTCACGCTTTCAGCACGACCAGATCAATCCGGTCTATCCGGCTCACTGGAAGCTGATCGAGTGGTAGGCCTCGGCCAGGGCCAGGAACTCCTCGAGCGAGAGGGTTTCGGGCCGCGCTGACGGAGCGATGCCGGCAGCCTCGATAGCGGCCTCGTCGAGATGTTTCTTCAGGCTGTTCCGCAGGGTCTTGCGCTTCTGATTGAAGGCCGCCTGTACCACGGCGGCCAGGGCCGGCCGAATCGCGCGCTCGGCCGCACCGAGGCTCACGGGAGTCATCAGGATGATCGATGAATCGACCCGAGGCGGGGGCTCGAAGGCCTCCGGCGGGACGTCGAAGAGCCCCTCCATGTCGCAGTGAAAGCGAGCCATGACCGACAGGCGCCCGTACTGGCGCGAGCCCGGTTCGGCCACCAGACGCGTCACGACCTCCTTCTGCAGCATGAAGACCATATCGGCGATCCAGGCAGCCTGGTCGAAGAGGTGAAACAGCAGCGGCGTCGAAATGTTGTAGGGCAGATTGCCGACCACGCGCAGGGAGGACGGCCCGGTCGCCAGACGCGAGAAGTCGAATCGCAGGGCGTCGGCCTGGTGGATGACGAGCTCCGCCGGCTCGCCCAGGCGGCGCGGCAGGTCGAGCGCCAGGTCACGATCGAGCTCGACGACGTGCAGGCGGCCGACAGCCTGGAGCAGCGGGCGGCTGAGCACCCCCTCCCCCGGTCCGATTTCGACCAGGGCATCACCCGGGCGCGGATCGATGGCCGACACGATGCGGTCGATGACCGCCGAGTCGCGCAGGAAGTGCTGACCGAAGCGCTTGCGCGGACGATGAGCGCTCACGAGGCGCGCTCGATGAGCTCCTGGGCGAGGTCCACGGCCGCGCGCAGGCTGCCCGGATCAGCCTTTCCCTGCCCGGCCAGATCGAGGGCGGTGCCGTGGTCGACGGACGTGCGGATGAACGGCAGACCCAGGGTGACGTTGACCGCCTGGCCAAAGCCGGCGTGCTTGAGCACGGGCAGGCCCTGGTCGTGATACATGGCCAGCACGGCATCGAAGCCCTCGAGCTGGCTCGGCAGAAAGGCCGTGTCTGCCGGCAGCGGCCCGCTCAGCGACATCCCATCGGCGCGAGCCTGCTCGAGCACCGGCTCGATGACGTCGATTTCCTCGCGCCCCAGATGCCCGGCCTCTCCGGCGTGGGGATTGAGGCCTAGCACGGCGATATGGGGCCGTTCGAGGCCGAAGCGATCGATGAGGTCCCGGTTCAGGATCTCGAGGACCGCGCGCACGCGCTCGGTAGTGACGGCCTCGGCGACGTCGCGCAGGGGCAGGTGGGTCGTGACCAGGGCCACGCGTAGCGACCCGGCGGTCAGGAGCATGACCACCCGCGCCACGCCGGCCCGCTCGGCGAGGAACTCCGTGTGGCCGCTGAAGGGCACGCCCGCATCGTTGATCACTCCCTTGTGGATCGGCCCCGTGACCAGGCCGGCAGCGCGACCGCTGAGGCAGGCCTCGGCGGCGCGCTCGAGGCATTCGAGCACGTAGGGCGCGTTGCCGGGATCGAGGCGACCCGGCGTGGCCGGATAGCGCATGGCTACGGGCCAGCAGCGGAGCCGACCGACGACAGGCGGTCTCTCTCCGGCCTCCTCCGGATCCATGCGATCGATCTCGAGGGCCAGACCCAGCGCGTCGGCGCTTCGAGACAGCAGCGTCGGGTCGGCCACCAGCAGCAGGCCAGGATCCTCCAGCGCCAGCCGGCAGGCGAGCTCCGGCCCGATGCCGGCCGGCTCGCCGGGCGTGAGAAGAAGCGGTCTGGCCATGGGAAACTCGCTCGCCGCCGCGCGGCGAGTCAGAGTCGAATTTCGACGAAGGATTCGTCGCGCAGCTGACGCAGGAAGGAGTCGACTTCCTCCTCCGCCTTCTGATTGAACACGATTTCTCGCGCGCGAGCACGCAGCGTTTCCTCCGTACGGTCCGCGTCGCGCTCGCCCACGAGCTTGAGCAGGTGCCAGCCGTTGGGCGTCTGGAAGGGCTCGCTGAGCTCGTCGATCTCGAGCTGATCGACCACCGCCTGGATCTGATTGCCGAAAGCGCCTGCCTGGAACCAGTCCAGCATGCCGCCGATATTGGCCGAGGACTCGTCCATCGAATGCTCACGCGCCAGCTCGGCGAAGTCGGCACCGTCCTCGAGCTGCGCATGCAGGTCACGGATCTGCGCCTCTGCTTCGGCAGGGGTAATCAATTCGTTCGGCCGGATCAGAAGGTGCCTGGCCTGGTATTCGCGAACGATGACTTCCTGCTGTTCGCGGCGGTCGCGGACCGCCAGAATCAGGAAGCCGACGGGTGAGCGCAGCGGCACGGTGACGCCGCCCACGCCGGCGCTCTGGATCGCTTCGGCCACTTCTGGTGACAGGGCGTTGATGCTGCGCCAGCCGACTTCGCCGCCCTCGAGGGCATTCGGGCTCTGGGAATAGGTCAGCGCCGCGGTCGCGAAGTCCAGATCCTGGTTGACGATCCGATCGCGGACCTCGACGGCCTGCTGCTGCGCTTCCTGGACCTGAGCCTGGCTCGGCGATTCCGGCACGGGGATGATGATCTGAGAGAGCAGATACTCATCGCCGCCGAGGCGCTCCGAGGCCAGGATGATGTCAATTTCCGTATCGCTGATCTCATCCATGGAATTGACGACCCGCTGGCGCAGGCGGCTGGACATGACTTCCTCGCGGATACTGCGTCGGAATTCGGCGAAGTCGACGCCCTCGGACTCCACCGCGCGGCGCAGCTGCGGGAGCTCCAGGCCGTTCTGCTGGGCGACCTGCTGCAGGGTCTGGTCCACATCCAGATCGGAGACTCGGATGCCCGTCGCTTCGGCGCGCAGCACTTCGAGTCGAGTCAGGATCAGGCGCTCGAGGACCTGCTCTTCGATCAGGCTGCGCGGCGGAACGCGCTCGCCGGCGGCCTGCGCCTGGCGCTCGATTCGTTCGATGGCATCATCGAGTTCTGACCGCATGATCACATCGTCCTCGACCAGCGCCACGATCGAATCCACGGGCTGCAGGTCCTGGGCCTGAAGCAGCATCGGCAGTAGCAGCAGGCCCGCTGCGATTCCTCGCAAGATTGGCGTTCGGTAGTTCATAAGCGTGTGTTGTCCAATTCCTAAGGTCTTTTTTCAAGTGGCTGTCGGTATCGTCGATGTCGAGCGGATTTCAAACCGCAGACCGGTCATCAGTAGCGAACGTCGGCGAACAGCGGGTAGGGCCGACGCCCCAGGCTGCCCAGACCTTTCAGGTGCAGCTCGACGAAGACCGCCGTCCGGCGCTGGGCATCGCGGTCGCGAACGTAGTCCCGGCCGATCAGACGTACCGCCCAGCAGCAGCTTTCGTACTCGATGCCGGCGAGCAGCTCCAGCGGCTCATCGTCCTCGAAGGAGTAGTTCGCGCGACCGATCAGGGCCAGATTATCCCTCACCGGCAGGCGGAAGCGGACATCGGCCTGATCGACGCGCTCGCGCCGGAACCGATAGCCCAGGGCCAACTGGACGCCGCGCTGCGGACGATAACTCAGACCAAATTGCGCCACGCGGGTTTCATCGGCTTCGCTGTCCCACTCCAGCCCGGCGCTGGCGATGATGGCCTGGGCCGGGCGCCAGTTGAGCTCGGCGACGGTCGCCGAGCGATTACGGTCGGAATCGGGTTGACCGCTCAGGCCGACCCGGAGGTCGCGAAAATAAAAGATCTGCCCGATGCTGAAGTCGACGAGTGATCGACCGTTCTGCTGATCGATCACCCGGGTGGTCAGGGCGGCGGTGAGCTGGTTGGCATCGCCCTGGCGATCGGGGCCCGAGAAGCGGTTATCGCTAAACAGCTGACTGAACCCAAAGGTCAACTCGCGCGTATCGAAATCGGGCAGATCGCTCTGATCTCGGAACGGTGCATAGAGATAGAACAAGCGCGGTTCCAGGGTCTGGACCCGGCCCTTGCTCAGGGGGCGTTCGAAGATCAGACCACCGTCCAGGCTGGCAATCGGGAGATTGCGCGAGAGGCTGTTGTCGTCGGCACCGCTGAGCTGGTAGGCCGTCGAGCGAAAGCCGATGGTCGGGCGCAGGAAGCTGCCTGGCGTGATCCAGTTGTAGCGCAGGCGCGGATAGAGATCCATACGCGCGCCGGTGACACCTTCGTCGCGATCGAAGTAGACCACTTCCGAGTCCAGCTGGAAATCCAGCTGCTGGGTCAGGGGATGGTCGACGTTGAACAGCAGCCGGGGCAGGCGCCGATAGGGCTCGCGCGCCTCCGTGACCGTGTCGTCGAGCACCTGAAAGGTATCGGCGCTGAGGCTCAGGGCCCAGGTCCTGCCGCTGCCCCTGAGGGCGGCCGAGGACCGCAGGAACTGGAGCGCTGAATCGGCGAGATCCCCGCCCAGGTCGAGAAAATAGTTCTCATCACTGGCGCGCCGCAGATTGGCGTCGAAACGCCAGCCGGAGGCCAGGCTGGCGGCGTACTCGAACTGGCCGAAATAGCGCGATTCATCCTCTTCCCGATCGTCAGGTAGAACTTCGATGTCGAGCTGTCCGCGCTGACGCGGCGTCAGAAAGCGATACTGGGCCCCCAGCATGGCCCCGCGATCCTGGATCCAGCGGGGGGTGAACGTCGCATCCTGATTGGGCGCGATATTCCAGTACCACGGTGCGCCGAGGTCGAAGCCGTCGTCGCTTGAAAAGCCGAAGCGCGGATAGAGAAACCCGCTCTTGCGCCGATCGTCGAGGGGAAAGCTGAGCCAGGGCGAGTAGAAGATCGGCACGCCCTTGAAGTCCAGGCGCGCATTGCGAGCAACGCCGCGGCCCGTGTCGAGATCCAGATCGACGCTCGAGGCCTTCAGCTCCCAATCCGGGTCGCTCGGGTCGCAGGTGGTGAAGTCGAAGACTTCGACCTCGGCGCGGCTCTCGCTCAGCAGCTCGACGACCCCGGCCGAACCGCTGCCTTCGCCGCGCTGGAAGCGATATTCGACCCCTTCGAAGCGACCTCGATTCTCGCCGGTGACGACCCAGCCGGAATTCGCCTGCAGGTCGATCAGCGCATCGGTGTAATTGAGCCACCCGGGACTGTCGATACGACCGGTCACGCTGTCGTAGATCAGCTCATCGGTGGTCAGGCGCTGATCACCCTGCTCGACGCGCACGTCGTTGCGAAAGCGGATCGGTTGCTCGGGGGCGGACTCGACCACTTCAGCATCGAGCTGGAGCGGCAGGTTGGGATCACGCTGCAGCGCCGGCGGCGGCGCCTCACTCCGGAGCGGCGCGCAGCTCAGTGCCGAGGGCTGACTGTCGCCGTCCTGGGCCAGGGCAGGCAGGGGCAGGCCAAAGCAGAGAATCAGCCCGAGGGGCGCGATGCGGGTCAAGGACTTGTTCCGGGAGACACGAATAACCGCTAAAGGTCGCACAAGCGCTGCGCAAGTGCAATCATCGAGTGCAATCCCCCCATGCCAGCACCCGGCGAACTCATCGAATCACCCCCTGACGCAGAAACTCCGAGCGCGCTTCGGGCGCCGCGTCTGCCAACTCGCGCACGCGCTCATGGAAACAGACCATCGAGCCCTCGCACTGCTGTAGCAGGGCCTCGAATGCCGCCACCCCCTGACGATAGGTCGCGACGAGCGCCAGGCTAGCGTTGTTCAGCGCCCGCTCGCTCCAGCGGCTCGGCCGCGCTTGTCCCGACGCTGCATCGAGCGCAACAAGATCGGCCCGCAGCCGAGCGATGCGACGGGCCTTGAAATCGGCCAGGGCCTGCTGATCGTCCCGGCGCTCGGCATAGCCCTGGCGAAGGTCCTCGCGCGCGGCCAGCATGAGCGCGACCACCGCGTCGCGCCTGGCCTGGCCTTCGCGCCAGGACCGCAGGGCCGCAGTATCGTCCCTGGCGCCAAGCCAGCGCTCGACGCCCACCCGCTCGACGGTCGTGGCATAGGCCTCGTTGAAGGCCGTCTCGCCTTTGACATAGAGTGCTTCATGGGTCAGCTCATGGAAGAGGAATCCGGCCAGATCGGCCTCGCTCCAGGCCAGCATGGTATTGAGCACGGGATCATCGAACCAGCCCAGCGTCGAATAGGCCACCGCCGGCGAGACGATGACATCCAGGCCCTCGACGGCCAGCGCTCGTGCCTTTTCCTGTGCGTCCTTGTGATCAAAGTACCCGCGATAAGCCACGCAGCCTGCGATCGGGTAGCACCAGGTGACCGGGTCCAGGGAATAGCGGCCCGCCGCAATCACATTCCAGACCGCCGCCGGCCGCTCGAGGTCAGCGTAGTGGCGGTAGGAACGGCTCGCCGGCAGTCCCAGCTCGGCGACCGCGAAGGCCCGGACCTCGAGGACCTGTCTCAGGCGTCGGGCGAGAACCGGGTCGGTCGAGGGATCGGCCAGCAGATCTGCGATATGCTCGCGTCTGGCCAGAAGATCGATCTGACCCCCGGCCGCCTGACCGTACCAGCGAAGGTGGGCGCAGCCACTGAGCATCCCCCACAGACACAGGACGACCACGACCTTGATCCAGACCCTGCACGATCCCCGCCAGTCCCCCAGGGCCGCCGCGGACGACTGGTACCTGAACGATGACTTCTGGCGTCGTTTCGGCTCACTGATGTTCAATGAAGAGACCTTTGCGCAGGCAGCGGAGGAAATGGACGCGCTGGTCGGCCAGCTCGGGCTGTCGGCCGGACAGGTTCTTGACCTGGGCTGCGGACCCGGTCGCCACGCCCTGCCCACGGCCGCCCAAGGGTATCGGGTCACGGCGGTCGACACCAGCCCGTCCCTGCTGGACGAACTCAAGGCACGCAGCAGCGATGAGCAGGCGATCGAGGTGGTCCGCGCCGACATGCGCGAATTCACTCGACCGGGCACCTTCGATCTGATCCTGATCATGTGGACCAGCTTCGGGTATTTCGACGAGGAGTCCGATCACGATCGCGTCCTCGAACGCTGCGTCGAGAATCTGACCGAGGACGGTCGCCTGGTCCTCGATCTGGTGGGCGTCGAGTACCTCGCCCGCCACCTCCAGCCGGTCCACCTGACCGAGTACGACGACGGTCGGCTCCTGATCGAGCGACCGGTCCTCGTCGATGACCTTCGCCGCCTCGACAATGACTGGATGCTGATCGACGGCGATCGAGTCTATCGCACGCACATCAGCCATCGAGTCTGGTCAGCCGGAGAGATCAGCGCCCTGCTCCGCCAGCATGGACTGGACATCGAATCGATTCAGGGCGGTTTTCACGGCGAGCCCTACGACCTGGATGCGGAGCGTCTGATCGTCATCGCCCGCAAGAGGGAGACACCCCAACCATGATGGAACCGAGACCCGGTAACGATGCGCTGGCCCGCCTGGACATGGCCCAGCTTGTGGTGGTCGACGTGCAGGGCAAGCTGGCGCGATTGATGCGCAACAGCGAGGCCATGATCGGCCAACTCAGCCGCCTGATCCAGGCGGCTCGACTCCTCGATCTACCCGTGGTCTGGGTCGAGCAGCTGCCCGACAAGCTCGGCCCGACCGTGCCGGAAATCGCCGAGGTGCTCGACGGCCTGGCGCCGCTGAGCAAGTCCAGCTTCGGCTGCTGCGGCGATGAACAGGTGATGGCAAGGATCGAAGCCGCCGGCCGTCGCCAGGTGCTGCTCTGCGGCATCGAAACCCATGTCTGTGTCTGGCAGACGGCCCGGGAACTGCGCCATGCCGGCTATGACGTTCACCTGATCGCCGACGCCTCGTCGTCGCGTTCGGAGCTCAATCGCGACATTGCCTGGCGCCGCATGGAAGGGATCGGGGTCAAGCTCAGCTGCGTCGAGATGGCGCTGTTCGAGCTGATGGTCAGCGCCGACCATCCGCGCTTTCGCGACGTCAGCCGGCTGCTCAAATAGGCCGCGCTACATGCTCAGCGTGCGGCCCCCATCCACCGCCAGAAGCTGGCCGGTGATGTAGGGCGCATCCAGGGCCAGGAAGCAGACCGCGCCGGCGACGTCTTCGGGCCGGCCCAGATGACCCAGGGGAATCTTTGCAAGCGTCGCAGCGGCCGCCGCGGGAGCGCCCTCCTTTTCCGGCCAGAGGATGGCCCCGGGGGCGACGGCGTTGACCCGAATCGAAGGCGCGAGATCCTTTGCCATCGCCCTGGTCTGCATGATCAGCCCGGCTTTCGCCTGGCAGTAGATCGTGTGCTCGGCCAGCGGCACCAGGCCGTGGATATCGACGAGATTGACGATGGCGCCACCGCGCCGGGCCAGATGAGGCCTCGCGGCCCTGGACAGAAAATAGGGGGCGCGCAGATTGCTCGCCATCAAGTCGTCCCAGGTGCCCAGGCTGGCCTCGTCGATGGCGTTCGGATAGAACGCCGAGGCGTTGTTGACCAACACATCGATTCGGCCGAAGCGCTCGAGCGCGGACCGCACGAGAAGCTCGGGCGCCGCGGGATCGGTGAGATCGGCCTGGACCGCGTGCGCAGAATCCGGTCGCTGAGCGTTGAGATCGCTGATCAGCTCGTCGGCCTGGTGGCGCGATCGGCGGTAGTGGACGAGGACCCTCAGGCCGCGCGCGTGGAGCTGTCGCACCGTCGTGGCGCCGATGCGTTTGGCCGCACCCGTTACAATCGCCACCTGCCCGGCCCGAGCTGTCGAATTCGATGTCATCGCGTGATCCGTCCCTGAGCCTGCCGCCGCCGCCCGCCGAGCTGCAGGCACTGAGCGATCAATTGTGCACGAGGATCATCAACGAGATCGATCGCACGGGGCCGATGCCCTTCGATCGCTACATGGCCCTGGCCCTGTACGAGCCCGGACTGGGGTACTACGTCAACGGCCTGCACAAGTTCGGCGCCGCGGGCGATTTCGTCACCGCGCCGGAGCAAGGGGGTCTCTTTGCCGCCTGCCTGGCCCGCCAGATCGACGCCCTGCCCGACGAGATCGGCGAGACGATCGTGGAGCTTGGCGCCGGTTCGGGCGCCCTCGCGCACGACCTGCTGCTGGCCCTCGAACGCCCTCCCCGACGCTATCGGATCCTCGAGCCGAGTGCCGCACTTCGCCAGGTGCAGCAGGAACGCCTCGCCAAGCTCCCCGCCGCCCTGAGAGCGCGCGTGGAGTGGATCGCCGCCCCGCCCGAGTCGCCCTTCGACGGCGTGATCCTGGCCAACGAAGTACTCGACGCCCTGCCGGTCAGCGCCTTCCAGATCGAGGATGGCGCGCTCTGCGAGCGCTGTGTGGAAGCGAAGGAAGACCGCCTCGCCTGGACACTTCGGCCCGCCGGCGAGCGTCTGGTCATGGCCGTCGAAGCGCTCCAGACCGAGCTGGGCCGTCGCTTTCCCGATGGCTACAGCAGCGAGATCAACCTGCGCCTGGGCGCCTGGCTCGACGAGGTCACGCGCAGCCTTCGCCACGGCGTCGCCTTGCTCATCGACTACGGCTATCCGCGCCAGGAGTTCTATCACCCCGATCGCGCCGACGGCACCCTGGTCTGCCACTACCGCCATCGGGCCCACTTCGATCCCTTCGTCTGGCCGGGACTGACCGACCTGTCGACCTTCGTCGATTTCACCGCGGTGGCCGAGGCCGCCTGCGATCACGGCCTCGAGATCGGCGGCTTCACCTCGCAGGCCGGGTTCCTGCTGAGCCTGGAGATCCAGGACTTCGTCGAAGCCGCCGTGAGCGACACCGATCGCCTGCGCCTGGCCGGCGAAGTCAAGCGCCTCACCCTGCCGGCCGAGATGGGCGAGAAATTCAAGGTCATCGCGCTCACTCGCGCTTTCGATGCCCCCCTGCAGGGCTTCAGCTTCATGGATCAGCTCGCCCGTCTCTGAGAGCGGGCAACGCCTGGTCCTTGGCGGTCCGGCAAGAAAAATCTCGTGACGTGTGCGCTTTCGCGTAGTGCGGGCGTTGTTCAAGGCGACACCCGAACCTGCCGAGAGCCGCCCATGTTTCGACTTGCGATGCTAGCGTCCGTCCTCCTCCCCGCCCTCCTTCACGCCGAGGTGTTCTGCGTCTCGAGCGCCGTCGAGTTCCAGGCCGCCCTGAACGCGGCCAGGAATAACGGCGAAAGCGACGAAATCCGTCTCCAGGACGGCGTCTATACGCCACCTTCCGCGCAGGGTTTCAGCTTCGGCCTCCAGGAGAACGCATCGACGACCATCTCCGGCGGATGGAGCAATGTCGGCCCGTCCGAATGCGTGATCCAGACTCAGGGACCCACGGTCACCAGCATCGATGGCGGGGATACTCGACAGCTGTTCAAAGTCTCCGGGGCGCTGCCGGAAACGCTCGGTGACCTGACGATCAAGAATCTGAGCTTTCGCAACGGTCTTGGACCCCCCGATTCCAGTCAGGGGGCCGTCCACCTGGGACTGCCCGCCAATGACGGTCGGATCCTGATCGATCGCGTGCTGTTCAGCAGCAACACGGGCATCAGTGGTGCTGCGCTGACCGCCCTTGGCATGGCTCGGCTGACGGTGCGCAATTCGGTTTTCCAGTTCAATGATGTCACGCAGAACCAGGGCGTGATCAACGTGGCTCTGAACCGTGACGATCAGCGCTTCTACTTCGTCAACAATACGGTGATCGATAACGTCAACAGCAACGGTGAAAGCACGCGCTGCTCGGGGCTCTGGGTCTCTGCCGTCACCGACAACACCTCACCCGATACGCTGATCGCCAACAACATTTTCTGGGGCAACGACGCCTTCGACGCCTGCATGCCGGCCCGGGGCGATAGCTACCTGCTCAACAACAACATTCAGGACCAGTACCTTTCGGCAACCGTCGAGATCGGGAACCTGTCGACCAACCCGCTGCTGGCGCCTCAGATCATCGACTACACGCCGCAGCCCGGGTCTCCCATGGTCAATGCGGGCTTGAACGAGCCGGTGCAGCTGCTTCCCGATCCGGACATCACCGAAGACTGGAGCCACGGCAACACGGATTTCGACGGCGGCGCCTTCGGCCGCGTCGTGGAGGGCCGGGTGGACATCGGGGCCGTTGAATCCACGTTCATCGACCGCATCCACTGCGACCGATTCCATGTCGAGCTCGACTGCAGCAACTAGGCCAGAACAAGACCCTCGAGCTCGATGAGTGCAAATGCCCCTCGCACTTGCCGCAGCCTCGGACCAGCGCTGGATCGACGAACCCAGCGGATACCCTTCGGCCCGTGTGCGTTTTCAAGCGCCATGGCATTGACTACAGGGCATCTCATCGGGACTTCTAACCATGGCAATACGACTGCTGATCATCTTCTTGTTGAACCTGCCGCTGACCGCGCTGGCCGAGACCTTCTGCGTCGGCACGACCAGCGAATTCCGTAGCGCCCTGCAGACGGCGTTCAACAACGGGGAGGACGACGAGATTCGCCTCCGGCCCGGCACCTATCTTTCCAGCGAGGGAACCGGCCTCATTGCCGATCTGGAAGTCGATCGCAGCCTGGTGATTTCGGGGGGCTGGAGCGATTTCAACGGCATCGGGTGTTTCAGCCAGTTCCTGAGCAACCCCTTCGACACGGTAATCGACGGCGAGGATCAGAGCAGCGGCATCGCCGTGAGCGCGTCCGACATCGGCAGTACCGCCTCCCTGGTCATCAGGAACCTGAGCATCGTTCAAGCCGCCGCCGGGAGTACGACCGCCGGCGTCAGGATCGCTGGCCAGGGCGGCTTTGCCGGGGAAATCCTGATCGACCGGGTGCGTTTCGCGGGGAACCATGGCAGCGACGGTGCGGCGATCTGGGCCGACGGCGGCAACAAGGTGACCATTCGAAACTCTGTTTTCCAGTTCAACCGCACCGCCGGCGGCGGCGGTACGATCAGCATCCTGCTGCGCGCTGAAGATCAGGGCCTGTATTTCATCAACAATACGGTCATTTCCAACGGCTCCGATCTGACCAGCCCCTCGGGCTCGGCAACGTCGGGCTTGAGCGTCAGCCTGATGCAGTCCGGTGACGACATTCCGCAGGCGCTGGTCGCCAACAACCTGTTCTGGGATAACGACCTCGCCGACATGTTCTTCTCCTTCAGCGGCGGCATCAAGTACGTCTACAACAACAACTATCAGCAGCTACTGGGCTCGGTTCAGAACCTGGCCGACAATCTTTCACTCCCACCACGACTCTCACCCCTGCTGCTCGATTACACGCCCGAGGCGGACTCCCCGCTGATCGACCGGGGGCTCCCGGCCCCCGCCCTGAGAGGGGGTGTGTTCCTGCTGGACTGGAGCTACGGCCCCCAGGACTTCCTGCCCGGCTTTCCCGGCCGGGTCAATGGCGACCGCGTCGATATCGGCGCCGTCGAATCGCCGTTCGTCGATCGCCTCTTCAACGACCGGTTCCAGGGCGGTTTCGGGCCCTTCGGCTGCTCGATCGACCCGGCCGTCTCCAACCCCGACGCAGGCCGATGCGGCGCCTTATGACGCTCCGACAGACTCGCATCGCCTTTCGCTTCCTGTTCCTGCTCCCGGCAGCCGCCCTGGGACTGGCGCTGTTCGCCACGGGCCTCCTGCGCAGCATCGCCCAGTTTGGTGGCGCGGCGATCCCGGAGGACACGATGTCGGGGCCGGCAGCTCTGGCGCTGTCCCTGCTGCCGCTGACCGCCGTCGCGCTCATCGCCTGGGTGCTGATCCGCCGCCCGCAGAAACTGCCCCCTCCATCAGCCGCTTCAATCGCACCCGCGCTCGGCACCGGCGAGGAAGGGCCTGCACGAGGCCCGGCATCGGCACGGCGCTTCGACCTCGGTCACATTCGACCCCATGTCGACGCGCTGGGCCTTGAGCTGGAGAGCGAGAGGGCCAGGCCGTCGATCGCGCTCGTGAAGGAGCACCGCTGGGCACCCGGCTACCTGCTGGCGGCGCTCGTTATCGTGCTGGCGGCCTGGCTGCTGCCTCCGAGTCTGGCGGCGGGCAGCCTGGCGCCGGCACCGATCAATGGGGGCCTTCTCGGCGTCGGCATCTGGATCGCCCTGGTTCCTCTGCTCCTCGCCCTGCCCCTGTCCGACCGCCGCGTGGAGTTGAATCCCGATCGCGACGAAATCCGGATCCTCGAAGGCCGCCGGGTCCGCGTCCTCGGGCTGTCAAGGTTGCTGTCCCTGGAAGTCCGTACGATGTCGGAGTCAATGCGCGACAGCGAAATCCAGGCGCCGAGCTCGACGCGCCGACACGCCTTGCTGATCGCATGGATCGAGGCTGACGGCCGCGGGCCAACTCCGTTCACGCTGATCGGCGGTCCCAGGCAGCAATGCCTTGATCGAGCCCGGAGCGATGAAGCGCGCATGACCGAAATTGCGGCAGGCCTGGCGCGAGGACTTGGGTGTTCAACGGGTCAACCCGACGGGGCCAACGGCGACGAAGCTCCTTACGACTGAAGACTCGGCGCCGATGGGAGCTGCCCGGAGCAGCGCTGGGCCGTTCGGCTCAGAGTGAGTCGAGGAGCGCCTGCGTCTTTCGCGTCTCCGGGTGTTCGCGGCTGGTCTCGCGGATGTAGACCTCGAGGAGCGTTCGAACCTCCTTTGATGAAACGGATCCTGGCGCGAGGCGGTGGCGGCTTTCAAGGGCCTGACGCCTGGCCGTCAGGCTGAAAGGATGATCGAGGCCCATCGCGTCGATGACGGCCCTCGACGCCAGGTCATGCAGGGCCATCGCCTCGTCGGCGCGACCCAGGCCGGCGAGGCTTTGGGCGCGATTGGATTCGCTTAGCCAGACAAAGGGATGGTTCTCGCCGAACGCCTCGCGCATCAGGGCCGTCGTGCGCTCGGCCTGCGGCAAGGCTTCGTCGTATCGCTGAAGGATATTGAGCAGTTCGGTCAGGTTGTAACTCAGGAGGAGGTAATACTCATAGCGCTCATCGAAGCGGGCCTCAGTCTCCCTCATCAGTTCTCGAATAAGCGCCTCGCCCTCGTCATAGCGCTGCTGCGCATTGAGGACGTTTGCCATATTGGCTCGTAGGCTGACGAGTTCGCGAAAGGTAATTCGGTCCGGATTCGATTCAAAGATCGACATGGCCCGCGACTGGATCGCTTGCGCAGAATCCAGGTCACCGAGTTCGTAGTAAAGGCCCGACATGTTGCTCAGGTTCCGGAACTGATCGGTGGACCCCTGCCCGAACAGGTTGCCGTAGAGATCGTTCAACTCGCCCATGACATCGAGCGCTTCCTGCTTGCGATTGATTGCCTGAAGCGACACGGCAAGATGATCGAGGGCCCGGACTCGGTTGAGCAAGCGCTGTTGAGGATGGCGATTCAACCAATCCAGCGTGGCTCTGGCGGTTCCAATCGCCTCATCGAATCGACCGCGAAGTTGATGCAGGCGGGTTTGAGCAACCAGGATGGTGTAGCCCAGATTATTGGTCGCGGTCTCCGGATCCGGAACGCGAGGAAGAAGAGTTTCGAGCAAACGCTCGGCCTCATCGAGTCGATTCAGCTGCAGCAGACTGGTCACTCGGTGCTTGCGCGCGAATAGAAACCAATCGCTGTCTCGCGGGAGTCGGTCCCGGAAGGTAGTTTCGAATGTCTCGGCACGCGCGATCACGTCCTCGAGATCCCCGCGACTCTCCAGGGCGGCGATGATCTCCAGCTCAAGCGCGGGCTCCAGTGAGTCATTGAGTGGCGAAATCGTCTTCAGCTTCTCGAGCCCCAGGTTGGCCTGTTCGATCGCATCATCGTCGAGATCCATCACCTGGTAGGACTCGGCGAGCGCCAGATGGACCGCCGCCTGGGCCTCGGGCTGACCCGTGAACTGCCTCTCGACGTCCCGAGCGGCGAAATCGAGCATCTCCTCGACGGTCATGTCGCGGACCCGGCCGCTTTCATCGGGCGCGCTGAGGAGGCGCTGGAGAAAATCGTTGACCGCAGCGGTATTGCGCTGCTCCTGCTCGGCCACGGCACGCGCCTGATTCGCCTGGATCAGGCCCCAGCTGGTAAAGATCAGGCCGAGCAGGAGCGAGGTCGTGATCGCGCCGATTGCGATACGTCGGAACCGGCGCTGCGGTGCCGCACGAATCGAATCGATGGAGGCCAGGATCGCATCGAGGCGGGGACGCGCATCGGGATCGTGGTCCAGCATCGATGCAACCAGCCTGGCCAGCGGACGTCCGAGCCTTCGCTCGAGGCTTCGAGCGCCAATGGGCGCAGCCCGTCGATGCAGCTCACGCAGGGCGTCCCAGTCATCGGCTTGATGCACCGGCACGCCCGTGCTCGCGCGATACAGGGTGGCGCCCAGGGAATAGACATCAGACGAGGTAGACGGCGACTGTCCGAGGACGGCTTCCGGCGCCATGTAGAGCGGTGTTCCCGACGCCATCGCCGGTCCGGCCGCTTCCGGCGAACGATCCAGACTGGCACCGAAATCCATCAGCACCCACTGGCCGCCGTGATCCTGCATGATGTTCGAGGGTTTGACGTCGCCGTGCAGAAGGCCCGCGTCGTGCACCGCGCGCAATCCCAGCGCGAGAGATTCGATCAGCGCCAGCCAATCGGCCTGGCTGAAAGCTGCGCGCTTGGAATCCAGATCAGACAGGGTCTTGCCATTAATCAGGTCGCACCAGAGCCCCGGCCGCCCCTCATGAATCGCCGCGCCGTGGACTGCCAGCACGTTGGGGTGCCGCACCAGCGCAAGCTGCCGGGCCTCGTGCAGAAAGAGCTGGGACTGGAAGGGACGCTGCTTGCCGGTCTTGAGAAGCTTGAGTGCAACGTCGCGATCGAGAATTTCGTCGTAGGCGAGAAAGACCTCGCCGAAGCTGCCCTCGCCGATGCGCTGCAGCACCTTGAGATGGCCCCAGCTGAACAGGGTCGGACGCGCCCCCTGGCTCGGATGCTGACGCTCGCCGCCGTGGAGCACGAACAGTTGCTCGATCTCCTTGAGCTGTTCGGCCAGGCCCTCGACGTCCCCGGGCAACCCCTCGAGAGCGTCAGACGACCCGGACAGGCGCTCGAGGATGCTCCTGGCTCGCAGGTCCGGTGGTCCCTTTCCTCGGCGGCTCACTTCATCGCCTCGGCCAGCTGCAGGAGCGAGCGCGACACGAGCATGCGCGCGCTGTTGGCCGACGGCGTGTCAGTCGCCGCGGCGATCTCGGGAAAGGTGTAGCCGAATTCAACTCTGAGCATTACGGCCTCTCTGGCCTTGTCGGTCAGAGTCATTAATGCCGCTTCATAGCGTTCCAGCACATCGAGGCCGATCGCCTCGCTCATCACCGAGGCCTCCGGGTCATTCGGTTCAGCGTCGGAATCGGCGAAGCCATGTCGATTGCGGCGGGTGACGCGACGGATTTCCATCCGCACCTGGTTGAGGAGAATGGTGCGGAGATAGGCCAGAAACGCGCCCTCGCGCAGGGCCTCGAAGTTGTCAACGTGCTTGAGCGCCTGAATCAGACTGGACTGCACCAGATCCTGGGTTTCGGACAGGTCGCGCGCATAGCCGGGCAGTCTGCCGTGGGCCCAGCGGGTCAACAGGGGAAGGAATCGTCGACATAGCTCGTCGCGCGCCGAATCCTCACCCTCGGACACCCGATTGAGCAGCGTTGCGGTGGATTCCAGCGGCTGGTTCATCACAAAGCCCGGCATCGTCTGAGTTCGCCGAGTATAGGATCCCGCCGTTGCAACGACAAATCCCTGGTCATGGCGACGACCGGGGCAGCGCTGCGTGTGCGGTCCGCGGCACCCCGGCAGGCCGCCGAGGTGCCGACTCGATCAGCTGGCGGCCTTCTGGTAGCTCCGCCCCAGGAGAACGCGGGCAAGCGCGGGCAGCAGCAGCATGGCGCCAATCATGTTGAAGATGAACATGAAGCCGAGCAGCACGCCCATATCGGCCTGGAACTTGAGCTCGGAGAACAACCAGGTGCCCACGCCCACGGCCAGGGTGATGGCCGTGAAGAAGACCGCCTTGCCGGTCAGCCTCAGCGTTCGCAGATAGGCCTCGTCCAGGTCCATACCCTCCTCGAGGAAGCTGCGCATGCGACTGAAGATGTAGATGCCGTAATCAACGCCGATGCCGACACCCAGGGCAACCACGGGCAGCGTGTTGACCTTCAGGCCGATGCCCATGAAGGCCATCAGACTGTAGGCAAGGTAGCTGACGAGCACCAGCGGAAGCACGATGCAGTAGGTCGATCGTCCGCCGCGGGTCAGGAACAGGAGCACGGCCACCAGGCCTGCCAGACCCCATGCAAACATGGGTTGACTCAGGGTGGCCGGCGACAGGAAATAGGTGGCCAGGAAGGCCGCTGTCGGCGGCACGACAACGGTCAGGAAGCCGCGGATGGATCCGAAGGTCAGCAGGCAAAGGACGATGATGGCGCCGTAGACGTAGAGCAGCATCGGCGTCTGCGCTGCCGCGACTTCCTGATTCGTGGCCGCCATGACGCCCACGTTGCCCGTCGCCAGACGGAAGCGCAGGCAGTCGTCACAGCGCTCACCCTCGGTCGTCGCGTAATCGCCCTCGACGGCACCCGCCGGGGTGAAGCCCAGCCCCTCGACGTAGATGTCAGCCTGCAGCTCTTCAACTCGGGCGACAACGCGATTGATGGTTTCGGCCTTGTGATCTTCGAGGAACACCATCACCGGCATCGCACTGCAGTCCTCGTTCAGAAGGCCCGTGCCGGTTTCGATCCCCGACAGGTTCTGACGCATGATGAACTGATTGCGCGGCAGCACCTGCCAGCGAATATTGCCTTCGTTCCAGCCCGCGTTGACGATCTTCGCGATCGCAGGGAGCGTGACCACCTGCTGCACGCCCTCGACGTTGGCCATGTGCCAGGCGAAGCGGTCGATGGCTTCCATGACCTGGTAGGACTCGGTGCAGGCCGACGGTGCCGTTTCAGCAATCACGGAGATCAGATCCGTGCCCAGCGCGAAGCGATCGGCGATCAGGCGGGAATCCTGGTTGTAGCGGGCATCCGAGCGCAGCTCGGGCACGCCGGGTTCCGAGTCACCGATCTGCATGTCCTGGGATTTGACCCAGGCAAAGGCAAACAGGCCGACGCCGATCAGGACCGACAGCACCGCCACCCCCGGACGCGTGAAGCTGGCGATCAGGTTCCAGATGGCGCTGGGCTGCTGACCCTTGGCGAACTGGCGTTGACGGAAGCGACTCTCGTTACGCAGGCGCACGTAGGACAGCAGCACCGGCAGCAGGACCAGGTTGGTGAAGATGATCACGGCAACACCGATGCTGGCGGTCAGCGCCAGTTCCTGGATGATGCGAATGTTGATCAGCAGGATGGTCAGAAAACCGATCGTGTCCGAGATCAAGGCAATCGACCCGGGCGCCAGCAGGCGGGCAAAGGTGGCCTTTGAGGCCTCGAGGCTGGAAACGATCGGGACGTCGTGGAGATTGGCTCCGTCCTGCGCCAGACCGACTGGCGAATGGCCGCCGAAGAGCTTCTCGGCGTTCCATCCACTGATCATCTGCACGCCGTGGCTGACGCCGATGGCGAACACGAGGAAGGGCGTCAGGATATTCATTGGATCGATCCCGAAACCCAGCACGCTGAGCAGCCCGAGCTGCCAGATAACGGCGGTCACGGAGCAGACCAGCGGCAGCACCGTTAACCAGATCGATCCGGAGTACAGGAAGAGGAGGATCGCCGTGATGGCAAAGGCGACCCCAAAATAGGTCACGACGCCGCGGGCTCCATCGGCAATGTCGCCGACGATCTTGGCGAAACCGACGATATGAACCGTGTGCGATTCGTCCTCGAACTCGCTGCGGATACTCTCGAGCTGCGCGGCAACGTCCTGGTAGTCCAGCGCCTCGCCGGTGCTCGGATCCTCCTCGAGGAGGTTGGCCCAGACCATGGCGCCGGAAAAGTCTTCGGCCACCAGTCGACCGACTTCACCGGACTTGACGATGTTCGATCGGACCCGCTCGAACATCTCGGGCGAGGGCGCGAAATCCGCCGGAATGACGTTGCCGCCGGCAAAGCCGTCCTCGACGATCTCGACAAAACGAACGTTGGGCGTGAAGATCGAGCGCACGCTGGCGCGATCCACGCCGGGAATGAAGAAGACCTGGTTGCTGATGCGCTCGAATTTATCGAAGAACTCGGGCGTGAACATGTCGCCTTCCTGGTCGACCAGGGCGACCATCACTCGATTGGCGCCGCCGAACTCGCGCTCGTACTCGATAAAGGTCTGCATGTAGGGATGTTCGAGCGGCAGCTGTTTCTTGAAGCCGGCGTCAACACGCAGCTGCAGGCTGAAGAACAGGGCCGCGGCGGTACCTGCGATAAACAGCAGCAGGATCAGCGGGCGAATCGAGAAAACGGCATCGGCGATCCGCCGTGCCAGCTTGGGTTGATCACTCATGGCTCACTCCGTCTTCTCCGACGAGAATCTTTTCACCACTGTCTTTGAAGAGAACCGCCGCGTAGGTGCTGCCCAGGCGATCCTCCTGGAGGTCGAATTCGCGGGCCCGGGGGTCGTAGATCAGCTGCGCCGCTCCCGCACCCACCATCAACGCGCGTCCCCGGGGATCGACAGCGCCGCCTTTCAGCGTCGACACGAGCGGGTTTTCGAGCTCGGTCCAGCTCTGGCCCTGATTGCGCGAGAGCTGGACATGCCCCCTCAGACCAAAAGCCAGAATTTCCGAATCCAGCTGGAGCAGGCCGAACATGGACCCGGCGTAGGGAAACCGGAAAGCTTCCCAGTTGACGCCACCGTCGACGGACCGGAAGCCATAGCCGCGCTCGGCAGCGATCAGCCAGTCATCATCCCCGATCGCCAGAAAAGCATTGAGGTGGCACTCCATGAATTCATAGCATCCGCGGTCGAACAAGGCATCTTCGCCAAAGAGCTCCTCATCCATGGTCGAATCCTCAGCCGCCTCGGCGGCAAGGGCCTCCCAGTCGATATCCTCCGAGGTCACGAGGTCGGCCATTTCCAGGATGTCCCAATCGTCACCGGCGTTTCTGGTGCGCATGAACAGGCCGTAGGCACCGATGGCCACACCGTTGTTGGCGTCGAAGAAGTGCACATCCAGCAGGGGTTTTTCCGCCTCCGGATCGAAATGCTGAAGAACCCACGTCTGGCCGAGGTCTCGGCTGTGGATGATCGCCGAATCATGTCCGACCGCCCAGAGGCGCCCACCGGAAAAGGCGACGCGCGTCAGCGTCGACCGAACAGGAACGGTCTCGGCCTGTTCCCAATTCTCTCCGTCGGAGGACAGCACCACGTGGCCACGCGCACCGACGGCAACGTAGCGCTGACCCGCGCGCTCGATGTCCAGCAGCAGGCTTTCCGCCGCCAATCGGGCCTCCTGAGCCGGTTGCGGTTCGCTCATCTGAGCCAGGGAAAGCCCCGGCAGGAGCAGAGTGATCGAAACCAACGTGAACAATATCGACTTCATGCCGCCTTTCTCCTGATTCTCTAGCACGTATCTCTCGGCAAGCTTTCGTGTCCGGGACTGCCCCGCGGCGGATTCACCCCGTGCCGTCGGCTCAGTACGGATACGGCTCGACGCTGCGGTTGCCTTGATCAGGGTCTTCCGTGACCGCTGATCGACGGCGAAAACCTGTCGGAGCCGCGAGCCTGAAGCTCGGGCAGTCGCGTAAAAAAAAGGCCGACCGGAGTCCGGTCGACCTTCCTTGAGGTCTATCCAGTGAAACTACCGGCGACCACGAGTCCGCAGCGCCTGCGGCGTGTAGCTGCTGATGCTCAGCGGAACGTTGAAGGTATTGACCGGATCCTGATTGTCCAGCCCCGTCGCTACGTAGCGACCCGACTGCAGATCCATATGGCTCTCGATCGAAGACCAGTACGTCGGCACATCGTAGTACTGGATCGTATGCGCTTCCGAGGCACGCCACAGCTCACCACGCTGGTCGTAGTGGTCGATCAGTGCGATCTGGTAGGTGTCCTCGTCGAGGTAGAAGGTGCGACGAGAATTGATGTGGCGGGTGCCTTCGCGCAGACGCGCATCGACGATCCAGACCCGGTGCAGCTCATAGCGAGTCAGGTCGGCATTGAGGTGCCCCGGCCGCACGATGTCATCGGGCGTCAGCTCGCCGCTGTGGATCTCGTAGGCGTTGTAGGGAATGTACATCTCCTTCTTGCCGACGATCTCCCAGGTGAAGCGATCCATGGCGCCATTGAACATGTCGGTCATGTCGTTCGTACGCAGGCCGTCGGAGGCGGTACCGGGGTTGTCGTAGGCGATGTTCGGCGCACGACGGACGCGGCGCTGACCCGGGTTGTAGATCCAGGCCTGGCGTGGCGTTTCGATCTGGTTCAGCGTCTCATGGACAAGAAGAATGTTCCCGGCCAGACGGGCCGGCGACTCGACTTCCTGGAAGAAGTAGAGAAGGATGTTGTTCGTGTCCTCGATCGAGGAACCCTCTGCGTAGTACAGGCCCAGCAATTCCTCGCGCAGGCGAACGAGCTGGTAGCTTCCCGTGGGTGTGGGCGCGACCTGGTTGTTGTAGCGAACGCCGCCCGTGCCCTTGTACTTGAGCTTGTGGTTCCACATCAGCTCATAGGAATTCTGCGGCAGCGGGAAGGGGAATCCCTCGGAGACGTCGGCCACGCCTTCGCCCTCGGAAATCAGGCGACCGGTCGCCGCATTCCGGATGGTCGCGTCGTAAATGAACTGCGGGAAGGCAGCGCTGCGACGGGTCGGGAAGACACGCATCTTGTAGGTGTCAGGGTAGCGTTCGAAGGTCGCCATCTGTCCCACCGAAAGACGGTCCGCGTAGTCCTGATAGTTGTCGCCGGTAATGACGAACAGCGGCTCGTCGTCGGGGTAGGGATTCAGGTGACGATCGCCCGGCTGATAGCCGGCGGGCCAATCGTCGAGACCGATGCCTCCGGTCCAGGGCGGAATCGTGCCATCGGCGTTGCCGGCCTGGATGGAACCCATGGGGGTCAGATCGTTACCAAGGCGGGCGATGTTTTCCGGCGTGCGCGGGATGATGAAATCCCCAGCGTCCGACGGTACGGCAGATGCGGCTGGCGGTGCCGCGGCAGCCACTGCCGCAGCGGCCTGTGCCGCTTCCTCGGCCGCCATGCGCTCGGCCTCAGCCGCTTGTTCTGCTGCCATGCGCTCAGCCTCAGCCTGCTCGACGGCAAGTCGCTCCGCTTCTGCCTCGGCCTCCGCCGCGACGCGAGCCGCTTCAGCTTCGGCCGCTTCGCGTTCGGCGGCCAGGCGGCCTGCTTCCTCTTCGGCGCGACGCTCGGCTTCGGCCGCCATGCGAGCAGCCTCGGCTTCCGCTTCGGCCGCCATTCGCGCAGCCTCTTCTTCAGCAGCTATGCGGGCGGCTTCTGCCTGTGCCTCGGCTTCTGCAGCCTGGCGGGCGGCTTCGGCTTCGGCCTCGGCAGCCATGCGCTCGGCTTCCGCGGCTGCCTCGGCGGCGGCTCGCTCGGCTTCCGCCTCGGCAGCCATCCGCTCGGCCTCGGCCCGCTCGGCAGCTTCGCGCTCTGCCTCTTGCGCTTCGAAGCGATCCGACATCTCCTCCTGCGTGGAGTCCATCGACTCGTCCTGAGTTTCAGGACCCGTCGAACAGGCGACCAGCGCCAGGCTGGAGAACAGCGCAAAGGCCAGAATCAATAGCGTTTTGGTTTGAATCGATTTCATGATCGGATCTCCCCTCAGAACGAGTAGTTGACAGTGGCCGAGACAAAGTCACGATCGCTGAGCAAGTTGTTGATACCACCACCAAAGAAGTTGGTGTATGCGAAGCCGACCTGGAGATTGGCCAGGTAGCTGAAGTTCAAGCCGACGGTGGCCTGCATCCGATCTTCGATGAACGGCCCACCCGGCCCCGGCGTTACGCCCTGGACATCGTGATTGAAGGCCAGGCGCGGACTCATGTTCCATGAGGTTCCGAAGACCGAGTTGTAGGTCGGTGCGATGACCAGGCGGTAGCCCCAGCTGAACGGCGTGGCAAAGCCGTCGGTCGTGGTCGTGGGGTTGCGCCCGGCGCCAGCGAATCGGTTCGGTCCACCGCCGGTATCCGTACCGGGGCCTTCGAAGCGAAGCTCGTCCTGGCTCGGCAGGTCCCAGAAGTGAGTCGCGCCGAGCTCGGCGACGACGGCAACCTGATCCGCGCCAATGAAGTTGTTCGGCCCGAAAACGTTGGTAAAGGTCATCTGCAGCTGCGACGACTTGCGGCGCTCGTAGCCCGGGATGAACTCGCCCGGCCCGTAGGATCCCAGCTGGCTGCGGAACCGACTGTACTCGTCGGGGATGGCGCCGTTAAGGGGCGACAGACCCGCAAAGAGCAGCTCGACATCATCGATCTGGACCGGCACGTTGTCACGGTAGGTCAGCTCGCCGGACCAGGACCAGTTCCCTGGAATCGTGGTGTTGAAGCTCAGGCCCAACATGTCGATATCTTCCGGAAACTCGACGATCACGGCACCGGTGGAAACATCGCTGCTGGTCACGGCCTGACCCGAAAGCACCGGCAGGCGGCTGTGATAACGCAGGTAGTAGAGACCGAATTCCGTCTCGTTCAGTCCGGCGGCAAAGTAGCGGAAAGCAAGACCGTACTGGCCGCTGTCCGAGGCCTTGTTGTCTTCTGCCCGGGGGAACGCTGCGGAGCAGCCAGCACCTACCAGGGCCGGGGACAGGTCAGTGCGGTCGCTGGCGCCGAAATTGCCCGCCCCGCAGACCGTATCGAAGAGATCCGCGTTGATCACCGGCTGCGGCACCAGACCGAAGTTCAGCATGGCGTAGCGACCGCCGGCGGTGGCGAAGTCGTTGGTCGAGAAGAAGGTCCCGACCGGTTCGGCCTCGACCTCGTCGAACTCGAACATGACCAGTGCTTCCATCGACAGGTTGGTGGTCAGGTCAATGGAGCCCCAGAGCATGTTCAGGGGCAGAAACGCGTTTCTCAGCTCGGCCCCTGCGGTCCGAATCGCGGTGATATCGACCGGGTTGATGACGTTCAGGCCACCGGGAATGAAGGTGGACTCCCCCCAGCTGATGACCTGGCGGCCAGCGCGCATCGACAGCAGGCGATCGCCGACCTCGAAATCCGCATAAGCGTAGGCGTCGAGCAGGCGTGCCCGTGAGCCGACGCGATCCTTGGCGCGGTCGGTCAGGAAGTCGGCGTCGTTGAGCTCGAAGTCGTAGTTGTAGTCGCCGCGAACGAAGAAGCCGTAGTTCTTGTAGTCGACCGCCAGCTCCGAAGTCACGCGGACCGCGTTGAAGATCAGGTCGTTCTTGTCGAAGTTGGTATTGCCGTCATCGGAGTTGGCGGAAAAGCGCCCGAGCGCTGCCTCTTGAGCAGCGGGCGGTGCCGCGAAAATCGCCGGATTGAAGCGCGATTTTGCGACCAGGTCGTTGTCCCGACCCTCAACGCGCATGCCGACGCCGTAGCTGACGGTGGTGTCCAGGCGAATGCTGACCTCATCGGTGCTGAGGTCAACGGCCTGGGCCGGATTGGCCGTCAAAGCAAGACCGATCGCGCTTGCCAACAGGCAGGGACGGATCAGGCCTGCTTTGGGCAGTGTGTTTTTCTTGAGCCGATTCATCGAATTTCTCCCTGTCAGTCGGTCTGGATCAGTGACGTGTCGCCGACCAGAACCGCGGCGCCACCGGAGGCCATCATGCTGGTGGCCTGGGTCTGCATTTCAGTCGTCACCGCAAGCGAAGCCGTCGGGTCGAGCAAGGACCCGTGGCTACCCTGAATGAAGCGGACGGCGCCGCGAATACCGGCCGGGTCAACGTTCTGACCGGCGTCGGTAATCGGGCTCAAGCCCATCACGCGGATCAGGGGCTCGGTGCCCGACAAGGGCGCCCCTGGCACAGCGTTCGGAATGACCGTATCGCCCGCCACCTGATGGAGCAGGACGGAATTGGTCTGAACCGTCGTTGCGCCCCAGTTGATCGGATCAGCGGAATCGAGGACGGTCTGGGCAATCAGCAGAAACTGATTGAAGTCTGCCGAGCCAGGCTCGATGCCGGCGGCCTGCAGACCGCCGCGAACGACGGGCCCGAAGGTCTGGGAACCGTTGAGCAGCTGCGCGATGCCGCCACCCGGCACCGAAAGAACCGCGTTGTTGACGGTCGGCTCGACGGCGAGGAAGGGAATGCCGTTGATCGAACCCAGCGACAGGCCGGTGAAGTTGATGCTCGACCCGTCGATGTCGCCGAGCTGGTCACCGTCCAGGTCGATGTTCGGAATATTCAGCGCCAGGATGCTCAGGTCCGCCTGCGCCTGGCGATTGTTGTCCCGCGAGGTCAGCAGCGAGGGCAGATTGATGAACCACGCCCCGGACGAGTCGATCGCCATATCCGGCCCCGGCGCACCGGTCTCGTTATTCTGCAGATCGAGATCGAAGGTCCGCTCGCGGGCAAACGGTCCGAAGGGCGTATTGCCGATGTAGAAGGGGTTGGTCACATCGGTAATGCCGTGGAGCGGCTGGTCGATGGCGATGGTCGCCAGACCCTGGGAGGCAAAGGCGTCGGCGATCGCCAGCATCTGGGTCCGGTTGCCGGTGATGCCGTGCTGGAAGATCACGATGGGCCAGCCAGCGGCAGGCCGGGTCTGGCCCGAGCTGGCGTTGGGCACGGTCATGATCACCGGCACGCGCTCGGTCGAGGTCTGGACCGGGAACGGATTGGCCACGGTCACGGCCGTGGACGTCGGGTCAAGCCCGAGTTCGCTGAAGGGCGGGACGTAGGCGCCCGGCTCGGCGGTCCAGAAGTCGCTCAGCGGGGCCGTCGGATTCTCCGGCGTGGGCACGCCGAGGTAGTAGGGCACTTCCATCATGCCGATGTAGACGTTGGCAATACCCGGTGAGGCGCCCGGCGGCAGCACGTCCGCCGTGGTCAGGCAGACCTCCGGGGCGGGGCAGGCCTGAGCGACCGTGATCGAGGTCGGCTGCGCCTGGGAGCGGATCGCGCTCAATACCGGCGTGACCGCCTGGGTCGTGCCGGTGAAGGACAGCACGATGTCGTCGGGATTGATGCCGGCCGAGGCCGCGGCGGCTTCCTGGGCGTTGGTCAGCTGGCGCAGCGGCTCGAGAGCCTGAGCCGTGGCGTTGTCGAAGAGCGTATCGGTGCTGTTACCGCCGCCATCGACCAATGGCGACGTGCGCTTGGTGATGAAGTAGGTCTGCGACGGTGTCGCTGCCGTTCCCGCCGTGTCCAGGATGCCGTTGGTGGCGACGACCATGTAGCCGGTCATCTCCTGCAGGG
Source organism: uncultured Wenzhouxiangella sp. (assembly GCA_964504865.1). Lineage (GTDB taxonomy): Bacteria > Pseudomonadota > Gammaproteobacteria > Xanthomonadales > Wenzhouxiangellaceae > Wenzhouxiangella. The sequence continues at coordinate 38,136 of CAZDFS010000008.1, forward strand.
GCTGCAGGGGCACGACGGCAATCGTGCGGCCCGTCGGGTCCAGGGTTGCGACATAGTCGACGCCCGGCGTCAGCTCGCGGTTGATGCCACCCACGGCAATCGTGCCCTGAATGAATGCCACCTCGAAGAAGCGCACCGTATTGGCGTTGACCGTGTTCGGGTCGATGTCCTGGGAGAAAGAAAAGGTCCATGGCGTGACCGGACTGAAGCCGTCGAGCTGGGACAGGGCAACGGCGGGATCGCCGAAGTCCGTCGGATCGGCCACCGGCGGGTTCAGGGTCAGATCGCCCGACCCCGACAGCAGCAGGTTGGTCGGGAACGGCAGGTTGCCGCCGGAGGGATCAAAGATGGCTTCATTGATCTGCGTGGTCGGATTGCCATCCGGGTTGGTCGCCGGGTTGACGGGCGTGGCTCGGTCAACGCTGGACGAGCCGCCGCAGCCGACAAGCCACAACAGCGCCAATCCAGGAGCCAGAAGCGGGCGTACCTTCATCGTATTTTCTCCCCGAAGCTCGAGTGCTTTATTAGGTTTGCTTGATATACACGGACCGATCTCAGGCGGGCCGCTTTCTGCGCGTATGATATGAACATCATCTTAAGATTTGCAAGCAACTGGCCTTTTTGTTGAAAGAAAATTAGGGTCTGCAACCTAATTTCGAGAAACGCATGGCAGTCGCTCGGCATCGATACCGCAGCCGCCATGATTTGATCGAGGCAAAGGGCATGCTCCAAGACCGGTCTCGCCAATGCCTAGTCGACGCCAGCCCCCGCGGCGTTCGGGAAAGCGAGGGCCTACCCGAGGACCCCGATCAACGTTGCCCGGCACGCTCGCTGCCATCGCGGAGACCACGATGAAATCTGCTGAGACAAAAAGACCACTGCTCGCCAGCCTGGGCCCTGGCCTGCTCATGGCCGGTGCCGCCGTCGGCGTATCGCACCTGGTCCAGGCCACGCGCGCCGGGGCCGAGTATGGCCTCAGCCTCCTCGGCCTGGTGCTCCTGACCTGCGTCCTGAAGTATCCCTTTCTCGAATTCGGACCACGCTACGCGGCGGCCACGGGCGAGAGCATGATCGCCGGCTACAAGCGCATGGGCGACTGGGCGCTGGGCATCTTCACCCTGATCACCCTGACAACGGCATTCATCATCCTGGCCGGCGTCACGATCGTCACTGCTGGATTGACCGGGGTCCTGTTCGGCCTGGACTACTCCATCGGCCTGCTCTCGGCGCTGGTCCTGGGAGGCTGCATGCTGCTCCTGGCCATCGGCCGTTTCCGGGGCCTCGATCTGCTGATGAAACTGATCATGACGATCCTGTCCCTGTCGACGCTCGCTGCCGTCGTGATCGCCCTGGGCGCCGAACCCGACTGGCAGGCGATCGGCAGCGCCGGACAGATCGATGCCCTGTGGAGCGCCGCCGGCCTGGCCTTCATCCTGGCGCTGCTGGGCTGGATGCCGATTCCCCTCGACGTGGCCGCCTGGCACTCGCTCTGGACCCTGGAGCGCGCGCGCCAGACTGGCCATGCACCGAGCGTGCGTGCGGCCGTCATCGATTTTCGCATCGGCTTTATCGGCGCGACGGTGCTCGCAGCCCTGTTCCTGATCCTTGGTGCCCTGGTCATGGCCGGGCAGTCGGAGTCGATACCCAGCTCGTCGGTCGGATTCGCGGCCCTGCTGATCGAACTCTACACGGCCAATCTGGGCGACTGGTCCAGGCCCCTGATCACGATCGCAGCCTGGACGACGATGTTCTCGACCACGCTGGCGGTCGCCGATGCCTACCCGCGCGCCATTCGCGAACTGATCGAGATCAGCGGCGCCGCCGACACCGAGGACCCGACACCCAACCTGCCGCGTTCGCGCTACCTGAGCGCCTCGATCCTGCTCTCGGTCGGTGCCCTGGTCATCATCCATTTCTTCGGTGACCGATTCACCGCGCTCATCGACTTCGTCACCACCGTGTCGTTTCTCGCCGCCCCGGTCCTGGCCTGGCTCAGCCTGTCGCTGCTGACCGGCCCGCATACACCGGCGGCGCACCGTCCCGGACCGTTCCTGCGCACGCTGGCCTGGACGGGCCTGGTCTTTCTCACGGGATTCAGCCTGGTCTGGATCGGCTGGCGCCTTTTCTGAGCGCTGCCGCGCGCCACGGGACGGTCGAGCCCGGTCGGACTACTTGCGCTTGGGCAGATAGAGATCCGTGATCGTGCCCTCGTAGACCTCGGCGGCCATCATCACCGACTCACTCAGGGTGGGGTGCGGATGGATGGTCAGGCCGATGTCCTCGGCGGTACAGCTCATTTCGATGGCCAGAGCCAGCTCGGCGATCAGGTCACCGGCATGGGAGCCGACCACGCCGGCACCGATGATCCGGCGGCTGTCATTATCGAAGAGCAGCTTGGTCAGACCCTCGGGGCGGTCCATGCCCAGGGCGCGGCCGGAGGCGGCCCAGGGAAACTTGCCCACGCCGTAGTCGAGGCCCCGCTTCTTCGCCTCGGCCTCGGTCAGGCCGACCCAGGCCACCTCCGGGTCGGTGTAGGCGACCGACGCGATGACGCGGGCATCGGCGGCGCGCTGATGGCCCGCGGCGACCTCGGCCGCCACCTTGCCCTCGTAGCTTGCCTTGTGCGCCAGCATCGGCTGCCCGACGAGATCGCCGATCGCGAAGATGTGTGGCTGATTGCTTCGCAGCTGACCGTCGACGGTAATGAACCCCCGCTCATCGACCTCGACGCCGGCTGCTTCAGCGTTGATCTGATCACCATTCGGTCGGCGCCCGACGCTGACCAGCACCCGATCGAAGTCCGCCGACTCGGGCACCTTCGGGCCGTCGAGATAGGCCGTCAGGGCGGCCTCGCCCGCATCGACTCGGGTCACCCTGGTTGCGAGGAAGAATTCGACGCCGAGCTTTTTCATGTGCTGCTGCAGTGGCCGCACCAGGTCGGGATCGGCGCCGGCCATGAGCTGATCCATCAGCTCGACCACGGTGACCTTCGCGCCCAGGGAGCGATAGACACAAGCCATCTCGAGACCGATGATGCCGCCGCCGACCACCAGCAGGCGTTCCGGAATGTCCTTCAGCTCCAGAGCGCCGGTCGAATCCATCACCCGCTCATCGTCCCAGGGCATGTCGGGAATGCGGATCACGCGGGATCCCGCGGCAAGGATGCACTGGGCGAAACTCAACTCACGAACACCCTCGTCCTGCTCGACTCGCAGGGCATGGGCGCCGGAAAACTCGGCTCGTCCCCGAACGACGTCGACCCCGCGCTTGTCGGCCATGCCGGCCAGGCCACCCGTCAGCTTGGACACGACGTTGTTCTTGTAATCGCGCAGGGCGTCGAGATCGATATCCGGCGCACCGAACTTGACGCCATGGGACCCGAGATGATCGGCAGCGTCGATCACCTGACCGACGTGCAGCAGCGCCTTCGAAGGGATGCAGCCGACGTTCAGGCACACGCCACCAAGATCCGGATAGCGCTCGATGAGGGCCACCTTCAAACCCAGATCAGCCGCCCGGAATGCCGCGGTGTAGCCGCCCGGCCCCGCCCCGAGGACGACCAGGTCATAGTCACGCTCAGGCCCCGGTGCTTCGGACTCGCCGGCCTGTTTCACCGGTCGCTCCGCGTCAGCGCCAGCCTGCGGGCTTGCCTGTTTTTCGTCGCCCGGAGGCGAGCGGTCGTCTGCTTCTTCTTCTGACGACGCCTCGTCCGATTCGAGCTCGATCAGGGCAATCAGATCGCCCTCCGAGACCTCGTCGCCCTCGCTCACCTTCAGCTCCAGCAGCGTGCCGGCGGACGGCGCGGGCACTTCCATCGTGGCCTTGTCGGACTCGAGGGTCAGGAGCGACTGCTCGGCCTCGATCACATCCCCTTCCTTGACCAGCACCTCGATTACCGGCACCCGATCGAAATCACCGATGTCCGGGACCCGAATCTCCTGCTTGCTCATCCCTGCCTGTACTCCTGCTGCGAACTGGAATCACGCGCATCAACACGCGGCGGTCGGATCGCCCGACCGAGCTGGCAAGAGTATCAAAATCACCCCGGGCCGACCGCGCCGCTGGCGCGCATCAGAGCGCTTCGAGCACCATTTCGATCGCCTCGACCCAGCCCGGCGCAACACCCGGCGCGGCGCGATAGATCGCCAGGGTGCGCTCGGCGTGGTCCCGCGCCAGCGCGATCTGTCCCTGGTCTCGGTAAATCAGCGCCAGGGCCTCGTAGGCCTTGCCCGTGCGTGGATGGTCGTCCCCCCAGCCGGCCCGGGCCACCTCCAGTGCTCGCCTGGCGTGAACCTCGGCTTCATCGAGCTGGCCTGCGATGGTCAGCATGCGCGCCAGGTTGGTCAGGCCCGTGGCGGTCTGCGGGTGCGCATCGCCAAGCGTTGCCAGACGAATTTCCACGGAACGGCGCTGGGTCGCGATCGCTTCGTCATAGCGTTCGAGGGTGTGGAACAGGATCGATTGGTTGTTCAGGGCAATCGCGTAGTTGGGGTGCATCTGGCCGGTCGTGGCTTCCTGCACGGCGAGCGCTTCGTCGAAGGCATCGAGGGCGCCCTGCCCGTCACCCAGCCCGTCTCGGGCCGTGGCGAGATTACTCCACAGGGTGGCCAGCGTGTCCGGGGTAATCGCTGTCTCATCGACAAAGGTCAGCGCGCGCTCGGCCAGCTGGCTCGCCTCCTCGTAGCGGCCGGCGTCGTTGGCCATGCCCGACCAGTTGACGAGGACGGTGGCCCGCCGCGTGCGCGCCTCCTGGCCCGGCAGCTGGTCGATCCATTCCAGCGCGCGGCGAAAATGGTCTCGCGCCTGTTCGAAGTCACTCTCCCACCAGGCGACGATGGCCAACCCATCCTCGACCTCGGACATGGCCAGCGGGTTGCCTAACGGCCGGCGCAGGTCAGCGGATCGCTCAAGCTGCTCCCGCGCCAGGGCGGTTTCGCCCAGGTTCTGCAGGGCGTACCCGATCTGATAGCGCATGTCGGCCTCGAGCTCGGGCTGACCCGCGAATCGATCGCCAAGCTCCGGCAGCGACTGCTTGATGGCCCCGGCCAGGGTGGCCGAGGCGGCGTTCTCGTAGGGGTCGGCGCGGTTGATCATTTCAACGAGGAACTGCCGGGCGGCCTCGGCCTGATCGCGCTGGCGCTGGGCCTCGCTGGACTGGATCAGAACCGCAACCAGCGCCCCCGACAGCAGGACAAACGCGAGTGCCGTCGACGCCACGCCGGCCCGGTGACGGCCGATGAATTTGCTCAGGCGATAGAGGCGCGACGCCCCGCGCGCCCGCACGGGCTGGCCGGCCAGGTGGCGCTCGATATCCTCACGCAGCGCCATCACGCTGGCAAAACGCTCGACGGGCTCGCGGCGCATGGCCGTCATCACGATGCGGTCGATATCACCGCGCAGTCGCTCGCGGAGCTGACCGGCGCCCTCAAGGCCGGCCGGCAGGGCGTCCCGGCCCCGCACGACCGCCTGGCTGGGATCGGCCGGCAGGGTGCCCAGGACCACGCGTTCCGCCTCGGCCGGACTCAGCGCCGAAATCTGGTAAGGACGCTGACCGGTCACCAGTTCATACAGCATGACCCCCATCGAATAGACGTCGCTGGGCATCCCGATCGCCTGCCCCGTGAGCTGTTCCGGACTGGCGTATTCGGGCGTCAGCGGTCGCTGCTCGATGCGCGTTTCTGGCAGCTCCAGATCCAGCGCCTCCGGCGACAGCACCTTGGCAATGCCGAAATCGATCAACTTGGGATCCCCGGCCTCGCTGATCAGAACATTACCTGGCTTGATATCGCGGTGAACGATGCCACGCCGATGGGCAAAGGCCAGGGCGTCACAGACCTTGCCGAACAGCTTGAGGCGCTCAGCCAGATCGAGACGCTGGCGCTCACAGTAGCGAGTGATGGGCAGGCCCTCCACGAGCTCCATGGCCACGTAAGGGGTGCCGTCTGCCGCCGTTCCCCCGTCAATGATTCGGGCGATATTCGGGTGCTCGAGGGAGGCCAGAATCTGTCGCTCGGCATCGAATCGGCGCCGCGCCGAGGTGTCCATGTGATGGGCCCGGAACAGCTTGATCGCAACGTCGTGGCGGTAGGTCCCATCCACTCGGCGGGCCCGATAGACCGTGCTCATGCCGCCCGACGCGAGCTCGCTGATGAGCTCGTAGGCCCCGAGGCGCTCGCCGACCCGGTTGATGGCTGAGTGCGGGCTGCATTCGAGGAACGCCCCGCTCCGGCGGTCCGCCTCGAGCAGGCGGAGGACCGCGGCACGCAGGGCCTGGTTCGCTCCGCAGCGGGACATCAACCAGTCCTTGCGCTCGGACTCGGGCTGGTCCAGGCTTTCGGAAAACAGCGCCATCGCCTCACGGTCCTGGGACCCGACCGGCTGCGTCGGCGGATCGGCGTCAGTGGACATCGTCGACGAGCTGCAGATACAGCCAGGCCTTGGCGGCTCGCCAGTGGCGCTTGGCTGTCGACGGAGAAATATCCATGGCCGCGGCGGTCTCTTCGATCGTCAGACCGCCGAAATAACGCATCTCGACGAGGCGTGCCTGATCCGGGTGGAGCGCCTCGAGCTTGAGGAGCGCCTCGTCAAGGGCAAGCAGGTCGATGGCTTCGGTCTGGCCCGTCGGCGTGCCGTAGATCAGCGTCGGTGCGACGTCGTTATTGCGCTTGCCGGCCTGCTTGCGTCGACCGGAGTCGATCAGGATCTGGCGCATCATGCGCGCGGCAACGGCGATGAAATGGACGCGATCATTGGCCTGGAGCCGGTCCACGCCGAGGAGCTTCAGATAAGCCTCGTTGACCAGAGCGGTCGGCTGCAGCGTGTGGTTGGCGCGCTCGCCAGAGAGCTGGGCCCGAGCAACGCGCTTGAGCTCCGAGTAAACGGCCTCGATCACCTGATCTCGCGCGTCGGATTCCCCCATCGACCAGCGCTTGAGAATTCGAGTGATGTCTCGGCCAGCTTCCGCCATCGAGCACACCCCTTGGTCACGTCCATCGACGTTCGAGTCTAGTGCGTCGACACGATGGCGACAAGCCGGAAATCTTGCCCATTGAAGGTCCATGGACGTGCTGCACATCGATTAGGTGCCCTGCGCTACCTGATCCGCCGGCAGTCTCCGGTCCGGTCTTCAGGGCAAGGTTCGCAGCGTCAGCTCGCCCTGGCGCTGCACCAGCTCGAGTTCGCGCAGAAAGCTCATGCCGAGGAGCACTGTGTCGTGGCGGCCGGGGTTGATGGCGGCGCGAACATCGCGCTTGACGATGTCACCGAGACGCACTTCATCGAGCCGGGTCAGGTAACCCTGCACCGGGCCCGCCGCGGTTTGCAGCCCGATCGGGGCTTCCCGCACCAGGCCCATGTCGTCGGCCAGGGCCTCGGGAATGGAAACCAGGGTGGCGCCCGTATCGACGAGGAAGGTCACGCCGCGCCCGTTGATGCCCCCGCTGGCGACGAAATGACCCTGCCGGTCGGAGCGCAGCGTGACCTGCACCCCGTTCGCGATCCGCTCGCTGTTGACCACCTGATTCGGGTTGGCGCGCTGATCGAGCTGGCCGGAAAAGAACCAGGTCAGAATGCCCAGCATGCCGAGGGCGGCAATGAGCATCATGCCGAAGCCGGTTTTTTGATCGGATTGACTCACAGGAGCTGGCGACGCAGGTCCTCGAGCTGGGATGCGAGATAGCCCGTGAAGCGCGCCGCGTCGGCCCCGTCGATCACGCGGTGATCGTAGGACAGGGACAGGGGCAACATCAGGCGCGGCTGGAAGTCCGACCCATCCCAGACCGGTTTCATCTGCGCTCGCGAAACGCCGAGGATCGCCAGCTCCGGCGCGTTGATGATGGGGGTGAATGCCGTGCCGCCGATGCCGCCGAGGCTGGAGATGGAGAAACAGCCGCCCTTCATTTCATCGCCCTTGAGCTTGCCCTCGCGGGCGCGGCTCGACAGGTCGGTCAGCTCCTGGGACAGGGCAATCAGGCCCTTCTTGTCGCAGTCACGGAGCACCGGCACGACCAGGCCGTTGGGCGTATCGACGGCCACGCCGATGTGGAAGTAGTGCTTGCGGATCAGGGTCTGGCCATCGCGCGACAGGGAGGCGTTGAAGTCGGGGAAGGCCTTCAGTGCCCCCACCACCGCCTTGATAAGGAACACCAGCGGGGTCATCTTGGTTCCCTCTGCCTCGGCCTTGTGCTGATTGGCCTTGCGGAAGGCCTCCATTTCAGTGATGTCGGCCTCGTCGAACTGGGTCACGTGCGGGATCGAGACCCAGTTCCGATGCAGATTCGGCCCGGAAATTCGCTTGATGCGCGACAGGGCCTCCTCCTCGACGTCGCCGTACTTCGAGAAGTCGACGTCAGGTGCCTCGGCCACGCTCAGCCCGCCGGACCCTGCGCCCGCCTGCGCCGGGCCGTCCATGCGCTGCTTGACGAAGGCCTTCAGGTCATCCTCGGTGATTCGACCCCCTCGTCCGGAGCCCGACACCTCGGCGGGGTCCACGCCCAGCTCTCGCGCCAGCTTGCGCACGGCCGGCGAGGCGTGCGGCAGGGTGGCCGGGTCCGCGTCCATCGAATCGAAGGGGACCGGCGGCGCCGGGACTTCCTCGGAACGCTTCGAACGCGAGGCCTGACGCGACCCCGTATCGATCGCTGGAAAACTCGACGGCGGCGCCGGCGTGTCCCGATCCGAGGTCGAGCGTTCCTCGTCTTCTGTCCCGGAGGAGCCCTCGGCGACATCGCCTGCACCCTGCTTCTCGTCGGGGGAATCGGTCGCCGTCGATGCGTCGGCCTGCGACTCATTGTCCCGCGACCCTTCGTCCGGCGACCCGTCGTCGTCCGAGGCGATTTCCATCACGCCGATAACGTCGCCCTCACCGACCTCATCACCCTCACTGACCGTCAGCTCGACGAGGGTCCCCGCTGCCGGCGAGGGCACCTCCATGGTGGCCTTGTCCGACTCAAGCGTCACCAGCGATTGCTCGGCTTCGATCTCATCACCGGCCGCGACCAGCAGCTCGATCACCGGCACCTTATCGAAATCACCGATATCGGGAACGCGAATTTCCTGTCGTTTACTCATCGTGATATGTACTCGCTCGATTCATTCATGTCAGCGACCGGCAACAGGCCAGCTCACCACGAAGGGCAGCAAGAACAGGCAGAAAGCATGTCGAAGGTAACCGGCAACCCAGCGCAACTGCCAATGGGTTCCGCGATTCATCCGTCTACCTATCTGCACCGGGTTGATCCTATCCTTCGTTGTTCAAAGACGACACGGGTCGGCTGGCTACACCGACAGCGGCAGCGGCTTGTCCGGGTCGATCTCGAGTGCAGCGCGCGCCTTGATCAGCTCGTCGTCGCCAAGCTGGCCCTGTCGATGCAGGCCGACCAGCGCGGTATAGGCAATATGGCGGCGATCGACCTCGAAGAAACGCCGCAGGTTTTCGCGCGTGTCCGATCGACCGAAGCCGTCGGTGCCGAGCACCAGATAGTGCTCCTGCGGAACGAATTCACGCACCTGATCGGCGTAGGCGCGGATGTAGTCGGTGGCCGCCACGACCGGCCCGTCATGGCCGTCGAGCTGACGCGTGATCCAGGCCTGGCGCGGTGACTGATCCGGATTCAGGCGATTGCTGCGGGTCACGGTCTGACCGTCGCGGCGCAGCTCGTTGAAGCTCGTCGCCGACCAGACGTTCGAGGCGACGCCGAACTCTCCGGCGAGCAGATCGGCGGCGGCCATGACTTCGCGCAGGATCGAGCCCGACCCCATCAGCTGTACCGTCTTGTCGGACTTGATCTCGGCCTCGCGCAGGAGATACAGCCCGCGCCGGATGCCTTCCTCGCTGCCCTCGGGCATTCCCGGATGGCTGTAGTTCTCGTTCAGCACGGTAATGTAGTAGTAGACATCCTCCTGCTCGCCGTACATGCGCCTGAGACCATCCTGCAGGATCACGGCGAGCTCGTAGCCGAAGGTCGGGTCGTAGCTGACGCAGTTCGGAATCGTGCCGGCCAGGACGTGACTGTGGCCGTCTTCGTGCTGCAGGCCTTCTCCGTTGAGCGTGGTGCGGCCGGACGTGCCGCCGATGAGGAAACCGCGCGCGCGCATGTCACCGGCCGCCCAGGCCAGGTCCCCGATGCGCTGGAAACCGAACATGGAATAGAAGGTGTAGAAGGGAATCATCGGCAGGCCGTTCGACGCATAGCTGGTCGCCGCGGCAATCCAGGAGCTCATCGAGCCGGCCTCGGTGATGCCTTCCTGCAGCACCTGACCCTCCTGGCTTTCCTTGTAGTACATGAGCTGATCCGAGTCGACGGGCTCGTAGAGCTGACCGAAGGGCGCGTAGATGCCGATCTGGCGGAACAGGCCCTCCATGCCGAAGGTCCGGGCCTCGTCGCAGATGATCGGCACGATGTGTTTTTTCAGCTGCTTGTCGCGCAGCAGCACGGCCAGGCAGCGAACGAAGGCCATGGTGGTCGAAATCTCGCGATCGCCCGACCCCTTGGTCACCGATTCGAAGGCCTCCAGCGAAGGAGTCTCGAGCGACTGGGCCTCGACCCGTCGCTGCGGCAGATAGCCGCCCAGCTTCTCGCGTCGGGCCTTGAGGTAGCGCACCTCCTCGGACGCCTCGCCCGGATGGAAGTAGGGGACCTCGTCGAGCTCTTCGTCCTTGATCGGCACGTTGAAGCGATCGCGAAAATAGTGCACGCCATCGGCATCCAGTTTTTTCTGCTGATGGGAAATGTTCTGCCCCTCGCCGGACTTGCCCAGACCATAGCCCTTGATCGTCTTGGCCAGGATCACCGTCGGCTGGCCCGTGTGCTCGGTGGCGGCCCGATAGGCGGCGTGAATCTTGTGCGGGTCGTGGCCGCCGCGGTTCAGGCGCCAGATGTCTTCGTCGGACAGATCGGCCACCATTTCCTTCAGCTCGTCGTAGGCGCCGAAGAAATGCTCGCGCACGTAGGCCCCATCGTTGGCCTTGTATTTCTGGTAATCGCCATCGAGCGCTTCTTCCATGCGCCGGCGCAGCAGGCCCTTGTGATCGCGGGCCAGAAGAGGATCCCAGTAAGACCCCCAGATCACCTTAATCACGTTCCAGCCCGCGCCGCGGAACACGCCCTCGAGCTCCTGGATGATCTTGCCGTTGCCGCGCACCGGCCCGTCGAGGCGCTGCAGATTGCAGTTGACCACGAAGACGAGATTGTCGAGGCGCTCCCGGCCGGCCAGGGAGATGGCGCCGAGGGATTCCGGCTCGTCGGTCTCGCCATCGCCCATGAAGCACCAGACCTTGCGCTGCTTGGCCTCGGCCAGCTTGCGGTTATGCAGGTATTTCAGGAATCGCGCCTGGTAGATCGCCATGATCGGCCCCAGGCCCATGGACACGGTGGGGAACTGCCAGAAGTCCGGCATCAGCCAGGGATGCGGGTAGGAGCTCAGGCCCTGGCCATCGACTTCCTGGCGGAATCCGTCGAGCTGCTCCTCGCTGATCCGTCCTTCGAGAAAGGCTCGGGCGTAGATGCCGGGCGAGGAGTGACCCTGGATAAAGAGAAGATCCGAGCCATCTTCGTGATCAGGCCCCTTGAAGAAATGGTTGAAGCCGACGTCATAGAGCGTGGCCGCCGAGGCAAAACTCGCGATATGTCCACCGAGCTCGCCGCCGCGTCGACCCGCGCGCACCACCATCGCCATCGCATTCCAGCGAATGATAGAACGGATGCGCCGCTCCAGCGAGCCGTCGCCCGACATGGAGGGCTGACGGTGTGGCGGGATCGTGTTGATATAGGCCGTAGTCAGATCGAAGGGCAGATGAGCGCCTGAGCGACGGGTCAACTCGACCAGCCGTTCGAGCAGAAAGTGGGCACGCTCGGGGCCATCCCGATCGATGACCGCACTCAGGGAATCCAGCCATTCCTGAGTCTCCTGATTATCAATGTCAGCGGGATGGGGCAGCTGCTGGACCATGGATTTTTCTCCAAAAATCGTTTTCTAGGCATTTTTACACTGGATATTGTAGCGGTAGAACGCGGTGCCGCCGACGCCGAAAGGTGATCCGCGGCTGTGTTCGCTGTCGAACATAACTCAGGGGCGTGTTGCGCAATACTATGTCCAGGTCAGGCGGGCTAGGAGATGGACATGTCGATCGGACCAGAGCGAAACGAGCTGCTTGCGCTCTTGCCGGAAGCATGCAAAGCGCGGTTCTTTCCGCTGCTGCGGGAGGTCGACCTGCCGTTGGGCAAGGAAATCTATGCCGCCGGCCAGGAAGTGAAGTACGTCTACTTTCCGGTCGACAGCATCATTTCCCTGCTCTACGTCATGCTCGACGGTCACTCCGCCGAGATCTCGGTCGTCGGTCGCGAGGGCGTCGTGGGCATCGCGGTTTTCATGGGCGGCGAGAGCACGCCCAGCCGGGCGGTGGTCCAGAGCGCCGGCACCGCCTATCGGCTGCCGGCCATCGAGCTGAAGCGCGAATTCAATGCAGATGTCAACGTCCGCGTGCTCCTGCTGCGCTACACCCAGGCCTTGATCACCCAGATGGCCCAGACCGCCGTCTGCAACCGCCACCACACGATCGACCAGCAACTGGCCCGCTGGCTGCTGCTTTCGCTGGACCGCCTACCCTCCAACCAGCTCACCATGACCCAGGAACTGATCGCCAATATGCTAGGCGTGCGGCGGGAGGGTGTGACAGAGGCCGCTGGGAAACTGCAGAAGCTCGGCGTCATTCGCTACCAGCGCGGACGCATCAAGGTACTCGACCGGCCACAGCTCGAGAAGCTGAGCTGCGAATGCTACGAAGTGGTCAAGGCAGAAACCGACCGCCTGGCCACCTACGCCCGGCAGGGCTAGAGGCCGCAGTGTGTCATTCCGCTGGCGCGTGAGGACGCCAGAAGCGCGCCATGGTCGGCTTCACGCTGAATCCGTGCAGCAGAATCGACAGCGCCACGGTGATCAGCACCAGATGCAGCAACTCCAGTGCCCAGCAAGCCCACGTGGACACTCAAGGGCCGGACGACAACACGCTGCAGCCCGGCGACCTGCGCGATGCCCGGCGTCTGTCTGGGGTGGCCATCGCCACGGCAACCCGGAAGACTTCAGCAGCTGTGGCATCAAGCCCGACTGCTGAGTCGATCGATCCACGCACCGGACCCGCCCTGGAAACCGCTGATGCGACAGATCCGAAAAGAGCCAGCTCGAAGCCCCATCCTTGATGATTTCGGAAGCGGCCTGGCGGGGGCTCCTGGCCTAATCGAGCTGGAACCGGACAGACGGAGCGATCCGGTTCCAGCAAGGCGTCTACCGGGCATAGTAGGCCTCGACGGTTGAATTCCAGCTGGCATCTGCCATATCCGGCCAGTCCGCCTTGTCGAACCCCGGCGCCTGCCTGAGTCGCTCTAGATCCACATCGAGCACGAAGCGCTTGTTCTCGCTGTCCTGCTTCAAGGCCTTCCAGGGGATCGCAAAGAAACGATCCCCCATGCCCAGAAAACCGCCCGAGGCCAGGACGGCGTAGCGGATCGTTCCCTGACCCAGATCGAGCATGATGTCCTCGATCGTTCCGAGCTTTTCATCCTGCAGGTTGCGAACTTCGTCCCCGGTCACGGTGGCTGCACTGAGCAGAGCCGATCTGCTATCGATGTGCCCGGCAGCTGCAGATCGGCCGTTGCTTTCTGTCGTTGAATGATTCATGTCGACTTCCTCACATCGTTCTTGATGTCACCGTATGCGGCTTGGGCCTTACCGACATTTTTCTCGAGCTTGCCCTTGTTCTCCGTACTCTTGTCACCGGTGATCTTGCCGATCGCTTCCTTGGCCTTGCCCTTCGCTTCCTTGGAACGGCCCTTGACTTGATCCTTGTTCATCGTTTGTTCTCCTTTATGGCTCGCCTTGTCGATTCTGCGAGGCGTCATGAAGACATGTCGCTGCAGCATGGAAAAGTCACTATCGATCAGGCCCGCCGGCTCGATCTGTACGCTGGCCAACACATCATGGGAAATAAACCGCCGCTTTTGACAGCGGCGGCAATCCAGGTCAGCAGCTGTGACCGGGCTGATCGGTGTTACCAACGCGAGTTCATGCGTTCGTCGGAATACTCGGGCGCATTCTTCAGCATGTCTTCGGTCATATCGATCGACAGGGTGAAGTCATCACCGTCAACAATCCGCTCGATGCGGTCCCAGGAGATCGCCAGATCACGCTCACCAAGACCAAGAAGACCACCGACGCTGATCAGCACGGCGGTCACCTGGCCGTCCTCGTCCAGCAGCAGGTCGGTGATCTCACCGATCGACTCGTCGTTGCGCCGATTGGTGATTTCGTGGCCGACCAGGCTATCGGAGTGATAGCCGCGCACCGGAAGAGTTTCAATAAAACCGCCTTGTGCGGTGGCGTTCGCTCTCGGCGTGCTTGATCGGGTGGCTGCGGTGGTCCGCTGATTGGAGCGCTGCCCATCCTGATTCATGTTGGCTGTCGCCATGGCCGTGGCCCGCTCCGGGTCGCAAGGACAGTCGCAGTCGTCTTCGCCGGCGTGTGCCATCGGCATGCTCAGGGCCAGAACCGACAGCAGGACAGCTGCGCATTTGGTGGAATTGAACGTCGTCATGGGTGTTCTCCAGGTGTGCCGGGATGGCCGAATTACCAGCCGGCGCCCAGTAGCCGGCCAAACGGATCGGTCAGCGGTGAGAGGGTTGAAGTATCGGACCTGACCGCCGCCGGGTCTGTGCGTTGCGGCACCCATCGCGTCACGGTCATCGACTGCGCCATTGATCCGTCGGTTCGGGCCGATCGGCCCGGCCTCAGCTCGGAATAGATATTCGCCGGTGCACAGAATGGAGCGGATCGTTCGCGGCACCACTGGCTCGCCCCGGAAACAGGGTGCGATGGTCTCAAAACGAAAAGCCCCTGCCGAAGCAGGGGCTCGATGCGCTCATTCAAACGCAGCTGATTGCCGACGAGTCAAACGCGCTTGCTGTCGAACTTGCCGGAACCGGGATTGCTGGTCGCAAGCTTGCCATCCTTGTCCTTTTTCGGCTGGTCGCTCTTGGTACCGAAGCTCTTGGAGGACTTGTCCTGTTGCGCCTGCTGTCCGGGCTGCGGATTGTTCTTGTGCTCGTTCTTGTTTTCGTTGCTCATGATGATTCCTTGGTTTGGGTTGGGTGGCGACCGTGCACGCTTCCGGCGAACTGCCACTCATCGATCACCGGCCGAAGGTCAAGATTAGAAGGTTATGTCGAATGGTTCCGTTCGTTGCGCCACACAGAATGGCATCGGGACTAAAGTCGATCGGCCATCAGGACTCAAGTGAGCGAGGCCGCCTTGTCAGCACCGGCCAGGCCGTCGCCGGTGGTGTAGCTCCCGACCTCGCTGGAGCTGCCGGTCAGGGCTCTTGGCAGAATGCGGTCGGCGAATCCGAACAGTATCGACACCAGTTCGGTGAACATCACCAATACGCCAAAGGCCAGCCCGAACGACACCGGGGCGCGGGATCAGAACGCGAACCCAGAGAGGCCCGATGGCCCGGCCCGGCAGACTCCAAAGCAGCAGACCGACAGCAACCAGACGCTCAGCCTTCATCGCGGGAGAACTGACGCTGATAGGCGGCAAGGCTGACCTGATAGCATTCGCAGGCCACCGTTTCCAGGCCGGGACGCGACAGCACCTGGATGTGGCCTCGGGCGTAGCGGATGAGTTGCTGCGCCTGCAGCTGGCCGGCTGCGATGGTGACCGCACTGCGCCGCACACCGAGCATGCGGGCAAGAAAGAGATGGGTCAGCACCAGCGGCTCGCCGCGGGCGCGGTCATCCATCATCAGCAGCCATCGGGCCAGGCGCGCGGGCACTTCATGAAAGGCATTACAGGCCGCGGTCTGGGCCAATTGCTCACCGAGCACGAACAGGTAGCCCTCGATCAGACGCTTCAATATCCGGCTGTTATCGAGCTGCTGGGAGAAAGCGACCCCCGACAGGGTCAGGGCTGCGCCCGCGCCCTGGACGACTGCAGCCACGGGGTGGTGATCGACGCCCAGGGCCAGGGTAGCGCCAAGCATGCCCTCATACCCGATCATGCCCAGCTCAAGAGGCTTGTGACCGTCGACCCGCACAGTGACCGAAATGACGGCGGTTGTCGGAAACAGGACTTGCGTAACAGGCCGGCCCGCTTCGGCCAGCGGCTGATCGAAGGCGAGGTTGACCGAATCGCAGCCGGCGAGCAGCGAACGAGCGACCGCAGCGGGCAATCTATCGATCAGCTCATTGGTTGTAGGCATTGTGATTGAATCAGACATCAGCTTCCTTGGTCGTGGACACTTGGGCTGCCGGGTTTGGGATGCACTTCGGCGTCCCTCGATATCTAATGCTTGCAGCCGTGCCGGTGAAGGTCTGTTCGCTGCAGCACGTAGGGTATGCGCGAGATGCGACAGCCTGGCGTGTGCTTGAGTTGACTGGCCAGGCCGACCGATGAGGACAGGGCAATCAGCCACTTGCCCGGATCGAAGTGGCACCAGCGCGCGCCGTTGCGATAGTCGGCCTGAAAGGCGTGATGGAAGTTGTGGTACCCCTCGCCCCAGGTCAGCAGCGCGAGCCAGCCATTGTCGCGCGAGCTGTTGTCCTCGCTGTAATGACGCTTACCCCAGCTGTGGGCCAGCGAATTGATGAAGAAGGTGCTGTGTTGACTGAACACCAGACGCACCGCACCGGCCAGCAACACCACACCAACCAGATCCCCGACCAGCAAGCCGATCAGCATCGGAACACCCAGGTTGAGCGTCCAGGTCAAGGCCCGGTAGTAGCGATGCTGCCATCTGAGCAGCGGGTCGCGCTCGATCTGATCGACAAAACGATGATGGATGCGATGACGCGCGCACCAGACCAGCACCGAGTTCTGCAGGGAAAAGGTACCGCATATGCCAAATATCAAGCCCAGTGGTCAGGCCGCCCGATAGCTGCGATGGGAAAATAGTCGATGGTAGCCGGCGGTGATCGAAAGCCCACTGAACAGCCAGATCAGACCCGCCGTCCACCAGGACGCGGCGCTGAACCCGACCAGCACCCCCCATAGCGGTGCAACCACAAGGGCCAGCAGGTGTACGACTGCAAAGTACAGCACGTTGGAAATGGCCAGAGCAGGCTTATTGTGATTCATCCGAACCTACTCCTGGCGATCGCTAAAGCAGTAAGGAGATTGAAGTACGCCAATCTCCAGAACTTCCGTTCGCTGGCGAACATACGGCGATCAGGGTCCCGACGCGACGGCGCGGGTGACCCTCGCCTGCGGCCCGGACCGGGTCCGGTCTGTGCTGCTATGTCTTGTTGACTCCATCTCCATTGCGCCGTTCGGCATCGCGGGTGACCTGCATCACTTGGGCGAAGTTAGAACCTACCGTGGCTCGCTCCATGTCGGATCGATAGAAGCAGTACCCGCAGTCGGGATCAAGCTTGGCGTGGTACATCGCTATGTCCGCGCAGCGCATCAGGCGATCCAGGTCCCTGCCGTGGTTGGGGTATACGCTGATGCCTATGCTGACCGTCAGCGCTGGCCAGCAACTCTCGAGATGGGGCAGGCACGCCAGCACACCCTGCAGCTTTTTCGCCACCTTGGCGGCGTCTACGGCCCGGTTGATTTCACTCAGCAGCACGACGAACTCATCCCCACCCTGCCGACCAACCAGGTCGGTATCGCGCACAGCGGCCTCGAGCGCTCGAGCCAGCTGCTGCAGCGCTTTATCGCCAGCCGAATGACCATAGCGGTCGTTGAGTAATTTGAAGCGATCCAGATCCATGAACAGCAAGGCCAGGCGTCGACCGTGTCGTCTGGCCAGTCTGATCGCCTGCTCGAATCGCTCTGCCAAGGCCAGGCGATTGGGCAGGCCGGTCAGCGTATCATGGCGGGCCAGATGCGCCATCTTCTCGGTGGTCTCCCTGGATAACTTACGGTCTCGAAAAATGACAACAGCGCCCGTGAGCTCACCCGAATCATCCAGTATCGGGGCCGCCGAATCCTCGACCGCCAGTTCGGTCCCGTCGGGCCGGGACAGGACGCTGTCGGGTGCCAGCCGGATGATGCCCTGAGCCTGCATGGCCTGGGCGGCCGGATTCCTCGCCGACTCCCGGGTGTACGAATTGATGACCTTGAAGACCTGATCGAACGGTTGACCGCAGGCGACTTCATGCGACCAGCCAGTGAGTTGTTCGGCCATCGGATTCAGATACGTCACCCGTCCCTCGACGTCGGTACAGATGACTGCATCACCGATGCACTCCAGGGTCACCCGCGCCCGCGCGCATTCGGTTTGCAGCGAATGGCGCAGCGTCCGATCGGCTTGCCGCGCGGATATGCTCTCGTTGATGTCTTCAATCGTGTGGATCAGGTCGGAATCATCGCGATCTGCGTGCAGCCTGGTCGCGCGGTGCCTGACCCACAGCCGGTTTCCGACGTTGTTGACCAGTCGGAGCTCGAATGCTCGGGGCTGGCCGGCACCGGATTCAGGCTCAGGTTCGGCCATTGCCGGCAGCCAGTCTCGCGCGTCTATCAACTCAGCCCAGTGGCGCCCGATCAGGGCCGTTGACGAACAGCTCAGCATGCGCTGGCAGACCTTATTGCTGTAGCAGATGGTGCCGTCGAAGCGGCTGATCAGAATGCCCATCGGCATGGCGTCCAGTAGCGATGATGCCTGCTCGTCGAACGAGGCGGTATCAGCCTGGACGAAACACGGACATCGGACCATCAGGCTTCCTCCCTCGTTCTCCCAGTCCTCGGTCGCTGCACAGACCCGGCGCGGGGCCAGGCGCTGGACTTGTTTGGACTGGAGGTCAGGCTCCGAGAGCGGACGACGAGGACTAGACATAGACAGACTGCATCAATGGACCCAAAGATTAAGTCTGAACATCGTGCCCGGAACGCTCGGTGCGCTGGCGAACAGAGCCGCCAAGGCGTTCTGGGCAAACTCGTTGTTACAACCCAACCCTGGAGTCGCCCGCATGAGTCTTGGAACCATTCTGTTGATTGTCCTGGTGCTGATCCTGATCGGCATCATTCCGGCCTGGCCACATAGCCGCAGCTGGGGCTACGGTCCCAGTGGCGCCATTGGTGTCATCGTGGTGATCCTGCTGATCCTGGCGCTGATGGGGAGGATCTGACGATCCGATCAGCCGGGATCGAGGTCCCGCAGCAGTCAGGAGACTAAAAGAAACATGGGCGCGAGATCGCCCATGCTTTTCTTCGGATTCAGGCTCCCCTGGAACGCCGACGCGCAGTCAGGCCAATGCCGCCAAGGAGCGAGAACATCCCGCCCAGCGCCATCAACGGCAGTATACCGGCCGTTGCCGGCAGCACGGCCGGTCGTTCTGTGCGGACCGGTTCAGCCTGTGCCATGCGTGTTGAGGATCGAGTCGCGGTAGCCTCCGGGTCGGATTCGACAACCCGAGCCATTTCTCCTGAAGGTGCCCCGGCGGTTGTGGCGAAAGCATACCGGTCCTCGGGCACATAGAAGTTGAGGATCTGCCCCTTCATCAGCTCACTGAACCGATAATCGCGGCCGTCGAGTAGCACGCGCTGACCCGGGGTCGGCATCAGCCTGACTCTGCCAAGCGCCCGGCCACGGTCATTGCGAAAATCCGACGAGATGGACCCATCGCTGTGGTTGTGCTGGAATTCAGCCTCGAAGCGAGCCCATTTCTGTTGCCCAACGGTGATCACTTCCTGACAGCCGTTGACGACCCATGGATACTGTCGCAGCAGGTCGCGATGCCAGTTGATATCTTCGCAGCTGGACCGATCCACTTCCGGATCCGGCATGTCGCGTGCAGATTGCTGGGCGGCCGCAATGCCGGTCCAGCCCAAAGCCAGCAGCAGGGCCGCCGTGGTCAGGCTCGATAGGTTCAAACGCAGGTTCATGGTGTTTCTCCTGATGGTGGTGCGGTGAGAAGCACTTCCGGACGGGGTGCCTTCTCGGGATGATCAACAGCAGTGGCCTGAACGATGTATCGCTGTGGCGCATTGCCGATGAAATAGAATGGGTAGCAGGTCACCAGGGTCACGGTCGTGACCTCGCTGTCGTCAAGTACCGAAACGTCTTCGGGATCGACGATATCGAGCCGGCTGACGCGGTAATGAACCTGGCCAGAGAGGCTTTCCAGAACCATTGGGTCGCCGATCCTGATGTCCTTGAGCGGACGAAAATAGCGGTCACGATGGGCCGCGATCGCCATATTGCCGACGGTATTCGGGGCCGCTGTGCCGCCGATCCAGCCAGCACCGCGGCTCAGGTTGAGCTCGTTCAGTTCGCGATAGACAGGCACTTCGAGATCCAGGCCGGCGATTCGCAAAACAGCAATCGGAAGCGCTGCATCGCTGCCGGTCCCCGGGCGATCCGGGGCCGGATCCATCTCCCTCAGACCGTCTTGCGAGTGAGACTCAACCCCTAAAGACAGATCGTTGAGATGGCGACTGTCGGAGGCTGATGCACGCGCCTCAGAGAACAGACTGACACCCTGCTGTCGAAGCTCCTCCAGCCGGATGCTTGCCGTCATGTAGAACAGAATCAAACCAAGGCCGACGAACCAGCAAACCAGCTCCAGGACAATGCCTCCCGAGCATCCGGCCATCGGCAATTTCTCGGCCCCGACAGGGGGCGTTGGGAAACTGGCTCGGCAGACTGTAAACGACCGCAGGATCATGGCGGTTGCTCCTTGAAGGGTCACGACAGGACGCTATCTTGAGGCCGCTGTTCGAGTTCGTCTGTTCGCAATCGCACGCGTGGGCAAGCTCAGTCCGAGCACCACGGGTCGATTTCGGAGGAGACGCTCGAGGGAAAACCGAGGACAGTTGGGTGGGGACTGCAGAAGGCAGGCAAAGACTTGTCAGTCTGCTTGCAGTTCGCCAAGGAAAGAAAAAGATTCGATTGTTTGTAACTTTTCAGGCCTTTCAGGCGTCATAGGAACTGAAGGGCAACGAAAACGGTCAAGGAGTCTTACCGTGAGAGTCATCATCCCCATCCTGATTGCCGCTGTCTGGACCAGCGCGACGGTCAAGATCAATGGCGTCTGGCCACCGTCGAAGATCGCCGACTCCGTCGCTTCGATCAGCGAACAGGTCGAGGCGCCGGCCCGCTCGGTGCTCGCGCTGCTGCAGGACGAGCCAGCCGAGTCTCTTCGCAGCGTGCGGCCGGTGGGTCATGCGCCTGCGCTCGACCCACGACGCATCGCCCTGCCCGGCCTGCCGAAGCCCTCGCGCCATCCGGTTGCGGCCGACGCACTCGACGCCCGGGATCTTCTTGATCCGCCGGCGGGCAGTGAAGTGATCCGCCGCGAGCGCTGTTAGCTCTCGAACAGCTCCCCGCTGCCGAGCGCGCGCTGGCGCTGCTCGTTCTGTGCATCCACCACCGCCACCGCGGTCATGTTGACGACCCGCCTCACCGTCGCTGACGGCGTCAGCACGTGCGCTGGTCGGCCAGCCCCCATCAGGATCGGGCCGATCGTCACCGCTTTGCCGATCACCCGCGCCATGGAAAAGGCGATGTGTGCCGCGTCCTGATTCGGCATGATCAGCAGATTTGCCGGTCCTTTCAGCTCGGAGTTCGGAAACACGCGCTCGCGGATCAGGGGCTGCAGCGCGGCATCCGCGCGCATCTCGCCTTCGACTTCCAGCTCCGGCGCACGTTCGCGCAGCAAGGCAAGCACCTGACGCATCTTTGAGGCCTGCGAATCGATATGACTGCCGAAGTTCGAGTGCGACACCAGGGCGATCTTCGGCGTGATGCCGAACAGGCGAACCTTTTCCGCCGCCATGATGGTCAGCTCGGCGAGCTGTTCCGCGCTCGGATCCGGATTGACATGGGTATCGCAGACGAAGATCGTCTCGGTCTCGGTGGCCATGGCCGACAGCGCGCCCAGCGTTCTGCAGCCCGGAGCGAGCCCGAGAACCTCGGTGACGTACTTCAATTTCTTGCCGTACTGGCCCACCACGCCGCAGATGAGCGCGTCGGCCTCGTTGCGGTGCACCATGATGGCGGCGATGACCGTATTGCGCGTGCGCACGATCGCCTTGGCCGAGTCCGGCGTCACGCCGCGCCGTTCGGTGATGGAGTGGAAGGTCTGCCAGTACTCGCGGAAGCGGGGGTCTGACTCGGGATTGACCAGCTCGAAATCGACGCCAGGGCGAACCCTCAGCCCGGCGCGCTCGATGCGCATCTCGACCACGCTGGGCCGGCCGACGAGAATCGGCTTGGCCAGGCCGTCGTCGACGATGGTCTGCACCGCACGGAGTACCAGCTCTTCTTCGCCCTCGGCAAAGACCACCCGCTTCGGATCCTTGCGCGCGGCATCGAAGACCGGCTTCATCACCAGGCCCGTGCGGAAGACATACTGACTCAGGCGCTCGCGGTAGGCCTCCATGTCCTCGATCGGTCGCGTGGCCACGCCGGAGTCCATCGCGGCCCTGGCCACCGCTGGCGCCAGCTGCACGAGCAGGCGCGGATCGAAGGGCTGCGGAATCAGATAATCCGGCCCGAAGCGGGGGACGTCACCACCGTAGGCGGCTGCCGACACGTCCGAGGCCTCGATGCGAGCCAGCTCGGCGATGGCGTGCACGCAGGCCATCTTCATCTCATCGTTGATGCCCGTCGCACCGACATCGAGCGCGCCGCGGAAGATATAGGGGAAACACAGGACGTTATTGACCTGATTGGGGTAGTCCGAGCGCCCGGTCGCGATCAGCGCATCGGGTCGCGCTTCGCGGGCCACGTCGGGCATGATCTCCGGCGTCGGGTTGGCGAGCGCCAGGATGATCGGCTTATCGGCCATGGCCTTGACCATCTCGGGTTTCAGGACCCCGGGGGCCGAGACGCCGAGAAAGACGTCCGCACCCTCGATCACCTCACCGAGCGTGCGGGCGTCGGTCTTGATGGCATAGGTGGCCTTGCGCGGATCCATGTCGGCTTCGCGACCGGCATAGACCACGCCCTCGCGATCGCAGACGATGACATTCTCGCGCTTGAGCCCCATCGTCAGGAGCAGATCGAGGCAGGCCATGCCCGCCGCACCGGCGCCGGACGCCACCAGGCGAATGTCTTCGATGCGCTTGCCGGAGAGCTTCAGGCCGTTGACCAGGGCGGCGGCGGTGATGATCGCCGTGCCGTGCTGATCGTCGTGGAAGACCGGAATGCCCATGCGGTCTTTCAGGGCCTCTTCGACCCGAAAGCACTCGGGCGCCTTGATGTCCTCCAGGTTGATGCCACCAAAGGTCGGCTCGAGGCTGGCGATAATATCGATCAGCTTGTCCGGATCGGTCTCGTCGATCTCGATATCGAACACGTCGATGCCGGCGAAGCGCTTGAACAGCACCCCCTTGCCTTCCATCACCGGCTTCGAGGCCAGCGCGCCGATCGCTCCGAGCCCGAGGACCGCCGTGCCGTTGGAGATGACCGCCACCAGGTTGCCGCGGGCCGTGTACTCGCGAGCGCTGTCCGGATTCTCGGCGATCGCCTCGCTGGCCGCCGCCACGCCGGGCGAATAGGCCAGGGCCAGGTCCTTGGCCGTGGTCAGGGCCTTGGTCGGCGAGACCTTGATCTTGCCGGGCACCGGATAGCGGTGATAATCCAGCGCCTGTTCGCGAAACTTGTCCTTGCTGTCGGTCATGGTCGGGTATCCGGAGTTGGTTTTCTGAACCACGAAGGGCACGAAGAACACGAAGAAAGGCCTGCTTTCCCTTCGTGCGCTTCGTGCCCTTCGTGGTTTCAATCACGGGCTGCCGTCCGGCAACCCGCATCGAACGCTGACGATGATCAGCCGTTCTCTTCTTCTTCGTCCCATTCGCCGAGGGAGGCGGCACCGTTCATGCGGGCGCGATGGAGGAGCACCTGCTGGGCTTTTTCCCGATTTCCTGCCGGGTCGGCGGCCCAGGTCTTCAGGCATTCGGCCTGCAGGGCGCGGCCGTAGCTGAAGCTCAGCGGCCAGGGCATGTCGCCCATCTTGTTCATGGCGTCGAGGTGCTGGGTGGCTTCCACATCGCCCTGCCCACCGGACAGGAACACGATGCCGGCGCAGGCGGCAGGCACGGCGTTGAGGAGGCAGTCAACGGTGGCTTCGGCGACTTCCTCGATGCCGGCACGATCCGTCGCGGTGCTGCCGGAAATGACCATCGAGGCTTTCAGAACGCAGCCCTCGAGGACAACGTTCTGTTCGTAGAGCTGCTGGAACAGGGACTTCAGGGTTGCTTCGGTGACGTCGAAGGACGTGTCGAGATCGTGATCGCCGTCCATCAGGACTTCCGGCTCGACGATCGGCACCAGGCCGGCTTCCTGGCACAGGGCGGCGTAGCGTGCCAGCGCGTGGGCATTGGCGTCGATGCACGCCCGTGAAGGAATGTCGTCGCCGATGGTGATGACCGCACGCCACTTGCAGAACTTCGCGCCGAGCTCGGCGTACTCGGCCAGGCGTTCGCGCAGGCCGTCGAGGCCTTCGGTGATCTTTTCACCCTCGAAGCCGGCCAGCGCCTTGGCGCCCTTGTCGACCTTGATGCCCGGAAGGATCCCCGCCGCCTCCATCGCCTTCGGCAGCGGCGTGCCGTCGGGCAGCGACTGGCGGATCGTCTCGTCGAACAGGATGGCCCCGGAGATGAATTTTCCGAGATCCGGGGTCGTCAGCATCATCGAGCGATAGTCGAGGCGATTCGCCTCGCTGTCCTCGACGTTGACGCCGTCGAAGCGCTTCTTGATCGTCCCGGAGGATTCGTCGATGGCCAGAATGCCCTTGCCCGGGGCCACCATGGCCTGCGCTATTTCAACCAGTTGTTCGAGTTTGTCTGTCATGTCGTTGTCTGCTCCGCACCTGCTGCGATCGAAAGGAATCCGGGTATTGTAGCGGCCCCGACCGACGCATCGGAAGCCGGACCCGCACCGCATCAGTCGACGGTAAGGATCTTGAGGGTGTTGGTTCCGCCCATTTCGCCCATGGCATCGCCCAGGGTCATGAGCACGCGGTCACCGGTGGCGATCAGGCCCACCTCCCGGGCGCGCTCCATGGCCAGGCGCGGAATCTGACTGGGCCGCGCCTCGTTGGCGGAAAAGAACAGCGGCTGGACGTGCTGAAACAAGCGCATCTTGCGCAGGGAGGCGCGATTCGGGCTCATGCCGATGATGGGCAGCGGGGAGCGCACGCGGCTCAACCACTGGGCCGTGGCGCCAGACTCGGTCAGGGCAATGATCGCCTGGGCACCGAAGTTGTTGGCCACCATCATCGCCGCCATGGCGATGGCCTGGTCGGCGCGCTCGGCTGGCGAATTGAACAGGCGCGAGGGCTGGTGGGCCTGGACGTGGCGCTCAGCCCCCTCGCAGATGCGCGCCATCGCCTCGATGACGCGCGCCGGATGGCGGCCGACCGCCGTCTCGGCCGACAGCATGACCGCGTCGGTACCGTCGATCACGGCATTGGCCACGTCCAGCACCTCGGCCCGAGTGGGAATCGGGTTCTCGATCATCGACTGCATCATCTGAGTCGCGGTAATCACCGGCCGGCTGAGCTTCAGGCAGGCGGCGATGATGCGCTTCTGCAGGCCCGGTAATTCGGCCTCCCCGATCTCGACGCCCAGGTCGCCGCGCGCGACCAGCACCGCATCGGAGGCCTCGATAATCGCGTCCAGGTGGTCGATCGCTTCGGTGCGCTCGATCTTCGAGACCAGACCCGCCGTGCCGCCGGCCTCGTGCAGCAGGGTCCGGGCCTGCTGCATGTCCTCGGCGCTGCGCGGAAAGGACACGGCCAGGTAATCGACCTGCCATTCAGCCGCCAGCTGAATATCGGCCTTGTCCGCCTCGGACACGCCGGGGATCGACAGACCTCCACCGCGCAGGTTCAGGCCCTTGCGATCGGACAGGGGCCCGGCCGTATTGACGGTGCAGCGAATCTCGTCGCCGACGACTTCATCGACGGTGAGGGACATGAGCCCGTCATCGAGGAGCAGCTCGCTGCCGGGCTGCACGTCCCGGACGAGGCCGAGGTAAGCCACGCCCACGCCCTGCTCGTCGCCGGCCGGCGGATTCTCGCGGGCATAGAGCGTGAACGACTGACCACGCGCCAGCTCGACGCGGCCCTCGCGAAAGCGGTCGATGCGAATTTTCGGACCCGACAGGTCGGCGAGGACGGCCACGTCCGTGTCCAGCTCGCGCGCCACCGCCCGGACCATCTTGATGCGCCGTGCGTGGGTCCTGGCGTCGCCGTGGGAGAAGTTGATGCGCACGACATCGCAGCCGGCGCGAATGAGACGCTCGAGCTCGTCCTGATCATCGGTCGCCGGGCCGAGGGTGGCGACGATCTTGGTCCTTCGTTTCATGCGCTCGATCACTTGCCTGACAATGGAAACGCGCAGTGTGACGCGAATTCGATGACAGATTCAATCGGACCGCGACATTGCGATGACATCGAGCGCCGCGATCGGTCACGAACTGATCGACCGACGCTTCCGTGCCGCCCTGCTGACGGATCGCTGGGCTCGCGCGATCCTGCCGTCGCTGGGCTATCCTCCTGTCAGCGCAATCACCCGGCCGATCAGCGCCGTGGCCAGCATCTGGCCGGCCTCGCCACGACAATCGAAGGATCCATGAGATGAGCGAACATGACTACGCCCCGCCGACGATCTGGCAGTGGGAAAAGGACAACGGCGGCAAGTTCGCCAACATCAATCGTCCCACCGCCGGCGCGACCCACGACAAGACGCTACCGGTCGGCAAGCACCCGCATCAGCTCTATTCCCTGGCCACGCCGAACGGCGTCAAGGTCACCGTCCTGTTCGAGGAGCTTCTGGCCCTCGGCCTCGACGATGCGGAGTACGATGCCTGGCTCATCGATATCGGCGAGGGGGAACAGTTCAGCGCCGGATTCGTCGCCGCCAACCCGAACTCCAAGATTCCGGCGCTGGTGGATCACTCTGTCCAGCCCGCCCAGCGCGTGTTCGAGTCCGGCGCCATCCTGCTCTATCTGGCCGAGAAGTTCGACGCCTTTCTGCCGAAGGCGCCGCGGGCCAGGACCGAGTGCCTCAACTGGCTGTTCTGGCAGATGGGCTCGGCGCCTTACCTCGGCGGAGGCTTCGGCCACTTCTATGCCTACGCGCCGATCAAGATCAAGTACGCCATCGACCGCTTCGCCATGGAAGCCAAGCGCCAGCTCGACGTCCTCGATCGCCATCTGGCGGAAAACGAATTCATCGCCGGCGCCGACTACAGCATCGCCGACATGGCGATCTGGCCCTGGTACGGGCAGATGGCCCTGGGCCGGCTCTACGATGCCGCCGAGTTCCTCCAGGTCGAAGACTACGAGCACCTGCAGCGCTGGTCAAAGCAGCTCGACGACCGGCCCGCCGTCACCCGCGGCCGCATGGTGAACCGGCCCTTCGGCCGGCCGGAAATGCAGCTGCACGAACGCCACGACGCCAGCGATTTCGAATCTAAAACCCAGGACAAGATCGAAGGCCACGAATAACACTGGCGCATCTCGGCGACGGATGGGTCGCCTGGCAGCTTTGTTTTCATGGCCGCTTGGCTTTTTCGAATCGTGAATCGCGGCTTGATTGTTTTCCGCTTTGCGGGATGAAGGTCAAAGGCGCTTGGTTAAATTCGCTTCGCGAATGAAAGGCGTTTCGCCCACGCTTCGCTTGCAGGGCGAGTTTCTTTTGCCAAACGATGCAAAAGAAACCAAAAGATCTGGTGCCCACGACCTCGCCGGCTGCGCCGGACACTGCGCGGCTCCGGCCAGAACGGCTGGCCATGCTTAAACTCGCTCCGCTAACGCTCCACTCAGACAGGCATGTCCAGAAGGCTCCCGTTCTGGCCTGCGCTGCTCGACGAGTGTCCAGGGCACGAAAGGCCGGGAGACGGGCCTTTGCTTTGCTCGGCCCAGCGGTAGTCATTTTCACTGCTACTGGTCACTTTCGCACCGGCGCGAGCGCAGCGATGCGCTGTCCTGTCCTTGCCCGTTCCTGCCCTTGACGCTCGCCGGGGGCGCGTAGGGTGGAACGGCGTTTTTGTGGGCATGCCTGTCTGACCGGAGCGCAGCGAAGGGAGTTTAAGCATGACCACCCGTTCCAACCGGAGCGACACCGGGCACCGGCCGCAGGCCGGCGAGGTCTCTGGGCAGGAGTCCTTTTGGTTTCTTTTGGGACGGCTGCCAAAAGAAACTCGCCCAGAAAGCGCGAAGCACAGGCGAGAACGCAAGGGCGGTTTGCGCGCAGCGCATGAAGCCCTGGAGTGGAGGCGTCGTGCGTGCGTGGGCGAAACGCCTTTCATTCGCGAAGCGAATTTAACCAAGCGCCTTTGACTTTAAGCCCGCGCAGCGAAAAACAAACAAACCCTTTTGACTCCCCTTGCGAAGCAATAAACCTTCATCCCTCCAACAGCGCTTTCAGCGCCGCAATATTCGCTTTGGCGTCTTCGCTGGAGGTTTCCCTGGTGCCGTGTCGCGCGGGCCAGTCGATGACTGATTCGGGGAGTTCATCGAGGAAGCGGCTGGGCTCTGCGCTGACCGACTCGCCGGCGCGGCGGCGGGCTCGGCAGTAGCTGATCGTCAGCTGCCGCTCGGCGCGGGTGATGCCGACGTACATCAGGCGCCGCTCTTCTTCGATCTGATCATCGTCGATCGAGCGCTGGTGCGGCAGCAGGCCTTCTTCGCAGCCGGCGAGCCAGACGTGCTTGAACTCCAGCCCCTTGGCGGCGTGCAGGGTCATGAGCCGGACCTGGTCGGCGCCCTCGCTGCGGTCGTCGTCCGGACCGGCGGCCAGCGAGACGCGGGCGATAAGTTCCTCGATCGAGTCCGTGTCGGCGGCCAGCCTTTCGACCCAGCCGCAGAGGTCGTCGAGGTTGCGCCGGCGGCGCTCGGCCTTTTTCGGATCGTCGTCCTGTTCGATCAGCCAGTCGACGTAGCCGATATGCTCGAGGAGCTCGCGGTAGGTTTCGCCGATGCCGTGGTCTTCGATCCGATGGTTGAAGTCGACCAGCAGATTCGTGAAGCCACGCAGGGCGCGGGCGGCCGGTTGATTGAGCTCGTTCTGGAACAGCGGGTCGAGTCCGGCTTCGAACAGGCTTTTACCGACCGCATCGGCGTAGGTCGCCAGGCGCGCCATCGCCGTCGAGCCGAAGCCCCGGCGCGGGGTGTTGATCACCCGCATGAAGGCCGGGTTGTCGTCGGGATTGGCGAGAACGCGGAGGTAGGACAGGCCGTCGCGGATTTCGCGCGCGTCGAACCAGCTCGGGCCGCCGGAGACGATGTAGGGCACGGCGTTCTCGCGCAGCTGTTGTTCGATGGCGCGGGCCTGGAAGTTCGAGCGATAGAGCACGGCCATTTCGCCCCAGCGCGCCCGGCCGCCGTGGTGCAGGGTGAGAATGTCGCGGGCGATGCCTTCGGACTCATCGCCGTCGTCGTCGAACTCGACCACGCGGATATCGTCGCCGGGCCCGTGCTGACTCCACAGGCGTTTCTCGAACTCGTGCGGGTTGCAGGCGATGACGGCGTTGGCCGCCTCCAGGATTTTACCGGCCGAACGGTAGTTCTGCTCGAGCTTGACCACGCGCAGGTCCGGGTAGTCGGTCTTCAGACCCGACAGGTTTTCCGGCCGCGCGCCGCGCCAGCCATAGATCGACTGATCGTCGTCGCCCACGGCCGTCATCGCGCCGACATCGCCAACGAGCTGGCGCAGCAGGCGGTACTGGGCCGCGCTCGTGTCCTGGTACTCATCGACAAGCAGGTATTTCAGGCGTCGGCGCCAGCGGGTGCGAATCACCGGATCTTCGAGGAGCTTCGCCGGCAGGGCGATCAGATCATCGAAGTCGACGGCGTTGAGCGCGACCAGCCGCGATTGGTAGTCGCGATAGATTTCGGCCGCGCGCGCCGCGTTATCGTCGCCCGCCCGGGCCATCGCGTCGCCCGGGTCCAGCCCGGCGTCTTTGGCCTGGCTGATGCCGTTCATCACCGCATAGACCAGGTCGTTCTTGGCGCCGGCGGGCAGCAGCTCACGCAGGAGATCGCCGGCGGCGTGCTGATCCAGGATGCTCAGGCCGCTACGACGCTCGCAGGATTCCGGCGATTCGCGCAGGATCCGCCAGCCCAGCGAATGGAAGGTGCAGATCGTCAGCCCCTCGGTGCGCTTGCGCTTGATCCGCTGGCCAACGCGCTGGCGCATTTCCTTCGCCGCCTTGTTGGTAAAGGTGATGGCCGCGATCTCCGGCGCGCCGAAATGGTCGCGGTCGATCATCCAGGCGATCTTCTCGGTAATCACCCGCGTCTTCCCCGATCCGGCGCCGGCCAGCACCAGGAGCGGTGAATCGATGTGGGTGACAGCAGCGCGCTGTTGATCATTGAGCGACGACATGGGCCGGCAATTCTAGCGCGGTCGACGCCTCAGAAGTGCCCGAAGCCCTTGAGAATCTGCTCAGTGAACGCAGCGATTCGGCGCGAGCACGGCGCATCCTTTACAATCGCGGGCTTCGACGAACCCAGGGCCCGAACATCATCGGACCCGACGACTCAACAGGACGACTCGTGAGCGACAAGGAATACAAGAGCTGGATGTGCGTGGTCTGCGGCTGGATCTACCACGAAGAGGAAGGATCACCCGATGACGGGATCCCGCCGGGCACGAAGTGGGAAGACGTCCCCGAAGGCTGGCTCTGCCCCGACTGCGGGGCGGGCAAGGAAGACTTCGAGATGGTCGAGCTCTGAGCTCGATCCCTGGCCTCCCGAACTCTCGAAACCCCGGGCCTCGAACAACGCGCCGCTCAATTCATCCCGGCGCTGATCAGCCCGGTCTGCCAGCGACCATTCTCATGCAGGCGATACCAGCGCGCCTTCGGCCCCGTCGGATCGGGGGTGAAAACCTCGGTTTCGGCCTGCGAATTGGCCACCGTTGACGGCGCCGACAGGCAGACGATACCGTCGCGCTCACCCATGAAGGCCTGATGCACGTGGCCGAAGCCGACAGCTCGTACCTGCGTATCGGCGAGGTGCTGCCACAGCAGCTCGGACTGGCCCAGGCCGTACTTGTCGATCCAGGGTGCGTTGATCGGCAGCGGCTGGTGATGGATGAAGGCCAGGGCGGGCCGGTCGCAGCTACTCGTTCCCACTGATTTCAGCGGCGCCAGCCGCGCTTCATCGACAATCCCGTCGCCGCGGTCGCCGAAGGCCGAATCCAGCAGCACGATCCGCCAGCCGCCCCAGTCAAGGACCGGGCCTGCATCGAAATCAGGGGCGGAGAGCACATCGGCCATGGCGGCCTTGTTGTCGTGATTGCCGGGCAGCCAGGCCCGACGCGGGGCCCAGTCGCGGATCAGATCAGCGACGCGCTGATACGAGTCGGTCGAGCCGTCTTCGGAAATATCGCCCGACAGCACCAGGCCGTCGGGCGCCATCGCGTCGATGCCCACCTGAAGGCGCGCCAGATTGCGGTCGGCATTCTCGCCGCGGTAGAGCGCCGCCGGGTCGCTGGAAAAGTGACAGTCAGAGATCTGGATCAGCGTGAACATGACGTTCGTCTCAGGCGTTGCGCTGGCTCAGCGGGCGGTGAGCTCGATATTTTCGATCTGGATCTGTTCACCCGGATCGAGCCCGATGGCCGCGGCCTGACCGGCGTTGAGCTCGAGCACGAACTGTGCGGGGCCCTCGCTGGGGTAGCTCGGGCACTGGCGCGTGCGGCACGGCGGTGTGTCGGCGGCGATGCTGACCACGCGCAGATCGCGGTCGAGGTAGATGATATCCAGCGGAATCCGCGTATTGCGCATCCAGAAACTGCGCGGCGCCTCGCGGCGAAAGATGAAGAACATGCCGCGGTTGTCGGCCATCTCGTCAACAAACATCAGGCCCCGCGCGCGCGACTGATCGTCATCGGCGATATCGACGAAATACCGGTGCCCCTCGAATTCCACGAAGGAGCGGCCCGTGTTGCCGCTGGCCTGGCAGCCGGCGAGCAGGGCGGTCAGAAGCAGAATGAAGGGCGTCAGTTTTCGCATGGGGGAATGGTACCGCATTGGGGTTGGATTGATCCGCTGCGCGGATTTAACGCCAGAGGCGCATTGCCATCTGTCGCTGCGCGACAGAAGAGTCAAAAGCGTTTCGCCGTCGCTTCGCTTGCACGGCGAGTTTCTTTTGGCAGACGATCCAAAAGAAACCAAAAGATCTGGTGCCCACGAAATCGCCGGGCTTTGCCCGGACACTGCGCGGCTCCGGCCAGAACGGCTGGCCATGCTTAAACTCGCTTCGCTGCGCTCCACTCGAACAGGCATGTCCAGAAAGCCCCGTTCTGGACTACGCTGCTCGACGACTTTCGAGGGCAGGGGGTAGACCTTTACGGGCCATCGCTTCGCTCGGCCCATGGAAAACGGTGGAGTGGTTTGCCTGCGACTCGATACGGTCATTTCGGCGCGAACGCCGTGATGCGCCGTCAGTGGTTTTTGCCCTTGACGCTCGTCGGGGGCGCGCAGGGCGTCAGATCTTTTTTTTCTTTTGCATCGTCTGGCAAAAGAAACTCGTCCAGAAAGCGCGGAGCACAGGTGGGAACGTAAGGGCGTTTTGCGCGCAGCGCATGAAGCCCTGGAGTGGAACCGTGGTGCATGCGTGGGCGAAACGCCTTTGACTTTCTTGTCGCGCTGCGACAGCCAAACAATTGCTTTTGACTCTCATCCCGCGACGCGGATCACGCCCCCGCCGCCAGGCGCCCTCCAACAACCACAACCCGTATCACCAGCGGTGAGATAATCCCACCATTCTCAACACAATCCGAAGTGCCATGACCCTCAGCCACGATCTGTTTGCCCGCGCCCGCGTTCGTATGCCCGGCGGCGTCAATTCGCCCGTTCGCGCCTTTGCCGCCGTGGGCGGCGAGCCTGTTTTTTTCGAGCGGGCCAAAGGGGCGCACATGTTCGACGTGGACGGCAAGCGCTACATCGACTACATCGGCTCCTGGGGCCCGATGATCTGCGGTCACTCGCACCCGAAGATCATCGAGGCGGTGCAGGCGGCGGTGGAGAAGGGCCTGAGCTTCGGCACGCCCTCGCCGGGCGAGGTGACGATGGCCGAAAAGATCTGCGAGCTGATTCCGTCCCTTGACCAGGTCCGGATGGTCAACTCCGGCACGGAGGCGGCGATGAGCGCGCTGCGGGTGGCCCGCGCGGCCACTGGCCGCGAGCGCTTCGTCAAGTTCGAGGGCTGCTACCACGGTCACGCGGACAGCTTTCTGGTCAAGGCCGGCAGCGGCGCTCAGACCCTGGGCGTGCCGACCTCACCTGGCGTGCCCAAGGCCCTGGCCGAGCTGACCCTGAACGCCAGGTTCAACGACCTGGATTCCGTCGAAGCCCTGTTCCAGCAATACCCGGACGAGATCGCCTGCGTCGCCGTCGAACCGATCGCCGGCAATATGAACTGTATCCCGCCGGAGCCCGGGTTTCTCGAAGGCCTGCGCGAGCTGTGCGACCGCTACGGCGCGGCACTGCTGTTCGACGAGGTGATGACCGGTTTTCGCGTCCACCCTCAGGGTGCCCAGGGCTTGTACGGCATCACCCCGGATCTGACCTGCTTCGGCAAGGTCATCGGCGCCGGCATGCCCGTCGGTGCCTTCGGCGGCAAGCAGAAATACATGGACCTGGTCGCCCCCGCCGGGCCGGTCTACCAGGCCGGCACGCTCTCCGGCAACCCCGTGGCCATGGCCGCCGGCATCGCCAACCTGGAACTGATCAGTGAGCCCGGCTTTTACGACCGCTTAAGCGCGACGACGAAATCCCTGGCCGACGGCTTCCAGCACGTCGCCGACGAGGCCGGCATTCCCATGGCCACGGTCTCAGTCGGCGGCATGTTCGGCTTCTTCTTTACCGAGGCCGAGCGGGTGGTCAACTTCGACCAGGCCGCCGCCTGTGACCTGGAACGATTCAAGCGCTTTTTCACCGGCATGCTCGCCGAGGGTGTCTACCTGGCCCCGTCAGCCTTCGAGGCGGGTTTCGTCTCCGCCGCTCACAGCCAGATCGATGTCGACGAGACCCTGGCCGCCGCCAGCAAGGTCATGGCAACGCTTTGATTTGAGACGGTGTTGACTCAAGACGCCATGGTCTGTCAGGCTAGGGTCCTGAGCGATCGGCAGGCGTGGAGCGACAGGATGCGATCCCGAGTCAACTCATTGCTCAGCGATCATCGCAGGGGCTTGCGCGTCTGAAAATCCGCTTTCAGTCCGATGGCGGTAGCGTGCCTGACGAGCCTCTTCCGGATACCAGGAAACTTCAATCGTCCTCATCATCCAGGGGACTGCGAGCGCCCATGGCGCCGCGCTCGACGATGTGGGTGTAGATCATGGTCGTGCGAACGTCCGAATGACCCAATAGTTTCTGAATGGTGCGGATGTCCGAGCCGGTTTCCAGCAGGTGAGTGGCAAAGCTGTGGCGAAAGGTATGGCAGGGCACC
>CAZDFS010000008.1:72545-74763 GCA_964504865.1 uncultured Wenzhouxiangella sp.
GCTTGGCGATGCGACACTCGCGCGCCGCCCGCCGTACCGCTTTCTGAACCGAACTGTCGAGCAAATGGTGCCGCCCGATCTCGCCTGTCTGAGGATTGGCGCTGGGGCGATGGGCAAAGAACACGTATTGCCAACCGGGTTCGAAGCGGGCATTGGGATACTTTCGGTCGAGCGCCTTCGGCAAGATGACGCCGCCAAGACCGACCTCTCCATCCAGCCGACCGCGCTCACGCGCCGCCGCCATTCTGTGCCGGAGGGGCTCGCGGCAACGTTCGGCGAGGACTGTCACTCGATCCTTGCCGCCCTTGCCGTCGCGAACAATCAGTGAACGCCGAACGAGATCGACGTCCTTCACCCGTAAGCGCAGGGTTTCGCTGATCCGAAGCCCGGACCCGTAGAGCAGTTGTGCGATCAGGTCATGAGGCGGACGCAGCAAGGCAAGGATCTGCTTGACCTCCTCGCGAGTCAGCACGACCGGCAAACGAGGAGGGCGCTTGACGCGAACGACATCATCCAGCCAGGGGAGCTCAACCCCCAGCACATGGCGATACAGAAACAGAATCGACGAAAAAGCAAGATTCTGCGTCGAGGCCGCGACTTTGCCCTTGACGGCCAGATGCGACAGATAGGCCTCGACCTCGCGCTTGCCCATCGTCTCGGGATGCCGCATCCGATGGAAGCGGATGAAGCGAGCAATCCAGTGCACATAGGCCTGCTCGGTCTTGTACGAATAATGCCGAGTCCGAATCTCCGCTCGAACCCGTTCCAGCAATTTCCTCGACACGCGATGGCTCTCCAAAAAACCGTAGCCATTGCACCCCAGGTGCAACGTCACGGCAATCGGAAATCCGCTCGCTAATCACTAGGAAATTTGCGCACTATCAGGAAATACTTCCGGATTTCCCCATCAAGGAAAGACGGTGAAAGCCTTTCATACCAGGGGCTCCCAACGATCCGCCAAAATTCCTTGCAATTTAAAAGTAAAAAGTCAGACAATCCACAGTACTGACAATTTCCTTCTAGTTATAGTTAAACCGCTCAAAAGAAGATGAATCTTTCAAAGCAGTATCGCTGCCCCTGTTGCCAAAATCCTGAGTTTGAAGAACCAGCATCTTTCGAGATTTGTGAAATTTGCGGGTGGCAAGATGATGGTCAAAGTGACAAGAACGCTGACGAAGTTTGGGGAGGCCCAAACAGAGGGCTTAGTCTCAATCAAGCAAGAAAGAATTACCGCGAATACGGCTTTTGCGATAGAGATCGCATGCCGGGCAAGCAGTCAGATATTCCGCGGTAACTTGACCGCGCGGCTTAACAATTCGCTCAAGTCGTTCGTTTCACTCACTCGGACGCGGATAAAGCCCGCGCCGCTTAGCTAGTACGTTATAAGGCATGCTGAAATCACGGAGACTTTCGGAAAATTCAAAGAAGCAAAAAGGCGTGTTGGTGCTCTGGATCTTTTTGAGTTCAGTGTTGGTTGCCTCAATCACGCTGGTCGCCTACGCAGAGTCTCTTGGCGCCGGAATCGGCTTAGTGGGAACAGCAGGCCTGGCCATCGGCACACTCCTCTACGCGGATCATGCTTGGAGAGCGCTACCCCAACATTGGAAAAAGTTCTCGCCAAATTCAACGCGGGCATTTGTTTTTCTTGCGCCAGCCTCTCTGGCATTACTACTGAGGGCAGTAGTTAATGCCTTATAACAAGTCGCTCAAGCCGTTCGCTTCACTCACTCGGACGCGGATAAAGACCGCGCCGCTTAGCTAAGACGTTATGCCTGCCGAATTGGAGAAAGATGAACTGGAGTTCACAATGTCTCGGCTCTTAATGCCAAGCAGTCTTCTTTACGGCCTGGTGTTTGTCGCCAATTCGAGTATCGTAAGCCTTATTGCATTATTTTTACTTGCCGCCGAAACAGCTGTTATCGCTTTTTCCATCACACTTCTTTTGGGTCTTGGCTTTATCTGGATGTCCACCGAGGCTATTTCAGAATGGCTTGCGAAACGAGCAGAGCAGGCGGGTAGACAACCAGGAGTTCTCTACGAAGCGGACGTAAAGAGAGAGAAGCGTAGGTACGGCCCGCTTCGGGCGAATCGCCTTTTCGGACATCCAATTGGGAAGTGTGAGAAGTAGATGTTCCGGAGGCATAACAAACCGCTCAAGTCGTTCGCTTCACTCACTCGGACGCGGATAAAGCCCGCGCCGCTTAGCTAAGACGTTAGG
>CAZDFS010000009.1:0-68233 GCA_964504865.1 uncultured Wenzhouxiangella sp.
CTTGAAGCAAAGCATCTTGTAGTTGATGGATTCCCTAATGGCCGGGTCTTGCTGCAGGATCAATCCTCTCAATTCTCCAAGCTTCTCTTTCCTCCAGTCCGCTTCAAGAGATTTCATGTAGTCTTCGGGGGTGCTGACGTCATATTGCATTAGGGTCTCCCGCTTATTGGGCAGCTAACACACCGGATCAAACGGCAAAAAAGCCAAGCATCGAAAAGTGATTCTACGTCTAAGTGCAGGTGCGGCGCCCGCCTGACGCAGCACAAAGGGCGAAGAAACGAAGCCAACTGCATGTCAGGTGCCTACTCGTTTGCGCATGACCCTTGCGCTATCCGGACACAATGATAAAAACTGGCGACTTTGCCGGACCGACTGGGGAACGTCACGACGCTCTACCGGCGAGTAACCTTTTCTTTCGAAGAAAATGTCTGCCGATTCCGTGAGCAGGTAGATAGTCTCGATCCCTACTTCAACTGACATCTTTTCCAGCTCGGCCACAATCTTGCTGGCGATGCCTCGACCCCGCATGGATGGAGTGGTGGCAATAGACCGTATGATCGCGTGGCTGCCAAACCTCTCCAGACCTCCAACCGCGTAGGGTTTATCGCTGGAACCTTCCATTCGAAAAAGCGACAGATCCTGCGTGTTGAGATCATCGGTCGGGAGGCCGTTTTCTAACAACAAGCTTTCTATGGCTCGTAGGTCATCTTGAGACGGTTTCCTCATAGCATATAACGTTTGACCGAAGCGGCGCGCTTTAGCGCGTTCGGTGAAGGCCGAAGGCCGGAGTAGACTTGAACGACTTGCTAAGCGATTCCCCACCACCCAAGCACGCCTACTGGAACAAGTAAAACCCACTGGGGCAAACGAAATAAGCCGCGTGGCTTCGCCATGCCGAGGGTCACGACGAGAAATACCAAACCGAACAGCAACCACAACGTTGAAATGTACGCCACCATCAAGGGAGAATCAACAAGAGCGCTCCCACTGGCGAGCAACGCAAGCGCAGAGAGCACGAGAGCGACTGAAACCAAATGCCAGCAGGCATACATCGTGAGCTTCACCACCTGGTCCACTGAACTTTCCAGCAAGGGTCGCGCGACCTCGCTGCCGCCAGCAGCTATATGAATTACAGCCGCGATAGCGGCCAGTACGCCAGACGCAATAATAAACCAGTTCATAATGTAAATAGCGTAACGTCTTAGCTAAGCGGCGCGCTTAGCGCGTCCCAGCGAAGCCGCTTGAGCGGTTGGTTAGAGGCCTTTGTAAACATCCTCTTCTTCACATATTCGAAAGGGGCCTAAATCTAATTGTAGATGCCCATACTTAGCGCAATGCTCTTCTAGCTGTGAAACAAGGCCTTCGTAATTATTTCCGTGGTTGCTATAGGGGTCATATTTTGTACTGAACCAAGAAGCCCCAGCTAAAACCGCAAGTTTTTTTACTCCATGTTCGTGCTGATCATTCTGGAACAGCTCTAGTGTTGAAACAAGCCGCTCAGTCTCGCCAATGTTTCTGTATGCGATTGCTTTGCCAATTTGATTCACGGCAAACTTCTGCCCTAGAAACCAGCCGCAAAAAAATACTCCAGTACTCAACAATAGAGAGAGAAATATCCGTAGCGCTTTTTGCCGTGGCTTCATTTACTCAGCAGGGCCTTAACGTCTTAGCTAAGCGGCGCGGAGATTATCCGCGTCCGAGTGAGTGAAGCGAACGGCTTGAGCAGTTTTTTATGCGTTACTCTCATCAAAGCAGTAGGAACTGACCGTTGATTCCAACGTATCTATCCTCATGTTGACCCTAATCTCTCCGATTTCTGAAGCACACGATGTATTCCCCGTGTACCTAAATCCGACTGTGAGTGTTGCAGGGTACCCAACTATCCGCAGCTCTCGTGCGTTTGGAACATGATTTGCATCATGTGTGACTACTAGCGTGTGTAAATCTATCCCCGAAACATCCTCAAGTATCGAAGAACTGACCTCTACACTTCGATCATCAATCAGTACGTCGAAATGTTTTATTGAATCATCCTCTGTGTTCAATTCGATTTCGACTACGAATGATTCAAATGGCTCAATAAGTACTCCACTTAAACGGACGTCGTGAATGTGGGCATAAAGTCGAGGTGCAGCACTACCGACCAAAGGACAAATCGTTAGAAATAGAACGACTAAGTGATTGAAAGATATTCGCATAACTATAACTAAAAGGAAAAAGTCAGAACTGTGAGTTATGAGGAAAAAGTCATATAACTTGTTTAGTTTTTTCTGAAATGCGATGGACCTGCCGGTGAATCAACAGATTAACCGATTCTCACGTCTGGGGAAAAGAGGAATTTATCCTTATAGTTCGCAGAATCAGGTAAATCGTTGGCGGCAGTGATCCGACGTTCGTTCATCGCGCAAGCAGGCGAGAGGCTGGCCAGAAAAGGGGCAACGCAGGACACCCACTCAATCGCCCTATCTACAGGCGATCTTAAGCCGCTCGCTCCGTTTTCCTAATGCCTGGGTGTCCCGGGTTGCCCACAGGATGTTAGGGCATTCCATCATCGAGCTTTCGCTCGTACCGACGCAATCTATCTGTTTTCAGCTTATCCGACAGATCGGACATAAGTGCGGTTATGCGCCCTGGCTCGAAGTCTTTCCATTCCCTAACTTCTGACATGATTCTATGAAAGACGTCTTCTTTGAGCCGGCGGCCTAATTGAATTCCGAAAACACTTGGAAACATGCTGCCGAAGGTTTCTCGAACTTCTTCACAGCTAGGCGATAGCGCGATGAAATTGAGCAGGAACTCTGGGCGCATGATGTATTGCGCACCGTTGCTTCGTACTGTCTCCACGGTGTGTTTCGCTATCCGAGATTGATTCGTCATCCACCAAGTACGCAGACCGAACTCGGATGCGCCAGAGGTCTCTCGATTCTTACGCCGAATTCCATAAATGCCGTGGACAAGCAGTGCTGTGTTATACGCTAAAGCTTCGTTCTCCTTATCCCCCTGGTCGAGAATTGTCTCCGCGAGCAGCTTGACTTTAGCGCTATCGCTTAGGGACTCGAGTTCGGCATTGTCAGTGAACGTAAGACCGTATTCCGCGACCAGGTACTTGCGCAATTCTTCTTGCCCTTCGATACGGGGAATGTTTTCGTAAGAAATGAAGTGACTAAGATAGCGTTTCCAACCATCTACGCGCCCATTGTCCTTGGCGTAAAAATACGCCCGAATCAGAATTCGATCTGAATTGCGCGCGATTTCCGTCGTAATATATGGTTCAACGTCAGCAAAGAAGTTAATGAACTCGTAATACGTTGCTCGGATGTGTGTATACACTTCCTCAAGGACGCATTGAGATAGGTACATCGAGACACCGGCGTCCGCGGCCATTCTCAATAGATTTCGTGCTACCTGATCTTCCCGCGGAAGAAATCTTTCGGACAGAGCCTTAACGATTATGTCGCTGCCAACATAAAGAGAGAACGACGCGCTCATCGTGCTGAAGAAATCTACTATCCGCGGTTCTGCTTGCAGCGTGAAAAGGAGAACGTAAGTTCGCGACAGGTTGGCCAAGTAGGCCCGTTGGCTTGGCGACCCGCTGTAGAACACTTTTCTAATTACGGTTTCAACGTAATCTCGGAAACCTTCCCTTAGCTCAGCCGGAATCTCACTCACGTTTAGTGCGTCGTCGATGCAATCGGCTACGACAGGAGGTGGTTGGCTTTCCTCTTCTGAGACCAAAAAATGTGCAAATAGAAGGCCTTGGCGCTCGAAGACGCTATGAACCACTTTCAAACACAGATCGGCGACTTTTTGGTACTCGCCCTCATCAGCATCGAACAATTCACTTGCCGAAGCTTTTAGCTCATCCAAAAAGCGGATTTGAAATGCCTCATCTGTACTGTTCTCTAACGCAATAACTTGTCTTGTTTCGTATGGGAGACAGTACTTGTCTTCCTTCTTGTACCAGCGGACTTCTCGCCCACCCATTTTCTTGTTACGCATCGCTTCCAAGCGAGGAGAAATCTGGCTTTTGAGAAGTTTCGACGCCCACGGGAACTGACTAAAAATCCTTTCGTCAATCTCGTTTCTCGTTAAGAAAATTCCTTCATCGGGATCGGTCTCAGATAGCGCCCATAGGATCAGTGTATCGGCGAGCGAGTGGACGAGTTTTCTGTTACCTAATCGATTCGTAGCCTCGTGCTGCAGGAATACATAGGCCGCGGGATTGTGCACGTGAGGTGAGGGATATCGGTTGTCCTTACGCGAAAGACGTGAGAGAAACTGTGTAAACACGGATAGATGATTGTCGTACGCCGCAATCGTGCCAACGGAGTCGTTCAAGTGGCTGGCAATGTACTTTCGGTCGCGGATCTTGATGATGACATCTAACTCGGCCGTAAGAAGATCCTCTTCGCGGTCGATGTGGGGGATCGCTCTGGCAGTCAGGTAATAGAGTGTTTTTACTTCGCGTCCAAATTTTGCGAGACGATCAACGGTTCTACGAATCTTGGCACGATGGTTTTCCTCTCTTGTGAATTGATAGTAGATTCGGTTTACACCGCATTCGAAGAGTCCGTCGGCCCCTCCGTCATGCACTCCGCCCAGCGGGACGAAATCACGGCCTTCTATTGCACCAAGGAAATCTTGGCAAAATCGCTCAAACGGAACTCCTTCGACTCGGTCGAGGGCGACGTCGAGCAGGTCAGGATGAATATTGGTTGCGCTCATCGTGTTATTTCCGTGTGCGACCGCCCTAACAGTAAGTAGCCCGCGATTCGCCATGTTTCAACACGGCACTTTGCGGTCTAATCCGCACCGCGCCAGACCAGAGACTACTACCGGATGGGGTAACCCAGAATGCATCAAGTCGTTGAATCAAAGAGTTAAAATTCGACAAGAACGCCCCTATTTAGCTGTGAATAGGGAAATTAATATACGGCAGTGCGCAGGCTATCACAAGCCGCATAGTCCGTCCCGCAAGATACTCAACAAATCTGCGAAATCGAATTTTCAGATAAACTGCCCCCCCTCAGCCGATCAGGAATGCGCTGAATGCTATAAATCGTTGATCGCGGGGTCCGAGCTTGTGCAGCCGTATGCGCAGCCACATCCGTAGGCAGATTGAACACGCATTGAATAAACGTGGCCTACTAGCCACCATCATCCGGGGCGCTGCTGGGACGATCGTCTGTGGTCAAACCAAAGTTTCGGACCGCATAGAAGGCCTTCGTTATCCCGGAGGCACCGAGAAACAGTGCTAAACCGATCAGCAGCCAGAGCACTTCGGAATATAGGGGGTAGTAATGATTGATATCCAGGATGTCGTACTCTGATCTGGTTTGCTTTCTCGCAATATGGACCAGCAGCCATTCGAGAATAGAACCCAGGGCAAAGGCCATGAAGTAGACGCCGATCAGCCCCAGCCCCACATTGAACGCTCCCGGCGCATCAATTGCCCGCTCCGCTTCGCTCGCCCGAGCATCGGCCTTGGCACCGATCACGATCGAGGGTCGGGCCCACAGGGTGGCCGCCGCAGTTGCGGGAATGGCAATGGCCGTCACGACCAAATAGAGATCCACCCAGGCGGGTACACCAAAGTCCGTATCGCTCGTCATGAAGAAAAGCGCCGACCCCGCGTTCTGAAACGCAAAAACAAATAATCCGATCGCGAATAGCTTGACGATCGTCGTCGAGATGTTGGGGTGACTCATCGCTCTGGCGCCGCTGAAATAAAGAACACGAGGGCGATAAGCTTAACTGGTTTTCAGAAGCGGACTCCAATCCTCGATTCAGGGCGGAGATGGGCTTCCAAAAACTCACTGGCTCATCAGTCTTCCCCGCCCGGACTGGACTCACTCGTACCCCAACTCCCCCGCCTCAACCCTCAAATCCAACCGATTCTCCGGCGGCGGCAGCGGGCACGTCGAAAACGCCGTAAACGCACAAGGCGGGTTATAGGTCCGGTTGAAATCCAGCACCACTTCCCCGTCTACCGGCAGATCGGCGTAGAGAAACCGCCCCAAGCCATAGGTCTCCCGGCCGGAGGTGCGGTCGGCGAGGATGAAGAACAGCTCATCGCCGTCTTCGCTCAGGGTGGCCTGAAGGCCAACAGTCTGGTCGTCGATATCGAACTCCGCCATGCCCGGATTGGCTTCGCGATTCAGCTCGCCGAGAACGTTGGCGATGAGCAAGGTCTGTCCCGGCGGGTTCGGCACCCAGCGGGCGGTGATGCGCCAGTCGGGGTCGAAGGGGAAGTAGTCCAGGCCCTTGAATTCGGTGCGCACGGGCGACTGGCTGTCGCGGATTCTTAGGAGCGGCGGGCCCTCGCGCGGCATCAGATGAAGCTGGACGCTGCCGGACTCGACTGCCGTCGCCCCCTCGTCGCTGATGGCGACGAGCTGGGTCTCGGCCACCGCCAGCTGGCCGTCGATGCGCACCCGGCGAGGCGCGGCAGGCTCGAACCAGACCTGGTCCTCGAGCACCAGCAGATCGCCCCAGTGCAGGGGCCCCGAAGACACGACGAAGTGATTGCCCTCGCCGGCGCCGACGGACCAGCGCCCCGCCGAGAGCGGCTCGAGAGCGACCAGGCTGAGCCAGCCATGGGGCTCGGTAAGACGGGCGATGCGTCGCGCTTTCCAGTCCTCGAACTCGGCCTTCCAGGCCGCTTGTTCCGCCGTCAACGGCGGCGCTGCGCGTCCCTCCTCGCCCAGGGGCACATTGAAGGTGCACGCGCTCAGGGTCAGAACCAGGACCACCAGTGCGGCAAATGGGACTCGACGATGACCGAGTGATCGATCAGGCGCGTCCATAGATGTCCTCCAGGCGCTCGATGTCGTCCTCGCCGAAATAGGACCCGGTTTGCACCTCGATGATTTCAACCGGTGACTGCGTCCTGTTTTCCAGGCGATGCAGACTGCCGACGGGAACCTCGACCGTTTGCCCTGCCCCGAGGTCGAATTCCCGGTCGTCAACGCGAACGCGCGCCGTGCCTCCGACCAC
The DNA here is from genome assembly GCA_964504865.1 of uncultured Wenzhouxiangella sp. Classification (GTDB taxonomy): domain Bacteria; phylum Pseudomonadota; class Gammaproteobacteria; order Xanthomonadales; family Wenzhouxiangellaceae; genus Wenzhouxiangella. The sequence goes on from CAZDFS010000009.1 coordinate 6,997, forward strand.
GGTCCAATGTTCGCTGCGTTTCTCGTGGCGCTGCAGCGACAGGACGCCGCCCGGGCGAACGACGAGGCGTTTGACCTTGCAGTCGTCGCCATCCTCAAGCACCGTGTAGCTTCCCCAGGGGCGATGAACCGTGCGGTGATAGACGGCGGACTCGTGGTTCTGGCGCGTCAGCTCGTCGACCACGGCCTTAACTTCCTGGGCGCGGCTGCGGCTGGCCACCAGCACCGCATCACCGGTATCAACGATGACCAGATTATCGACGCCGACGGCGGCGATCAGGCGCTTCTCGCCCTGAACGAAGGTGTTGCGCGAGTCGACGAGCACCCCTTCGCCCTGGACGCGGTTACCGAGGGCGTCGGTTTCATACAGCTCGCTGATCGCCTGCCAGGACCCGATGTCGCTCCAGCCGCAGGCCACCGGGACAACGGCTCGTCGGTCGTGCTTTTCCATGACGGCGAAGTCGATCGAGTCGGACCGAACCTGAGCAAAGGACGAGGCCTCGAGTTCCAGCGGATCCTTGTCCGTGGCCGACGCCGCCCAGGTGGCGCGGACCTGCGCCAGGATATCGGGGGCATGCTGGTCGAGGGCCTCCAGAATGCTGCGTGCCTGCAGGCAGAACATGCCGCCGTTCCAGAGATAGTGACCCGACTCGTAGTAGCGGCGCGCGGTGTCGAGGTCGGGTTTTTCGACGAAGGCCTCGATGGCCTGCGCCTGGTCCGACAGGGGGGCCCCGGCGCGGATGTAACCGAAGCCGGTTTCGGGGTGGGTTGGCTGGATACCCAGGCAGGTCAACCATCCCTGGCTGGCCAGGGCGTGCGCCTCGGCCACGGCGGCCTCGAAGGCGTTGATATCTCGCACCAGATGATCGGCCGGCAGCACGAGCAGGCAAGCGTCCTGGCCGAAGCGCTGCTCAACCCAGAGCGCCGCGGCGGCGATCGCCGGGGCCGTATTGCGCCCGGACGGCTCGAGGAGGAAGTGGTGTTCCGCCTCGGGCTGGCGCTTCTGGTAGAGATCGCGCGTCAGGAAGTAGTAATCGCGGCCCGTCACCGTCAGCGTCTGATTTTCCGTGGCGACTCGGCTCGCTCTGGCCACCGTGCTCTCGGCCAGGGTCTGACCGTCGGCGAGGCGCATGAAGGGCTTGGGATGGGCGCGACGCGACACGGGCCACAGCCGGGTGCCGGCGCCACCGGACAGAATCACGGGAATCAGCGTCGACTGCTCCGCCGACCTGCGCTTCGAATCCGATGCCGATGTCTCTATGAGCTTGTCGCCTGCGACCATTGCTTCACGCACTCCTCGAGGGTTTCGTCCAAATCCGGCAGGCGGGTGCCGGTCAGACGCTCGAAGCGGGAGCAGTCGAGCACCGACCAGGCCGGTCGCCGGGCCTTCTGAGGCCAATCGGCCGATTCGATCGGATCGACCTGCACCGATTCTGGCACCGCCCCCTGCCGCTTGGCCCGAGCCACGGCGCGTGAGGCAAACTCATGCCAGCTCATGGCGCTTGCGCCTGCCACGTGCATTATCGTCGGCTCGTCGAACTGCGTCAGATCATCCAGCAGCGTCCAGCTCGCCTCGGCTAGCGTGCCGGCCCAGGTCGGCGAACCGATCTGATCGGCGACGACCTTCAGGTCCTGGCTCTGGGCGGCGCGATTCAGGATCGCCGTCAGGAAGTTGCCCGGCAGCGCGCTGTGGAGCCACGCCGTCCGAAGGATCAGGCAGCGCGCGCCCGAGGCCAGGAGCGCCTCCTCACCCGCCCGCTTCGTGCGGCCATAAGCCGATTGCGGCCGGCAGGGGTCCGATTCGACCCAGCCGCGCCCGGGCGTGCCGTCGAACACATAGTCCGTCGAATAGCTTATCAGGACAGCCCCTGTCACCTGGCACCACTCAGCCAGCCAGGTCGGCAGGTCCCGGTTCAGCACCAGCGCCTGGCTTTCGTGGTCCTCGGCGGCATCGACCGCGGTCCAGGCGGCGGGATTGACGATGCAGTCAGGCGCCACCTCATCGAGGAGACCGAGAACGGCCGCCCGATCGGAGAGGTCGCAGGAGACCAGGGCGGACGACCCATCCGGGGAATGCCTGGCGTCGTCACGATCGGTTTGCACCAACTCCACCGAGTCGGGACAGCGCTGCGCCAGGTGCTGCCCGAGCTGCCCCCTGGCCCCGGTCAGCAGGATGCGCATGAGGGAAGCTCGGACTCGGGAATGTCGGCGAGGCGGCGCGCCTGCCGATCCTTGCCCGACAACTCGGGCGCTCCGATTGGCCAGTCGATGGCGATCTCCGGATCGTTCCAGGCAATTCCGCGGTCGCAGGCCTGGCGATAGGGGCGAGTACAGAGATAGTTGAAGGTCGCCTGATCGCTCAGGGTCAGGAAGCCGTGGGCAAAGCCCTCGGGTACCCAGAGCTGGTTCATGCGCTCGGCATCGAGCTCGCAGGCGTACCAGCGGCGAAAATTCGGTGAGTCGGGGCGGATATCGACGGCCACGTCCAGGACGCGCCCGGTAGACACCCAGACCAGCTTGCCCTGGGGTTCGGGCCACTGATAATGCAGGCCGCGGAGCACGCCTCGGATCGAGCGCGAGGTATTGGCCTGAACGAAGTCAGCGTCGATGCCCAGTTCCGCGTAGCGCTCCTGGCGCCAGGTTTCGACGAAACGTCCACGCTCATCACCGAGGACCTGGGGAAGGACCTCGACCACCCCATCCAGGCTGGTCGGCGAAACCCTCATGACCGAAAGCCGGCGCTGGCCACCAGCCGGAGGTAATCGCCATAGCCGCTCTTGGTCAGGGGCTCGGCCAGCGCCAGGAGCTGATCGCGCGAAATCCAGCCCTGGCGAAAGGCGATCTCTTCCGGACAGGCAACGCGCAGACCCTGCCGCGATTCCAGCGTTTCGATGTAGCTCGAGGCCTGCTGCAGGGACGCGTGGGTCCCCGTGTCGAGCCAGGCATAGCCCCGGCCCATCGTTTCGACGGTCAGATCGCCCGCGTCCAGGTAGCACTGATTGAGATCGGTGATCTCCAGCTCGCCGCGCGCCGAGGGTTCGAGGCGAGCGGCATAATCGCAGGCGCGCTCGTCGTAGAAATACAGGCCGGTCACCGCGTAATTGGACTTCGGCTGGGCGGGTTTTTCCTCCAGCGAGAGCACCTGGCCGTTCGGGCCCATCTCGACCACGCCGTAGCGCTCCGGATCGCTGACCCAGTAGCCGAAGACGGTCGCGCCGTGATCGCGCTCGGCAGCGCGCGCCAGCTGCTGGCCAAGACCGCCGCCGTGGAAGATGTTGTCGCCGAGGATCAGACAGGACGGTTGGCCGGCCACGAAGTCCCGGCCGATGATGAAGGCTTCGGCCAGGCCGTTGGGCGCCTCCTGGACGGCGTAGTTCAATTCCAGACCCCACTGACGACCATCGCTGAGCAGGTTCTGGAACAGCGCCTGCTCATGCGGGGTCGTGATGATCAGAACCTCGCGGATCCCCGCCTGCATCAGGGTGCTCAGGGGGTAGTAGATCATCGGCTTGTCGTAGACCGGCAGCAGCTGCTTGCTGATCACCTGGGTCAGCGGGTAGAGACGCGTGCCGGAGCCCCCGGCCAGGATGATGCCGCGCCGGCTCATGCGGCACCGACCCGGCCCGGCGCCGTGCCCAGGCGCTCGGAGCGGTAGCGTCCGTCCCGGATACGCTGCCACCAGTCGCGCTGGTCGAGGTACCAGTCGACGGTGCGGGCCAGACCGCCGGCGAAGTCCACCGATGGCGTCCAGCCCAGTTCGTCCCGGATGCGTCCGGCATTGACCGCGTAGCGTCGGTCGTGACCAGGCCGGTCCTGCACGTATTCGATCAGCTCGCGGCGAGGCCGCGGGCCCGGAACACGCTCATCGAGAAGGTCGCAGAGCAGGTGAACCACGTCCAGGTTGGCCATCTCCGCGTTTCCGCCGATGTTGTAGACCCGGCCCGGTTGTCCGTCGGCCAGGACCCGCTGGATCGCGGTGCAGTGGTCACCGACGAAGAGCCAGTCGCGGCGCTGCTGCCCATCGCCGTAGACCGGCAGGCGCTCGCCGTTCAGGGCGTTGATCAGCATCAGCGGGATCAGTTTTTCAGGGAACTGGAACGGGCCATAGTTGTTCGAGCAGTTGGTGATCATCACCGGCAGCCCGTAGGTCCGATGCCAGGCACGCGCCAGATGGTCCGCCGCCGCCTTGGAGGCGGCATAGGGCGAATTGGGTGCGTAGCGGTGGCGCTCGTCAAAGGCCGGTTCATCCGCCGCGAGGGTGCCGTAGACTTCGTCGGTGGACACGTGAACGAAGCGGAAAGCGCTGCGGTCGCCCCCACGCCAGTAGTCCAGAGCGCAGTCGAGAAGAACCTGCGTGCCCAACACATTGGTCCGGATGAATGCGCCGGGGTCGTCGATGGACCGGTCGACATGGCTCTCGGCGGCAAAGTGGACGATCGCATCGGGTTGATGCTCGGCGAGCAGGCGCTTGACCAGGGCGCGATCGCCGATATCGCCGTGGACAAAGCGATGGCGCTCGGGGTCGAGGTCATCGACCGACTCCCGATTGCCGGCGTAGGTCAGAAGATCGAGATTGACGACCCGGGTCTGCGGATCCTCGAGCGCCTGGCGCACGAAATTGCTGCCGATGAAACCGGCACCGCCGGTGACAAGGAGGGTAGGCATGGGGTTGAGCGTCCTGTCGTCGTGACGGTTGTACTCGCCCGATCAGCGGCAGCACGCCGCTGGCCGGGGGTCAGAACGGAATATCGTCTTCGATGTTGCCGCCACCGGCGGGGGCGGGTGCCGGCGCCGGGGCCTGATCGTTGCCGTAGCGCGACCGGCCACCGTCCTCGAGCGGTTCCGATCCGCCGCGACCGTCGAGCATCTGCATTTCGTTGGCGACGATTTCGGTGGTGTAGCGGTCGTTGCCGTCGCGATCCTGCCATTTACGGGTCTGAAGCCGACCCTCGACGTAGACCTTGGAGCCCTTGCGCAGGTATTCGCCGGCGATTTCAGCCAGCTTGCTGAACATCACCACGCGATGCCACTCGGTCTTTTCGTTCATTTCCCCGGTCTGGCGATCGCGCCAGCTCTCGGAGGTTGCCAGCGACAGATTGGTCACTGCGCTGCCGCCTGCCGTATGGCGAACGTCGGGATCGGCGCCCAGATTGCCGATCAGGATGACTTTGTTGATTCCTCTGGCCATGGTATTCGGGCCTTCCACAAATTGCTTGAAACGGCCTGAAATTCTAGCACAGGGCCGGTCGGCCGCTCGCTAGGAAAAGCCACCGCAAGCGCTTAGGAAAACTGCTCTGACGACCGATGACATTCACCGTTCGACGCCGCCCATGGCTCGTATAATGATGCTGATGAACGATGCCTCCACTCTGGCCCTTCCGAGCTCCCTCGACGATGTCCTCTCCCTGACCGCCAAGGATCGTGCGGCCGTGGACGAGCTGATCACCCATCGGCTGCGCTCGGACATCGCCCTGGTCAATCAGATCAGCCACTACATCATCGGCAGCGGCGGCAAGCGCCTGCGGCCCCTGCTGCACCTGCTCGCCGCCCGTGCAGCAGGCTATGAGGGCGACCATCACATCCAGATGGCCGCCATCATCGAGTTCATCCACACCGCAACGCTCCTGCACGACGACGTGGTCGATGAGTCCAGTCGTCGGCGCGGTCAGGAAGCGGCGCACAGAATCTGGGGCAATGCGGCCTCGGTGCTGGTCGGTGACTTCCTCTATTCGCGCAGTTTCCAGCTGATGGTCGAACTCGAGACTCCCGAGGTCATGAGGATTCTCGCCAACACGACCAATACGATCGCCGAGGGGGAAGTCCTCCAGCTGATGCAGATGGGCAACGCGGAACTCGATCTGGCCGACTACTTCCAGGTGATCTCCGACAAGACGGCCTGCCTGTTTGCGGCCAGCGCCCGGCTCGGCGGCGTCCTCGCCCGCCGCGGGGAGTCCGTCAACGACGCGCTGGCCGAATTCGGCCTGCTCCTGGGGCAGAGCTTCCAGATCACCGACGACGTCCTCGACTACCGCGCAGACAATGGGGATCCCGGCAAAAGCCTCGGTGACGACCTGGCCGAAGGCAAGGTCACCCTGCCCCTGATCATCGTCATGCAGCGGACCGACGAGGCAACGCGCCACGAAATTGTCGAGATGATTCAGGGCGGGGGCAGCCCGGAATATGCGCGGGTGCGAAGCTTGATGGATGAGGTCGGCGCCCTCGATGCAGCGATGGAACAGGCCCGCGAGCTGAGCGTCAAGGCCAAGGCCGGCCTGACCCTGCTCGACGACAGCCCCGCACGCAGGGCGCTCGAAGTTATCAGCGACTACGCGGTGGATCGTTCCCTCTAACCCTGCCCGCCGCCAGCTGCCGCAATCGAGGCCCGAAAGCGCTCACCGCGCTCCTCAAAGCTGCGGAAGCGAGGAAAGCTGGGCGCACCCGGCGAAAGGACGATGACCTCGCCCGCGGCGTAGCGTCGATCAGCCGCCGCGACAGCCGCCTCGAGCGTGTCGGCGTGAAACACATGCGCCGACGCTACCGCCTGACCGGCGAGAAGAGCCTCTGCGACAGCCGCTCCGTTGTCAGGCAGGGTGATCAATCCGGCCAGCGGATGGCGCCGGCACCAGTCGATGACGGGTGACCAGTCTGCCGGCCGCGCCTGCCCACCCGCAATGAGCACCACTCGGCGATCGCGCAGGCATTCGAGGGCCGCCCGCGTAGCATGGGGCGAGGTGGCAATCGAGTCATTGATCCAGCGCTCGCCAATGGCCTCGAGGCGATGAACCAGGGGGCGAAAGCGGCGCAGGGCATCAACGCTGGTCCGTGCTACCCCCCCGAGCATTTCGGAGGCAGTGAGCGCCAGGGCAGCATTGTCGAGGTTGTGACGGCCGATCAGGCTCAGCTCGTCACTACCCAGCTGCCGGGCACGGTCCCGGTAGAGTGCGTCTTCTTCGCGATGAAAGCCCGGCGCCTGATTGGCAAGACGGCGACCGGCGATCGCGCGCGTCTCACGCTCCAGCACCGGGTCCTGGCCGTTGATCAGCAGTGGCGCGCCCGCCAGGAGCAGCCCCAGCCTGAGCTTGGCCTGATAGTAGGCCGCCAGACTGCCGTGCCAGTCGAGGTGTTCGGGAAACAGGCGCGTGATCAAGCCGAGCTCCAGCCGGCCCTGAAGATCCGCCAGCTGATAGCTGGACAGCTCGGCAACGACGCGGTCGGCACGGGTGTCGAGGTGATCAAGGAGCGGGACGCCGATATTGCCCGCCAGCACGGCGTCCTGGCCGTTGGCCCGCAGCAGCTGCGCCAGGATCGAGGCGGTGGTGCTCTTCCCCTTGGAGCCGGTCACACCGACCACGGGAAGATCGGGACGCTCGCTCAGGAAGATCGAACTGGGATTGACCACCCGCCCGCCGCGAGCGCGAAATGCCTGCAGCGCTGGATGGTCCACGCGAATTCCCGGCGAGCGCAGGGCGATATCGAAATCCGCCAGACCCTCGTCGAAGGGGGCAATTCGGCCCTGAACGGCGTCGGGCAGCTCGCCGGCTTCGCTCCAGACCTCGAGACCTGCCGGGTCGCTGCGCTGCTTCAGTGCCTGCCAGGCGCTCTGACCCTCGCGGCCGAATCCGAGGACCACGAGGCGCTGGCCGCGAAAGTCCTCAAAGCGCATCCTGCAGCTCCTCGGGAATCCGATGGGCGCCGCCCGCGGTGCAAAGGGACTCGAGGGACGGCACTGACAGCCTGGCGAGGCGCGGGCCGAGGGCGCGGATGACCGCATGATCCTTCCAGTCATCCTGACCTGCCAGCGCGACCACGGCGGCGCGCGCCTCTTCGGCCTCGCCAACGCACTCGAAGGGTTTGACGCCGTCCAGCGCCAGTAGCTCGGCAAAGGCCTCGACCAAATCCACCTGGTCCAGCAGGTCGCGCCCGAAGATGCGTCTCAGATCCGCTGGCCGCATGAAGGGCGCCAGGCCGAGGAAGACGAAGGTGCATTTCGGGCATCGGCCGCACCAGCGCCCGCCGCGCGGCCCGTCGAGGTGAAAGTTGCGATTACAGGAAGAGAAGACGTCGTGCCACTGGACCAGGGACGCGAAATCACGGCAGATGGCCAGTTCGCGATCGCGCCTGAGGATCGAGAAAACCCGCAGCGAGCGATGCACGGAGCGCCTGAGCCAGTCGTCGAAGAGCGCCTCGAACTCGAGGGACTTGGAGAACTGATGATTCACCTCACGGCCCTGAGCGTCGAGTCGACTGGCCTGGCTGGCTGAGCGTTCATTGGCAAAGGCCACACGGTCGTAGTCGAGCAACAGCGCGGCCAGGGCAAGGATCGCTGAATTGATGGCGGTCACCGGCACGTGGCCATTCAGGGCGCCTGCGCGATTGAGTTCGGCCAGGCGGGGATCGAGCTGACGCTGAATGACCCAGTGGCGGCCCGGTAGTGCGTCGCCGATCGATCGAATCAGTTCGCTCGTGCCGATCTGGACCGAATCGATGACCTCGCCGCGCCGCGCCAGGCGCTCCCAGGCGACGAGTGAATCCTTACCGCCGCCGATCGGCACCAGGGTTCGGCGCGTCAGTGGACCATCCGCCGGCGCTGTATCCGGCCCGGACTGGCCGGGGAATGGGGGGAAGGCATCGATATCCAGACCATTCTCGAAGGCAAATTCGGCCAGTCCCTGGCGATAGATCCGCGTCAGCGCCGCGGCCTGCCAGTCATCGGGCTGACGATCGCGGAAGATCAGGGTCGCCGGACAGGCCGCTTTCCAGTAGCTGACCCCGGCCACCCAGTGGAGCAGATCGAGGGCAGACTCGATCGCCTCGGATCGTTCAGCGTCCGGACGAAAGGGCGCACCGGGCAGCTGCAGGGTTTCGGTCAGCTCCAGCTCGCCGAAGCGATAAGCCAGCTCCAGACGCCCGGTTTCACGATCGAGGACCCGGCGTTGGAAAGCAAAGCTGTGGGCCGAGGCAGCGGTCGATGAACCACTCGACCGATGACCGTCAGGAGACGCCATGGCTGGCATCGGACCTCGCGTCGAGCTCGGCTCGCCGTGGCCAGGCCCGCAGCACGGCGTGAATCAGGGTGGCGAGCGGAATCGCGAAAAAGACGCCCCAGAAGCCCCAGATACCACCGAAGACAAGCACCGCCACGATGATCGCCACGGGGTGAAGATTGACGACTTCGGAAAACAGGATGGGCACCAGCACATTGCCATCGAGCGCCTGGATGATGGCGTAGGCGATCAGCACCCACCAGAACTGCGCTTCCAGGCCGAAGGCGATCAATGCGACCACGGCCACCGGCAAGGTGGCGACGGCGGCACCGATGTAGGGAATCAGGACGGAGAAGCCCACCAGCATCGACAGCAGCATGGCGAAGGGCAGGCCCAGCCAGATGAACACCAGGTAGGTGACCGACCACACGATCAGGATCTCGAGCACCTTGCCGCGAACGTAGTTGCCGATCTGCGCATCGACCTCGCGCCATACGCTCGTCACCAGGGCTCGGTCCTTCGGCATATAGGCCGACATCCAGTTGATCAGGGTCCGCTTGTCCTTGAGGAAGAAGAACACCAGAACCGGCATGAGGACGACGAAGATCAGCAGGCTCGCCAGGCCGATGACGCCCGAAAAGGAGACGAGCGTCGCCCCGTAATTGACCAGCTCCGTCCCCATGTTGTCGACCATTTGCGACAGCTGCTCCTCTGAAATCAGGGACAGTTCGCGATCGACGCTATCGGGCGGCAGGCGGTCTGCGCGACTCAGTGGTTCGCTCGAATCGGGGTCGATCGGCTCGAGGATGGCCTCGGGCGGCACGCTCGTAGCCGGTGCGACGATCTGCGGATAGCGCTCCGGCAGGGTCGACAGCCAGGCCTGTGCTTCGCGGATATAGCTTGGGATCTGCTGCACGATCACCGCAAGCTGGCGCGTGAGCATCGGCAGCAGGCCGAAGAGAAGAAACAGCAGCGCGGTCATGAACCCACTGAACACGGCGATCACGGCAATCAGCCGCGGCAGACCGAAGCGCTCGAGACGCTGAACCGCCCCTTCCAACAGATAAGCGATGATCAGGCTGGCCACGACCGGCGCCAGCATGCCGCCGAAAATGATCACAGCGACCAGTCCCGCCAGCAGCGACAGGGCCAGGATCACCACCTGGGGGTCGGAAAAGTGCCGCTGATACCACTGATTGATGCGCTCGAACATAGGAAAGGATTATACGGAGGACGCGCGATCGGGCGAGGCATTCTTGGGGAAATTCGGGCCTGCAGGCCACCGGCCGCGGCTCAGCCCTCGCAATGGCCCCGCCCCGCCCGGTGAACCTTTCCCCGCGGAAGGTCACCGGGCACTGCCTTTAGGAGTGTTGCTGCTCGGGGAGAATGCCTGATCTGGCTAGAAATCGAGTTCGATCAGCGCCTGGACTTCGACGTCCTGATCGAGGCGGTCGGAAACGATACCGAGCGCGTTCCCGCCGAAGGCGAACTCCGGCGGTGCGTAGGAGGCGCTCAGACGAAACTTGGCGATGGGGCTGATGGCCTTCATCAGACCGGCCAGGAACGCGTGATCGGAGAGCTCGGGCTCGAGCGCGTCGGCCAGGATCGACGAGGTCGGAAGCGGCTGGGTGCGGGTCTGGTAATCGACGTAAAACGCCAGGTCCTGATCGTTGCTCCACTGCCATCCCAGGCTGTAAACCACCAGATCATCCCAGGCAAAGCGGGGGCTGGTGCTGTCGCCGAGAAGCGCGGTGAAACGCGCCGGCAGGGTTCGGCTCGGGAACGCGCCGACTTCGCTGTAGAAGATCTGCTCGATGCCGACTCGAAGGGACGTGTTTGCGGTCGCGTGGAACTGGGCGCCGACCTCGACGCGAGAGGGGATATCCAGCTCGGCGACGGTGCCGTAGAGACCGCGAATCGTGGCGAACTCGGCCATATCGATCCGCGACTGGGCCGAGGCTTCGACGGTCCATTGCGGCGTCAGGCTACTGGCCAGGCCGACGCGGAGTCCGGCACCATGCGCCACTTCCGGCCGGCCGTTGAGCAGGCTGTAATCCTGATTGAAGGCACTGAACTCCAGCGCCGAGGCGTTATCGGCTTCGATCAGGTTGAGCACGCTCGAACCGTAGCTCTGGCTCGCCAGGACCGCCGCGATCGTCAGGTCGCTCGACTCGCTGAGACGGGTGGTCAGACCCGGCATCAACAGGGATTGCTGGAAGGTCTGGCCGCGGGACGCAAAGCCACGCGGGACCGGCGTCAGGGACAGGGCCATCTGGGAGCTGCCCAGCCCCAGCAGCGCAGGCGTGCTGACGGGCGAGATCAGCGCCGCGGCGAAATCCGGCGCAAGCAGCCCTTCATCCAGAGCGAGCCAGTCGGAATGCGGCGGCGGGGCGTCCTGAAGCCGATCGAGCCTGGGCGTCAAGCGATGAAGCAGCACCGCGTCCCAGTGACCGGAGAGGAAGTTTTCCGAAGGCCCGGTCGCGCCCATCGAATCGGTCAGCGCCGGACCGGCCATCGAAATGGCGGCTAGTGCTGCGATGATTTTGCGACAAATGGGCATCGAAGGCCTGATTTCAGAACGAAAATGCGTGGGAGGATTCTATCGCGCGCATTGGCAGAAATACAACGAATATTCCCGAAATTGGAGAAAAACTCACCGATAAGGGCTCGTGCTGCGCCGAGAACGCCCTCTCGGCCGCCCGACTTGTTGCATCCTTACAACAAATCGGGCGGGTGCGGCGCTTCAGCCAACGCGCTCGCAGAGTGCATCGGCAAAGTGCTGCGTCGTGCCCTGTCCGCCGAGATCGGGGGTGGTCCGATCGCCCTGCTCAATCGTCTCTGCAATGGCGGTTCGCAGTCGCCTCGCCTTCTCGCTCTGTCCGAGGTGATCCAGCATCTGGGCGGCCGCAAGGAGCAGAGCACAGGGGTTGGCAATGCCCTTGCCGGCAATATCCGGGGCCGAACCATGGACGGCTTCGAACATCGCCACGTCGGTGCCGATGTTGGCGCCCGGGGCCAGCCCGAGGCCACCGACCAGCCCTGCACAGAGGTCCGACAGGATGTCGCCGAACAGGTTGGTTGTCACGATCACATCGAACTGTTCCGGGCGCATGACCAGCTGCATGCAGGCATTGTCGACGATCAGATCGTTGAATTCGATCGCCGGATACTCCCGCGAGACGTCGCGCGCCACGTCCAGAAACATGCCCGTGACGTCCTTCAGGATGTTGGCTTTGTGCACAGCCGTGACCTTCCTGCGCCCGATGCGCTGGGCCATATCGAAGGCAAAGCGCACGACCCGCTCGCAGCCCTTGCGAGTGACGACCATCTTCGACTCAGCGCGAAGACCGTCCGGGGACGTGAAGGCCCCCTCGCCGAGATAGGCGCCCTCGGTGTTTTCACGCACGGTGATGAGGTCGATGTTGTCGTAGCGGGACTTCGTGCCCTTGAAGCTGACCGCCGGCCGGACGTTGGCAAACAGATCGAAGTGCTTCCGAAGCGTGACGTTGAGTGACTTGAAGCCCCCGCCCACCGGCGTCGTCAGGGGCGATTTAAGGGCGATCCTGTTGGCTGCGATGGAATCGAGGGTGGCCTGCGGCAGCAGGTCGCCGGTCTCGTCCTGCGCGGCCAGGCCGGCGAGCTGGAAATCGTAGTCCAGGCCCGCGTCGAGCGCGTCGAGTACGCGCAGAGTCGCCTCCATGATCTCGGGGCCGATGCCGTCGCCCCGGATGACGGTTATACGCTGAGTCACTTCAGACGTCCTTAAAGATTAACGGTAATGGGAGTCACGCGAATTGCGAAATCGCTGCGAGCTTCGAATTATACGCGTCTCAGGAGGCCCGATCAGGCGCCAAGGAGCGCGTCGAGCTTGCCGGACCGGTCCAGCGCTTTCAGATCATCGAAGCCGCCGACGTGGTGATCGCCGATAAAGATCTGCGGTACCGTGCGGCGGCCGCTGCGCTCGATCATCTCATCACGCCGCTGGGGCTCCGAGAGGAGGGACACCTCCGTCCAGCTCACGCCTTTCGAGTCGAGCAGGCGCTGCGCGGCGACGCAGAAGGGACAGGTGCCTTTTACATACATCAGAATGGCAGGGGTAGTCACGAGTCTGGGCTCCTTTCAGGTTCAACCGATCTGAATCTCATGTTGGGGCAGCAGCACCGGATTCACAGGTCGCCGCGCCTGTCGCACCCATAGCATCAGATGCACCAATCCGGTTTCGGGTACCCGCCCAGACGGCAGGCCTGGCGAACCGGGTGCTGGCTGAAGAGGCGGTAGAGATCCCGGCTCGACAGCTCGGGATCATCGAAGGCCGTCCGCATCGCTGCAATCAGCACGCGCATCAGCGGCGGAGTGGCGTAGCGCTGGTGATACTCACGAACGAAATCGATGACCCACCAGTGTCTGTCGGTCAGATCCAGACCCTCGCCATCGGCCATCGCCCAAGCCAGATCTCGGCTCCAATCGGCCGGATCAGCCAGGTGGCCGTCCTCATCGAGAGGCACGTCCCGTCCATCATGATGAAGGCAGCGAAGGGCCATCAGGCCAGCAGCACCCAGGGACGCTCGAGCGACTCCGCGTCGTCGCCGCCGGCGCGGCGGAAGCGCACGCCCCGAGCGACCTCGTCAGGATCGGGCCCGAGCCCCTGCACCTCGAGGGTGGCGAGGTCGAAATCCAGCAGCTGTTGCCAGGCCTGACGCTGGTCCGGCGTGGCCAGCAACGACCGCCAGGCGGCAGGCGCCAATTGCACGTGGACGCTCAACTCGAAGGTGGCCGCCGACAGGATCATTTCCAGGGTCTCGCGCCAGCCCAGCTCCCCGCGCTCGTCCACGCATCGGATCGTTACCGCCTGGGCGTCATCGGTGAGCGGTCGCTGCACCTGCCAGCAGGCGCACTGCCGCTGCCAGAACTGCAGAAGGCTCGACGCGTCGGCGTCGGCCGGCGGCCTAGAAAAGCCCCGTCGCTGCCAGGCCGTCGTGCAGTAGGCCAGGTCGACACCCGACTGCTCGGCAAGCGCCGACCAGGGCGATGGACCGGCGGCCAGGAGTTCGACGGCTTCACCGTAGAAAAAGATCCAGAGGGGCCGGGGCAGCTCGTCGACCGAAGCCCCGCCAGGCCCGGGTCCGTTTAACTGCCTCTTTGCACGGACCATGAGGACAGTGTTGTAAGGTGAAGCCTTCAAATTCGACGCCAACTTGCGAACCTCGCGACGCGAAACCGGTCTGATTCAATCATGCGAATGGCCCGACACATCCTGATCCTCAACCTGATTTTCTGGAGCGGCATCCTAGCAGCTCAGAGTCCGACGAGTCTGCCCGACATGGGCGGTTCAAGCACGCGCGTGCTGCCCATCGAGCAGGAGATGACCTTCGCTCGCGACTTCGAACGCTACATGCGCGCCAACCAGCTCCTCATCGAAGATCCCCTGATTCGAGACTACTTCGAAGACATGGGGTATCGGCTCGTTGCCCAGTCCGATCGGCAGGGCGGCAGCTTTCATTTCTTCATCCTGCGAGAGAACAGCATCAATGCCTTTGCCAGCGTGGCCGGCGTCATCGGCCTGCACTCCGGATTGATCCTCCTGGCCGAGGACGAAAATGAAGTCGCCGGCGTGGTGGCGCATGAAATTGCCCACGTCACCCAGAACCACCTTGCTCGTGGCCTGGAAAACCAGCAGCAGGTCTCCCTGCCCGCCATGATCGCCACCCTCGGCCTGGCCATCGCGGCCAGCGCAGCGGGCAACCCGGACGCCGGCCAGGCGCTGATTCTCGGGGGGCTCGGCCTGTCCCAGCAGATGATGATCAACCATACGCGCCAGGCTGAAATGGAGGCCGATCGCATCGGTATTTCCTTGCTCGGCCGGGCCGGCTTCGACCCCCAGGGCATGACGCGATTCTTCGAGCGCATGAACGTGCGCGGTCGGGCCATGGGTCAGGGTCCACCCGAGTATCTACGCACCCACCCCCTGTCCATCAATCGTGTCGCCGAGGCGCGAAGTCGTGCTCAGGACGTCGTCAATGAGCGTGCGCGCATGGCGCCTTCGGAAGAATTCCATTTCGTCCAGTCGCGTCTGCGCGTCCTGATGACCAACCGCATGGATCACACGATCCGCTGGTTCCAGGCGCGTCTGGACAACGGCAGCCGACCGCCCCTGGCCATGCACTACGGGCTGGCGCTCGCCCTGAGCAAGGAATCACGAATGGATGAGGCCATGGCGCACCTCGAGGTCCTCCTGGCGCA
Source organism: uncultured Wenzhouxiangella sp. (assembly GCA_964504865.1). Classification (GTDB taxonomy): domain Bacteria; phylum Pseudomonadota; class Gammaproteobacteria; order Xanthomonadales; family Wenzhouxiangellaceae; genus Wenzhouxiangella. The sequence continues at coordinate 22,220 of CAZDFS010000009.1, forward strand.
GGCGCCGGATCGTCAGATCGTCAAGCTCCTGCAGGCCGAAATCCTTTTGAGCGACGGTCAGTTCGAGCGCTCGCTGGCAATACTCGAAACGCTCCATCTTCAGTTTCCGGGCTCGCGCAAGGTCACCAGCCAGTACGCAGAGACCCTGATGCACGGCGACAGCCCGGCGCACGCCGCGCAGGCCAGCGCCATTCTCCGGCCCTACCTGCGGCGACACCCGACGGATCTGCGCATGACCCAGCTCCTCGCCCAGGCCGCCGATCGGTCCGGCGACGTCATCCGGGCGGCCGAAGCCGTCGCCGACAGCTACTACCTCCGCGGCGGCGTTCGGGAAGCCATCGAGCAGCTCGAGCGGGTGCGCGAGCGCGACGACCTGAATTATTACGAGCGAGCCCGCATCGGCGCTCGCCTCAGAGAGCTGCGCTCGGAGCAGCTTCGGATGGTCTCACAGCCCTGAGCAGGCACCGAGGGGGCGCATCCGGGCTCGATGCAGCGTCGCTTGAATGCGTCGGGCCCCGGCTTTCTTGTAGAGTAGAACGCATTCGCCGACGAGACTGACGAGGGCAGCGTGGCCGAGGCAAAAAGCAAGACCGAATCGCGAGAGCATTCCATCCAGGTTCATCAGGAAGCCACTCGAATCAAGGAGTGGACCGAACCCGAGGTCGACGCGCCCGAACTGCTCCTCAATCGGGAGCTGAGCCTGCTGGCCTTCACCCGACGCGTGCTCGAGCTGGCGCGGGACGAGCGCGTGCCCCTGCTCGAGCGCCTGCGTTTCCTCTGCATCTCCTGCACCAACCTCGATGAGTTCTTCGAGGTTCGCGTCGCCTCGGTGCGTCAGCGTCTGCAGCATGGCGTCAACCTGCCAGGCCCCGACGGCATGAGCCCGACGGCCACGCTCGACGCCATCCGCGAAGCCGTCCTCGAGCTGGTCAGTGAGCAGTACCGGGTGCTCAACCAGGAGCTGACGCCGGCGCTCGCCAAGGAAGGCATTCACATCCTGCGGCGCTCGGAATGGAACAAGAAGCAGAAGCGCTGGCTCCATCAGCATTTCAGTCAGGACATCCTGCCGGTTCTGAGCCCCCTGGGCCTTGACCCCGCCCATCCCTTTCCGCGCATCCTGAACAAGAGCCTGAATTTCGCCGTCGCCCTCGAAGGCCGCGATGCCTTCGGCCGCGACAGCGGTATGGCCCTGGTGCGGGCGCCACGCTCTCTGCCGCGCATCATCCGCGTTCCCAAGAGCTACTCCCGCGGTCCGAACGATTTCGTTTTTCTGTCCTCGGTGCTGCACGCTTTCATCGACGAGCTGTTCCCTGGGATGAAGGCGCAGGGCTGCTACCAGTTCCGAGTCACGCGCAACAGCGAGCTGTTTGTCGACGAAGAGGAGATCGAAGATCTAGCCCGCGCCCTCGAGGGCGAGCTCATGGAACGAGGCTTTGCCGAGGCCATGCGCCTGGAAGTCGCGGACAACTGCCCTGAAGATATCGCGCGCTACCTCGCGAGCAAGTTCGGCATCGATGATCGCGACGTCTACCGCTGCGGCGGCCCGGTCAATCTCAACCGCATGAGCGCGATCTGCGACCTCGTCGATCGGCCGGATCTGATGTACCCGAGCTTCCAGGCCAGCACGCCGAAGTCGCTGCAGCCGACCACCAACCTCTTCGCCGCCATTCGCCAGCGCGACTGGCTGCTCCACCACCCCTACGACAGCTTTCAGCCGGTCGTCGACCTGATGCGTCAGGCGGCGAGTGACCCGGCGGTGCTGGCCATCAAGCAGACCCTCTATCGAACGGGCGTCGACTCGGCCCTGGTCGGCCTGCTCATCGACGCGGCCCGCGCCGGCAAGGACGTGACGGTGATCGTCGAGCTCCGGGCGCGCTTCGATGAGGAGGCGAATATCACCCTGGCCACGCGGCTGCAGGAAGCCGGCGTGCAGGTGGTCTACGGCGTGGTCGGCCACAAGACCCACGCGAAGATGATGATGATCGTGCGCCGCGAGCGCGGCCGCCTGCATCGCTATGTCCATCTGGGAACGGGCAACTACCATCAGGGCACGGCCAAGGCCTACACAGACTGGAGCCTGATGACCGCCGACCCGGAGATCACCGTCGACGTCCACCGCATCTTCCAGCAGCTCTCGGGCCTCGGCCGCGTGCAGCAGCTCGAGCGCCTGGTGCAGTCGCCCTTCGACCTCCATGATTTCTTCCTGCAGCGCATCGAGCGCGAGATCGAGCATGCGCGGGACGGCAAGCCCGCCGCGCTTGCGGCAAAGATGAACTCCCTGACCGAACGCTCGGTCATCGAGGCCCTCTACCGGGCCTCACGCGCCGGGGTGGAAGTCCGGCTGGTGGTGCGCGGCACCTGCTGCCTGCGTCCAGGCATTCCAGGGCTTTCCGACAACATCCGCGTGCGCTCGATCCTGGGACGTTTCCTCGAGCACAGCAGGGTGTATCACTTCCACAACAACGGCGAGACCGAAACCTGGGCCTCCAGCGCCGACTGGATGGAACGCAACCTGTTCCAGCGCGTCGAGGTCTGCTTTCCGATCTCCGAGCCCAAGGCCGCCAAGCGCGTGCTCCATGAGAGCATCACCCTCGCCTTCGAAGACAACACCCAGGCGTGGGAACTCGACGCCGACGGCAGCTACCGCCTGTGCCGGCCGGAGGAAGGCGAACAGGCGATCTCGGCGCAGGAGTACCTGATGGAGCAGGCGAACCGTGGCGGAACCTGAGCTCTACGCCGGCATTGACCTCGGCTCGAACAGTTTCCATATGATCGTCGCGCGCCTGGAACACGACCAGTTTCGGGTCATCGACCGGATCAAGGACATGGTTCGTCTCGGCGGCGGACTCGACGATGAGGGTCGCCTCGACGATGCAACGCGGCAGCGAGCCGTCGATGCCCTGGCTCGCTTCGGCGAGCGGATCCGCAACATCCCGGAACACCAGGTTCGAGCCGTGGGCACGCAGACCTTTCGCCGGCTTCGCGAACCTGCCGCCTTTCTGGTAGTGGCCGAAACGGCGCTCGGTTGTCCGATCGACATCGTCAGCGGTCGCGAAGAGGCGCGCCTGATCTGGCTCGGCGTCAGCCAGGGCGTGGCACCGGCCGAGGGCTCGAGGCTGGTCATTGACATCGGCGGTGGTTCGACGGAACTCGTCGCCGGAGACTCGGTGGTTCCGAAGCTGGCCGAAAGCCTGCCCCTGGGCTGCGTCAGCCTGACTCGCTGGGGCTTCCCCGACGGTAGAATCAGCGCCGAACGCTACCAGCGCGTCCTCGAGCGCTGCCGCGCCGAGCTTCAGGCCTGGGGCGCGCAGTTCCGCGAGCACGGCTGGCACCAGGCGGTGGGCACTTCTGGCACAATTCGCGCCATCGCCTCCATGATCGAAAGCCGCCAGCCGGGCCAGGATGGGCAGATCACTCGTAAGGCACTCGACAGGCTCAGGGCCAGGCTGCTGGAGTTCAACGACAGTGACGCGATCGAGCTCCCGGGCCTGTCGGCAAGGCGCCAGCCGGTCATCATCGGCGGCCTGGCTGCACTCGACGCCGTCATGGAGACGCTCGAGATCGATCGGCTGCGGATTTCACCCTTCGCCCTTCGGGAAGGCGTGCTGCAGGACCTGATGGGTCGCCTGGGCGAGCAGGATCCGCGCGATGCCACCGTTCGCGGCATGATGGCCCGCTATCAGGTCGATCGCGCGCAGGCCGAGCGCGTCACCGACTGGACCGCCGCCGCCTTCGAACAGGTGCGCGAGTGCTGGTCACTGAAGCCGATTCACGGTGAGTTGCTGCACTGGATCAGCCAGCTCCATGAAATCGGCCTGAGCGTTGCTCACGACGGCCATCAGCGTCATACGGCCTATATCCTTCAGCACGCCGACATGCCCGGGTTCAGTCGGCAGGAACAGGAGTTCATGGCAGTTGTCGCCGGTCTTCAGCGACGCCGGATCGACGCCGAACAGATCAAGTCGCTACCGGGGCGGCTGCATCGAGTCGCCCGCCAGTCGATCGCCCTGCTGCGCCTGGCCGTCACCGTATGCCGTGCGCGCTCGGAGTCCGACTTCGGCGACTTCAGCCTTCGCGCCGAGGACGACCGACTCACCCTGGCCCTTACCGACGGCTGGGCCGGAAGCCGACCCCTGGTGCGCCATGACCTCATGATCGAGCAGCAAGAACTCGCCAGGCTGGGACTGACGCTGAAAATCGAAGCGCTGAGAATGGCACCCGCGTGAGTGCTGCAGCAGCCTTGCCGGATCGAGCGAAGCGACTCGCCGAGCGCGCGCGGCTGATCCGCTTGCTGCGCGACTTCCTCGATCAACGTGGGCTCATCGAAGTGCAGACGCCGCTGATCTCCGAGGCGGGCGTCACTGACGTCCACATCGAGAGCGTCAGGCTCGCTGATCGTCAGGGCTACCTGAGAACCTCCCCCGAATACGCCCACAAACGCCTGCTTGCAGAGGGCCTGGGCGATCTCTATGAACTCGGACCCGTTTTCCGAGCCGGAGAATCCGGCCGCATGCACCGCCTCGAGTTCACGCTCCTCGAATGGTACCGACGCGGCTTCAGCTGGCAAGAGCTGGCTCAGGAGACGATCGATCTCTGTCAGCACGCCCTCGCTGCACTCGGTCAGTCAGGGTGGCAGGCGCGCTGGTACGACTGGGCCGATTGCTTTACTCGAGCAGGCCTGCCGGATCCGCTCGAAGCCAGCGACGGGGACATCCGTCGGGTCAGCTCGGAGCTGCCGTCGGATTGCGATCGGGACATGCGCCTGGACTGGCTGTTCTCGACCTCGATCCAGGCTCGGTTCCCGGACCGGACGCTGACCGTTGTTCACGGCTACCCCGCAAGCCAGGCCGCCCTGTCCCGACTCGACGATGACGATCCGCGCAAGGCCCAGCGCTTCGAGCTCTTCGCCGGCTCGATCGAACTCGCCAACGGCTATCAGGAGCTGACCGATGCACGGGAACAGCGCAGGCGCTTCGAGCAGGACAATCTGAAAAGACGTCGCCTCGGACGCGTCGAAATGCCGATCGACGAAGCCTTTCTATCGGCCCTCGAGGCAGGTCTGCCTGAATGTGCCGGTGTGGCCCTCGGCGTCGATCGCCTGGCCATGGTGGCTCTCGGGCAAAAGGAGATCGGCCAGGTCAGGGCCTTTTGACAAAAAAAACGGGGCGCCCGGCCTGGCCGGACGCCCCGATCTAAATCGTGCTGGAGAGTCTTGATCGACGGTGCGAGACTACTCGATGTCCGTGACGGGCTGATGACCGCCCGCCACGACGCCCGTCGATGACGGGCCGACAATGGACCGCAGGATTCGGACGGCGACATAGCGGCACCGCTCGAGCAGATTCAGCCGATTCGGATAGACCAGGCGCTCGATCTGACTCAAGGCAATCGATTCGAGCTGATCATTGGGGCCCATCAGCAACAGCTCGCCCTCATCGATCGGCATCGTGTGGAGCACCGTTCGGCGGAAGGTCGCCGGTAGTGGGCGATCCACCAGATCCTCTTCCGAGCCGTCGAGGCGCAAACCCACGGGATAGCCGACGGCGATCGATCCGTCCCTGCGCTCGATCGTCGCCACGCTCAGCGGTCGCGATCGAGCAACCTGCAGCAGTGGCTGCGGTTCGGACGCAGCCATCAACAGGACGCGCGAGGACGAGTCACTGCCCGCCTCGACAACGATGAATTCATCCACGGGACTGGGCCAGAACGGCATCAGAACGTGGCGAGCAGGAACCAGTGAAAGTAGTAGAATGCAAAGTCCGATCAGCGCTGAGACCAGGACCTGCTGCAGCCAGTAAGTGAGGGGACCGGGCGACATGAAAAAAATATAGCATGTCGCCACCATCTGCGGCGCGAGGTCCGGGCGCCGGCGTCGGGGGGACGTTGAAACGCTGCTCGCAACACAGGATAAAAGGCGCGAGAAATCCGCTGGAGCCGATGCGTATGAAGGATTCAATCAAGATCCGTCCGGCAAGAAACGCCGAAATTCCGACCCTGGCAAAGCTGATCCTCAATCAGCTGCCGGATATGATGGCCGGCAAGAAACGTCCAGACAATATCGAAGCCCAGCTGGCCCGGCTGATTCCCGATCAATCGCTGATCATTGCCACGACGGGCCATCGCTTGGCCGGTCTGACTGCCGTTGACCTCGATCGCTGCCAGGTCATGGCCTGCTACCTCGATCCGGAGACGGCCTCGCCAGAAACGCCCCGACAGCTGTTTCGCGCCGCAGAGAAGCTGGCCATGTCCTACGGCGCAAGGACCCTGTACTGCAGCGCGAAGAAGCAGGTCAGCGGCTTCATGGGGGCGATGGGTTATCAGCCGGAGAGCGGCGATCCCGACTCAGGACGCATGGAAAAGGATCTCCTTGCCCAGGCCAAACCGGAACTGAAAGCAATCCTGGAGCAACTCGACAAGCTCGGGATGCCGCAGGACTATGGGCTCAGACATCGCATGCGCCTGATCCCCGAAGCCTCCACGCTGGTCCCCGTGGGTCGCGACATCTTTGATCGGGATCAGCGCCTGACACCCGCTGCGGCCACGGCCTGGAATCGGATGAAGACCGCAGCCGCCTCGCGCGGAATCGAACTGCAGCTCGTATCGGCCTTCCGCACCGTGACCTACCAGACCAATCTGGTTCAGCGGAAGCTCGATGAGGGCCAGAGCGTCAGCAAGATCCTCGCGACCTCGGCTGCCCCGGGCTACAGCGAGCACCACAGCGGCCGAGCCATCGACCTGACGACCCAGGGAAAGAAGCCTCTCGACGAGGACTTCGCCAACTCGAAAGCCTACGACTGGCTGAAGTCGAATGCCGGCATCTACGGCTTCAAGGAAAGCTACCCTCGCAACAACCGCCACAGAATCCAGTGGGAGCCCTGGCACTGGTGCTACCACCACCGGCCGGGGACCTGACCCCAGCCAAGGCCGGCATCACGTCAGAGCGCCCGGAACTCGAGTCGATCAGCCTTTCTTGACGGCCTCATAGGCCTCAAGAGCACGCTGGCGGGTGCGCTTGAGATCGACGGCCGCGTCAACGTAGCCATCACCCTCTTGCACGGCGACTTCGGGCTGGTGAACCCGTTTGCCTGAAATGCCCCTGAGTTCCGGCACCCATCGCCGGACGTATTCGCCCTGGGGGTCGAATTTCTCGCCCTGAAGCACGGGGTTGAAGACTCGAAAATAGGGGGCAGCGTCCGCGCCACAGCCTGCCGTCCACTGCCAGCCCTGGGAGTTGCTCGCCAGATCGGCATCGACCAGGCAATCCCAGAACCAGCGCGCACCCTCCTGCCAGGGAATGAGGAGATTCTTGGTGAGATAGGAGGCCACGATCATGCGGACGCGGTTGTGCATCCAGCCCGTCGCCCAGAGTTCGCGCATGCCCGCATCGACCATCGGCACCCCCGTGCGACCTCGCTGCCAGGCGCGCAGATCGTCCTGATAGTCAGACTCCTCGCGCCAGGGAAACGCCTGGAACTGGTCTTTCAGCGGCTCATCCGGGATCGTCGGAAAGTGGTAGAGGAGATAGGTCGAGAATTCGCGCCAGGCGATCTCGCTCAGGAAGGACAAGGGGCCCTCGCCCGAGGGCAGATCGCCCGCTTCATTCAGCGCCAGGGCGACCTGGCGAGGAGAAATTTCACCGTGATGGAGATGCGGCGAGAGTCGGGACGTGCCTCGACGATCAGGACGATTTCGCTCCCTCTCGTAGTCGGACACCGCCTCATCGAGGAACGAGTCGAGGCGGCGGCGTGCCGCGAGCTCGCCGGGTTCCCAGCGCTGGGAAAATCCGTCGGCCCAATCACGTTGGGGAAGAAAACCAAGCTCTTCCAGGGCATCGGAGGCCGGCCAGCGCTCCGGCGCCTTCAACTCGCGCGGTTCTGGCCGACGGTCCGGTGCACGCCAGCGCTTCTGCATCTGCTTCCAGTAGGGCGTAAATACCAGGTAGGGCGACCCATCGCCCTTGAGGATTTCCCAGGGCTCGAAGAGCAGGCGTCCGTTGCAGCTTCTGGCCTCCAGACCTTCTTCCCCCAGCGCTTCCTTGATCCGGCGATCGCGCTCGATGGCCGCCGGTTCATACAGGCGATTCCAGATCACCGCATCGGCGCCGCTGGCCGTGGCCATGCGTTTCAGATGCTCGAGGGAAGCGCCCCGGGCAAGGATCAGTCGACTGCCCCGATCCTGCAGGCGCTCGGACAGCGCCAGCAGCGAATGATGCAGCCACCACCTGGCAGCCGCCCCGGTCGCCCACGGCGATTCCGAGTCCGGGTCCCAGATATAGACGGGCACGACCCGGTCATAGTGATCACGGGCAAAATCGAGGGCGGGGTTATCGGCCAGGCGAAGATCCCGGCGGAACCAGACGATCGCGGTACTCGGCATGAGATAACTGTCGTTTTCCCGCCGTCAACAGGGCGTGATTACCGCCTGTAGGGAACCGCCTGCTTCGGGTACGATGACGGTTTGACCCACTCACCAGGACGAGAAGAGAAACGCAGATGACCAATGACCTACTGAAAACCCTGGCGTCGCATTTCGACCAGGAGGCGATCGGCAAGCTGGGACAGCAGATTGGCGCGCCAACGGAGCAGACCCACAGCGCGATCAATGCCGCCCTACCCGTGCTTGTCGGCATGCTTGCCAAAAACAACGAATCGGAGCAGGGTCATCAGGCGCTGGCGCGTGCGGTGGAGAAGGACCACGACGGATCGATCCTCGGTCAGCTCGGCGGCTTCTTTGCCGATGGCAGCACGAGCACCGGCGAACGGATTCTCGGCCACATCTTCGGCTCGAATCAGGCGCCCGCCGAGTCCGGACTCGCGGAACAGACCGGCCTGCAGAGCGATCAGATCCACAAGATGATGGCCCTGCTCGCCCCGGTCGTCATGGGTGCCCTCGGCCAGCAGGCGCGGGCGTCCAGCGGTAGCACCGCCGGCAGCATCGGCGATCTGCTTCAGGGTTCCATGGGCGATCTACTGAAGGGCAGCAGCGGCCAGGCCGGCGGCAACGTGCTGGGACAGCTTCTGGGCGGCAGTAGCAGCGACCTCGGCGGCCTGGCCCAGGCCGGCAGCAGCCTGCTCGGCAGCCTGTTCAAGCGCTGACACCCCCCTGGACTCCCGCGCTCGCGGGAGTCCATCGCGCCTGGCCGGGCGGAACCGCAGCGCTGGTCAAGCGCCGACGAGCTGCTCAGGCCTCGGCGCGGCGCTGCATTCGAACGGCGTCAGCGCGACGACTCTCGAGCTCCTCGAGGTAACCCGGCTCGATCCCGGTGACGTACTGGCCGCTGAAGCAGGAGCTGTCGAAGCCATCGAGTTTCTTGTTCTTGCCGCGCACCGCCTTTTCCAGGGCGTCCAGGTCCTGATAAATCAGGCGATCGGCACCGATCGCTGCGCAGACTTCCTCTTCCGTGCGACCGGCGGCGATGAGCTCGCTGGCTGCCGGCATATCGATGCCATAGACGTTCGGAAAGCGCACCGGCGGTGACGCGGAGGCCAGATAGACTTTTTTCGCGCCCGCCTCCCTGGCCATCTGAATGATCTGCCGGGAGGTGGTTCCGCGAACGATGGAATCATCGACCAGCAGGATGTTCTTCTTCTTGAACTCGAGGGGGATCGTGTTGAGCTTGCGGCGGACCGAGCGGGCCCGGGCTTCCTGACCCGGCATGATGAAGGTCCGGCCGATATAGCGGTTCTTGATCAGGCCCTCGCGATACTTCACGCCCAGCATATGCGCCAGGGGCAGACAGGCCGTGCGACTCGTGTCCGGCACGGGGATCACCACGTCGATGTCATGATCGGGCCAGACGCGAAGAATCTTCTCCGCCAGGGCCTCGCCCATGCGCAAGCGGGCCTTGTAGACCGAGAGATCATCGAGCATCGAATCGGGCCGGGCAAAGTACACGTATTCGAACAGGCAGGGCGTGTGAGCCTTGGCCTCCGGACTGGCGTGGCGGTGCAGCTGGCCGTCCATATCGATCAGGACCGCTTCGCCCGGACCCAGATCGGAGACGAGCTTGAAGCCGAGGATATCGAGCACCACGGACTCGGAAGCAATGATGTACTCCTCGCCCTCATCCGTGTGGCGGCGACCCAGGACGGCGGGCCGAATGCCGTTGGGATCGCGAAAGCCGAGGAGCCCCACACCCGCGATCAGGGCGACGGCGGCGTAACCACCGCGACAGCGACGATGAACGCCGTCGACCGCCGCGAAGATCTGCTTTGGCGAGGGACGTCCACCCTCGAAGCTGACCATTTCGTGAGCCAGACAGTTGAGCAGCACCTCCGAGTCCGACTCGGTATTGATGTGGCGGCGGTCTTCGGCAAAGAGCTCAGCGCTCAGCGCATCGGAGTTGATCAGATTGCCGTTATGCCCGAGGGCAATGCCATGAGGGGAATTCACGTACATGGGCTGGGCCTCGTCGGGCCGATCGCAGCCGGCCGTCGGATAGCGCACGTGGCCGATGCCGAGATCGCCGGTCAGGCCAGAGACGGAGTCTTCGCCGAAAACATCGCTGACCAGACCCATGCCACGTGCCGATCGCATGCGGCCCTGATCGAGGGTCGTCATGCCTGCGGCATCCTGGCCGCGATGCTGCAGGATCGTCATCGCGTCATACAGGCGAGCGGCAACGGGTGCAGTGCCGAAAATTCCTACGATTCCACACATGGGACGATCTCTTCTAGGGTTCAGCCCGAGTTTCTTCAGGCGGTGACGAGGGGGAATCCGCCGCGAGCGCAGCCGGAGAAATCTCTGCCCCTTCAGGGACGGGGGAGGACTCGGGAATCTGCGACTTGAGGGATTCGGGGAATTGGTCGACGGCCCACAGCGCGGTCCGTTCGAAGTGCGGGAGCAGCTGCGAGCTCTGCCACCAGGGGTCGCTGGGAAAGGGCGTAAAGCGCGCCACGATCACCGCGGCGAGCACGATCGCGCCACCCCGCAGGAGACCGAACAAGGCCCCGAGGAGCCGGTCGGTGCCGCTCAGCCCGGTGCTCGAGACCAGCTTGCCCAACAGGAAATTGCAGAGTCCACCGACGATCAGCACCGTGACAAAGACACCGACAAAGGCCACGATCAGACGCACGGACGGCATTTCGATCCACGGCGACATCTCCAGCGACAGCGGCCCGGACGCGCGCAGGGCCAGGTAGCCGGCGGCGATCCAGACCAACAGGGAGAAGGCCTCGCGGACGAAGCCGCGAAACAGGCTGACCAACATGGAAATCAGCGCGATGGCCAGAATGGCCAGATCGGCACCGTTCATGGATGCGAAACCACCAGCCCGTCGATACCCGCGTCCTCGGTCAGACGAGCAAGCCGCTCGACGGCCTCGGCGCGCGTCCCCAGTGGCCCGACTCGGACACGCCAGATCGTTCGCGATCCGGCCTGGTCTTGGTGGATGAAGGCCTCAAAGCCCTGATTACCGAGCTGATCGAGGAGGCGCAGGGCGTTATCTCGGCTGGCAAAGGAACCCACCTGCACTGCGAATCCCGAGTCCGTCAGCGTCGTAGGGCCCGGCACCGCGCTCGACCCCACGATGACCGGATTGACGCCCTGAATGGTCTGGGCGATCTGGCTGAGGGCGCGTTCGGCATCGTCACGCTCCTGATAGGGCCCGGTGCGGACCCGATGGAGCTCGGACGGGCCGCGCACGAGAATATCGATTTCAGCCACGTGGCCGAGGCGCGTCAACCGCTCGACCAGGGCATCGGCATTCTCCCGATTGCCGAAGCTCGCGACCTGAACCTCGAAGCCCTGCACGGCGTCCGTCGCGGCCTCGGCGGACGTCTCCGGGGCCGCGTCCGTGGTGCTGTCGGCAGGCGCTGGCGGGGCTTGCCAGTCTTGCCCGAGCGCGTCGCCTTCGCTCGCGTCTCCTGTCTCGTCGGCTTCAAGGTCAGGCGCCGAAGCGTCCACCTCCGGAGGGGCTTCCGGCATGCTCGGCGGCACCGGCTCGTCGCGGCCACCGGTGCCGGGCACGTTGCTGCCCGAGTCGCCGTCCGTCAGCCTCGGAGTGCGCATGCGCGGCGCCTCGATGGGCGCTTCCAGGGCGCTATCCTCGTCGCTTCGATTCGACTGTCCGGTCGCCCGGGTCTGCTCTGGATCGAGGGGGAGGCGCCGGATCGGCGCCCGATCGCCCGGCGCGCTGGGCAGGTCGATATCGAGCTCGCGGCTGACCGGATCGGTCTCGGGGCCGTCGAAGAGCATGGGCACGAAGATGACTGCCAGAGCAATCAGGATGGATGCGCCGATCAGCCGCTGTTTGAGCACGTTGTCCATGGCATCGACATTCTATTGGGGTCCAAAAAGTGGCCAGGCCTCAGCCACGGTGCGAAACGAACCAAACACCACGACGCGGCCCTGAGGGCCGGCGCGCGCAATCGCCTGATCGATCGCCTCAGCGATGGATTCTAACGTGTCCATCGGTCCCGTGACAGCCGCTTGCTCCAATCCTGACGCCAACTCGGGGGTCGACAGGGCGCGCTCGCTGTTGATCGGGGCGAGAAACCAGTGGTCGAAACTCCCTCGGAGTGCGCGCCCGATGGCCGCGATGTCCTTGTCACGGAGCGCGGCAAAGACGGCGATGGTGGGCTGGACCGGCGAGCGCGCGAGCTCGCCGGCCAGCGCTTGCGCCGCCGCCGGGTTGTGGGCCACATCGAGGAGGACCTCCGGCGCCTCGGCGACGGCTTCCATCCGGCCCGCAATGCGCGCCCGCAGCAGACCATCGGCCATTGCCGCCGGATCGATCCTCAGCCGAGGCGCCAGCAGCACCGCCGCCATCGCTGCCGCCGCGGCATTCGACTGCTGCCAGAGGCCGCGCATCGTCGGCAGGGGCAGCTCGAGCGTCTGCTCGCCCCAGCGCAGGAGGAACCGGTCCTGGCGGCGGATCGACCGGAACTCGCGCCCGCGGCGCCAGAGCTCAGCGCCGGTGGCCTCCAGGACGTCGTTCAGGCCGCGGGGCGGACGGGGCTCGGCGAGCACCAGGGGGCGACCCGGCCGCGCGATGCCGGCTTTCTCCCGACCCACATGAAGCCGCGTTGGCCCCAGCCATTCCGTGTGATCCAGGCCGATGGAAGTAATGATCGAGACATCGGCATCGACGACATTGACCGCGTCGAGTCGACCACCCAGGCCCACTTCGAGAACCCAGAGATCCGCCTCCTGGCCGGACGCCAGCACCCAGCCTGCGAGCGTTGCGTGTTCGAAATAGGTGAGATCAATGCCCTGCCTTGCCTGCTCCACCGCCTCGAGCGCCGCAGCGATGGCGTCGTCGGGCGCAGGCTGGCCGTCGATCCGAAAACGTTCCGAGAAGTCGATCAGGTGGGGTGAGGTGTAGGCAAAGGTCGACAGGCCAGCGGCCTGGCCCATGGCCTCGAGGTAGGCGACGACCGATCCCTTGCCGTTGGTGCCTCCGACCGTGACCACGGCCCGCGGACGCGTCAGGCTCAGGCGCTGATAAACCCGGCGAACCCGCTCGAGGCCGAGTTCGATGCGCGATTCTGGTGCACGCTGCTCGAGCCGTCGCAGCCACGCTGCGAGACCTGACTTGACCCCTGAGTTCAATGGAGTTGTCCGCGGCGTCAGTTCGAGTCGTGCTGTCCGCCGAGGGGATCGGGAGAGTCGGCGGGCGCTGCGAGTTCCGGTTCCAGCAGCTCGCCTTCCTGCACCGCCAGGCGCTGGCTGAGCATCATGCTCAGGAGTGCATGGCAGCGCTGTCTGAGCTCGCGGCGATCGACGATCTGATCGATGGCGCCCTTGTCGAGCAAGAACTCGGAGCGCTGGAAGCCCTCGGGGAGCGTCTCGCGCACCGTCTGTTCGATGACGCGCGGCCCTGCGAAGCCAATCAGGGCGTTGGGTTCGGCCAGATTGATGTCACCCAGCATGCCCAGGCTCGCCGAGACGCCGCCCGTGGTGGGGTGGGTCAGAATACTGATGTACGGCAGGCCGCGTTCGGCCATGCGGGCCAGCCCGGCCGAGGTCCGGGCCATCTGCATCAACGACAGCAGGCCCTCCTGCATGCGGGCACCGCCCGAGGCGGAAAAGCAGACCAGCGGCAGGCCGTCGTCGAGGCAGGCCTGTACGGCGATCATGAAGCGTTCGCCGACGACCGACCCCATCGATCCCCCCATGAAGCGGAAGTCGAAGGCGCAGCTGACCAGCTCAAGACCGAGCAGCTGACCCTTGAGAACGATCAGCGCGTCGCTCTCCTGCGTTGCTTTCTGGGCCGCAGCCAGTCGATCGCGATAGCGCTTCGAGTCACGGAAGCGCAGGGGATCGACGGGCCTCAGGTCTGCTCCAAGCTCGACCTGTTCGCCTTCGTCGAGAAAGGCCTTGAGACGCGCGCGTCCCGACAAGCTCATATGGAATCCGCACTTCGGGCAGACCTGAAGATTGCGCTCGAGCTCGGGCTGATACAGCACGGCATCACAGGACTTGCACTTGGTCCACAATCCGTCGGGCACCTTGCGCGTCTTTCCGCCCTCGGTACGAATCCGAGCCGGCATCAGCTTCTGAAACCAGCTCATTAGACCGCCGCCGCCTTGCTGCCGTGTTGCTGGCGGCGCTCGTCCATGGCCGCGCGCACCGGCCCGAGGTAGTCGCTCACCGCCTGAACCGCCTCGGCGACCGACTCGCAGCGGTCCAGGCGATCGACCAGCGCCGAGCCGATGACCACCGCATCGGCCACCTCGGCCACGGCGGCTGCCTGGGCCGGCTCACGAATACCGAACCCGACGGCGACCGGGAGATCGACCCGTCCGCGGACCTTCTCGATCATCGGCCCGAGGCTGTCGATGTCGAGGCTCGCTGCACCGGTCACGCCCTTGATGGACACGTAATAGACGAAGCCCCCCGCCAGGCGCGCCGCGTGCTCGAGTCGATGGTCGTTCGTCGTCGGTGCAATGAGGAAGATCTGGTGCATCCCCTTGGCATGAAGCAGGGCGCGAAGGTCATCGGCTTCGTCGGCGGGACAATCGACGATCAGCAGCGCATCGACGCCGGCTTCGGCCGCTTCGGCCGCGAAGCGCTCGGCGCCGCGACGCTCGATCGGATTGGTATACCCCATCAGGATCAGCGGCGTTGTCTGATCCTTCTGGCGGAATTCTCGCACCATCGCAAGGACCTCATTCAAATGAGTTCCCTGCTCCAGGGCCTTGGCGCAGGCATTCTGGATGACCGGGCCGTCGGCCATGACGTCGGAGAAAGGCATGCCCAGCTCGACGAGGTCAGCCCCGGCCGCCACCGCCGCGTGCAACACCTCGACGCTGGCCTCGGGCCGCGGATGGCCAGCGGTGACGTAAGGAACGAGCGCGCAGCGCCCGCTCGCCTCGAGTTCGCTGAAACGTTGATCGATCCGGTTCAAAACTGCATGCCCTCCAGGTCGGCGACCGTGTGGATGTCCTTGTCGCCACGGCCGGAGAGGTTGATCAGGATCAGGTCGTCCTTCGGCAGTTCCGCTGCAAGCTTCATCCCGTAGGCGATCGCATGCGCCGTCTCGAGCGCCGGCATGATGCCCTCGGTCCGCGTCAGCAGATGGAAGGCTTCCAGGGCTTCATCGTCCGTAATGCCGACGTAGCGCGCGCGGCCCGTGTCCTTCAGCCAGGCGTGCTCGGGCCCGACGCCCGGATAATCCAGGCCGGCGGACACCGAGTGGGTGTGACGGATCTGACCGTCTTCGTCGTCGAGGAGATAGGTCCGACTGCCGTGGAGTACGCCAACGCGACCCGCGCAGAGGCTGGCGGCATGGTCGTCGCCCGACAGGCCGCGGCCCGCCGCTTCGACGCCATACATGGCCACGTCCTTGTCGTCGAGGAACGGGTGGAACAGCCCGATCGCGTTCGATCCACCGCCAACGCAGGCCACGAGCGCCGACGGGAGCTTGCCGTAGGACTCGATCATCTGTGCGCGGGCTTCGCGGCCAACGACGGCGTTGAAGTCCCGCACCATGGCGGGGTACGGATGCGGTCCGGCCACGGTCCCGAGAATGTAGAAGGTGTCGTCGACGTTCGTGACCCAGTCCCGCATCGCTTCGTTCAGCGCGTCTTTCAGGGTCTTCGCGCCGGCCGTCACGCTGACAACCTCCGCTCCGAGCAACTTCATGCGATAAACGTTGATGGCCTGACGACGAACGTCCTCGGCACCCATGTAGACAACGCAGTCCATGCCCAGGCGGGCCGCCACGGTGGCCGAGGCCACGCCATGCTGTCCGGCGCCGGTTTCGGCAATGACCCGCTTCTTGCCCATCGCCCGCGCGAGCAGCCCCTGCCCGATCGTGTTGTTGATCTTGTGGGCGCCCGTGTGATTCAGGTCCTCGCGCTTGAGGATGATACGGGCCCCTCCCATCCGCGCGGTCAGCCGTTCGGCCTCGTAGAGCGGTGAGGGTCGGCCGACGAAGTGGGCGAGATCGCGATCAAGCTCGGCCATGAAGGCCGGATCGGCGAGGTATTTTCGCCAGGCTTGATCCAGCTCTTCGAGCGCCGGCATCAACGTTTCCGACACGAAACGTCCGCCAAAAACGCCAAAGTGCCCGCTCGGGTCCGGGACCTGAGCTTCGGGAGCCAGTTTCAAAGCTGGATCAGCCATTTCTGTTTACCTCGTCGATTGAATTGATGAAGCGTTGCACAAGACTATCACTCTTGACCCCGGGTCGGCACTCCACGCCGCTGGAGACATCGACCGCGGCCGGCCGTGCCTGACGGCAGGCGTCGGCGACGTTATCCGGGTTCAGCCCGCCGGCGAGTATCAGCGGCCTCGGCAGGCTGGGAATCGTCGACCAGTCGAAGGTCTCCCCGCTGCCGCCCATGGTCTGGCCGGCGTGGGTGTCGAGGAGGATCGCGTCGGCGCCGGCATAGCGATCGAAGGTGGCGGCATCGGCACCGCTCAGCGCCAGGGCCTTGATCCAGGGACGCCCGAACTGGGCGCAGAACTCAGCCGTTTCGTGACCGTGAAATTGTATCGAGTCGATCGGCACGGCCGTCAGAACACGTCGCACCTCATCGGCCTCGGGGTTCATGAACAGGGCCACCCGACTCACGAAGGGCGGCAGCGCTCGCGCGATCGTCGCGGCGGCCTCGAGCGTCACGGCGCGGGGACTGGCCCCGACAAACACCAGGCCGATCGCGTCGGCACCGAACGACGCCGCTGCGAGGGCGTCGTCGACCCGGGTGATGCCGCATATCTTGGCCCGGATCATGACGACTCGTTCCCGTCCACGCTCAGACCCGGCAAGGGAAAGGACACGGTGTCCCTGACCGGCAGCTGCGGGTAGTCGGGATAGCTTGGGTGCATGAAGGTCAATCCATCTGCTGGAGCAGTGATTCCGGCCGCGGTGCGATCGCGAGCGGCGAGTACGGAGGCGATCCATTCGGGCGCCCGTTTGCCCTGGCCCACTGCAATCAGTGAACCGGCAATGTTTCGAACCATATGGTAGACGAAGGCGCTGGCTTCAATGTCAATTCGAACTTCACTTCCGTGACGCTGGACGCTGATCTCGTGGACCGTCTTGACCGGTGATTTGGCCTGGCAGTGGCGCGCGCGAAAGCTGGAGAAATCGTGCTCACCGAGGAGGGCCTGGGCCGCTGCGTGCATCCGAGCCGCATCGAGGGGGTGCCGAACCCAGGCAACGCGCTGCCTGTCGAGCGCCGGGCGCACCCAGCGATTGAGAATCAGATACCGATAGCGCCGCCGCGCCGCGGCAAATCGTGCGTGGAAGGACTCTGGAACGGGTCGAACCCAGAGAAGGCTGATGGCGGGATGAAGATGGGTGTTAGCGCCCAGAACCCAGGCCCGTTCGCTGCGTTCGGCTCGGCTGTCGAAGTGGATCACCTGACAGCGCCCGTGAACTCCCGCATCCGTCCGACCCGCACAGAACACATCGACCGGGTGGTCGGCCACCCGGCTCAATGCGGTCTCGATGCACTCCTGAACCGTGGGCGACTGGCGCTGGCGCTGGCGCTGCCAGCCATGGAATGGCGTGCCATCGTACTCAACCCCGGCGGCCAACCGCATGACCGGTCAGCACATCAGAGGCCGTCGAGCAATTCCTGAGCTCGCGCACGCTTTGCCTTCGACCCGCCGGAGATGATTTCCTCCAGCAGCGTGCGGGCAGAATCCGAATCACCCATCGACAGGTAGGCCTGCGCCAGATCGAGCTTGACGTCGGCGTCGTCGTTGCTGAGTTCAGGCGCCTCGTCGTCCTCGTCGCCCTCATCGTCGTCAAGGATGGAGGCAGCCTCGCCCTCGTCGATCAGCTCATCGTCGTCTTCGTCGACGGGGCTATCGTCGCCCTCGGACAAGAAGGCCTCGAGCTCGCGGTCACCCACGTCTTCGAAGTCAAGATCGCTGTTGGAGACGAGATCGAGCGTGTCGTCCGCGCGGACCGTTCCGCCGCCGTCCGCCTGCGTGTCCGACTGGCTGCCGGCCTCATCACCGTCGTCTTCGAGGCTGAGCGCATCCAGCTCGTCCGGGTCCAGGCGAACCGTATCGTTGGATGCAGACTCACCGGAAAGATCCAGGGTGTCGGCCGGACCGAAGGCAGGGTCCTGCTGCTCGTCGTCGGAGACCTCGGCGCCGTCATCATCCTGACCGGCATCCAGGTCGTCGAGGGATAGGGCGTCACCCTCTTTCTGGGGAGCCTCGTCACTGGAGAATTCGAAGTCCAGATCCAGCTCATCGTCGTCCGACACTTCCAGCGCCGGATCTTCAGCGTCCGAATCGGCGAGCAGCGCCTCATCGGCATCGAGGGAGACCTCGTCGTCTCCTGTCCAGTCGTCGTCCTGCGAGTCCGACAGGGCCGCCATGTCGAACTCGCCGGTCTCTTCAGCGTCGGCGGCTGGCGCTGGCGCCGGCGATGGTGTGTCGGCCTCATCGTGCGCGTCGAAGAGGCTGTCAAGCTGATCATCGTTGTCGTCGACATCTCCAAGGGTGTCGAAGGCGGGATCATCGCCCGATGGTCGCTCATCGGCCTCATCGTCGGGTGTTTCGAGGATGCCGAGCATTTCCCGTGTCCGATCATCCAGGCCATCCATCGATTCATCGGCACCGGCCCCGGCGACTTCCGGCGGCGTCAACAGCGGATGGTCCGGGGCGTTCATGACCGCCAGGTTGAGCGCGGCCTGCCAGCGTGAATCGCTGTCATCGCCGACGCGGGCGTACATGGCGTCCAGGGCATCGGCGAACTGGCTCTCATCATCCCGGTCCGCCAGACCGTGGAGCAGGGCCAGATGGGCATCGAGGTTGTCAGGGTCCTGATCAACCCGCTCGCGCAGTTCGTCGACGCCAAGGGTGGGCTCGGCTCTCGGGCTATCGGCCGGCCCCTTGGCCAGTTTCTTGCGCAGGAACAGGCCCACACCGACGACGAGAGCGATCGCTGCGCCAATCAGGCCCAGCAACCAGGCGGGGAAGCCACCATCACGATCCGACACGACCACGGTCTGGGGGCGAGTCGTTTCCTGCTCACTGGCCTGCGGCGTGTCGATCAGCGTCTCATCGCTACCCATGTCATCGCGGGCGGGCTGGTCTTCGTCCTGCACGTCCAGGGCTGGCTGATCGGTGGCCGCCAGCTCGTCTTCCGCGCGCGCTGACACATCCTCATCGGACGCGCCCAGCTCATCCTCGAGATCGCGGAAGTAGTCGTCCACGTCGTCCCCTGCGCCATCGATTGACGCCTCGCCGGCCATCTCGTCGTCGGCCGCCTCGGCCATGGCTTCTTCCTGGGCGGCGAGCTCGTCGGCCCGAGCCTGCGCTTCGCGCGCTTCGCGAAGCCGAGCTTCCAGATTGGCCAGCCCTTCATTCGCCACCGCCAGACCGGCCATATCGCGGGCCTCGATCGCGTCTCGAATCTCTTCGACCTCGCGGAAGAGCTCGTCATCTTCGAGCCCCTCGATGAAAAACTGATCCTCGAGCTCGGTGAGGCGTCGGCTGGCCTCTCCGATCTCCGTTTCCGACACGGCGGGCACGTCGTCGATCGCCTCGCCTTCGGGCGGCACGACCTCCAGTCGATAACTTCCATCGTCGGCGTCCGCGACGGGGGCCGGATCACTCTCATCCATGACCTCGGGCACCGCTTCATCGCTGATGACCGGCACGTCAGGCTCGTCGACCATCGGCTGCCAGCCCATCATCTGCGCCTGCATGCGACGCTCCGCTTCGGCCGGATCGATGCTGGCGATCGCATCGGTGCTCGGCATCTCGAGCATCGCATCGCGCCGCAGCTGATTGACGTTGCCGTCGATGAACGCCTCTGGATTGCGGTCGAGGATGGCCAGCATGACCTGGCTCATGGTCAGGCCCGTACTCGGACGCCAGGCAGACGCGATGCTC
Source organism: uncultured Wenzhouxiangella sp. (assembly GCA_964504865.1). Taxonomy (GTDB): domain Bacteria; phylum Pseudomonadota; class Gammaproteobacteria; order Xanthomonadales; family Wenzhouxiangellaceae; genus Wenzhouxiangella. The sequence goes on from CAZDFS010000009.1 coordinate 42,527, forward strand.
CACAAGGTCTGACCGGGGGCAATGGGGCCCACGGAGCGATCGGTTCGACGGGGCGCCGGCGCAGCCGCCGGCTCGGGCGCGCGGGTTTCAGCGCGCGGCGGTGTCGGGTCCGCAGAGGTCGCCGGCTCGTCCCGAGCGGGTTCGATGGCGCGCGGCGCCGTCGGGCTCGGCTCGCGTGCTGCGGGTTCCCGCGCAGTCTCAGGCGCTGGGGCGACGTCGGGCGCCGGCGTGACCTGGGCTGGTGCATCGACCTCCTCGGCCGCTTCGACGCGGCGTACGGGCGGAGCGACCGGTAGCGTTGGAGGATCGAGGAACAGCGTGTATTCGCGCAGCACGCGCCCGCTGGACCAGCGCGCATCGATCAGCACCTGGACGACGGGGTCAGCCACCTCGCGGCGAGAGCGAACGCGCACCTGCGGGGGCTCGACGCTTCGATCGATCGACACGTCCAGATCGAGGGAGAGGGCGTTCGATGGAATCCCCAGGCGGTCGTAATCCTGCGGCGAGGCCGAAGCCACCGTCAGCGAATCGACGGCGTCACTTTCGGGTTGCACCAAGCGAATGCTGACGTTGAGTGGCTGCCCCAGATAGGAGTCGACGCGCGCCTCACCAAGGCCAAGGGCCCGGAGTCCATCCGCCGGAAACAGGGCAACGGCAGCCAGCACAAAACCCACTGCAAGAATCTTAATCGTAGATGATCGCATCGACCGGGACACCCTCTTATGACTATAACTTTTTGCGATATTTCAAGCGAGTATACCAATGTCTTCAGATAATTAGAAACAGCTGAAAACCACTCGCTCTCACGGCTTTTCTATCCGCTGGCTCAGTCCTCGCCAGCACCCTGCCGCACGAGATACTCGGCGATCTGGATGGCATTGAGTGCCGCCCCCTTGCGGATATTGTCAGAAACAACCCACAAATCAATGCCTTGTGGGTGACTCAGGTCCCGCCGAAGACGCGCCACCCACACCGCATCGGAGCCGGCCGCCTGCTCCAGCGGCGACGCCAGAGCGTCGCCTTCGAGGAGCTCCACGCCGGGCGCCTCGGCAAGCAGGGCTCGGACCTTGTCCAGCTCGATCGCCTCGACCGTTTCCAGATGCACCGCTTCACCGTGACCGATAAACACGGGCACTCGCACGGCCGTCGCGTTGACGGCGATGGCGTCCGATCCGAGGATCCGGCGTGTCTCGTTGTGCATCTTCATTTCTTCGCGCGTGTAGCCGCTGGACTCGAACTGATCGATCGCCGGTATGAGATTGAAGGCGATCGGCGCCGGGAACACATCGGGTTCCGGGGTCCTGAAATTGAAGCGATCGGCAGCCTGGCGGCCCAGCTCTTCCATGGCTCGCCTGCCGGCGCCCGACACGGACTGATAGGTCGCCACGTTGACGCGAGAAACTCCCACGGCGCGATGGATCGGCGCGATCGCCAGCAGCATCTGGATCGTCGAACAGTTCGGATTGGCAATGATCCCCTGCCCCGGCCAGCCGTCGAGCACCTCGGCATTGACCTCCGGAATCACCAGCGGCACGTCGGGCTGAAGGCGGAAATGCGAGGTATTGTCGATCACGGTGCAGCCCGCCTGGGCCGCGCGTGGCGCGTGCTTGGCCGAGACGGATCCACCGGCAGAAAACAACGCAAAATCAACGCCATCGAAATCAAAAGTGGCCAGATCATCCACCACCAGTGAACGCGTGCCGAAAGCAACCTCGCGACCCACCGAGCGTTCGCTGGCCAGGGCCACCACCTCACTGATCGGGAATTTGCGCTCGGCCAGCAGCTCAAGCAAGGCCTCCCCGACCATGCCGGTCGCACCGACGACAGCGACTCGAAAGTTTTTCTTGCGTTTGTCCATGCGATTCCTGGCTGCGCCGTGGCTATTGGCTGAGCAGCCTACCTGATCCGCGCACTCGGGTCACCCCGGAATCAGCGGCTCCTGCGGCGCCACGTCGCCACACTGAGCGCGATGCAGGAGATAGTGATCCATCAGCGTCAGGGCCAGCATCGCCTCGACAATGGGGATGGCACGGATACCGACGCAGGGATCGTGACGACCCGTGGTGATGATCTCGGCAGGCTCGCCGTTCGTATCGACGGTGCGGCCCGGCAGGCGCAGGGATGAGGTCGGTTTGAAGGCAACGGCGACTTCGACCGGTTGCCCGGTAGAGATTCCCCCCAGGACACCGCCGGCATGGTTCGAGAGGAAACCGTCGGGAGTGATCTCATCGCGGTGCTCGGTCCCTTTCTGCGCCACGGAACCAAAGCCTGCGCCGATCTCGACGCCCTTGACGGCGTTGATGCTCATCATGGCCGAGGCCAGGTCCACGTCAAGCTTGCCGTAGACCGGCGCGCCAAGGCCAACGGGTACGCCGATGGCACGCGCCTTGACCAGGGCGCCGACCGAATCACCGGACTTCCAGAGCCGCTTCATGAAGGCTTCGAGCTCCGGAACCTTCGCGGAATCCGGGCAGAAGAACGGGTTCGAGTTGATCACGGCGGGGTCGAAGTTTTCGTCGCAGACCTGATCGCCGATCTGGGCCATCCAGCCGGTGATTTCTATCCCCAGCTGCTGTTTCAGGTATTTCTTCGCCAGCGCCGCGGCGGCGACACGCATGGCGGTTTCCCTCGCCGACGACCGCCCGCCACCGCGATAGTCGCGGATGCCGTACTTGTGATGATAGGTGTAGTCCGCATGGCCGGGGCGAAACTGGGCCGCGATCTTGCTGTAGTCCTTGGAGCGCGCGTCGGTGTTGTAGATCAGCAGGGCGATAGGGGTGCCGGTCGTCCGGCCCTCGAAGAAGCCCGACAGGATCTGCACTTCCTCCTTTTCCTTGCGCTGCGAGGTATGTCGGCTCTGGCCGGTTGCTCGCCGCATGAGTTCGACGCGAATTTCTTCAGCGCTGATCTCCAGGCCCGGCGGAAAGCCGTCGATCACACAGCCGATGGCCGGTCCATGGCTTTCGCCAAAGGTCGTCACGGTCAGGACACGGCCGAATGAATTGGTTCCAGCGCTCATGGTTCAAGTCCCTGCGATAGCGCGACCTGGCGCCCTATCGACTCTAGAGGTTGGTGTAGTTGGGTCCCGCACCACCTTCGGGGGTGACCCAGTTGATGACCTGATAGGGATCGGCGATATCGCAGGTCTTGCAGTGGACGCAGTTGGCGGCGTTGATCTGGATACGCTTGCCGGCTTCATCGTCGACGACCTCGTACACGTTGGCGGGACAGAATTTGGTGCAGGGATTGCCATACTCCTCCTCGCAGCGCGTGAAGCACACGTCCGGGTCTACAATCTTCAGGTGGATGGGCTGGTCCTCATCGTGCTCCGTTGCAGCGAAATAGACCGATGCCAGGCGGTCCCGCGGCGGCAGATCACGTTCGACCCAATCGTAGTCGAAAGCGCCCTGGTCGAGGCGGCGATACTGCTCGTGGTCTGCATGGTTGCGCAGGGTCCGGGGGAGCTTTCCGGCAGTTGCGGTCTCGATCGCCGCCGTCGTCAGGCCTTTCCATAGGCCCTTGTTGAAGCCGGGACGAATATTGCGGACCTTCTTCAACTCGGCGACGATCCCGGAGGCACGCAGGCGATCATCGAAGCCCTGGCTGCTCAATCCTTCGGACAGATGTTCGGCAGCCAGCATCCCCGACTTCATCGCCTGATGCGTGCCTTTGATCTTGGGGACATTGACCAGACCGGCGGAATCGCCGATCAACAGAGCACCCGGCATTTCAACGCGCGGCAGGGACTGGTATCCCCCCTCGGAAATGGCACGCGCGCCAGCCGACAGAATCTCACCGCCGTCGAGCAGCTCGTGCATCATCGGGTGATGCTTGAACTGCTGGAAGGCCTCGAAGGGCATGAACGAGGGGTCCTGATAGTCGAGCGCGCAGACAAAACCGACCGCGACGCGATTCTTGTCGAGGTGGTAGACGAAGCTGCCACCGTAGATCTGGTTCGGCAGAGGCCAGCCGATCGTGTGCTGAATCAGCCCGGGTTCGACCCGACCCTCGGGGAGCTGCCAGAGCTCCTTCATGCCGATGCCATAGGTCTGGGGGTCACTGTTCGCAGCGAGGTCGAATTTACTTATGGCGCGCTTTGTCAGGTGGCCGCGGCAGCCCTCGCTGAGGACGGTGACGGCGGCCCGAATTTCGATTCCCTGCACGTAGCTGTCCTTGGGCTGCCCCTGGCGATCGACGCCCATGTCACCGATCACCACGCCGCGCACGCTGCCGTCGTCGGCCAGGGCCAGATCCGCCGCGGCGAAGCCGGGAAACAGGTCGACGCCCAGCGCCTCGGCCTTCGGCGCCAGCCAGGCGCACATGGCGCCAAGCGAAACGATGAAGTTGCCGTGATTGTTCTGCTGCGGCGGCGTTGGCATCCTGCGCTTGCCGCTCCGCGTCAGAAACATGAATTCGTCGCGCCCGGCCGGTACGCAGATCGGCGGCGGCGCGTCACGCCAGCCCTCGATCAGGCGATCGAGGGGCTCGGGTTCGATCACGGCGCCGGAGAGAATGTGCGCGCCGATTTCCGATGCCTTCTCGATTACGCAGATGTTCAGGTCGTCCTTGAGCTGCTTGAGCCGGATCGCACAGGACAGTCCGGCCGGCCCGGCGCCCACGATCACGACGTCGTATTCCATGATTTCGCGTTCAGTCATTGCGCTGGCATTTTTTTGCGGGTTGGGGTCGAAAGGGAGCAGCTTTCGCGCCAAGCCTTGAGGGCAAGCGCGCTAGCCGCGAAAAGGACAAGGCGTTTCAGCCCATGTGCGATTCTATCGCACGAAAGCACGCTCTGGCGCCGGAAATGATCTCCGCGGCATCGATGTCGGAGCGCTCACCGACACGATCCAGCTGGCGACGGAACCAGGGCCATTGCTTGAATTCCATGCCGTAGAAGTGAGTCGCCGGCGACACGGCAGGCCCGAATCTCTCGTGGAGGCGACGACAGATCAGTCGAGCACCCAGGCACGACCCCTCGATGACATAGCAGGCACCGACGGCGGTTTCATAACTCGATGGCCGCCAGCCATCGCCCGCCGGTGAGGGCGCCTCCTGCGAGGCCTCGGCGGTCAGGGCAGCCATGTCCCTGGACAGGGCCGGCAGGCGAGATCGATATCGGTAATCGCCGACCTCGATCGCGGTCAGTTCCGGTTCGAGCGCTCTGAAGAAGTGCTGCCAGCGGCAAATCAGGTCGCGATAGTCGTTCATCGCGAAGTCAGGCGCAAAGATCGCCTTCAACAAGCGCGCCTGCTCCACGTCCCTGTGGCTCTGCTCCGTGTCGCGCCGCAGCCTGTCCGCCAGACCCTGGACCTTGATCATTGCACGTACTTTCTCAGGATCGTCTGCATCAACTCCGACGCGTCCTCTCGCATCGGTTTTGCGATCAGTCCCTCGGTGAGCTTGCCGATACTCTCGGGCCTGAAACTCTGGTTGATGAGACTGATGCGTTGAATTCGGTTCTGATTCGACAACAGAGCAATGCCTTTCGATTCCGAGTCCAGCCACTCGAAGGCGGCGACCTTCAGCTCATCGGCTCGGCCCATGCCGATGGACTCCAATCGCATGTCGAGGAATTCCGAGTAAAGAAACATGCTGGGTGAATAGGCCTCTTTCGCCCCCGCGAGATTCCGGCCGGCCACGGAACCACTCAGCAAGGCATTTTCCTCATGGCAAAAAGAGTCTCGATAGCCACTCACTCGAATGATATCGCCGCAGGCATAGATGCCGTCGACCCCTTGCACTCGAAGATACTTATCGACCGTGAGGCCCTGGCGCCGCTCGTCCTCATCCAGATCGAGGAAGTCCAGCGAGGGGACTTGACCGATCGAGGGCAGGTAATGATCAGCCAGAAGTTCTGAACCATCATCGAGGACCATCGAATCACCGATGCTGGCCACTCGACGTTGGCGCACAAGCTCGATACCCGCGGATCGAAGCCTCTTGAGAATCTGCAGGCCGTGTTGCTTCGGAACATAGTGGTTCAGCGGCCATTGCCCCGGGATGACCAGCGTCGTTTCGAGTCCGCTGCCGTGCATCGCAGACGCCAGCTCCGCCGACAGCAATCCGCCGCCAGCGACCACAACCTTCTGTCCGCTGCTGATTCCACGCTTCAGATGACGGTAATCCGAGAGCGTGTTGAAATACACCGCCTTGCTGGAGGACCCTGGCAACTCGAAGGGTTTCAGGCCGGTGGCAAGGAGAATCGAGCCATAGTTGACTTTCTTGCCGCTTGAAAAGTGGGCAATGCGCTTGCGGAAGTCCACTCTTTCCACGTCGGTCGAGGGCAGAAAATCGATCTTGAACTTGGAGGGGTTGTAGAAGATTTCGCCGACCGGCAGGCCTTTCCAGAGCTGCTTGCTCAAGGGCGGTTTCCTCGACGGCAGGTCTGCCTGGTTGGATACCATCAAGATCGTGGAAACGGGATCAGCGGAACGAAAACTCTTCGCTGCAGCCATCGCTGACATTCCCGCGCCAATGATCAGCACATCATAAAACTCCATGAATATCAGATCCTTTTAAGGGTTAATCCTGCAGTTTTCCTTGACCCAGCACAAGGCAGCCATACCGAGCTCCGTGGCTGGATCAGCATTGAAATTCTCCACATAGTGGGCCCAGAGTGCCCTGGGGTCGTAGGAATGAACGACGTAGAGGGCGCTGACCGCGACCAGCGGTGACCGACTCTTCCCCATATGGCAGAAGACCACCTGTTTCTCCTCCGAGAGATAATTCTCCACGACATGCCGCACGGCTTTCAAGAGAACGGATCGCAGCAGGGCATCGGATTGCTCGAGAAACAGGCGAGAGGAGGGCACGAAATCCGAGCCACAGGGCTCGCTTTTGGAAAACGGGTCGCTGAGCCTGAAAACCTGGCCGGGAAAATGATCAATCGTCTCGACCGAGGCGATGTCGTCGACGCCAACGCCGCAAACACTGGTCCAGGCAGAAAAGTCTTCTTCAAGCCAGGCCTCGACCTGCGCCCGATCCGGCAGCGGGGAAATAGCGATTTCGGCGTTGAATCTCACGTCGAGTTCAAGCAGCAGAATCGACTGGAGCCGCAGGCACGAGAAGAGGGCGAAGATGATCCGGCAGCGATTCGACAAGGTCATCCTCGGACGACTCCGGCCGCTGTCCGTAGAACGCCAGTCCCTTCCAGGATTCACCGTCCAGGGCCTTGAGCTTCGCCAGACGATCAACCGCTCTGAGAAGACCCGCTGGCACAGCGTCTCCATATCTCAAGAGGATGCAGAAGGTCGAAGCAAGCTGAAGGCCGTAGATGAACTTGTCCACCTCAGAGAGATGCAGCATTACGATCATTCGCTCGAAGTCCGTGTCCAGGCGTTTCAGCTCGGCAAGAGCGCCGACTGAACTTTGCACGGGAACTGAAGGGCGAGAACCGAGCAGAATCTTGCGCCGACTGGATCGAAAAGCTCGCGGCAGTGTGGAGACCCGTTCAGCGTCGCCCAGCAACCCAGCCAGTCCGAAGCGAAGTTTCGCTTGCTGATCGAACACCGGCGCAAAAATCGAAGATGCGCTCAACTCGATCACCAGACTGTCATCACTGTCTGCAATTCCAATCGCATCAAGATTTTCGATGGCCATTGGATTCTGATACAAAACGAACTCAAGTTTATTCGCACTCATTCAATTTTTCCTCGGTGAAGGTTGTCTTTCGAAGCGGATGAATCGCGGACAAGTTCGGCACGATGAATTCGACCGTCCAGATTCTCCAGCACCTGGAACTGCCGACCTCCCGACCACACGACACAGCCATCGTGCGACAGGGACGCGCTGGAAAATCGCTCGAGAATCTCGGCGCTGACCTGCCGGCCATCGCCGAACTGAACCAGGAACACAAGCTTGCGGCTTCTTTCAAAAGATTCGATCAGAATATGGACCGAATTGTCGCGCCCCCGGCAGAGATCCAGGATAACGCCATCCATCTCGGTCTTCTGGTTCAGCTCCATGTCGCTTGAAAAGCGAATCAGCGTCGAGCCTGAAATCCCGGAAGCCAGGTAAACATCCCCGTTGATCACGGCAAGCTGATTGCGGCTGAGATAGCCGTAGATCCGATGGTAGTCATGAATCCTGCCTTCGAAACTTCCTCGAAAGAGCGTGCCGGCGCTGATCCAGAAAACGCTGTCCGATCCGATATCGAAAGCATCAGGTGGATACTTGAGATGCGTCACGAATTCATGCTTGCGCGAATACCCGTCGAATCGATACAAGTCCGCCCCGATCCAGTACCAGAGGAATTGCCGGTACCAAACGGGCGCGGGCCCCTGATGTTCGATCTCGAAGACATCATTTCCCTGTCGATCGATGACCCTCAGCTGCGAGTCCGAGAAAAAGCAGAACAGCGTCGCCCGCTCATCGGAGACGAGGGAGAGGGGCTTGCGGTCGACCCTCGAAAAGCCGTGCAACCGAAGATTCGGAAGCGAGCGATTAGGCGGAGGCGGCCGCACGGGAACGCGCCCTGGCGTTGCCGAGTCCAGTTTGTCGAGAACCTCTGCAGCAGACCGTGGGCGCAGGGAAAGATCGGTCGAGAGCAAGCGTGAGAGAATCACACGCAGCTCGGGATCTTCAACGGCGCTCAGGGGCGGCAACTCGTATCTCGACTGTCGGTAGATTTCCGCCGGCATTCCAAGGAAGGGGCGACGGCCGAGCAAGACCTCGTATAACACGACGCCAGCTGCGTAGAGGTCCGATGCCTGGCTCGCCCTACCCTCCACGGATTCGGGCGCTTCATAGGAGGGCGAGGCCGCTCGCCAGGCCCGTGTTTTCAGTTCGCTCAGCGGTGCAGAGCTCCCGAAGTCACTGAGCATGAGGCTGCCGACCGAACGGCCCGCCTCGGCAAACAGGATATTCTCGGGTTTGATATCACCATGCACCAATCCGGCGTCATGGACGGCCTGGAGTGCCTGAAACAATCGAACTGCCAATGCTCTGCAATCGATCTCTCGACGGCGACTGTCGCGTCTCAGGACATCAGCCAGGCTACCCCCCTCCGCCCAGGGGAAGACGAGCAGGCAATGATCCGAGTCAACGAAGAAATTATCTTCAGGTAGACAGCAAAGGGGAGTTTCCTTGATGCCCAGAGCATTGAGCTCCCGGAGGAAGCGGGCGCTATTGACACGCTTCACGAAACGAAATTCGCCGCTGTCGCTCCTCCGGCCGTGAAAGCACTCGGCCTCGCCTGTTGACTGAACGAGTCGCACGTCCACGAAACCACAGCGCTTGATCAACTCATGAACAGAGATGGTCACAAATCTCTTCAGCCGGCATCCGATCCTCGACGAATGCTGCGATTTCCTCGATCCTTCGAGGCGAAGAAATCAGAAACTCCGTATGGGGTGCACCGAGCAGCGGTGAGGCGACTTCGGCATAATCAAGCTCTGCCTTACTGACGCCTGAGAACATTCCCGTCAGCATGCCTCCGATCATGTGATCCACAGGCTCTCCAAGGTCAGAGAGCGCCTTGGCAAAAATGCTGTCGGTAAATCTGACTCGAATTACTCCATGGGCACGGGCAAGGCTGAGATCGAAGGACGCATTCCCCCAACCATGGGTCTGGTAATAGAGCTCGAGAAGCTTGAAGTAATCGGATACGGGCATCTTTCCGGCACCTTGCGGCGACAGCTCCTGGACCTGGAAATCAAGCAGCTTTGCGGTTCTCTTCCCCCAGGACACGCCGGCGGTCTTCATGATCAGCGCCCAGGCCTCGCCTGTCTCGTGCAACAGGGCCTCATAAACGCCGCGGATGATGTCCTCGGAGAGATAGATCACGCGTACCTGTTTGTAGCCGCGTACCGTACCCTCGGCCAGGTCGAAGCTGAGATCCGTGGAGCCGAAGATCTTCTTCAGAACCATTTCTACCGTGCCACCCATATCGCTCGACTGCCGTTCGGCCACACTGTTCATCTCTTCACTCCCCTGCCAGAATGTCTTTGATCATTCCGATGTATGGACTCAATAGCTCATACTGCTCACTTTCAAGGCGCTTCTTGTAGTTTTCCTCGAGCAGGTAGTAGGTTTCGAAGATCGACTGACGCCCGGGCGGCAGGGCGTTGATCTTGTCCGTGACCGAAGAATCGCCGAACATCAGCGTTTCTTTCGGCTGGGAGCGCGCCGGAAAGTCGAATGACTGGAGAATCGTCTTCAGCCACAGCAACAGCTTGTTCTTGAACCACTCCGGATCGTCGATCAGCATTGAATGAATGGCATAGGTGCTGACGTTGGTAATGTCTCGAGCACACTTGTCGGTGGACAGTTTGTGGTGCTCGCGATAGGGATACGCCTCGAAGATGGCATCGACGGTGGAATCAACTACTTCCGCCTCGATCCGATAGCAGGCTCTTGCGACCTCTGCCCGCTTTTCACCGTTGTCAATCAGACCTTGGAGCTGCTCGAACTCCTGATCGCTCCAATGACGGGCTTCGGCATCCTTGAAGGCCATGAATATAGGCGTTCGAGCGACGGCGCCATCCTGGGCTAATGCTTCCATGATCACTCCTTATCGTCCTTTTGGTCATCCATCTTCGCCTCCTCCGAGCGCTTGATGGCGTCTTCAGTGGCTGGCGGCGCCGCGTCGCCGCGATCGGCCTCGGCCATCTTCCTGACGTGCTCCGGCGGCTCGCCATCCGGGTTGATCGAGACGGCCTGCCCACCGCCGTCCCAATCCGTGTCGCCGAGAAAAGTCTCTGCGTCTTCTTCCGAATCACTATCGGGCTTGGGCGCACGCCGCGGTGACTGATCGCCAGAACCGCCGTCCCAGTCAGTCGATTCGAAGAAATCGGCAGCGTCTCCACTCGAGCTGTCTCCGGACTTCGAATTCTCTTCCGGCTCATTGAATAAATTCAGGTCGGCCGCGTTCTGTTCATCAGTCGAATCAGCGTCCCAATTGACTCCAGTAAAGAACTCCTCCGTGTTCTGCCCGGGCGAGACCGGCGAGGACTTTTCTGTTTTTTCTGAAGGCCTGTTTTGCTCTTCTGGTCCGGGCTCGGAGCCATCTTTGGACCAGGTGATACCACCGAACCATTCCTCCGTCGTACCCTGACGGTCATCGCTCCTGTCCTGGTCGCCACGCTCGCGTTCAGTCGACGCCGTTGCCACGTGTTTGTCACCATGTCTGATCGACGACTGGAGGCCTGGCTCGCTCTTCTGATCGTCCGCTGCATCGACCGTCAATTCATTGAGTAAGGTCACGTTCCCGCTCGCCGCATCGGCGCCTTCGCCATCCGCATCACGAATCGGCGCTGGCCGATAGAGAGAAAGCTCCGGCAACTCATCGACGTTCGATGTTTTCAGCATCGTTCGATGAATCGTTTCAAGGGCACTGGCCAAGATCCACTGCGAGTCCATGAGATCAGTCCTCCAATTTTCCAAGAATCTCTTGAGCACTGGCGCCCTCGTTGCGCCAGAACTCCGCCGCATTGACCTTCTTTTCGGCACCTACGAGAAATTTGCAGACATCAGATCCCATCGAATAACACTGGACCTCGATGGACTGAAGATCGGTCCGGTGGAAAAAACTGAAGGCGCCGGCGAAGAGTCCGGCGTACATGTGGCACACGGGCTTTCCAACAAGTTTCATTGATTGAGCGACGGCAGAATTGCGAATCTCAACCACGGTAAAGTCGCGATCCTTGAATTCGAGGTCGAGGCGCCATGCGCCGAACCCCATGATCGTCAGGGGCCACCACCAGCACTCCCAGACGAACTTTGGATTCATCTGCCAGATTTCACGCTTGCCGCCTCCGAATTCCTGGCGCATCCTGTTGGCGAAGCGCTTCATGTCCTCGAGCCCCCACGACACGCCACATCGATACATCAGCAGACCGCTCGAACTCCCGACCTCTTCCTCGACCCCCAGATGGAGACCGACCATGAAGGCCTCCGTGACCTTGGCAGCACGCTGACCATCACGCAAGAGGATTTGCCCCTTCTCTTCGTTCTGCAGAAAGAACTCATCCGGCACGTAGTAGTTGTGATAGCCGGAAATACCACCCTGAGCAACATCGATAGCCATCAGCTTTCTCCTTCATCCTTCGGTATCGAGAAATCCATGTCCTTCAGCTTCATGATCTGAGTTCTCATGATGATCTTGTTGGCCTCGACCAGGACCTGGCCGGTTCGAGGGTGCAGGATAGGACTCTTCGTTCTCTTGCCCACCTGCTCTTCCAGGTCCTGGAAGGACTCGATATAGAGCCCATCTGGAAAGGTCAGCTTGACCCCGTCACCCTGGATCTTGCACTGGCAGGCAAGGCGACTTTCTTCGCGCGCTCCGGTCAAGATGGACAGCGTCATCCGCTCCCGGTCCGTGGGCGGCGATAGCCCCTTCGGATTGCCAGAAGCGTAGACATGACAGGTGGCACACAGTCCTCGACCACCGCAAATCTTCTTGACGTTGACGCGCTCTCTTTCCAGGACATCGAGAAGCAACTCACCGACGTCGCTTTCTACTGTCCTGTCTTCCAATTCGATACGAGCCATAGAGACTTACCTTGATTGAAGAAGTTGATCCAATGATTGGAGGTGCCCATCGCCCAGTTCATAGGCGGCGGGAGGGAGTTCCTTTTTCAGGATTGCGCGGAGTGCGTCGACGAGTTCCGCGAAGGGCTCCAGCGCTTTGTCTCCAATAAAATCAAGAACATGCCGCTGGTACCACTGATCAACTGCCGGCAAGCCCGAGAGCCCCACGACTTGATGAACCAGATGTGCCAACAGGTGGCCAAGATCGCGCTCACATCGGGAATGCAGACCCTGCTCGGCACCACGACGACCGTAGGGCGACCATTTCTTGACGATCTTCTCGGCGAGCTCCGTGGACTCCTTGACTAGAATCGACGCGAACCAGGCCGCCGCGACGACCTTTTCCTGATCGTCTCCGCCGCCCTCGAACTGGAGGAGTTCGGCGGCAAACGCCTGAAAATCCTTGAACTCCCAGCTATTCATGGGCCCGATCTTGAGGCTGAACAGGCACTGAATCTGGCAGCACTGATCGCCATTCATTGCGCCCAGCACCATGCCGATCGATCGCGCGCGCCAGGTCTCCATGTCCTTCGCAGGAATCGCAGGTGGCTTTCTTCTCAGCAAGCCGGATTTAATCGAGCCTGGCTCGAACGTGGCGACGTGCCGCAGGACTTGTTTTCGACCTTGATTGCGGGTCCGGTATTCGCTTTCCGCGATCATTGGCCATCCCGTCAGCTTGGCAACGGTCATGAGTGTGGCCTGGCTGCCGCGATCCTCGATGCTCATGACCGAGGCATAGCTCTGCCAGCGAGCCCGAGCGTGAGCAGAACCGGCCCTTTTCACAAATGCATATTCATCGGCGCTCAGCCCGCGACCGGAAAGCTGACCACTTTCCAGCTTGGAGGACACCTCCTTCCGCGCAGCAAAGAAGCCCGGCATGAACCAGGGGTCGGCCTCCTTCTGAAGCTTTTTCTCGAAGGCTTCACTGACCTGCTCCCACTGCGGCCGACTCAGCTGCTGCACCTGGGGATTGCTCGAAAACCACTGCTGGGCAAGCCATGCTCTCGGCAACCGACCGTGCTCTTCAGCAACGCTGACGACCATGACGCCGGAAAAGGCATTCTTCCATGCCAGTTCATCATCACGACTTTCCGCGAAGGCACGCTTTTCAGGATCGAAGACCTCCCGGGAGGTCTCCTTGAAGCCGGCGAGATTCTCGACGGTCGTCGTCATCCGATTGGCCCAGGAGCCAAGCGTCACCACCATTTCTTCGGGGATGCCGGCGGCACAGGCGCGCCGGATGTGAATGAACAGGAGACGCCAGAATGCCTTGCTCTGCTCGTGCTTCGGCAAGATCTCCTGCAGCCAGAACCTGCCCTGGTCGAAGGAAATGAGTGACGGCTGCTGCTCGAGAAGGATGTGACCAAAGCCGTTGATCATCCTGCCGAGCTCGGATGCGCTCGGATAATCAACAGCTTCCAGGCTGTTGAGGCTCTGCATGCCCTCCAGTGCATCTTTCGCGATGCGCTCATAGCGCTCGGTCATGGAAAGACCGATGGCCAGGAACTGGAGATAGGCTCTTCCTTCAGCAAGAAATTCGATCCAGAAGGCCGCTTCGACGCCGTCGGCTTCGGCAGCAAGGTGATTGATGACTCGATCGACTTCTCTCGAACACACCCCATAGCCCTGCGATTTCAGCTGATCTGACAGCACTCCTCTGGACGCATACCAGGCCAGCTCTTCGTCACCGTAGTGGAGCAGGTTCTTGATGAGTTCTTTCAGCCATCCGCTGGGCTTTGACGACGGCAGGTTGCTGAAGAAGCGACCGACGAATCGCTTGTAGCTATCAGACACGGCCATGTCGCTTTCCGGCCGGCTGAGGCTCGACAGGCGGAAGTTCGTGAACAGCGTCTTCCCGACTTCTTCGCGAACGGTGGCGGAGCGTATTCCCGTTGTCCGATAGGCAAGTGATGCAAGGCGTGGTCCGATGGCATCAGGAAGCGCGGAAACAAGCTGCGCCTGCATCGTTGCCCAGGCCCCTTTCTGGCCATCGTCCAGTTGGTCGACGAGCTGCCGAATCCTGGGCGCAAGCCAGATCTGATATTCCTCATCGACGCGCCGAATCCCGGATCCTGCAAACAGGTAGAAATAGCGCCTGAGCGTGTCGACGTCTTTCACGAAGTCGCCACCCTTCTGAGCCAGCGGGCTCGGTGCCTCGTGCTGCCCATCGAGGAGGCCGACGCCGAGTTGCCCCTTGGCCAGAACGCGCTTGATCATCGACAGGGCGTCGTCCGGCAGCTCCTTCAACCAGGCGGCCGGCTCGTCGATCGCGTCTATCAGATCGTCGAAGATTTCGCGGTCGTAACGCCGATGCGCAGTTTCACTTCGAAGAAAATCAAAAAGGGTCTGCTCCGAATCCGACGACAGCGGGCGTCCCAAGGCCAGCTCAACCTCCGAAAGGAAGACGAGTTCATGATTCTGCAGAGATGCAAGACGTTTTCCCGAGAATCGATCGTTGTCGCTGGACGGCAGCCGGAGGCGCGCCAGCGCCTGAGCAAGCTGGCGGAACTTGTCGCTGCCCGAAGGCCATTCATCGCTACAGGCATCCGCCAGGGTCAGACAGAGCCTCGATGAATTCCTGAACGCCAGGCCCGCATGCGGTGTACAGATCAATGGCGTAAACAGCTCGACGAAGACTGCGCTTGCGTCATTGGCTGACTGGCCAACGATGATGCTCTGCTGCTGAAGCTGAGCCACACGCACGAGGAGGTCCTTCATCGCGCTGCGAGAGATCGCTTGATGGGATTCGCCTGAAAGCTGAACAGCGAGCGACTCGACGGCTGGTGTCTTCTCCAGCTGGAGCCGCGACACATGCCGCGCTGATTCGGCCAGCTCGGCGAGACGCTCGGCAGCTTCGATCAACCAGTCAAGCTCGAAGCGCTCTCGATGAGGCCGCGCCTTCTGGACGATTGACTGCGCGAAGGATCGAAGCTCTTCCGGTTCCAGCTCGAGGTCATCCGAGAACGAGTCAAGGCGAAGGCCATGCCTGAAACGGAGGAGAAAGTCCGGTGAGTCATCCAGCAGGACCTGCAGCATCACCCAGGCCTTCAGGCGCTCACCGAGCAAATCGAGATTGCGACCATGCTGCTTCAGCAGGTACTGAACGAAGGGAATTCTCCGGCTGCTTCGGGCAAAGGCCCTGAACAACTCGAAGAAGCTGTCGCTGATCGTCAGCTCACCCCGCTCAACGGCAGCATCGCAGAGGCCGACGAGCAGTTCGCGATAGTCCGAGGCTTCCAGATCGGGCAGATCGGCAAGGGCTGTGAAGAAACCAGAGAAAAATGCGAAGTCTTCGCTTACCCGCGGCATCAGTGGAAGCTTTGCCCAGGACTGAACCCACTTGTACAAGGCGGCCTCGATGCCGCCCCGCTGCTCATGCTCGCCGAGGCCCGCGTCCTCGATCAAGGCCTTGATCAAGTCGATATCTCCGCGGAATGACGAGCGCACGCTGAAGAGATCGCATTCGGCGGTGACCTCGCGGATCGCCTGATACCAGAGCTGATGCTGGGCCGGCTCGAAACCACTGCAGAGGAAATGATAGAAGTCGCGAAGCGATACGACCACACCATCGGATTTCAGGAATCGGTTGAGCCTGGCGACGCCGGGGCGCAGATTGAAGGCTGACGGATCGCCGCTCCTGAACTTATCGGCGTAGTAGTCGATCAGCTCCCGCATCAGGCTGACCGCTTCCGACTGGGATGCCGTCTTCAGGTATTTGACGGCCCCGGAGTCCGACCCGAAAAGGAGCATGAATTTCTCCTGCTCCCGCTCGATTCCCGAGGCAATCGCCTGCCCTTCAAGCTTGACGAGATACTCGCTGCTGAATTGCAGCGGCGACGGATAGAAAAAATTTCGGTGCAACTGGGTGGCATCGACATGTTGATCGTCGAGGCTGCTTTTTTTAATCCCTAGATCCACGCTTCGCTCCCGTCGAAATACGTTCCATAAGGCGTTCTATGCTGACTGCTATGCAACAACCGTCGATCGACGATTGGGTCCGAAATGCCAATCCTTGAGCAACCGATCCGTGTGTTGCTCACCGAACTTCACGCCAAGGATCCGATGACCCGGCGAATTGACATAGTGATGATGCTTGTAGGCCTGCACGGCCGCATGATCATCACCCGCCTCCGACTCGTCGAGGCGTGGTGAGTAGAATGAGTCCATCGTGACGTCGAGGTAGTGAGCAAACGCCTGTCGCAAGCGTTCCATCTGCTTGATGTCCGCTTCCCCGTAGAGCGCCCAGGGTGTCTCTATTTCCTTGAACCAATCGGGCTTGTCTCGATTCACCGGAAACTCGTCCTTCCAGACTCGGTGCACACGGCTGAAAGCCGCTCTGCAATCCTCGAACAACGACGGCTGCTCGCCGCAAACCTCGACATCGAGAACCAGCGTGTGAATCCTGGGGCCGAAAACCACCCACTCAGCGGCAAACACGGGCAGGCGATCCGGTGATCGAGTCGGGTACAGCATGACCGTCGAGATGTCCATCGCGGGCCCGACGATCCTGGCCGACCGAGCGCAGGCTCTTCCTTCAGCGACGTCCCACCCGGTCGAAGCGATCTCGTACTGACGTTTTCCAATGGTCGCCGTATAGGATCTGTAAGGCGCTGGCCGGTGCTCTTCAGCCAGGCCCAAGCGCTCGATACGCTCGAGGAAATCGATCTGGGTCCATGCTGTTGAAAATTGCACTGCTTCCCCTTTGGCTGGATGTTCCCGCATCCGACGACTGGCACCACTGCCGGGCGGCGGTTGGAAAGTCAAACTCCGACAAGCGAATCAGAACGTTAGCACAAATTTATCAAGCATGCTCAAATCTATCGACGGCGCTCTTATTTCCTAGAAATGCGTCACAAAAAGAATCCTGGATCGCGGCTTCGCGCGACTTTGGTGAACCCCCTTCGCGCGCTCCCCTGGCCGATTCCGCTGGACGTCATCGTTCTCGACCGGACCCCTTGCCCTGCAAAAACGGTCCCAGATCGCCCCATATCGCCTCCAGCATCGGCGCTTGTGCAGCCGGCGATGGGTGGATGCCATCGTTGAGAAGCATGCCCGGCTGATCAAAGAGTGTCTCGAGGAAGAAGGGAATCAGGACAATGCCATGGGTGTCGGCCAGCGCCGGGTACAGGGCCTCGAAGCGACGGAGGTAAACCGGCCCCAGGCTCGCAGGAAGACGAACCTGCATCAGGGCCACCGCGGCTCCGGACGATTTCGAGCGCTCGATAATCAACTGCAGATTGTCTCGGATCTGTGCCGGGCTGAGCGCCCGAAGACCGTCGTTCCCTCCCAATATGATCAGGACGTGGCTGGGTTCATGCCTGGCCAACAGCTCGGGCACGCGATACGCCGCACCGGCCGTCGTCTCGCCGGAGATCGCCGCGTTGATGACGCGCCACTCCTGACCCAGGCGCTGCTCCAGCAGATAGGCCCATCCTGATTCACGCGGCATGTTGTAGGCATCTGACAGACTATCGCCAATAATCAGGAGTCGCTGATCGGCGGCCAAGGCCGCTGGCGGCAGGGCCAACAGGCAGACCAGCCAGACGATGATGGGCAGGCGTCGGCGTCGTGCGAATAAAACGGAGCAACTTTCAGTCATGAGTGAGCGAGAAGTACTGGATCGAATTCTGGTCTGCGACCGGGTCGGCTACGCCGTCGACGCCCCCGGCGGTCGCCTCGAAATCCTGAACGATATCAGCATTGACCTGAACGCGGGCGAAACGCTGGCGATCATCGGGGCATCCGGTTCCGGCAAGACGACGCTACTCGGCCTGCTCGCCGGCCTCGAGCAGCCTACGACCGGACGTATCGAGCTGGCAGGGCAGAATCTCGCGACGCTCGATGAGGACGCTCGGGCACGCCTGCGGCGCCGGCGCGTGGGCTTTGTGTTCCAGTCCTTTCATTTACTCCCCAGTCTTACCGCGCTGGAAAATGTCATGCTGGCGCTGGAGATCGGCGGCTTCTCTTCGGCCCGCGAGCGCGCCCTGGGCGCCCTCGACGACGTTGGTCTCAGCCATCGTCTGGACCACTACCCGCGCCAGATGTCGGGCGGTGAACAGCAGCGCGTCGCGATCGCTCGCGCCTTCGCCGGCGATCCCGCGATCCTGTTCGCAGACGAACCCACCGGCAACCTCGACCGCCGGACCGGCGATGCGATCGCCGATCTTCTGTTCAGCATCAACCAACGCCATAACACCGCGCTGGTGCTCGTGACCCACGATCCGCGCCTGGCCCAACGCTGCGCTCGCACCGAAGAGATCGAAGCGGGCCGCCTGACCGGCCGCTATTCGGCGCCAGACCCGGCCGGGCCCGCCGCGTCGGTCACCGCAGAACAGGCCGGCTGATGAACAGCTTGACCCTTTCACATCGCTTGTTGTTGCGCCAGGGGCGATCAGGCGCGTTGAGTCTGCTCGTCGCCGGTCTGGTCGTGGCCACGGCGGCACTGGTCGCAGTGAGCGTGTTCACCGATCGCGTCGGACGCGCCCTGGAGCGCCAGGCGGGCGAGGCGCTCGCAGCCGATGTGGCGGTAAATTCCAGAGCGCCGATCCCGGAAAGCTTCGAGGACGAGGCGCAGCGCCGAGGGCTGGCCACGGCCCGGTTGATTACCCTGAACACGGCGCTGTTCATCGGCGATGCGTCGCTGCTGGTCGAGGTCAAAGGGGTGTCCGACGGCTACCCCTTGCGCGGCGAGCTGGAAACGGCGCCATTCAGCGACGGAAGCAGCAGCCCGACCCCCGGCATCCCTGCCGTGGGCGAGGCCTGGATGGAGCCCCGCGGTCTGCGCCAGCTTGGAGCCGAGGTAGGCGATATCGCCCTCTTCGGCGTGCATGAGTTGCCAATCACGCGAGCACTCACCTTCGAGCCCGATCGCAGCGGCGGCCCGTTTCTGCTGGCCCCTCGGCTGATGGTGCACCTCGATGATCTTCAAAGCAGCGAGCTCCTGGGCCCCGGCACGCGAGCCCGCTACCGCCTGCTGGTCGCCGGCGCTGAGGCCGCCGTCGACGACTTCAGAAGCTGGCTGCTGAACGAGATCGATCCGGCCAATCAGGCCATCGTTACCGCCAGCGATGCCGACGATCAAACCGGGGCGGCCCTCGCCCAGGCTCGGCGCTTCCTGAGCGTTGCCGCCCTGACCACCCTGATCCTGGCGGCGGTGGCTGTACTGCTGTCGTCACTTCGGTTCGCGCGCTCCCAGCGCGATCTCGTGGCTCTGTTGAAATCCTTCGGCGCCAGCGGCTCTGAAGTCATGGCTGCGTTGACGCTGATGCTGCTCTGGCTGGTGGCGATCGCGATCCTCGTCGGGGGAGTGCTTGGGCTCTTCGCCCAGGCGGCGATCGCCCAGGCGCTCGTCGATGGTCAGGGCACCGCTCTGCCCCCAGCGCGACTCTGGCCGGTACTGAGTGCCGGTCTGTTTACCCTGTTGATGGCGACGGGCTTTGCCTTGCCGCCGCTACTCAACCTGCGCCAGGTCCCGCCGATGCGGATCCTGAACCAATCGCTGGACCAGCGGATCGGGCTGAGCTGGGCCCTCTGGGCGCTGCCGATCGTCAGCGCCATGGCGATTCCGGTGATCCAGCTCGGCAACTTCAAGCTGGCGGCCATCGTCCTGGGCGGCAGTCTGGCGCTGGCCGGGCTACTGGCAGCTGGGGGATGGACCGCGATGCGCTTCAGCGGCATGCTTGCCTCGCGAGCGAGGGCATCGTGGCGCTTCGGCTTGGCCGGCCTGCGGCGGCGGCGAGGCGCTGGGGTCATCCAGATCACGGCCCTGGGACTGGGTCTGATGGCTCTGCTTTTGCTGATGATCGTGCGAACCGAGCTCCTCGGCCAATGGCGCGGCAGCCTGCCCGAATCGACCCCCGATCACTTCGCCGTCAACATCCAGCCCGACCAGGTGGCTGCGGTGCGCGAAACCCTGATGGCGGCCGGCGCCCAGCGCCTGCAGATCCGACCGATGGCCAACGTCAACCTGGTCGACTCCACGGGCGAACTGAATGACGACCGCTTCGGCCGCCAGGTCAATGTCTCCTGGATCGACGAACTTCCGCCGGCCAATCGCGTGGCCGAGGGCGAGTTCTTCACGGCCGACGCCAGCGGCGAGGTCTCCCTGGCCGAGCGCTGGGCCGAACGCACCGGGGCACGGCTCGGGGACACGCTGACCTTCGAGTCGGGCGCCGAGCGGTTCACGGCGCGAGTCACGAGCATCCGCGATGTCGAATGGGATTCCTTCAATGTGAACTTCTTTATCCTCATGAGTCCCGATGCCGGCGAGCTTCTGCCTCATCAGAACATCGCCAGCTTCTACCTGGCCGAGGGTGACGGCAGAGTTCTTCGCCAGATCAGCCGTGACTTTCCCAACGTCTCGGTCATCGACGTCGGTGCACTTCTGGAGCGAGTCAGCGACATCATCGACCGGGTCAGCTCGGCCGCGCAGGTGGTGTTCATCTTTACCCTGCTGGCCGGTCTGATCGTTCTCCTCGCCGCCCTGGAGGCGACGCGTGACGAGCGTCGCCATGAGTCGGCGCTGATTCGAACCCTCGGCGCCGACAACGCGCTGATCCGCCGGGGCCTGCTGATCGAATACGGAATCATGGCGCTGATCGCCGCGTCTCTGGCGACCGTCGGCGCGGCCCTGGTGGGCTGGCTCCTCGCGCGAGAATTGTTCGATTTCAGCTATCAACCCTCGGCGCTGTTGTTCGCCGCTGGCTTCGTCTCAGCCTTCGTGCTGGTCGTGGGCAGCGGCTGGTGGGGCAATCGATCGGTCCTGGCCACACCGCCGGTTCGCATCCTTCGAACGGGCAAGGCATGAGCACCGGCGCCGACTCGGCCGGAGACAGGCTTGCCGGGAGCGGCGTCAGGGAAGACAACGATCCCCACGCTGATCTGATTCTGACCGGAGCACCGTGGCGAGTGATGTGGGTCATGAGCTGGCCCGCCGTCATGGTCATGATGTTGTTCGGCCTGAACGCGGTGATGGACGCGGTTTTCATCGGTCAGCTACTCGGTGAGCAGGCCCTCGCCGGGACGGTGCTGGCCTATCCCGTCACCCAGCTGACGCTGGGCCTGGGCTCCCTGGCCGGCATCGGGGGTGGTGTGGCTCTTTCCATCGCCATCGGACGCGGTGAACGGGACCTGATGCGCTGTCTGCCTGGCACCTGCATCGCCATCGCCGCCGTCCTGTCCCTGGGCTACGCGATCGTCGGCGCGGGCCTGGCCGAGACCCTGGTCCGGGGCATGGGGGCAGAAGGCGACCTGGTGCCGATCGCTGCCAGCTATCTCCGGGCCTCGGCCCTGGGCGGTTTTGGCTCGATTGCCGGCGTGACCCTGAACATGCTCCTCCGCGGCGAGGGAAAGATGAAGCTTGCTGCGGCCTACATGGCCGCTGGGCTTCTGGTCAATATCCTGCTGACGCCGATCATGCTGGGCGTCCTCGAGTTCGGCGTCGCGGGTGCGGCCTGGGCGACGAATATCGGAGGCCTGATCGGGGGTCTGCTGGTCTGGCGTCGATTTTCGACGGGTCGGGCAAGCTATCCGGTCAATCCCCGATACATCGGATTCAACGCCATCCTGGTCAGACGGATCGTCCGTCTGGGCACGCCTGCAACCATCATGAGCTCCATGGGGCTCGTGCAGGCCATCGTCGTTTTCAACATGCTGTCGCGCGTCGGTGATCAGGCCGACATCGCGTTTTTCGGCGCGGCCTGGCGGGTACTGATCTTCATGCTGACGCCCCTGTTCGGGTTGATGCGAGCCTTCCAGCCCGTGGCGGGCATCAACTTCGGCGCCGGTCAATGGGAGCGTGTCCGGGTGAGCTACTGGACCTTCGTTCTAGCCGGCATCCTGACCGTCATTCCGATCTGGGCCCTGATGACCATCTTTCCCGAACAGACCCTGACGCTGATGTTGCCCGAAGCCAGCTTCAGCGCAACCGACCTGCATCACTTTCGCGTGCTGATGCTGGTCCTTCCCGTGCTGCCCATCGTCTTCACGGCCCTGGCCCTGCTGCCGGCGATCGAACAGCCGGGCAAGGCGACGATGGTCTCCGTCTCGAGGCAGCTCCTGCTCTACGTGCCGGTCATGCTGATTCTGCCGAGGCTGATCGGCGTGCCCGGCGTCTACTATGGAGCCACGGCCATCGATTTCCTCTGCACCCTCTGGCTTCTGCTGATCGTTCTCTATGCGTTTCGGCGGCCGGGTGGCACTGGCGAGCGTCAGCCGGCCGCCTGAGAGGCAGGGGTCGATCCCCTCAGCGATCTCGAATGACGTCGAAGCGGGTAATGAAGCGATCGGACTCCTCGCCGCTGCGCCGGCCGTGCTCACTGTCGCTCAGCTTGCCGATCAATTTCACGTCTTCTGACAGCGATCGGCGATAGACCAGTAGCACGCGCCGGCCGGCGTCCAGCGGTCGTTTGCTGATCAGCGTCAGCCAGGGATTTTCGTCATACTCGGCGACGGTAATATCCTGGTGATCCCAGATCGGGTCATTGAGATAGCTCACGGCACCACTGAAAAGCGTCGACCGGCCGCGGCGATCAACCTGGATATCGAGCCCGAGCTTCGAGCACATCGCGTCCGCCCGGCGCAGCGTTTCCTCGGTAAACGGATTAAAAGGATCCTTCTCTTCCCCCACGACCGATCTCCAAACTCACACGACTTTCACAGTATACGTCGTCCCCTGCCGAGATGTTTTGATTCACCGATCACGACGGATCTGGGACACTTCCAGCTCTTCCGAGACAGGCCTTAGGGTTGCTTCTAACAATGAATAGTTACACACACCTACTCCGTGTCGTTTTTTTCCTGCTGGTGGCTGCGCCCGGATTGGTGATCGGTCAGACCGACGAGGGCCAGACCGCGCCCGATTTTCGACTGCAGGATCAGAACGGCGACTGGCATGCCCTGAGCGATTTCAGCGGCCAGTGGCTCGTCGTTTACTTCTACCCGAGAGCCGATACGCCGGGCTGCACGACCCAGGGCTGCAGCTTCCGTGACAATATCTATGCGTTTCGTGGCGTCGGCGCCGATGTGGTCGGAATCAGCACGGACCCGGTGGATCGTCAGAAGGCGTTCAGTGACAAGTACTCCCTGCCTTTCCCGATTCTTTCGGACGAATCCGGGGACGTCGCCCGCCGCTACGGCGTGCTCATCGAGCGAGGTGAGATGAACTTTGCCCGGCGGGAAACCTTCCTGATTTCGCCGGACGGTCAGATCGCTCGTCATTACCAGAACGTCAACCCGGATACGCACACGCAGATCGTTCTTGACGACCTGATGGCGCTATCCGCAGATGGCGACCCTTCATGATCGACCTTGGCCTGGCGCCGCCGGAGCAGGCATCATGCTCGAGACTCGGACCAGAAATTGATCGTTGCAGCGCGCTGAGGGAAGGATGAAGACGTTGGTCAAGATCGCCCTCGCTGGCGTGGTGGTGCTGGGCATCACCATTGGCTGCATCACCCGCGGAGGGAGTGACATGGATAATTTTTCCGAAGAAGCCTACGAGTCTGCCCTCGAGCGCTTTCCCGGCTCCGAGCAGACGATCGACGAGGGGCTGGAGAGTTTCATTCAGGGCTACGGTGACCTGGCGCACGAGGATCTCCGCGCGCGAATCACGGCCCTCTACGCCGAGGAGCTCTACTTCAACGACACGATTCACACCTACACGGAGCGCGCGGACCTCGTCGACTATCTTGGTCGAACGGGAGATGCCCTCGACGAAAGCGTGGTCGAGGTCAAGCAGGTGCTCCGCGACGGCAGCGATGTCTTCGTCCGCTGGAGTATGGACTTCAAGCTTTCAGCCGTCGGTCGCGAGATCCACTCTCGCTCGATCGGCGTGACGCACCTGCGCTTCAACGACCTCGGCCAGGTGGTGCTGCACCAGGACTTCTGGGACAGCGGCCACGCGCTCTACGCCAAGCTGCCCCTTGTCGGCTTCTTCATCCGGCAGGCTCACGCCAGAATGTAATCCGGAACCAGGGGAAGCCCCTTCGCCCTGGCTAGCCCTTCGCGCGCCTGTGCCGTTCGCTTGTCGCCGGCGTCTCGTTCTTGCCGGACGGCGGCGCAGATATCATTCGCCGGATAACCCGACGTTCCGGATCACGACTCAGGAGGCCACGAAACGCGCCTACCGCGTGGACGAGCAGCAGCAGCAGCAACAGCCAGCCCCCGAGATAATGGCCCCAGTGCAGCCAGCCGCTCAGATTGGCCAGCGCCACGGACTGTCGGGCAAACCCCGGGCCGTTGACAAAGGGATCGAGCAACCAGACCGTCAGCCCGAGCAGGGGCAGCAGGATCATCAGTCCGTAGAAGGTCGCGTGCACGCCATGGACCAGCACCCGCTCCCATCGCCCGTAGACGTCGGGCAGCGGGGGCATCCGGCCCTGAAGCCGCCAGCGCAGCCTGACAAGTACAGCGACTAGCAGAGCAAGGCCTGTGGCCAGATGCGCCAGCATCATGACGCTTCGGCGCTCGTCGCTCAGGGGCAGAGAGCCCATGAACAAGCCGAACACGACCATGGCCACCAGCGCGATGGCCATGCACCAGTGGAGCACCTGCACCGATCGCGGGTAGTAATTCAAGGGCGCAGGCCGCGGTTCGTGTTGGAATCAGGCATGAGAGGCACCCTGGCAGTCAACCTCGTCCCGCGGCGAGCGTGTAACCGGCCCAGACCGCCAGGACCCCCAGGACCAGGCTGGCCAGGAGATAGGTCAGCGCCACGCCGAAGGCACCGCGCTTGACCATCAGGAACGTCTCGAGGCCAAAAGCTGAAAAGGTCGTGAACCCACCGAGAAAACCCACCAACACCGCCAAACGAAGCTCCTCACTCCACCCGCCCCAGCGCTCCGAGTAGCCCCAGAGCCAGCCCGCCGCCAGACAACCCAACACATTGACCAGCACGGTCGCGACGGGAAAGCGCTGGAATTCCGAGCACCTCAGAGCCAGGACGCCGACCTGATAGCGCAGGACAGAGCCCGCCCCTCCGCCCAGCGCAACCAGCAGCCAGGCTTTCACGGCCGCCACGGCACGAGCCCGAAGGGCATCCTGCCAAACGCCGAGACCGTGCCACTACATGCCAGGGAAACCACCGCCGGGCAACCGCTTCATCAGCTTGGACATGGCGCCCTTGCTGCCGACCTTCTTCATCATCTTCTGCATCTGCTTGTGCTGCTTGATCAGGCGATT
>CAZDFS010000010.1:0-66511 GCA_964504865.1 uncultured Wenzhouxiangella sp.
GCACGACGCCCTCCAGCGTCAGCGCGCTTGCGCTGCGGCTGCCGAATTCTCCCTGGCGTAGCGGGTAAATCGCGCGCAGGTACCGCGTGTAGTCCCCGGCGCTGACGGACTGCTCGACCGGGCGCATTACTGTCAGTCGAAAGCGGTTCGCGACGGCGGCGGCAAGCTGGCTCTGCACGCGGAAAAGGTCTTCCTGGCTGCGATCAAGGGTCTCGGACCAGCTGTGGTGGCCGGTGCGGGTTTCTATGAGCTGTACCGTGATCCGCAGCATACCGTCGTGTTCGCGGATGCTGCCCTCGAGCAGGTGCGTCGCACCGAGCTCTTCGCCGATTTCCGTGGCCGTTTTCTGGTCACTGAAGCGCGGCAGGAACGAGGAGGTGCGGGAGATGACCCGCAGGCCCTGGAGGCGTGTCAGGGTGTTGAGGATTTCCTCCGGCAGGCCGTAGGCGAGGTAAGCCATGTCCTGGTCCGCCGTAAAATCCGCAAAGGGCATCACGGCAATCACCGGCGCCGGCGCGGGGGACGCGGCCGGCGGCGGCGCCTCCCGGTCGGGCCCGCGGGCGTCGAGAAACCACCAGCCCGAGAGCGCGGCGAGCAGCAGCACGGGCACCGCAAGCCATCGCGCCCCGGCGCGCCGGTCAGGGCGCGCTTCGTTCGGCACCCCGGCATCGGCTGGCGCGCCGGCTTCGGCAGCCTGGAACAGGTAGCCCCGGCGAGGCACGGTTTTCACGGCCTGGCGGCCGCTTTCACCCAGCGCCCTGCGGATATCGACGAGGCACTGCGCCAGGCTGTCGTCGGTGACGACGGCGTCGCCCCAGATCTGCTCGAACAACTCCTGCTTGCTGACCAGGCGGTCCGGATGGCTCAGGAGATAGTGCAGGACGCGGAAGGACTGGGGGCGGAGCGTATACGCCTGGCCGTCGCGGAGCACCTCACCGCGGCTGACATCGACGGAGAAATGCCGGTAGGTGAGCAGATCAGGTGGCACTGCTGACGGCATGATCAAGTTGCCCTTATTTCGCGTTTTCAGCGGAATTCACGCAAATTTCGT
This sequence comes from uncultured Wenzhouxiangella sp., assembly GCA_964504865.1. Classification (GTDB taxonomy): domain Bacteria; phylum Pseudomonadota; class Gammaproteobacteria; order Xanthomonadales; family Wenzhouxiangellaceae; genus Wenzhouxiangella. The sequence continues at coordinate 1,052 of CAZDFS010000010.1, forward strand.
GAAATTTCGTCCGCTTTTCGTTATTTCCCCGGCCGCCCATCCTATCTTGCTTACCTCCCGACGCGCGTCTGGCAGGTGTCCGTGCCTACATGCGCGGCGGGGACCCGGACGATTCCGACAAGAAGACAGAGGTAGCGCATCATGAAACAGTCGAAGCTGATAGTCATTACCATGCCACTGTTATTTACCGCAGGTTGCAAGATCCAGATCGAAGTTCCGCCCGGCGGCCAGGTAGTGACCGAATCCGGTGTCTACAGCTGCAGCACCGGCGAGGTGTGCAGCATCGACGTCGTGGACCTGTTCTTCGACGAGACCTTCAGCGCCGAGCCGGCGACCGGTTACCGCTTTGACGGCTGGCTCAAGCGGGATCGCGGCCTCTGCGGTGGCTCCGACGACCCCTGCCGGCTGCTCACCGCGGGCTTCGAGGGCAACGAGATCCTGATGGGCTTCCTGGAGCGCCCGGAAGAGGTCTTCTACCTCGTGCCGCAGTTCGAGGAGATACCCACGGACGCCTTCGACCCGGACCTGTTCGTTTCCACCACCTTTACGGTTCGCGAGTCCGGCCTGACCGTCACCTACAGTTTTTCCAAAAACGGCAGCTATACCAAGCGGGCCGGGCCGATTTTTGCCGCGGGCAAATACAACTTTGAACAGAACGACCGGGTGATCAACTATACCCAGCTCGCGAGCACGGAGCGGCCGGACCTGACCGGCTACGCGGTGTTCGAGAGCTTCGATGCGGAAAATGGCTCCTACACTGTCTGCTACACCGAGGACCAGGACGTGCGCTCCGCGAGGGCGGCCATCGACCTCTGCGAGAGCGGCGGCGGGGGCGGCCTGGAGGCACCGACACGCCTGCGCTTCATCATTGACGATTGACCTGCATCGCCGAGAGACCGGCGCCCCCGAGGCCTAAGCTGGGGAAGTGACCAGGGGGTGCCGGTAACGATGGATGGTTGCCGGGGCCCGCGCTATCTGGCACAAGGGTGGTAAAGCGCAGCAGAGAGCTTTGCCAATGCCATCGACGCACGACCCCGAAGGTCACCGCCTGCCGATCAAGGTCGACAGCACCAGCAACGGTGAGTTCGAACCGCACCCGCTTGACCCGCTGAGCGCCTACGCCAACGCGCTTGCGCACGAGCAGGCGACGGCGACGGCCCGGCGGCTCGGCCTCAGTCGTCGATCCTTCCTTGTTTCCGCCCGCGGCGCGGCCTGTACGCTGCTCGCCTTCAACGCGGCCCGCGCGGCTGCCGGCGGGGCGGCGGGCTACTACGCGCTCGCCCCGGAAACGGCCCTGGAGGAGGAGGCTGCGCAGTCCGTGCTCGCCGGTGACGAGCTGATCTTCGACGTGCAGGGACACTTCGTGAACCCGACGGGCGCCTGGCTCGACCGGCTGCCTGAGGACGCGCGCCCGCTGTCGGGCATGCCGCAGGCCGGCTGCGCCCTGGCCAGCGAGCCAGGGGAGCGCAGCTACCTGCAGTGCCTGGGACCCGATGCCTTCGTGCAGGACGTGTTCATGGATTCCGACACGGAGCTGATGGTGCTGTCCTTCGTGCCGTCGACGCGGGCGAAGGAGCCGCTGACCATCGAGGAGGCCGCCGCCGCGCAGTCCGTGGTGGCGCAGCTGGAGGGCTCGAAGCGGCTGTTCCTGCACGGGCGCGTCAACCCCAACCAGCCCGGCGATATCGCCGACATGCGCCGCCTGCGCGATGACTTCGGCATCCAGGCCTGGAAGACCTATACCCAGTGGGGTCCGGAGGGCGAGGGCTATGCACTCACGGATGAGGCGACGGGTATTCGGTTTCTGGAGGAGGCCAAGCGGCTCGATGTGCCGGTGATCGCCATCCACAAGGGCATCCCCTTCGGTCAGCAGAGCTACGAGAATTCCCTGTGCACGGACGTCGGGCCGGCGGCCCGGCGCTATCCGGAGCTGAGCTTCCTGATCTACCACTCGGGTTTCATTCCCGGCCAGGCCGAGGGCGAGTACGACCCGGAGCGCGGGGAGGGCATCGACTCGCTGATCCAGACCGTGGTCGAGAACGACCTGGGCCATGGTTCGAACGTCTATGCCGAATTGGGCTCGACCTGGCGCTTCCTGATGCGCGATCCCGACTCGGCGGCCCATGCCCTGGGCAAGATGCTGCTGCACCTGGGCGAGGACAACATCCTCTGGGGCACGGACTCGATCTGGTACGGCTCACCGCAGGACCAGATCCAGGCCTTCCGCGCCTTCCAGATCAGCGAGGAATTCCAGGAGCGCTACGGCTATCCGGCGCTGACGGCGGACATCAAACGCAAGATCCTGGGACTGAACGCGCTCAAGCCCTATCGCCTCGAGCGCGACGTGCTCGAGCACCATCTCGGAGACGACGCCGTGGCCGTGACGAGAGCCGACTATCGGCAGATGGCCGATCCGCACTTCCAGACCTTCGGCCCGAAATCGCGGCGTCAGTTCCTCAACTTCGGTCGCTGGGCAGGTGATGGCCCCTGATGGCGCCAGGCGTTGTGCGCTCTGCCTCGAACAGCGTCGCCGTTAGCGCCATCGCAGGAACAGGCCTGACTGGATCGAACAGCGCGATGTCTCGTTATCCGAGCGACCCGAGACTCTGGCTTCTGGCGATTGGCGTCGGGCTTGCGCTCGTGCTGCTGGAGACCTTCGTTCCTGACGCCTACTGGCTGATCTGGAACCTTATGATTCTGCTGTTGGGTCTGTTCATCGGCCTGCTGGCCCTGGGTGAGCGCTACCCGCTTGCTTACGCGGGCTTCTTCATCGTGGCAGGGCTTGGGGCGCACGCCTACGAGTATTCGAGCGCGATCGCCAAGGGCGAGTGTGCAGCGGTCAACGGGTTCGGATGGATCGACACGCTCGAAGCCGTTGACCGTTGCCTGGACTACTCGGCGCCCTGGGTTCTGGGCGCTCAGGCCTTTCTGATTGCCGGTGGGATGGTCCTGGCCGTGAAGCTCGGAACCCTGATTGGCCGCCTCACAAGGCGTCGTAACGCTTAGCCCAGATAACGGGTCTCGGCGCCGGCATCGCGTCCATCCACCGCCCGGGGGCTCAGACCCCGCTCAAGGGCGACTGGGCCGAGAGGCTAGTTGCCGCCTTCCTGCTCCTCGATCTGGTCACGCTGGCGCTGCGCGGCATCGAGGACATCCTGCTCGACGGCGTTGGCGCGCTCCAGGGCGCGATCGTACCCGCTGCCGGGCAGATCGGGCTCGGACCGGTTCGCTTCGCCCTGTGACGAGTCGGTCGACGACCCCCCGCAGGCCGCGACCAGCAGGGCGGCGAGGATGGGAATGATGGGCGAGAATTTCATGACGTGTGTCCTCGGTGGATGGTTCAGATGATGTCGGCGCCGAACAGGTTCCAGGTCCAGAGCTGGGCGCAGAGCACAGCCAGGGTCAGGGCAAACAGCGTGTAGTGCAGACGGCGCAGGATGGGCCAGCGCGAGCCGCGCCAGGCGGGGATCAGACCGCTGAGGAGGATAGCGGTGATTGCCAGAAGTGCCCAGCCGGCCGCGCTGAAGACGACAACGGAGGTCCCCGGAAAGTCGCGAAGGGTCGCGACATCGAGCCGTGAGACCGAGATGACCGCGACCAGGCCCAGCCCGCCGTAGACAAGAACCCCCAACGCGGCAAGACGGACGCGCCAGGCGGCTCGGCGGCCCGCGGCCGTGGACTCGCCCGGCCGACGCCAGCGCTTCCAGACACCGAGCAGCGTGGTCACGCTCAGGCCCAGGGCGAGCAGGGCCGGCAGAAGCAGGGCCAAGGGCATGCCCGATGGCGATATGCGCTCGTGGGAGTGCACGCCGCTGCCGTCGTTGACGGCGATGACATCGCCGTTCGAATTGCGCTGGAAATGAAGGCGGTGGCCGAGTTCGTCGATGAACAAGTCATCCGCGATCGCCGTCGGATAGTAGCGCGTGCTCGTACCGGACTGCTGAACGATCAGGGTACCGTCGTCTGCGGCCCGTACCGAGAGCGTCGGCGCGATCGAGAACACGGCGGTCAGGGTGGTGTGGGAGCGCCGGTTGTTTCTGTAGTCCCCGGCATAGGGCGCCAGGCTTCGGGATGCCTCGGCCGGCGTCAGCGCCGATGCCGTCGATATCCCGGCCGAGCGAAGCTCGCGCTCGATCAGGAGTTCGGTCAGCGTATTGACGGTCGCGTAGCCGCCGCTGCCGGAATTCTGCGAGGCGAACACGCCGAAGTTCAGGGCCGGGACGAACAGCATCCGCGAATGAAAGTTGCCGGTCGAGCCGGCATGCCCGAAGACGGAAACGCCGTGGATCTGAAAGGTCTGGAAGCCATGGGCCAGATCGGCGGCGCCGGGGCGATCGTTGAAGTGACGCGTCAGCATCCGCGCGTGGGTTGCCGCTGACATCAGGCGAGTGCCGTCGAGCTCGCCGCCGTTGAGATGGAAGCGCATCCAGCGCGCCATGTCCGAAGCGGTTGAGGCCATCGCGCCGGCGGGCGCGAAGGGGCCGATCTGCATCGTATCGCTGGTCTCGATGCGTCCCTCGACGCGCCGCAGGCCCTCGGACATGCCTGCTGCCTGGTCCTGGCCGAGCTGCGAGGGCGCGAGGAGCGTGGTGCGGTCCATGGCAAGGGGCCTCAGGATGTCCGAATCCAGAATCTCCATGTATGGACGTCCATCAACCACTTCGACGATGTGGGCGGCCAGGGCAGAGCCCCAGTTCGAGTAGGAGGTTCTTTGCCCTCGCGGAAAGACCCGTGCTGGCTGGGTCAGGGCCAGGATGTCGCCGAGGCTGCGCGGATCGTCGTCGGTAAACTGGAAAACCCGGAGCGAGTCCTCGAAGCCGGCGCGATGAGCCATCAGGTCGTTCATCGTGACCGGCGCGTCGAAGGCGTCCTCGATCTTGAAGTCCCTGAGATAGTCGTTGACGTCGCGGTCAAGGTCGAGCTGGCCACGCTCGACCAGCATCATCACCGCCGTCCAGGTAAAGGTCTTGGAGATCGAACCGATGCGAAACATCGTCTGGGAGGCGTCCGCTGGCCGCTCGCCGGTCGCGTCGACCTGGCCGTAGCCCTTGAGAAGAAGGTCGCGGTCCGTGTCGGTGACCGCCAGGACCAGGCCGGGAACGCGATGCTCTCGCAGCATGGCGCCGACGATGCCGTCGGCGTACGGTTGGAGCTGGTCCTGGGCCGGTAGGTCGTCACGGAGGTCCAGGGCTTCATCGCCAGTCTGCGCCCGGGCGGTGACGAGTAGGGCGAACAGGAGAATAGTCGCAAGACAGCGAGTGATGATCATGCTAACGGACCTTTTAGCGGTGCAACGGCTTCGAGTGACGAAATATAACCCGCACAAAAAACTTCTGAACGCATTGAACCGAATCATGCACTGCGGGCACTGTTGATACAAACGCGAAGGAATGATCGAAGAACGATGGCTCAGCGCTCGGACAAGGAAAGGGTATTCGACGCCTATCTGGTGGCAGCTGCTCGCAGCGGCGACCGCGCTGCCCTTGATCGCCTGGCCCAGCGCTGGACGCCCAGGCTCGTCGCCCACGCGTTTCGCCTGAGCGGGGAGAAGGATCTGGCGGCGGATATCTCCCAGGAAGCCTGGGCCGAAATCCTGAAGAGCCTGCGCCGTCTCGATGACTGCAATGCCTTCGCGTCCTGGGCCTTCCGGATCGTGACCCATCGATACGCCCATGCGATCCGATCGCTGACGCGCCGCCGCGCCGGTGAAACGGCGGCAGCCCTACAAGCCCAGCCGCACGTGGACCCGGTGCAGGAAGGACTCGCCGAGAGCGACCGCGTTCGCCGGGCGATGGCGTCCTTGCTCGGCCCCCAGCGCGCCACCCTGGCCCTGTTCTACCGCGAGGGCCTGCGCGTGGCCGAAATCGCGGTTGCAATGGACGTGCCCGTGGGCACGGTCAAGACCCGCTTGATGCATGCACGCAACGCCCTGCGTGCCTTACTCGAAGGAGAACACCATGAGCAAGATCGATGATCTGATCAACGACACCCTCAGCCAGGAAGACGAACGCCTGCTGGCGGAATACGGTTCCGAACCCGGCTATTTCAAACAGGCCTTTGGATTGTTTCGCGGACCCTTGAGCTGGGTCATGTGGCTGGTGATGATCTGCAACGTCCTGATCGGCGTTTTTGCCATCTGGGCCGTCTGGCAGGCGATGACCGCCGAGGTCGTCCTCGATGCCGTGCGCTGGGGCATCGGCGCGGTGATCGCCGTCCAGCTCGTGACGTTTCTGCGAGGATTCATGGGCGATCACTTCGAAGCCAATCGAGTGCTGCGCGAGATCAAGCGCGTCGAACTGCGCCTGGTTCGTATGGAATCGCGCTAGGGCATGGACCGGGGGGGATCGACCGGTGCTCCGAGGACCAGCACGATCCGTCGCCAGCACCCGTTGATTCAGGAATGAAAGACCTCACGCAGGGATCGCGGAATCTACGGAGCTCGCAGAGCAAGCTATCTGTTTTCCTCAGCGCCCTCAGCCCCGCTTCGATAAACCGATGAGCACCCTGATCAGGTCTTTCTGTGGCCGAGTTCGTGGGCACGCTTGAGCTGATGCAGGGTCACGGGTGGCCCGATCAGCTCGAAGAAAACCGTGGCGGCCACCACCAGAGGAAGCAGGTAGGACAGGTCGGGAAAACGCTCCGTGGCGGCCAGTGCCAGGCCGAGTGCAACCCCGGCCTGGGGCAGCATGCATGCGCCGATTCGACGACGAGTCGTGGCAGGGGAGCCAGCGAGCCAGGCACCTGCTGCACCACCGAGGAGACGGCCGGCAATTCTCGATCCAGCGTAGACCAGGCCGAGCATGCCGAGCATCGGGAGCGTCGACCATTCGAGCTGATACCCGGCCATGAAGAAGAACAGGGCAAGAAAGGGGAATGCAATCCCTTCGATCGACCGGAACGGGCGCACGTGGTGCCTTGCGACATTCGCGACCACAACGCCGAGGGAGATGCAGGTCAGCAGGTAGGAGAGTTCCAGCAGGTGGGCGATTCCGGCGGCGAGAAGCACAAAGCCGATCGACTCCAGCAGCATTGGTTCACCGGGCAGCAGGCGACCCGTCAGCCAGGCCATCGGCAGGCCAAGGAGGCCTCCGAGGATGATCGACCCGAAGACTTCGATGGAGCCATGGCCGATGGCTTCCCATGGACTCGCGTTGGTTCCCGCGATCCAGACCAGGGCGACCAGGACCAGGCTGAACAACATCACGCCCCAGGCATCATCGATGGCCACCACCTGCGCCAGGACGCGCGACAGCTGCCCGTCGGCCTTCGATTCGCGCATGACATCCATGCTCGCTGCCGGATCCGTCGCGGTTGAAATGGCGCCGAGTAGAAGGGCGGCGGCCAGGTCGCCGGTCAGGAGCCAGACTGCCAGCGTCACGATCGCCGCAGTAACGATCGTCACGATCAGGCTGATGATCAACGACTGCCGCGCCTGCCGCAGATCACGGAAAGAGATGCGCTCTCCGAGCAGGAAGCCAACGATGGCCAGGGTGATCTGGGTGATGAAATCGAAGCTGTCGTTGGCGCCCTCGGGCAGGAGGTCAAGCAATTCTGGCCCCGCCAGGGCGCCCAGCAGCAGCAGGACCGTGACGCGCGGCAGGTGGATCCGCCGCGCCAGGCCGAGGGCGGCAAGGGCGGCCAGCAGGCTGGCACCGATCCAGATCAGTTGGAGGTCATTGGACATGACGGCGCCACGGCCCTCGGAAGACGAAGCTTGGACCTTGAGCATACCCGCAAGTCCTGGAGTCCAGCGAGGTATTTTCCGGCGCGACCGGGTATGCTTTGCCGTCGACGTTAGTCCTTTTCCATAGTCAGTCTGTCGGGGTAGATATCGCGATGAAACGCTTGCTTTGCAGTCTTGGGATCGTAGCCGCAGCACTCGTGCTCTCGGCTTGTGCGGCCTTCTCGCCCTACGACGAGGATCCGGCTGTCACGGTGACGAGCTTCGGTCTGGCGCCCGAGGGGACCTCGACCGGGCCGGTCTTTCGCGTCGGGCTTCGCGTCATCAATCCGAATCGAGTCGAGCTGCCGCTGGTCGGGATGAGCTATCGGGTCGATCTCCAGGGGCAGCGCCTGCTGACCGGCGCAGCGAACGACCTGCCCGTCGTGCCGGCCTATGGCAGCGCTGATTTCGAGGTCGATCTCAGCCCCGACCTGATCGGTGGTCTGCGCTTGATCGGCGACCTCATGGCCAGGCCCAGTGAGACCTTCGACTATCGCTTTGCCGCGCGCCTCGACGTCGGCGGCTGGCGGCCGAACATTCGAATCGAGGAGACGGGCCAGCTGTCGGGATTGCGCGCTGATCGTTTGGACTGATCCATCCTGAGAGATCGCGCGAGAAGGATCGCGCGGAGGCGCTGTGGGGCAAAGGGCGCAAGGGGGGGGCGAAACGTTTTCGCTGTGGGCTGTTCTTTTCTCGGCGGTCTCTGCCTGAGGCTTGTTATTTCTGGATTTCCTTCGCCCAGTGGCGGGTCAGCAGATAGTCTATGGTCAGGTTGTCGAAGAGGGCCGAGCCGGTGGAGATGAACAGGGCAGGGGAGGGACGTTCGTCGGGCGCGAGGAGGAGGTCGCGCAGGTCCAGCATGGGTCGATCTTCGAGGCGTCGTTCGTCCTCGAATCGCTTCAGGTCGCCCCAGTGGCGGCTGTCCTGCGTGTCGAGGCAGATGGCGTAGTGGTCGAGTACGGAGGCGTCGAGCTCTCGCTGCCAGTCCGTGTCGGCGCCGACGCTGATCACCAGCTGCGGTCGATGGCCGGCGGCGTCGAAGAGCGGCTCTTGGCTGTCGGTGGCCAGAACCAGGGCCTGTGGCTTGCCGGTGAGGTCATCGGCCTGGAAGCAGCCCGTGTCGAGATCCGGCCGCTGCTTGCCGATCAATTGCGCGGCGAGCTCGGCGCGCCGCGTGTCGATATCGCTGAATTCGATGCGCTTGATCGAGGGCAGGGCGGCGGCGTAGAGCGCGGTGTAGTAGCCCACGCGCCCGGCGCCGATGATTGCCAGGCTCTCGCAGTGGGGTGCCAGAAGGCGCATGCCCGTGACGGCGCAGGCGCCGGTCCGCGCCGAGGACAGGATGCAGCCGGCAAAGCCCGCCTCGATGAAGTTTTCCGCGCTGTGCAGGGCAAAGGCCTTGCCGACGCTGATCTCGCCGGGCACGATCTCTCGCGGCCAGTTCGTGCCGATGATCTTGACGGTCTTGCGCACGCGATCGGGGAAGCGAACGACGCAGGGCATGACGCGAAAATCGGATCGCTCGCCGGGGTCGGCAAAGACCGCTTTCGGCGGCAGCTCCAGCTCAGCCTCGTCCCGGGCGATGGCCCGCAGGCTATCGAGGAGGTGATCGAGATAGGCCCTGGGTGATGCGGTGAGCGCGTCGTGCACTGCCGCGTCGTCGTAGAAAACATAGGGCTCGTTGTTGATGCGCAGCAGCTCGTTGAGCGCCGGATCGATCATGCGTTTTGTCCTTTGGAATGGTTGCGGGCGGCCTGGAGTTCCGGCAGGCCGATTTCCGGCGGGGCCAGGACCAGCAGCAGATCGCCCGGCCGGGCCTGGGCCAGGCCGGCGCGGACGGCCTCGGCTTCGTCCTCGAAGGTGCTGACCTCCTGGGGTGCCATTCCGGCGGCCAGGAGCTGCTGACGGAAGTAATCGAGCATGCGCCGTCGAGGGGCGTCTCCGGCCCACTCGGGGTTGCGCTCGATATTGAGCTGATTGCCGCCGAGGCAGATGGTCTCGAAGCGGTCGCTGAAGGCCTGGGCCAGTTCGTCGATGTGCTGGCGATGACGCGCGCCGATGGTCATGCAGACCAGGTGGCGGCGCCCGACGACCTCGAGGCGATCGACGATCTTGAGAACCTGACCGACGCCGTCGGGGTTCTGGGCGTAATCGCAGAGCACGGTGAAGGGAAAGCCATCGATGAAGTTGTAGCGACCGGGGTTGTCGTGCGCAGAGTGGCTGAAGCCCGACAGGGCCTCGCGGATGGCCCGTGCTTCGATGCCCAGGGCCCAGGCGGTGGCGACGGCGAAGCGGGCGTTGAAAACATTGCTGTCGATCAGGCCGTTCATCGTGGCCGCAATGGCGTTGATGGGCATCAGATCCCAGGCCTCGGAACCGCGGGCAAGGGTCAGGTGATCGCCGTCGGTGTGCTTGGAGATGAACACGGCCTCGCCCCCGGCCTCGCGATGGGCGAGCAGATCGGGCTGGTCCCCGGACTCGGCCACCAGCACGATCCGGTCGCAGGGCGCGCGCGAGCGCATCGCCAGGCAGCGCGGGTCGTCGGCGTTCAGTACGGCAGCCCCGTGGGCGCGCTCGATGAGGCGGCCCTTGACTTCAGCCATAGCCTCGAGGCTGTCGATGCCGTCGTAGCCCAGGTGATCGGCGCGGACGTTGAGGCAGGTCGCGACATCGCAGCGATCGAAGGCGGTGCCGAGCTTGAGCAGGCCGCCGCGGGAGGTTTCCAGAACGGCGGCCTGGCAGCGATCGTCGGCCAGGAGCCAGGCGGCACCCGTCGCGCCAGCGACATCGCCGTCGTGGACCTGCTCGGGACCGATGAAGGCACCGCCGGTGGTGGCCAGGCCGACGCGCTCGTAGCGGGTCTGAAGAATGCGCTGGAGCATGCGACAGGTCGTGGTCTTGCCGTTGGTGCCGGTCACGGCCACGATCGGTATCCTCAGGCGGTCCGGGTCGCGTATCGCGCAGTCGATGAGCGCCTGGGCCAGAGTCGCGTCGGCGGGCTCCCCAGCGTGGCCGATGAGGTCGGGGTCCGGAAGGACGTTGGTCACAAGGCAGTTGGTCTCATCGTCCGGACCAAGGGGGTCGACGATGCGCAGATCCACGCCGGCAAGCAGGCCAAGCTGGCAGACCGAGGCGGCGCGCTCGGCCAGCTTCACCAGCTTGCCGCCGATGGCGTCAGGGGCATCGAGCAGGCCCTCGGGGCCGCGCACCGAGCGCACCTGGCCGCCGATGATCAGAAATCGGTAATCGTCGCCGCGCGTCCAGCCCTCGACCCAAACCCGGCGGTCAGCGCCGGCCAGCTGCTCGAAGGCCCGCCGGACCGCGTCTTCGTTCGTCAGGGGGCCCAGGACGTCGCCGCGCCTGTCCAGGTGTGGGAATCGGGCCTTGTAGAGCGTTTTGACGGCGACCGGGTAGCCGATGCCCTCGGCAGTTCGAACCGCTCGCGTGGCGGAGTTGCGGCTGCTCAGTTCGCCATCGTGCGGAGGCACGGGCAGGCCGGCGCGAGCCAGGCGCGGCATTAGCTCGGCGCGGCAGCGCAGGGACTCGAGGAGTCCATCGTTCTGGCCCGCGGGCAGGCTGCCAGCGAACAAGCGCCGTCGCTCGCCCTGACCGATCTGCAGCAGACCCACTCGCTGGGGCGGCGTTCCGGGTCCGGGGTCGAAGGGGCGAAACGGCTCCTGATCGAGCCAAAGAGTGGGCAGACCGGCGGCTTGGGCTGCCTGCAGCATCAATCGCGCGTCAGGGTTCAGGGCTCGCCCGGCCGCCTGTTGTCGCAGCGCGGCCAGCGCGGTCTGCACGGGATGGTCCGACGCCGCCAGCGATGGGGCTGACTCGCCGGTCAGGATCTCGGCGAGCAGTTCGCCGGCCCGGCGCGCGGTCCTGCCGTCATCGACGGGCAGCAGGACGGTGCAGCGCTCGGGGCGATCCTCGATATGGGCCGTGCCGCAGCGGTGGCCGAGGGCGTCAATCAGACGGCCCAGCAGATCGGCAAAGAGCGCTGCGGGCGGCTGTTCTCGAGAGGGTGGCGCGGGTGTCAGGCCGCAGGCCTGCAGCCTCGCCTCCAGATCCGAACAACGATCCAGCGCGGCGCCCAGTCGCTCCCGGTCGAGTTGAAACCAGGCGGCTGGCGGCGTGCTGGTCTGCGTATGGCCGAAGGCGATCCGCGACTTGACGATGAAGGCGTTGCCTGCTGGCGGCAAAAGGGCACCTGTCGGCGATAACGTGGAGCGATGATTGTACTTTGAAACGAGACTTCGACCGGGGCGATTGATGGGGCCGCCGCGTCGATGGAAGGCACCGGCCTGTCAGTTCAGAAAGGTATCGATCTGCGTGAGCAGCCGCCGATTGAATTCAGCCGGATGCGTGTCCATCGGGTTGTGCGCGGCCTCGGCCAGCACCTGGAGCTCGATCGGCTCGGGCAGTCGATCGACGAGGGCCCGGGCGCGCTCGAGGGGCACCCAGCTGTCGCCCGCGCCCCAGATGATGGCGTGTGGCGAGTCCATCCATGCATCCCCCACGGTGGCGCGCGCCGCCATGCGGCGCAGGAGTGCGGGGTAGCTGTCGGGAATAAGCAGGGGCCGGTAGTAGCCCGCGAACTCCTGCTCGGTCGGCGGGCGTCCCAGGGCGGAGTCCAGCATGCGCTTGATGGCGTCCGGCTCGACGAGATGGCGTGACGCCCAGACCTCCGCCCAGCGCCCGACCGGCGGCAGGGCGAAGAGCCAGCTCAGGCCCCGATGGTCGTCGCCCAGGCGGGGCGTGCCCGAGACCATGATCAGTCCGGCGGCGCGATCGGGGCGCCGGTTGACGACCTCGGCGGCGACGCCCACGCCCATCGAGTGCCCGACGAGGACCCAGGGTCGGTCGCCGCCGCGCTGCTCGGCCAGATCGATCACCAGCGCCGGCCAGTCCGGTCCATCGCCCCGGCGCTCGCTGTAGCCGAAGGGCGGCAGATCGGGCGCGATGGCCAGATAGCCACGCGCCTCCAGTGCATCGAGGCTATGGCGCCAGCTGAAGCCCGAACCGCCGAAGCCGTGCAGCAGAACGATCAGGGCGGGCGAGGCCTCAGGGCCGCGCTCGCGCCAGTGCAGGCGGGTCCCGAGGACTTCGGCGAAGCGGGAGTCGGCGAAGGGCTGGTCCGGAATCCGGCCGTCGAACTGGGGTGTCGCGATCAGGTAGGGCAGGCCCGCGGCCACGAGAAGGGCGGCGAGCAGGCTCAGCAGGATCACTCGAATCATCGCGACTCGACCTCCGCGCCTCTGGTCGGGTTCCGGTTCAATTCAAGGACGGGTCTGACCCGTTCCCAGGACCCGATACTGGAAGGTGGTGAGCTGTTCGACGCCGACCGGTCCGCGAGCGTGCAGGCGGCCGGTGGCGATGCCGATCTCGGCGCCGAAGCCGAACTCGCCGCCGTCGGCGAACTGGGTCGAGGCGTTGTGGACGGCGATGGCGCTGTCGAGGCGCTTGAGGAAGCCAGCGGCAAACGGGCCATCGTCGGCAACGACGCCATCCGTGTGGCCTGAGCCGTGGCGCCGGATGTGGTCGAGGGCGGCGTCGGCGTCGGCGACGGCGCGGACCGAGAGAATCGGCGCCAGGTATTCCGTGTCCCAGTCCTCGTCGTGGGCGGCCTTGACGGCGGGATTCAGAGCCTGGATAGCCTCATCGCCGCGCAGCTCGCAGCCGCGCTCGATCAGGGCCTGGAGCAGCGCCGGCCCGTGGTCGAGCCAGGCTCGGTCGATCAGCAGGGTCTCGAGGGCGCCGCAGATGCCGGGCCGACGCAGCTTGGCGTTGACGACCAGCTCGCGGGCCATTTCAGGGTCTGCGGAGGGATGGATGTAGAGATGGTTGTTGCCGTCGAGATGGGCCAGGACGGGCACGCGGGCCTCGCGCTGGACACGCTCGACCAGGCGCTTGCCGCCGCGGGGCACGACGAGATCCAGCGCGTCATGGGCGCGAAGCAGGGCACCGACGGCGTCCCGGTCCTGGGTCGGCAGCATCTGGGCGCTGTTGGCATCGAGTCCGGCCGCCGCCAGTCCGTCACTCAGGGCGTCATGCAGGGCGCGGTTCGAGTGCACCGCTTCGCTGCCACCACGCAGGATCACGGCATTGCCGGCCTTGATGCACAGGCCCGCGGCATCGACGGTGACGTTGGGGCGGCTCTCGTAGATGACACCGATCACGCCCAGGGGCACCGTTACGCGCTGGATGCGAAGGCCGTTCGGAAGCGTCCAGTCGGCAAGCACTCGCTCCAGCGGGTCGGGCAGCTCGGCGATCGCTTCCAGGCCCTTGGCGATCGCGTCGACGCGATCGGGGTCGAGGCGCAGGCGGTCGATCATGGCGGCGCTCAGGCCGCGGGACTCGGCCGCTGCGAGGTCGGCCTGGTTGGCGGCCAGGACGTCGTCTTCGCGCTCGCGAATCATGCCTGCGGCGGCGCGCAGGCCCGCGTTGCGTTCCGCGTCGCTGCTCTCGGCAAGCCTGCGCACCGCAAATCGGGCGCGGCTACCGAGCTCAGCGAGCAGTGGGTCGTATGAGGTCATGGCGACGGCCGGCCAGTCAGAAGAACCGGTCGGCAAGGACCGCCAGCCAGACGAGCACCGCCAGGCCCATCAGGGTCAGCACGAGGGCCGAGCCCGCGTCCTTGGCCTTGCCCGAGAGCCGATGGATTTCTGGCCCGATTCGGTCGATCGAGGCCTCGATCGCGGAATTGACCAGCTCACCGGCGATCACGAGCACCCAGACCCCGAGGAGCAGCGCGAAGGTGGTCCAGCTCTCGGCCAGCCACCAGGCCGGCAGCGCCAGGATTCCGAGCCCGATCACTTCGGCGCGGAAGGCGGCTTCGTCGCGCCAGACCGAGCGATAGCCCTTGATCGAGTTGCCGGTGGCGAACCACCAGCGCTTGAACTCGTTGCGCGGTGCGCCCGGTTTGAAGGACCCCCGATCGGATTCCGGCCCCGGCTCCGGCCCGGCCATGGAAGACATCAGGCCGCCTTGCCGTGAACGCCGTAGGCCTCGAGCAGGGGCTCGATCGCCGCGTCCCGGCCGCGGAAGGCCGCCCAGGAGTCGGTCATCGGCCGACTGGCGCCCACTTCGAGAATCTCGCGGGCGAGACGACGCCCGCAGTCGCGATCGAAGACACCGTGTTCGCGGAACACCTCGAAGGCATCGCGCGCCAGGCGTTCCGCCCAGAGGTAGCTGTAGTAACCAGCCGCATAGCCGCCGTTGAACAGGTGGGAGAAGCTCATGATGTAGCGGTTCTCCTCGAGCATCGGCACGACGCCGATCTGATCGTGGACCTCGCGCATGATTCTGACCGGATCGGGCTCTGTTGCGCGATGCAGGCGCAGGTCGGTCAGGGCGAATTCGATCTGGCGCAGGAGCGCAAGCGCGCCGTGGAACTGACGATCGGCGAGCAGCCCTTCGAGCAGGTCGGCCGGCAGGGCTTCCTGGCTGTCGATATGCCGGGCGTAGCGATTCAGCGCTTCCGCGTCCCAGGCCCAGCTCTCCAGGAGCTGGCTGGGCAGCTCCACCGCGTCCCATTCCACGCCGCTGATGCCGCCGACGCCGGGCCGCTTGATTCGCGTCACGAGGTGATGCAGGCAGTGGCCGAACTCGTGGAAGAGGGTGACCAGATCATCGTGGGTCAGCAGGCTGGGGTGGCCCTCCGAGGGGGGAGCGAAGTTACAGGTCAGGTAGGCGATCGGCTGCTGGCGTCGCTCGCCAAGCTCGAGGCGTGAGCGACAGATGCCCATCCACGCGCCGCCCTGCTTCCGGTCTCGCGCGTAAAGATCGAGATAGAGCCCGGCCATGGGTTCGCCGTCGCTGCCGATGACGCGATAGAAGTGCACGTCCGGGTGCCAGGTCTCGACGCTGTCATCGACCTCGAAGCGCAGCCCGAACAGCGCTCTCGCCACCTCGAACAGACCGTTGAAGCAGTGCCTGAGCTCGAACCAGGGCTTGAGCTTTTCCTGGTTGATCCCGAGCTGCCGATCGCGGAGCTTTTCGGCGTAGTAGGGCATATCCCAGGCCGCCAGCGGCAGCTCGGCGCCCAGGTCGGCGGCAAATCGGCTCAACTCTTCGAATTGCTCGACGGCCAGGGGACGCGCGCGGGCTGCCAGTTCGGTAAGAAAGCCTTCGATCTGGTCGGAGGACTCGGCCATCCGGGTGGTCAGGCGCATGGCGGGGTAGTCGTCGAAGCCGAGCAAGCGGGCCTGTTCGGCGCGCAGCGTCAGCATCTGCCGCACGCGTTCGCTGTTGTCGTGCATGCCGGCGAGCGGGCCCTGGTCGGAGGCGCGGGTGGCAAAGGCGCGATGGAACCGCTCGCGCAGGGCGCGGTCGTCGGCGTAGGTGATGATGGCGCGGTAGGCCGGGTAGGTCAGGTTGGCCGACCAGCCCGACTCGCCGCCCTGCGCCGCGATGCCTGCCAGCAGGTCAAGATCGCTGTCGGGAAGACCGGCGAGGGCCTGGCGATCTTCGAAATTCTCCCGATAGGCCTCGGTCGCATCCATGACCTGGTTGCCGAACTGATTCGACAGTTCCGAGAGCGTCAGGTTGATCTCCGCGAAGCGCTTGCGTTCGGCCTCGGGAAGGGCGACACCGGCCAGCTCGAAGCTGCGGATCTCGTGGAGGATGGTGGCCCGCAGCGCATCGGGCTGATCGTCGAAGTCGTCCCGATGAGACAGCTGCCGATAGGCGTCGTAGAGCGTTCGGTTCTGACCGCGCTCGTTGGAGAAGCGCGTCAGCGGCTCAAGGCAGCTGGAGAAGGCGTCGCGCCAGGCATCCGTTGCCTGAACACTGTGCAGATGCGAAATGCTCGACCAGCTGTTGGAGAGCGCATCATCGGCCAGGGATTCGGCGTCGACGACGCTGGCATAGGACAGGGAGCGAGGCGACGTTGCCATCATCGCCTCGATCCTGGCGATCAGCTGGCGATACTCGTCCAGGCGCTGCTCGATGGCCGGCAGCGCATGCTCGGGCCGGATGGACTGAAAGGCGGGCAGGCCATCGGCGAGCAGCGGGTTCGGGTCGGTCTTGGTGGTGGTTGTCACGGTGCACTCTGGACGCGTTCGGGTTCATCGGCGAGCTCGTCGAGCAGGTCGTCGATCTTCGCGAAGGCCTTTTCCAGATCCTCGGCTTCGGGCAGCAGGGTGATCCGGAAGTGGTTCCGCTCAGGGATGTTGAAGCTGGACCCGGGCACGATAAGCATGTGCTTATGTTCCAGAAGTTCAGCCGCGAATTTGTGATCGTCGAAGTCCGGGAACACCTCGGGCCGCACCTGCGGGAAGGCGTACATGGCGCCCTGCGGGATCACCATATCGAGGAAACGGCTGGCCTCGACTGCATCGATGACGGCCTGGCGCGATTCATACAGGCGACCACCGGGCGCGACGAGGTCGGCGATCGACTGATAGCCGCCGAGGGCGGTTTGCACGGCCCACTGGCCCGGAACATTCGCCGACAGGCGCAGTGCGGCCAGCTTTTCCACGGCCAGTCGGTAGGCCTCGGCGCGCTCGAGCTGACCGGTGAACACGGCCCAGCCGACTCGCCAGCCGCAGGCCCGGTAGACCTTGGACAATCCACCCAGCGTGACGCACAGCGTGTCCTCGGCCAGCGGCGCCATCGGTATGAAGCGCGCATCGTCGAAGGTGATCGAGTCGTAGATCTCGTCGGCGAAGAGGATCAGATTGTGCTCGGCGGCCAGCTCGGCCAAGGCCTTCAGCACGGATTCGGGATAGACCGCGCCGGTGGGGTTGTTCGGATTGATCACGACGAGCGCCCGGGTTCGGGGCGTAATCTGCGCACGCAGGGCATCGATGTCCGGAATAAAGCCGTCCTCGGGCCGGCACCGGTAGTGCAGGGCCTTGCCCCCGTTGAGGACCACCGCGGCGGTCCAGAGCGGGTAGTCCGGTGCCGGTACGAGCACTTCCTCACCCGGCTCGAGCAAGGAGCGCAGCACCAGGTCGACGAGCTCGGAGACGCCGTTGCCGATCATGACCTGATCGTAGGTCGTGCCGGTCATGCCGCGGCCCTGGAATTGCTGGGCCACGGCTTCCCGCGCGGGGAAAATGCCGGTCTGCGGACCGTAGGCTTCCGAATACTTGAGGTTACGAACCACGGCCCGGCGCATGGTTTCAGGCGTGCGTAAGCCGAAGGCCCCGGGATTGCCGATGTTCAGATGCAGGATGTCGTGGCCCTGCTGCTCGAGCTCGCGCGCACGTCGGGCCAGGGCGCCGCGAATCTCGTAGCGCACCTCATGGACCCGACTGGCGGTTTGAAAATTTGGTTTCATGGGTGCCAATGATAAACGGATGGAATCGGCGAGAGCGGACGGGAACGGACTGTCATGGGGAGACGCCAACACGCCCCGCGCAGAGTAAGCCGGAGGCGCTCTGAGGCGCAGAGACAAAAACACGGCCTCACCCGGCGCGCTTGCCGTTGGGCCGCGAGTCCGCTGCAACCGGGCGCGCCTTGGGCTAGAGTGCCTGTCTTGAAGATAGGTCATCGGCGCCCAATCTTTCGAAATCAACGACGACACACATGAGTTCAATTCATATGGCCCTTGATCCTTCCGTTCGCGAACGTATCGAACAGCATATTGCCTCCCACGATGTCTTTCTCTACATGAAAGGCACACCGAAGATGCCGCAGTGCGGGTTCTCGGCGAAGACCGCCGGCATGCTCGACAGCCTCCTCGACGGTGACTACGCCTCCTTCAACGTCCTCGAGGACGAACAGATTCGCGAGGGCATCAAGGCGTTCAGCGATTGGCCGACGATTCCCCAGCTCTACGTTCGTGGCGAGCTGGTCGGCGGCTGCGATATCGTCACGGAAATGTACAACGCCGGCGAGCTGCACGAGCTGTTCGGCATGGACGCGCCCGACCGCACGCCGCCGGAGATCGAGATTACCGACAAGGCCGCGGAGAAGATCCGGGAGTTTCTCGAACACTATCCGGGCCAGCATCTGCATTTCTCCGTGGGCTCGGACTGGCAGGCGCAGTTTCAGGTGGGTCCGAAATCCGGCCATGAAATCGAGTCGAGCAGCAATGGCCTGAGCGTTCTGATGGACCTTGCGACCGCTGACCGCGCGCGCGGCGCCAAGATCGACTGGACCGTGAGCATGCAGGGCGAAGGCCTGTCGCTGGATCTGCCCGGTGCGCCCGCTCCGGTCAAGGACATGCGACCGGATGAGCTGCAGGCCCGAATGAACGCCGGCGAACGGCTGCTGGTCGTCGACACCCGTCCCGAAGCCGACCGCCAGGCGCAGCCGCTGGAGTTTGCCCGCGGCCTGGACGCCGAGCTGATGGCCGAACTCAAAGACACCGACAAGATGATGCCGCTGGTCTTCGTCTGCGCCCACGGCATTTCGAGCCGCGCCGTGGCCGAGCACTATCGCAAGCAGGGTTTTGCCCAGGTCTACAACCTGGAAGGCGGCGCCACGGCCCTCGTCGGTTCCACGTAGATAAAAGCCCCTGAATCGCAGAGCAAGGAGCAAAGAAAAATAGTTGATTTCTTTGCTGCTTCGCTGCTTTGCGACCGAAAGATTTTTTTTAGCGCTACAAGGTGAATTCGCCCACGGCCGGGGCGTGGTCCGAGGGGCGTTCGTTCTTGCGCGGTTCCTTGTCGATGTAGCTGGTGGTGCAGTGCCCCTTCAGGGCGTCGGACACGAGCAACAGGTCGATACGCAGGCCGAGCCCGCGGCGGAACATCGCCGCTCGATAATCCCACCACGAATAGGTCTTTTCCGGCTGATCAAACAGGCGGAAGCTGTCGTGGAGGCCCAGGTCCAGCAGCCCTTGCAGGGCCTCGCGCTCGGGGGTGGAGCAGAGGATCCGTTCGTGCCAGGCGTCCGGGTCATAGACGTCGCGGTCGTCGGGCGCGATGTTGAAATCGCCCATGACCACCAGCTTGTCGTGGCGAGACAGCTCCTGACGAACCCATTCGCGCATCGCCTCGAACCAGCGCAGCTTGTAGGCGAATTTCTCCGAGCCGACTTCCTGGCCGTTGACGACGTAGAGATTGATCACGCGCACGCCATTGACGGTGGCGGCGATCGCGCGCTTCTGCTCGTCGTCGAAGTCGGGAATCGCAAAGACCGGATCGCTCAGCGCCTCGCGAGCGATCAGGGCCACGCCGTTATAGGTCGGTTGGCCCGCATGGATGACGCGATAGCCCGCCTCGCGCAGCGCCTCGACGGGAAACTTGTCGTCGACAAGCTTGGTTTCCTGCAGCCCGAGGACGTCGGTGCCCGTGTGTTCGAGCCAATCGAGCACCTGCGGCAGACGCACCTTCAGCGAATTGACATTCCAGCTTGCTATCTTCATGCGGCCGGAGTGTAGCGGATCGGGGTGCACGACTCGCCACCAATGCCATCCTCTGGCATGCTGAACCATTCGCGCCTGCGAGGGATTCCATGTCCATTCGTCATCTCGACGATCTGTTCCGTCCGACCTCCGTTGCCGTCTACGGGGCGTCCGAGCGCGCCGACAGCGTCGGGCGGGCCGTGTATGCCAATCTTCTGGCCGGGGATTTTCAGGGCGAGATCGTTGCCATCAATCCCAAGTATCGAGAGGTCCAGGGGCGTCCCTGCCATCACAGGCTCGGCGAGCTCGAGCGCGTCCCCGACCTGGCCGTGATCTGCACCCCGGCGGAGACCGTGCCTTCGATCGTCGACGAGTTCGGCGCAGCCGGGGGCCGCGCGGCGGTGGTGATCAGCGCGGGTTTTACCGCCGAATCCGACGGCGGTGCCAGGCGCGGTCGGACGCTGCTCGAAGCGGCAGGCCGCCACGGTGTTCGCCTGCTCGGCCCCAACTGCGTCGGCCTGCTCCGTCCGGGACTCGGCCTGAACGCGAGCTTCGCACCGGACGCGGCCCGCGCCGGCGGTATCGCCTGCATCGCTCAGTCCGGCGGCCTGGCCACGGCCATCATCGACTGGGCCGCGAGCCGGAACATCGGCTTTTCCGCCTTCGTCTCGATGGGAAACTGTCTGGATGTGGATATGGCCGACGTGGTCGATTATTTTGCCGTCGACACGGGCACGCGCGCGATCCTTCTCTACGCCGAGTCGGTCGGTGACGGGCGCAAGTTCCTGTCAGCGGCGCGCGCTGCCGCGCGCAACAAGCCGATGATCGTGGTCAAGGCCGGGCGGGTCGCCGAGGGAGCGCGCGCGGCCCTGTCGCATACGGGTTCCATGACGGGCCGTGATGATGTCTTCGAGGCGGCGCTGCAGCGATCGGGCGCGCTGCGCGTCGACGGCATCGAAGACCTCTTCAGCGCGGCCGAGCTGCTGGCCCACGCGCCGCGCCTGTCCGGACCGCGCCTGGCGATTCTGACCAACACGGGCGGTGCCGGCATTCTTGCCACCGACGCGTTGATCCGCGGTGGCGGCGAGCTCGCCGAGCTGTCCCCGGGGACGATCGAGCGCCTCGATGAGCTCCTGCCCGCCAACTGGTCTCGCGCCAACCCCGTCGATATCATCGGCGATGCCGGCAGTGCTCGCTATCGAGCGGCGCTTGAATGCCTGGCCGCCGACGATCAGGTGGACGCTATCCTGGTCGTTCATGCGCCCACGGCCCTGGTCGATACGGACGCCCTGGCAGAAGCGCTGGTGCCGGTGGCGCGCGCGAGTCGGCCGGCGGTGCTCGCCTGCTTCCTCGGCGGTGAGTCGGCGCAGCATGCAGCGCAGCACTTCAGTGCCGCTGGCCTGGCCAGCTTTGCCTCGCCGGAGGATGCCATCAAGGCCTTCCTCCAGCTCGCGGCCTACCATCGCAACCAGGTCAGCCTGACGGAAATTCCCGACAGTCGACCGGACGATTTCGCGATTGACCTCAGCGGCATCGATGAGCGAATCGGCTGCGTGCACGAGGCCGGGCGACGCTGGCTCAGTGAGTCCGAGGCCAAGGGCGTCCTGGGCGAGCTCGGCATCCCCGTCGTCGAGACGCGGATCGTGACCAGCCCGGAGGCGGCGGCCCGCGAGGCGGCCGCGATCGGGTTTCCGGTGGCGATCAAGGTCGTCTCGCCTGACATCACCCACAAGTCGGACGTCGGCGGTGTCGCCCTGGACCTGGAGGACGCCGACGCAGTGCAGGCGGCGGCAAGCCGGATCGAGCGCCTGGTCGCGCGCGCCGGCTTCGACCCGCCTCAGGGCTTCGCCATCCAGCCGATGATCCGTCGCCCGGCCGCGCTCGAGCTGATTCTCGGCGCGAGCACCGATCCGATCTTCGGACCCGTGTTGATGTTCGGGCAGGGCGGCACGGCGGTGGAGGTGCTGGCCGACCACGCGCTGGCCCTGCCGCCGCTCAACCGCAAGCTGGCTGGAGAAATGATCGACCGCACCCGCGTCGCTCGCCTGATGGCGGGCTATCGGGATACGCCGGCCGTTGATCGCGACGCGGTGATCGACGCCCTTCTGCGACTCTCGGCCCTGATGCTGGCCGAGCCCCGTATCCAGTCGCTGGATATCAATCCGCTCCTCGCCGATGCCGATGGCGTTGTTGCCCTGGACGCTCGTATCGAGCTTCGCCTCGACGAAACGCCAAGGCCGAGACCGGCGATCGCGCCCTATCCGAGCGGTGAGCGAGAGACGCTGGACTTCCAGGGCTGCCCCATCGAGATTCGACCGATTCGCCCGGAAGACGAGCCGGCGCACGCGGATTTCTTTGATAGCCTCGATACGGAGGACGTGCGCTTTCGCTTCTTCGGCGTCATCCGTCACCCGGAGCACGGCCAGATCGCGCGCTTCACCCAGATCGACTACGACCGGGAGATTGCCTTTATCGCTGCAGAATGCGAGGCGCCGCGACGCACCCTGGGCGTCGCACGCGCCGTCTTCGATCGGGCCCATTTCAGCGCGGAGTTCGCGGTGGTCGTGCGGTCATCGATCAAGGGCGGCGGGCTCGGGCGGCGCCTGCTGGAGAAGCTGATCGACTACTGTCGCAGGGCCGGTGCGCACCGTCTGATCGGTCAGGTCATGCAGAACAACACGCGCATGCTGGCGCTGGCTCGGGACCTGGGTTTTCGAGTAGAACCGCCTGATGCCGGCGTCCATCCGGTGGTGCTGGAGCTGGGCTGAACCAAACGGCGGCGGACCGGGCCAAGCGCTCGGGTAGAATCGCATCATGGATTGGATCCAAGCCCTGCTTCTCGCCCTGGTCCAGGGCTTGACCGAATTTCTGCCGGTGTCCAGCCAGGCCCACCTGGTGCTGTATTCGCTGGTCAGCGGCGAGGTCTATCAGGGCATCGATTTCGATATCGTGCTCCACGCCGGATCGCTGGTTGCCGTGGTCCTTTATTTCCGACGCGAGCTGGTCCGCATGGCCGTCGACTGGCTGCGTTCGATCGCCGGCGGGCCCAGGACTGCAGATTCGAAGCTCGCCTGGTGGATCATTCTGGCAACGATCCCAGCGGGGCTGGCGGGCCTGCTGTTCAAGGATCAGGCCGAGGCCGCGCTCCGCAGCCCGATGGTGATGGCCGCTGCGCTGATCGTCTTCGGCCTGCTGCTCGGCTGGGCCGACGGGCGCCACCGCGGTCAGCGCGATGAATACAGCCTCCGCCTGCGCGATGTCCTGATCGTCGGCGTCGCCCAGGCCCTGGCCCTGATCCCCGGCACGTCGCGCTCGGGCATCACCATCACCGCAGCGCTCTTTATCGGCCTCAACCGCGAGTCGGCTTCGCGCTTTTCCTTCCTGCTCTCGATCCCGATCATTGCCGCTGCCGGCCTGCTGGCGGTGCTGGATCTGGCCGAGTCGGGCTTTGAATCCGGCTTCGGCCTGCTGTTCGCAGCGTTTCTCGTCGCAGCCATCAGCACCTACGCCTGCATCCATTTCTTTCTTGCCTTCATCAGGCGCATCGGCATGCTGCCCTTCGTCGTCTACCGCGTGATCCTGGGCCTCCTGCTGATTGCCTTCGCGCTGCAGCTCTGATCGCGATCGCCCTGGCCGTCAGGCCTGATCCAGCTTTTTGAAGAAGGCGCCGGCGCGGCCGAGGTGGGATTGCATCTTCGCCTCGTCCATGCGCTCGGCGGTGCGGCACATCATCGCCCAGCGCGGGTTCTTGGCCAGCGCTTCGCGATGGGTCCAGATAAAGCGCCAGTAGAGGCCGTCCCAGGTGTCGGCCCAATCGCCCGCTCCCCAGTCGCTCATCTTCTTGATGTAGTTCGAGCCGGAGAAATAGGGCTTGGTGGTGATCAGGCCGCCGTCGGCGTGCTGGCTCATGGCGTAGACGTTCGGCACCATGACCCAGTCGTAGCTGTCGATGAACATCTCCATGAACCAGCGATAGACTTCGTCGGGGTCGAACTCGCACAGGAACATGAAGCCCCCGAGCACCATCAGGCGCTCGATGTGGTGGCAATAGCCCGTCTCGAGGATCCGCTGGATCGTGTCATCGATCGGGTCGATGCCGGTGGTGCCGTCGTAAAAGCTGGCGGGAATGCTGCGCGTGTGCTTCCAATGGTTGGTCGTGCGCATGTCCACGCCCAGCGCCTCATAGGTCGCGCGCATGAATTCGCGCCAGCCGATAAGCTGGCGGATGAAGCCTTCGAGGGCGTTGATGGGGATGTCCTTGTCGTCGGCGAAGGTGAGCGTCTCCTTCACCACCTCCTCGGGCGTCAGCAGGCCGATGTTGAGCATGGGTGTGAGCACGGCATGCCAGAGCCAGCTTTCGCCGGCGACGATCGCATCCTCAAAATCGCCGAAGCGATCGAAGCGCTCGTTCAGGAAGGCCTGAAACCAGTCGCGGGCCTGATCGTGCCGGGTCGGGTAGATCAGCCTGTCGATGGATCCGAGGGCGTCGGGGAAATCGGCTTCGACGCTGTCCCGGGCCCGCTCGTCGATCGCGTCGTGATCGACTCCGGGCAGGCCGGGAATTTCGCCATAGAGCTTCTTTGGGACCTTCTTGCGGTTGTCCTCGTCGAAGGACCATTTGCCGCCGACCGGCTCATCGTCGTCCATGAGGATGTCGAGGCGCCGCCGCTGGTGCTTGTAGTACTCGGCCATGAACCAGCGCTTGCGGCCCTCGCTCCATTCCTCGTTGTGCTCGCGGGTATTGAGCCAGCCGGGGGAGGGCAGCAGTTCCAGCTCGAGATCATGGTCCTTGGCGGCTGCGCGCAATCGTTTGATGGCCGTGTGGTCCACGGGGTCGGCGGCGAGCAGGCCCTTGACGCCGTCGGATTTCAGCTGCTCTACCAGCTTGGCAGCCGCCTTGTCATCGCGCTCGTAGTCGAAGCGCACGACCTCGAAGCCACCGTCCTCGAGCCGTTTGCGAAAATGCGCCATGCTGGCGCGGTGAAGCCACAGCTTCTGCTTGTGGAAGCGCATCGGGTAGCGGGGGTCGCCGAAAAACAACGGGTCTTCGAACAGGGTGATGCGTTCGGCGTCCTCCCCCAATCCCGGGTGATTGTCGAACAGCTGGTGCGGCCAGATGATAAGAGCGCGAGTCATGAGGACCCTTCAGGCTGAAAGGCTCGAGGATCGCAGTTCGCTCGTGCAGGGGGCGTGGAGCCCGTGATGGCGGAATCCTGCGCGGCAGCCGTGCCGCGGCTCTGCCTTCGGGACGACACGTCAAATTCACCGGTCAACTGTGTAATAGTGCGTCCTTTCTCGAATTCCTTATCGAATCATCAGGTCGCCACCATGCTCATGAAAACTGTCGCAGCCAGCGTTATCTTGACTGTCGCCTCCTCCATTGCGCTCGCCGAGACGCCGACGCCCACGGGCAACGGCGCCATCTTTTTTCACCCGGATGGCACCTCCCTGAGCCATTGGGATGCGGTGCGGATGTTGCACTATGGGCCGGACGGCATGACCCACTGGGATCGCCTGCCAGCACTGGCGCCCTATCGGGGGCATATCGCCGATCGTCTGGCCGCGACGTCGAATGCGGGTGCGGTCATCCACGCCACGGGCACCATGGCCTATTCCGATTCC
Organism: uncultured Wenzhouxiangella sp.; assembly: GCA_964504865.1. GTDB lineage: Bacteria > Pseudomonadota > Gammaproteobacteria > Xanthomonadales > Wenzhouxiangellaceae > Wenzhouxiangella. The sequence continues at coordinate 26,692 of CAZDFS010000010.1, forward strand.
TTCGGGCTTGATCCTGAAGGCGCGGTCTATGCCTCCGCCGATGGCACCGATCTGACGATCATGCAGCAGGCCCTGGCGGCGGGCCTGGGCACGGCGCTGATCCAGACCGGGACGCTCATCGAGCCCGGCACGGCAGCGTTCGTGGCGCGCGCCCCGGCTCGCAGGGAATACGAATCGATCGCCGAGCAGGTGGTTCATTCGGGCGTTCAGATTATGCTAGGCGCGGGTGAGGAGTGGCTCCTGCCCGAAGGCGTCCGGGGGCGATTCGGCGAGGGCAGTCGAACCGACGGCAAGAACCTGATCGAGGAGGTCGAGGCGCTCGGTTATCACGTGGTCTACACCCGCGATGAACTGCTGGCCCTGGACGATGACGTGACTCGGGTCTTCGGCGTCTTCGCGCTGGAGGACACCTACCACGACCTGTCGGAGGAAGAGCTTCGGGACCTTGGCCTCGATAATTACCTGGCCAGCGCGCCGACGGTCGCCGAGATGACCGCGTTCACGCTGAGCCGCATGCAGCGCCACGACCAGGGCTTTCTCGTCGTGATCGAGGAGGAAGGCACGGACAATATGTGCAACCGCCGCAACGCCAACGGCTGCCTGGAGGCAATGAAGCGCGCCGACGATGCCATCGGTGTCATTCAGACCTTCATCGACGAGCATCCGCAGACCCTCATGGTCATGGCCAGCGACAGCAATGCCAACGGACCGCAGGTGACCTACGTGCCGAAGGACCTCGACGAGCTACCTGCCGCCGATCCCTTCACCAACTCGGCCATCGACGGCGTGGCCGGCACGGGGACCGCGCCCTTCATGGCTCAGCCCGACCGCCATGGTCAGGCTCATGCCTTCGCGATCAGCTGGGCATCGGGCGCGGATGTGGGCAGCGGCGTCATGGCGCGGGCCAGCGGCCTCGATGCCGAGCGCCTGCTGCCGGCGACGGGCGTGTCCAACGCCGATATCTACCGCATGCTCTATCTGACGCTTTTCGGCGAAGCGATCGGCCACTCCAGGCCCTGAATACCCAGCGGTGCCGCTGGCGCCGGAGTCAGGTCAGATCATCGGGGCCGAAGGCGCCCGGCAGCAGTTCGGGCAGGGTGTAGCACTCGAGCACGCGGCCGCGCGAATCCACGAGATTGACCGTCGTGTTGGCCTGGGCGAATTCCCCGAGACGCTGACGGCAGTCGCCGCAGGGGGTGCAGGGCCGCTCGCCCGGTCCGAGGATGTAGATCGAGGCGATGCGCTGCTCGCCGGCGCCGATCATTGCCGAGATGGCCGATGCTTCGGCGCAGACGCTCTTGTAGTGCGCCGTTTCGACGTTGCAGCCCCCGAACCAGCGTCCATCCGCGCTTCTGATCAGTGCGGCGACCGGGTGCTTCGAATAGGGCACGTAGGCGCGTTCGCGCAGCTGCTTGAGCTCTGCCAGTTGCTCACTCGGGAGCGATCCGGGCCGGGGCAGGAAGCTCAGGCCATCAGCCATCGGCGTCAGGTCGAAGAGGTCCGCCAGGGTCTGACCGACGTCGGCAAAGCTATCTCGTCGTCCCAGAGAGCCCGGCGAAAGACCGGCGCCCCGGGCGAGGACGGGGATGTACTCGCGGGTGTGGTCGCTGCCTTCGAAGGTCGGGTCGCAGCCGTGGTCGGCGACGATGATCAGCAGGTCGTCGGGTGAGAGTCGGGCGGTCAGCTCGGGTAGCCTGCGATCGAAGGCCTCCAGGGCCCGCGCGTAGCCGGCGGCGTCGCGGCGGTGACCGTAGAGCATGTCGAAGTCGACGAAATTCGAAAAGATCAGCGACCGATCGCCGGCGTCGTCAAGCGCCTCGAGCGTGGCGTCGAAGAGCGCATTGTTGCCGTCGGCCTTGTAGGTCCTGCTGATGCCGCGGTGGGCGAAGATGTCGGCGATCTTGCCGACGGCAAGCACCTCGCCGTCGGCTTCAATCAGGCGGTCCAGCAGGGTGGGCGCGGGCGGCTCGAGGCTGTAGTCGCGGCGATTCCCCGTTCGCTGGAAACCGGTTTCGGCGCTGCCGACGAATGGACGGGCGATGACCCGCCCGATATTGAGCGGCATGAGCAGCTCCCGGGCGATCTCGCACAGCCGGTAGAGCCGCTCCAGGCCGAAAGCGCTTTCATGGGCGGCGACCTGAAACACCGAATCGGCGGAGGTGTAGACGATCGGCTTGCCGGTCGCCATGTGCTCGGCGCCCAGGCGCTGGATGATCTCCGTGCCCGAGGCGTGACAGTTGCCCAGCACGCCGGGCAGCTCTGCGCGCTCGATCAGCTCGTCCAGAAGCTCGGCGGGAAAGCTGTCGGACCTGTCGCGGAAATAGCCGAAGTCCTCGAGCACCGGCACGCCGGCCAGTTCCCAGTGACCGGAGGGCGTGTCCTTGCCCGTCGATCGCTCGACGGCGTGGCCCCAGGCGCCGGTCGGGGCGTCGACGGGATCGATGCCCGCCGCCCAGGTTCCCGTGGCCTCCCTGTGCGCATGAAAAAGACCCAGCGCCGCCAGCTGGGGGAGCGCCAGCGGACCCCGTCGCTCCTGGCTGTCGGCCTGCCCGTCGGCGCAGGTCCGCGCGATGCTGCCCAGGGTGTCGGCGCCTTCATCGCCGAAGCGCGCCGCGTCGGGTGCGGCGCCGATGCCGAAGGAATCGAGAACGAGAACGATGGCGCGGGGCATGGCTGCGAGTTACGGGACGTGGGTCAGCGGTGGCGGAAGCCGTTCATGGTCGCTGAGTATGAAGCAGTCACGCAACGCTGTCGTGACGCCTGCCATGTCTGCGTCCGACCGTGCGTGCACTCGCATGAGGGGCTGGTGGGCATCGACACGATCACCGATGCCGGCCAGTTCGCTCAGGCCGACGCGACCATCGATGGGGTCGCTGGCCTGATGCCGACCGCCGCCCAGCTCAATCACTGCCAGGCCAAGGCCGCGAACGTCGATCTGCTGCACGATGCCGGCGTCGGCGGGATACAGATCGACTGCGACCGGTGCCGCTTCGAGGTGCTTATCGGGACGCTCCAGCAGATCAGCGGGTCCACCCAGGGCGCTGACCATCCGGGCAAAGCGATCGGCGACCTCGCCTCGGGCCCAGGTCGCGTCCAGTCGCTCGAAGGCATTGGCCCGATCGCGAGCGAGCCCTCCAATCAGCAGCAGTTCGGCCGAGAGCAGGCGGCTGAGTTCGAACAGGCGACCTGCTGGCGTCGTGTCGGTGAGCAGGTTGACGATCTCCCGGATTTCCAGTGCGTTGCCGGCGCAGCGGCCAAGGCTCTGGTTCATGTCCGTGAGCAGGGCGCGGGTCGGCGTGCCCGCCGAGCTGGCGGTGGAAGCGAGGGTGTCCGCCAGCTCAGCGGCGTCGTCGATGTTCTCCATGACCGCCCCGTTGCCGAACTTGACGTCCAGCACCAGGCCGTCGAGGCCTTCGGCGAGCTTCTTGCTCAGGATCGAGGCGACGATCAGCGGCAGGCAGTCAACGGTGCCCGTGACATCGCGCACGGCGTAGAGTCGCCGGTCGGCCGGCGCCAGATCAGCGGTCTGTCCGATGATCGCCACGCCGAGCTCCCGGACGATGGATTGAAAGCGAGCGTGATCGGGGGCGGTGCTGTAACCGGGGATGCTCTCGAGCTTGTCGCAGGTGCCGCCCGTATGCCCCAGCCCTCGTCCGGTGATCATCGGCACGAAGGCGCCACAGGCCGCGACCCAGGGGCCGATGAGCAGCGAGGTGGAATCCCCGATGCCCCCCGTCGAGTGCTTGTCGAGCACCGGGCCGTCCAGGCCGGGCCATGCCATGACGCGGCCTGAATCGCGCATCGCCAGGGTCAGGGCGACCCGCTCGTGCTCGTCCATGTCCTTGACGGCGACGGCCATGGCAAAGGCGCCGAGCTGTTCGTTGCCGAGCGTGCCGTCGGCCATGCCCCGCACTAGGCCGTTAATCTCTTCGCGCGTCCAGCGTGCACCATCCCGCTTGGCCCGCAGTAACTCCCTGGCCTGCGTCATTGCTGTGCCGACCCTCGGGCCTGGCGCAGCAGGTCGTCGAGCAGGCTCGATGCGCCAAAGCGCAGATGCTCGACGCGAATCCAGTCGCGGCCCATCATCGCCTCGGCCAGGGTCAGGTAGGCCTGCGCGTCCTGGGCGCTTCTGATGCCCCCCGAGGCCTTGAAGCCAACCTCACGCCCGGACTCGCGAATGGCCTCGAGGACGACGGCGGCGGCGGCGAGGGTGGCATTGACTGCCACCTTTCCGGTCGAGGTCTTGAGGAAGTCCGCGCCGCAGGCCATCGCGGCCTCGGCGGCCTGTCGGATCAGGTCCGGCGCATCGAGCTCGCCGGTCTCGAGGATGACTTTCATGGTGCGGTTCGGGCAGGCCATGCGGCTGGCCGCCAGGAGGCCTTGCACCGTGTCGAGATCGCCCGACTGCAGCGCCCGCCACGGGAGCACGACATCGACCTCGTCGGCCCCGTCATCGAGGGCGGCGGCGATCTCGGCGACCGTGTCATCGACGGTGCCGGTGCCGGTGGGAAAGTTGGCCACCGTGGCCAGGCGCACCGTATCGCGCAGGCCGGAGTCGGTCAGCGTGCGCTTGGCCAGCGCCACCCAGCAGGGGTGAACGCAGACGGCCGCTACGGGCCCGAAATCCGTGGCCGCGCGTGAGCACAGATCACGGATGGCCGCGGCCTCCGCCGCGTCGGTCTTGTCGGTCGATTCCAGCCGGGTGAGATCCACCAGGCCAATGAGGCGTTCGGCGTCAGCTGTCGTCGGATGCATGAGGCGGGTCACTGTCTGCTGCAAGAGGGGGCGCGCGCTGGCTGGCTTCGGGGCCATCGGCGAGGGGCGGTGACGAGGGTTCAGGCGCGGACGTAGCGGCCAGGTGCCGCTTCGATGACCTCGAGCCTGCCCTCACCGGGCGTCCGGGCTTTGATTCGGCGTCCCGAGCGCTTCTTCAGCCAGTCGTGCCAATGGGGCCACCAGGAGCCCGAATGCGCCTGCGCGCCCTCGATCCACTGCTCCGGGTCGGCGGGCAGCTCATCGTTGGTCCAGTAGCCGTATTTCTCCGCCGCGGGCGGGTTGACCACGCCAGCAATATGGCCGCTGCCGGCCAGCATGAAGGTCACCTCGCCCGAATACAGCTGCGTCGCCTTGTAGACCGACGGATAGGGCGCGATGTGGTCTTCGCGACTGGACTGGATGTAGACGGGCAGATCGATTGTGGTCAGATCGATGGGGATGCCATCCATCTCGATGCCGCCGGGCTGAGCGAGCCGATTCTCGAGGTACATTTCGCGCAGATAGTAGGTGTGCATGGTCTCGGGCAGGCGGGTGAAGTCCGAATTCCAGTAGAGCAGGTCGAAGCTCGCCGGCTTGCGCCCAAGGAGGTAGTTGTTGACCACGAAGCTCCAGATCAGGTCGTTGGCGCGGAGCATGTTGAAGGTCATCGCCATGGCCTCGCCGTCGAGATAGCCCTGGGCCTTCATTCTCTTTTCGAGATGGTCGAGCTGCTTGTCGTCGATGAACACGGTCAGTTCACCGGCCTCGGTGAAATCGACCTGGGTGGTAAAGAAGGTGGCCGAGGTGATCCGCTCGTCGTCCCTCGCCTTCATGTAGGCCAGGGTGGCGGCGAGCAGCGTGCCCCCGATGCAGTAGCCAATGGCATTGACCCGAGCCTGGCCGGTGGCCTGCTCGACGGCATCCAGCGCGGCCAGGATGCCCTGATGCATGTAATCCTCGAATCGCTTGTAGCGCAGGGTCTCGTCGGGATTGATCCAGGAGATGACGAAAACCGTATAGCCCTGATCCACGGCCCAGCGAATGAAGGAGTTCTTCGGCTGAAGGTCGAGGATGTAGAACTTGTTGATCCAGGGCGGAACGATCAACAGCGGCCGGGTGTAGACGGTTTTGGTCCGAGGCGCATACTGGATCAGCTGCATCATGTCGTTCTCGAACACCACCGCCCCCTCGGTGGTTGCGATGTTCTCACCCACCTCGAAGGCGTCGCGGTCGGTCATCGAGATCAACAGCTGTCCCTGTCCATGCTGCAGGTCTTCGAGGAGCTGGCGGAAGCCCCGCAGCAGGTTGACGCCGCGCTCCTCGCGGGTGGTTTTGAGAATATCCGGATTGGTCAGCAGGAAATTCGAGGGCGAGAGCGCGTCGGCAAACTGGCGCGTGTAGAAGCCGATGCGCATGCGGTCGGCGGCGGGCACGTCCTGCATGCGCGCGACGTTGTCGAGCATCCAGTCAGCGGTCAGCAGGTAGGCCTGGCGCAGCAGATCGAAGATCAGCCTGTCGTCCCAGGCCTCCGATCTGAAGCGGCGATCACCGCGCGCGGGCCTGATCGCCGGCTCCGCATCTCGTCCAAGCGTTTTCAGGCCGAGGTAGCCGAGCAGTCCGAGGTAGCGGCGGCTGAGGTCCCATTGGGCGGCCAGGATGCGTTGCGGGTGGCGCAGGGTGCTGGCCAGGGCGGCCAGCGTCGGCCGCCGCAGATTCAGAGGATCCAGGTTCGGCAGTTCCCAGCGTCGCGCTAGGCGCAGCAGCAGTGCGGCGGAGAGGGCGGAGATGCGGGTCAGTTCCTGGCCACCGCTGATCAGGTCCTTGGCCAGACCTTGCCGGGATTCATCGGACATAGCGGGAGGGCTCCCTGTCGAATTCGTCGTTGTGTCAGAGCATCAGACTTCCTGACGCACTGTCCTATAGGCGGAGCCCGCCGTCAACCGCGATATCGCGCCCGTTGATGTAGTCATTCTCGATGATGAAGCGCGCCGCACCGGCCATTTCCTCGGGCTCGGCCAGGCGCCCGGCGGGGATCCTGGAGGTGATGCGGTCGATGGCCTTTTCGGGCATGGCGGCAACGAGCTCGGTCCGGGTGAAACCGGGTGAGAGGGACACGGAACGAATGCCGTAGCGCGCCAGTTCGCTCGCCCAGGTCATGCTCAGGGCGGCTACGCCGGCCTTGGCCGCGGAATAATTGCTCTGGCCGAAATTGCCGGCCTTGGAAATGCTCGAGATGTTGATGATCAGACCGCCCCGGCCGGCCGCGGTCAGATGCGTTGCTGCGGCCCGGCCGCACAGGAATACGCCGGTCAGGTTGACGTCGATCACCTGCTGCCAAGCGGTGAGGCTCATCCTGTCAACGACCTGTCCTTCCTGCGACTTCACGAGCAGTCCGTCGCGGGTGATCCCGGCATTGTTGATCAGCACGTCGAGGCCGCCGAGGTCGTTGATGAGCTTGTCGAAGGCGTGATCCACCTCGTCTTCGTCGGCCACGTTGGCGGCCAGGCTGGCATGACCCTTGCCGGTCAGAGCCTGGCGCGTGTCTTCCAGGGCATCTTGATCGAGATCGATCAGGCCGATTCGAGCGCCTTCAGCGGCCAGAGTGGTTGCCATGGCTCGGCCCAGTCCGCGGGCGCCGCCGGTGATGATGATTCGGGCAGTTTTCAGGTTCATTGGAAACGTCTGTTCTCGGTTGCTTGGGTTCGTTTGACTAATCGGCGTCGTTATTGTTTTTCGTCGACCTCGAGGCGGGTCTCCGTGCGTCGGTCCAGAGCTCGAAGATCCTGCGCTGGAATTGCTTGGCTGGTGCGAGGGCGGACTGAGTGAATTCATCGACGCTGGTGCCGCGAAAGGTGGCGGTCCAGGCGTCCTCGAGGTGCTGCTGCTGCGACTGGAGTTGAGCCATGGCCGCTTCGAGAAAGTCCCGGCTAAGGTCTTTCAGGGGCACGGAATCGAGTCTGATCAGGCCCTCGAGAAACGCGTTGCTGAGAATCGGCTGACCCAACAGCTCCTGGTCGGCGACGATCTGGACCAGCACCGACCGGGTGACGTCCTTCTCGCTCCTGGCTTCCAGTACCTGGATGGATTCCCCGCCGGCAATGAGATCGCGAACGTCCTGAAGAGTGATGGACTGGCTGATCTCCGTGTCGTAGAGCCGCCGGTTGGCGTATTTCTTGATGATTCTCGGCGTGTTGGCCATCGGCGATCGCTATGTCGGGAGACCGTCGGCAAGAAAAGAGCCGTCGAAGCGCCGGGGCTCCGACGGCTGATCGGTCGACCCCAATCTGACGTTCAGGATTTCTTGCCGCTGGACTTCTTGGTCGCCTTGCCGTCGGTCAGGGGGAAGAGGGTCGAGAAATCCAGCCCATTGGCGAACTCCTGGGACAGCTCCGTCAGCTGGTCGCGCGAGTCGGTGCCGATCGCGGTCAGGGACTCGAAATGCGCGCTGGCCACTTCGGCATAATCCTTGAAGATGCCCGACTGGGACGCGATGAAGTCGCTCGGGCTGGCGCCATCCGCGAGGGCGGAGAAACGCTGCTTGTTCATTTCCAGCATCTTCTCCATCGTGTCGAGGTTGGCACGAGCGGATCGATCGATCGTGTCCATCCAGATGTTCTGGGCTTTCTTGAAATCGTCAAAGATCCGGTTGCTCATGGCGTCGTTCCTGAAGGTGGGTTCGGAGTTTTGTGCAGTGCACAATTCTACCCGCTTGCCCCGTGCATCGCAACAGGACGAGCGCCCCGGCCCAGCGCGTCCTCGACGCTCGATCCTTGCGCCTTAGAACCGGCTTCAATACATGTGCTGACCGCCGTTGATCGACAGCGTGGACCCGGTGATGAACCCGGCGTCCGGGCTGACCAGAAATTCCACCGCGCGTGCGATCTCTTCGGGCTGGCCCAGGCGGCCGACGGGGATGCCCGCCACGATCTTTTCCAGCACGCGCTCCGGCACCTTGGCCACCATGCTCGTTTCGATGTAACCGGGGGCGATGGCGTTGACGGTGATCCCCGAGCGCGCGCCTTCCTGAGCCAGTGCCTTGGTAAACCCGTGGATGCCGGATTTGGCCGCCGCATAATTCACCTGGCCGTATTGACCGGCCTGGCCGTTGATCGAGCCGATGTTGACGATCCGGCCGTATTCCCGTTCTCGCATGCCGTTGATCACCGCGTGGCACATGTTGAAGCAGGAACTCAGGTTGGTCTGGATGACCTCCTGCCAGCGCTCGGGCGTCATCTTGTGAAGCGTTCCGTCGCGCGTGATCCCTGCGTTGTTGATCAGGACCGCCACGGGTCCCAGGTCCTGCTCGACGCGGGCGACCCCGTCGGCACAGGCCTGAAAGTCTGCGACATCCCACTGGTAGACGCGAGCACCCGTGGCCTCGGAGAAGGCCTTGGCCGCATCATGGTCGCCGCCGTAGCTGGCGGCCACGCGGTAGCCCGAGTCCATCAGAGATTTTGAAATAGCTGCGCCGATCCCGCGCGTGCCGCCGGTGACGATTGCAATCTGAGCCATGGTCTACTCCCGAGGGTGAATATCGATTGTTATGGCATTTGTCGTGACGATTGCCGGGCCGCTTTATTTTTACGATCTCTGGGCCATCGCCACCGCCCCTATGGTGGCCGAGTTCGGTGACGCGCGAATTGCGCTGGGTCAAGCGTCCTCGTCGTCCTCATCCCAGCCGTAGTCGAAGGTGATTTCCTCGCCGGCGGCGATCGGCCGAATCGCATACAGGTCCGTGTCCCACCAGTCCGCATTGGGGTCACTGCTGTGGTTCAGGAAGCGCATTTCGTTCTTCCCGTCGATGCCCTCCCAACGTTCGCGCTCTTCGTTCCATAACCACAGCACGTGCATGCCGTCCTGCTGCGTTGCGGGGCCGATGTAGCTGCCGATGTAGTCGTCGACCGCGATCGCTTCCCGAGCGAACAGCCCATGTCCATGGATGCCCGACGTCGCGACGTAGGCCCGCGGGTTGTCGTCGTAGTCGTTCATCGGATCGGAGATCTGCTTTCTTCGTGTTGCCATGATGGATTCCTCGTTCAGGCCGCGGGCAGGAGGCGTCGCCCCTCACCGTCGATTTCCAGGCCCTGGTTGGGTCGGGTCGCCTCGAGGCCGCGTGCGGCGAAGTCCTTGTTGAGCAGGGCAATGCCAGCCGAGTCGACGGGATAGAGATTGAACTGAGTGCCGTCCTCGACCAGGGTCCAGCACAGCAGACCGCAGTCGGGATGCACCTGCTCGGTCAGACCAGCGCCCTGTTGCGATGGGCCGCTGGCTTCGATCAGCGCACGTCGTGATTCATCCAGCGTATGGCGGGAGTCGATCTCGACCTCGATGCCGTGCAGTGACAGGAGCGCTGAAAGGCTGCGAAAGGCGCGTGTCCAGAGGGCGTAGTCGTCGACTTCTCCGGCCCTGGCCTGATAAAAGTCATCGAAGGTCCGGAACTCGACGATCAGCCGTTGGGTCGCGCCATCCCAGCGCGCCTGCAGCTGCCCCGGCAGGTCGAAATCGACGGCGTCCTCCGGTCGGATCAGGACCTGCTCGACCACCGGCCAGAAGGCACCGAGTCCGGCGGTGTCCATCTGCACATGGGTCATGGCGACCAGATCGTTCAGGGTCATCAGCTGGCCATGGCCGGTGTCCAGGCCGGCCGCCTGGCTGAAGGCCGCCCGGGTCGGGGGATGCAGGCCGCCGCGCTCGAACAGGATCGATTCGAGCTGCTCGTTCAGCTCGCGGGCATTTCCCTCGCGGCTGCGCAGGAGCAGCGGCATCACCAGCAGTTGACCGCCCGCGGCGCTCGACTCCGGCGCCAGGCGGGCGTCCGGCAGGCGACCCTGGTGGGCGCCGATGGCCATCACGCCGGCCATGCCGGGGGATCGGAATGCGGACTTGCTCAGCTCCTCGAGGGCCTGCCAGGCGGGGAACCCCGGTCGCAGGAGCGCTGCCGGCTCGAACAGGGCCCCGGCCACCACGAGCAAGCCCGTGCCGGCGTCTTCGACCTGGCGCACGAGATCCTGGGCGAGGGCGTCGGCGAGAGGCTCGCACTTGGCTCGGCCGATGGCGCGATCGCCCGTCGCACCCGCTTCGACTTCGAAGGTCGCCACCAGGCGGATATCATTCACGTTCTGCCATTCCTTTTTCGAGAGTCTCGATGAACGATACGAAGTCTAACGGCACAGTCGCAGAGGTATGTTGGCGCACGAGCGATCTGGATTCGCTGGGCGCGTCCGGCATCTATCGGCTCCTGCGCGAGCGAGTCGCGGTCTTTATCGTTGAACAGGACTGCCCCTATCAGGAGGTCGACGGTCTGGATGACCGGGCGACCCATCTCTGGGCCGAGTCATCGGATGGCCGCATTCTGGCCTATGCGCGCATCCTGCCGCCGGGAGTGAGCTTCGACGAGGCGTCGATCGGGCGGGTGCTGACGACCGCCGCGGGCCGGGGTCTGGGCCTCGGCCGCGAGCTGATGGGCAGGGCCCTTGCCGAGTGCGCTAGCCGCTACCCCGGCATCGGCATCCGCATATCGGCACAGCAATACCTTCACAGGTTCTACGAGGAACTCGGATTCGACACGGTCAAGGGGCCCTATCTCGAGGACGGGATCCCCCATCTGGAAATGCTGAGAACGCCTTACTGAATGCCCAGGCCGCCTCCGAGCGGTGTGATTCAGTGCTGTCCTAGAACAGTGAAAAAGGCGACTTTCCGCCGCGGCCGCCGCCACCTCCGCGCCGACGTCGACGACGCATCCTCGACAGGAGGGCCTGTTCGCGGTTCTTGAGGAAATCGGACCGGTTCAGCTCATACTCGTCGACGCCCTTGCGCTTGGCAGCGGCCGCGCGATAGCTGACGAAATCATTGTAGGCGTCGATTTCGGGCTTCAGCTCGCGGCACAGCAGCTCGACCATGATGGCATCGTCAAGGAAGCCAAGGCCGGGAATATGATCGGGGATGAGGTCTTCCGGGTTGTTGAAATACGCCAGGGCGGACAGCACGCGCTTGCGGCCGACATCCTGCAGCCCCCAGCCCTCGTCTTCGAGCATGTCGATGAGGACCTGCAGCTGGCCCAGGCGCGACTTGATGTAGTCGGCTTCGACGCTCTCGTCGACCTCTTTCAGCAGCTCGCGCGCGCCCGAAATAATGTCCTCGCGCGACAGCTTCTTGGTCGTTTCAACCGCCTGACGGGCGAGTGTGCGGAAGTGCTCCAGATCCTTTTCGGTAAATTCCAGGGTGATGCGCAGGCTCATGATCGCGTCCTTTTCGTGTTGTTCGATGTGCGCAGGCGGTTCAAGGCGCCTGATGGGCTCGGGCACTCGGGGTCGCCCCTCAAATGACCCTTATAGCCTAGAGCGCCGGCCGGTCGTGGTCAATCGCCCGAAGGTCATGCTCCCGGGGCGACCGGCGCCGAGCGGATCTCGATGATCGAATCGTCGCCGTTGATCAGGCACCGATAAAGAACAGCGTGATGCAGATCGCGAAGCCCGCCAGCCATACGATCGACCGCCACAGGTGCAGATCGGCGAGATAGCAGACGACGTAGGCCACTCGAGTCGCAATGAAGGCCACGGCCAGCGTATCGACGGTGGCGCTCGCCGCACCGGTCAGGTGGGCGATGATGACGCCGCTGGCAAAGAAGGGAAAAATTTCGAAGCTGTTCTGGGAGGCCCAGCTGGCGCGCTGACGGTAACCATCCAGTTCCTGGGCCCAGGCGCGTGGACGCTTGTTGTTGTAGCCGCGGTGACCGGCCTTGGCTATGCCGACCACGAGAACGGGAAAGAGGGCGGCAACGAGAACACACCAGTACGCGACAGTCATGGGCAGGGTCTCCAATCGGGCTGAGTTGTGCGTTGGAGCCTACACTACAATGACCACTGACGGATTCGACCGCCCGATGTGTTTCGACCATGACCGACGAGCAAGCCGATCAGCGCCCGAGCGACGACCTGGGCGATCTTGTCCTGGTCACCGAAGTGGCCGAGGGGCAGGGGTTGGCCGAGCCGATCTTCCAGCGCAAGTATCGCGCCCCGGCGCCGGGCCATGGTCATCATGTGCTCGTGTTCTGCCGCGTCGCTGACGACTGGGTGCCGGCGTCCTACATCAATTACCTGCCCCATGCGGGCGCCATGTTGGTCGGGGGCGCGTGCACGGACGGACGGATTCTGGCGCGACTGACCCCGGCTGATCAGGCCCGCATCCGCGACGCAGGCGGGCTCATGCTGCAGGCCGTGCGCTACAGCGAGGCGCGCTTCGAGGCGCGATCCATCGCGACCTTCGGCCACTGCGGGGACGCGCGGTCCTGGTCCGTGCTCGAGCGCTGTGGCTATGTTCGCCTCGACGATCCGCACCTGATCGTCCGATGGAATCGCGAGCCCGGGCGCTGGCGGCGTGCGCGTCTGCTGAAAAGCATCCAGGCCCTCGGTCCCTTCTGATCGCCGGCGGGGCGCCGCGATACGAGGCGGCCTTACGCTAGATCGTTCAGGATCTGAGTTAGATCCTCTGGCTGATGCCAGTCCCTGCCGCACATGTAGCGCGGCAGGAACCAGCGGTCCGATTGGCGCGTCACGGGCGCCGGATCGCACCCCAGGGCCGCCCGCAGCCCTAGACGCTGACCGTGGTCGGGAAAATAGACCTCGCGCAGATAATCACTGGCCTGGCCGTAGGGGTAGGCAAAAAACGCCGGGCGTCGTCCGGCCCGGGTCTCGATGAAGTCGCTGGCCTGGTCGACCTCGATCCTGCATTCGGCCTCCGTGTCGATCAGTCGAAAGTCGCCGCGCCGGTTGTCGCGCTGCGCGCTGCGCGCGAGGGAGGCATGGTTGTGGTCCCAGCTGTGCGACTCGATGCTGATCAGGCCGCTCCGATTGGCGTCTTGCCACCAATGGTCCGGCCAGACGTTCAGGCTCATGTAGTCCTTGTCGTCCAGCTCCTTCCGGGCCTCGGGCGAGGCGATCACGAAGCTGGTCAGATGGGGGCGATGACGGCTCGACGGCGGCTGGCTGTCGCGGAAGGCCCGGAGCGAATGAAACAGGCTGGTCTGAGGCCCGAAGCTCGGGTGGTCGAAGTCCTCGAAGTCAAGGATCGAGCCATCGTCGACGGTCAGAACCGCGGTCGGCTGGTCCAGCTGTCCCGCTGCCAGATGCGTCAGCGCCTCGTCCAGGGGCAGGATGCGCCATCCCTGTCGATCGAGTTGCTGGATGTCCTCGCGGAAGGCGAGGGGGTCGTTCTCGGCGTAGCCCTGGCCCAGGACGTTGATCGAGTGCCAGGTCAGGATGATCAGCGGCGCTTCCTTCACCGAAAGCGTCCGGCCTGACCGGGCACGGGGAAGAGGAAGCCGAAGGCGGTGCTCAGCTCACGATTCTCGCCCCGGATCAAGCGCAGGGTCCAGGGCAGGCGCTCCAGTTCTCCGCGGTCGAGGCGACCGAGAGCGGCGCGCAGTTCCGGCTGCAGGGAAAACTGGAAGTCGAGCGGTTCGCGGCCGGTGGCAGCCACCTGTACCGACTGCAGGGGCTGTCGCGAGCGCTGCGGATCGAAGCCTGCCAGGGCGAGCTCCAGCGACAGGTCCTCCAGCGACTGGCTGAAGTCATTGACGTTGCTGATTCGCACTCGGACCGTCAGGCCCTGGCGATCGATCGTCATCGAATCGAGTGCGATAACGGGATTCTGCCCCGATATTTTCGGCGGTCCGCTGCAGCCGGCCAGGGCAAGCAGCGCCATCCCGACCAGCGCGAGCCTCGGCAGCTGGTCGAGGAGCGACCGCAGGGTCCGGTTCGTCGAGATGATGTCGACTCCCGCTGTGGCTGTCTTCGGCATGGTGGCTTGACTGCTCCTTCGCGTCCCGCGCTCATCATACGCGGTCCTCTCCGTCGATCAATACAGGCGCTAGCCGATGCCTCATTTTGCGAAGGATTCCACCGCGATCGTCATTGCCGCGAGCGGCGCGATCGGCCTGGCCATGACTCGCTACCTCCTGACCGATGAACGGTTTTCCCGCGTGATTGCGACGAGCCGTCAACCTGACCAGGCCGTTGATCTGCAGTCGCTGGCGCAGTCCCATTCGAGCCTCGAGCTCCGCGCGCTGGAGGTCACCGCAGCCGATGATTTCGAGGCGCTGGCCGATGATCTACGGGACAAAGGCATCCGCCCGCAGCTGGTCGTCTACTGCGCCGGGTTGCTGCACGAGGGCTCGCTGCAGCCGGAAAAGCGTCTCGAGGACATCGAGTCCGAGGCGCTGCAGCGCGTCTTCGCGGTCAACGCATTCGGTCCGGCGCTCATGTTCAAGTCACTGCTGCCGCTCCTCGGCCGCAGCGACCCGTGCCTGATGGCGGTGGTGTCCGCGCGTGTCGGATCGATTGCGGATAACCGACTTGGCGGTTGGTATGCCTATCGCGCCAGCAAGGCGGCGCTGAATCAGATCATGCGGACGGCCACGATCGAGGCACGTCGCCGATTCAAGGGCTGCATCCTCACCTGCGTCCATCCCGGCACCACGGATACGGCGCTCTCCAAGCCATTTCAGGCAAACGTACCGGAAGGGAAGCTGTTCTCGCCGACGTTTGTTGCCGAGCGATTCATGGCGATTTTCAACGATCTGGAGGTCGACGATTCAGGTGCCTTTCTGGCCTGGGACGGTCAGACCATCCCCTGGTAGCCGTAATGGGCCATTTTCAGCGTTGTCATTGACAGTTAACATTTGGCGCGAAAGGGCGTAAACTCTGGATTCTCGCAGCATTTAGAAAAAATAAGCTGCGCTGAATAAAAAAAATATCGAAGCACTCAACAACAACATCTCTTGGGAAGGAGACTCTACATGCCACAAAATAACGCCAAAGCGGCGGAGGATATGTCCTGGCTGGTCCAGGTTGCCGAACGAATGCTGCGCCCCATCGCCCGCCTGCTGGTCGGCAAGCTCAGCTGCACCGTTGCCATCACGATCCTGAAGGAAGCCTATATTGCCGAGGCCACACGCAAGATGCGGCGTGAGCAGCCCGGGCGCCGAATCACCAAGTCGGCTCTGGCCCTGTGGACGGGCCTCGATACGCGCAATATTTCGCAGCTCGAAGCGCGCAAGCGCCCGGAAGTGATTCCGGCCAAGGACGTCTGCCCGGAAGCCGCCGTGCTCCATGCCTGGGCCAATGAGGCGCGCTATCGTGACCGCAAGACCAAGAAGCCGAAGGATCTCGGTGTTTACGGCCGCGGTGTCAGCCTGCAGACGCTCGTCTCTCGCGTGGCAGGCCGAAACGTGACTTCGACCACGGTGCTGGACCGTCTGGCGCAGAACGGCAACGTCAAGCTGGTCGAAGGCGACAACGCACGACTGCTCAACGCCAACTACGTACCGACGACCGACGACGAGCAGAAGATCCTCGAGAGCACGGCCGAGAATATCGGTCGCCACATCGAGACCGTCGCGCACAACATGGAGGCCTCGGCGGTTTGGGGCGACTGGGCCCACACGGAGGTCGGCTCGACTCGCATCCCGTCGGAGGATATCGATTCGCTCCGCGCCGCGATCAAGAAGCTCGTGACCGAGCAGTCCAAGGCGGCCGACAAGGAAATCAAGGGTGCCCAATCCCCGGGCAAGCGCGTGTCCAACCAGTCCGTAGCCGTGGGCTACTACTACTGGCAGGACGAGCCGGAAGACTGATCCGTATAAAGCGCTGAGCTGGGCCGCCTTCGGGCGGTCCAGCACCTGCGCTGCGAGTCAGGCGCACGCGTCCTTAAGTCTCAGGTGCCTTGCACCATCGCCAGTACCACGATGCAGAGGAAGCACAGCAGGGCCAGCAGATAGGTCATGATGGCGAGATTTCGATTGGCCTGGCGAAAAGCGGCAATGCCGAGGACGATGTAGGTGGCGACGAGCAACAGCTTGATGCCGAACCAGGAGGCCAGCGAGTACTGGCTTCCCCACCACAGACCGATGCCGGAAATCAACAGCAGGGTGTCGAGAAGGTGGGGCCCGAGTCGTATCATTGGATGCCGGAGCGGCCTGTCGAGCGCCAGCTTGATGAAGCCACGTATGGCGAATCCCAGACCGCTCAGAACGACCAGGGTCAGGTGCAGGTGCTTCAACAGGAGATAGGTGCTCATCGGCATAATATTAAGCCGATTTCCCGCTGGATTTCTGCTAGTTTGATCGCTTCAATTCAGCGCGGGCCAGGGCCTTGAGCCAAACCGATCAGCTAGAGAGCATCGTTGAACGTGCCATCGCCGAGGTCGGCACCCATCTGGTGATGGGCCTTCCCCTGGGTCTGGGCAAGCCCAATCGCCTGATCAATGCGTTCTACGAGCGCGCCCGACGCGACTCATCGATTCGCCTGGATATCGTCACGGCCCTCAGCCTGGATCCGCCGGCGCCCTCGCACTGGCTCGAGGAGCGCCTGATGGGGCCGATCCTTCAGCAGCTCTACGGCGAGCGGTATCCGCGCCTGGCCTACCTGGAGGATCTGCGCCGCGACAGCGTCCCCGAGAACATCTCCGTGACCGAGTTCTACGTTCAGTCCGGCGCCGCTCTCGGCAAGCCGGCGATGCAGCGCAACTACATTTCCTCGAACTACACCCACGTCGCCCGCGATCTCGTCGATCGGGGCATCAACCTGATCGCACAGCTCGTAGCGCGGGACGCGCGAGGGCGCCTGAGCCTGTCCTGCAACCCGGACGTGAGCCTGGATCTGAAGCGTCGCCTGGACGCCGATCCCGGGCGTTCGGCCTGGACCATCGGTCAGGTGCATCCGTCGCTGCCCTGGCTGCCGGGCGATGCGGTCGTCGCCGAGGATTTCTTCGACGACCTGATCGACACCGACCCGGACCAGCGCCTGTTCGCCGTACCGCGTCTCCCGATCAGCCCCCAGGACCACGCGGTCGGCTTCCACGCCTCCCGCCTGGTCTGTGACGGCGGAACGCTGCAGATCGGCATCGGCTCGCTCAGCGAGGCCCTGGTCCACAGCCTGATTGGGCGCCAGCGCGACAATCCACGCTGGCGAGGCCAGGTGGCCGACTGCGCCCATGGGGCGGCGGATATCGAGGATCACGAGCCCTTCCGGAGGGGCCTTTACGGTGCCAGCGAGATGTTCATGGACGGTTTCATGCATCTCTATCAAGCCGGCATTCTGAGCCGCGGCGTGGTCGATGATCTCGAGCAGATGCGCGCCATCAACGCCGGTGAGCAGTCGGCTCCGAAGGATGCAGCGGTCATGGACGGCGGGTTTTTCCTGGGTTCGACGAGCTTCTACGACTTTCTGCGCAATCTGGACGACGAGGAGCGGCCGCGCTTTCGCATGCACGGGGTCGGGCGAATCAATCAGCTCTACGGCGGTCGCGAAGCGCTGGAAATCGAGCAGCGCACGGGCGCGCGCTTCATCAATACCTGCATGATGGTCACCGCCACCGGCGCGGCCGTGTCCGATGGTCTGAAGGACCATCAGGTCGTCTCCGGCGTGGGCGGCCAATACAACTTCGTCGCCATGGCGCAGGCCATGGACGATGGCCGTTCGATCCTGATGCTGCGATCGACGCGGGGCGACGGGGAGGCCCTGTCATCGAACATCGTCTGGGAGTATCCCCACGTCACCATCCCCCGCCACCTGCGCGACATCGTCGTGACCGAATACGGCGTTGCCGATCTCCGCGGCCGGACCGACGAGGAATGCATCAAGGCCATGATCAGCGTGATGGACGCGCGCTTTCAGGATGACCTCGCGGCCACGGCCC
This sequence comes from uncultured Wenzhouxiangella sp., assembly GCA_964504865.1. Taxonomy (GTDB): domain Bacteria; phylum Pseudomonadota; class Gammaproteobacteria; order Xanthomonadales; family Wenzhouxiangellaceae; genus Wenzhouxiangella. Next base: position 45,142 of record CAZDFS010000010.1, read on the forward strand.
AGCGTGCCGGCAAGCTGGCCTCGGGCTGGCGCATTCCCGACGCCTGGCGCCGCAATCGTCCGGAATTCATCCGCGACCGTTTCGCTGAGTCCAACGGCTTTCCCGCCTATCCCTTCGGCAGCGATTTCAGCGAGGTCGAGCAGCGCCTGATCGGCGCGCTGCAGTCACTCAAGGCGCTGAGCCGATCGAAGCTCGGCCTCCTCGCCGCGGCCTGGCGCGGCGCGCCGGACCGCTACCCGGCCGAACTCGAGCGCATGGGTCTCGACCAGCCCGATAACGTCAAAGAACATCTCTACGCTCGTCTCATCGCCGCCGTGCTCGCAGAGCAGCAGGATTAACGGGCGCGACGTCGGCTTGCCTGTGCGGCGGATGGCCGTTTGAAGATTCGCACGCACAGGCGCAGAGATAAAGAAAGCCCGCAGAGTGAGGATCTTTTCTCTGCGCCCTCTGCCCCTTTGCGCCTCCGCGCCTCCGCGCGGGGGCATTTGACTTCCGAAGCCCGATCCCCGCTCCGGTCCTAGCTGGCCTGTTTTACTCCGGCCGCGCGCCGCTGAAGTTGGCGATGCGCTCGGCGACGGGCTCCGGCGCCTTGAGCCAGGCGAAGTGGTCGGTCGGCAGGTCCCCGGGCAGGTGGTCGATGATCGTCCTTTCCGCCGGGCAGTTCGGCGCCTGGGCAAGCAGGCCGTCGAGGGAGGCTGGGGGAACGAACCAGTCGTCGGCCAGCCGGACGCCTAGAATCGGGCAGGTCAGGGCGGCCATGCCGGGCGTCGGGCTGGGATCGAGGCTCGGCAGGCCGTAATGGCCATGGCGGCCCGTCCAGGTCCAGTCCTTCATCACCGAGCGGGCCTCGCGGCCGGCAAAGCCGACGCGACGGCCCGGGTAGTGGCCGACCAGCGAGCCGAGCAGGGGAAGGCCAAGGAAGACCGGCAACAGCAGGCTGCGGTGATGGAGCGGGTAGAGTCGCCAGTAGGGGCTGCCGCCAGCAACGGCGATGACGGCAGCGGGGGCGATCGATCGCCGGCCGGCCAGCATCAGGGCGAACTGGGAACCGAGGCTGTGGCCACCGATCAGCATTGGGCCGGACACGCGCTGTCCATCGATCGCGTCCATCGCCGCCTTGAGGTCCAGATCGAGCAACTCGCGATAGCCCCAGTCGACGGCACGGCCCGCGCGCAGGCTCGACGACCCGAGCCCGCGCCACTCGTGAATCCAGGTCTCGATGCCGTGCTCGGCCAGCGCCAGCCCCAGGGGAATGTACTGCCGCGCGCTCAGGCCCATGCCGGGAATGAACAGCAGCCCCGCGCGTGCGGCCGGCGCGGGCACGTGGATCAGATCAAAGCGATGATCGTCATCGCTGGTGACGGGCAGGACAGGTTGATCGTGGGGCATGGTCAGGTGGGATTCGGCGTGGTGGGCGATGGTGGGATCGAACCACCGACCCCTGCCGTGTGAAGGCAGTGCTCTCCCGCTGAGCTAATCGCCCGCCGATAAGGGCGGCAATCATACCGGCAAATCTCTTCTCGGGCAAACCCTGCAGGCGTGCCCTTGATGCCGGCGACATTGCACGGCCACACGCGGAGGCTCGGAGGGGCGGAGCACGCAGAGGAAAGACTTTTAGCCTGCGTGGCGCTTTTGCCAATGCCGGCGCTCATCACGCCGCCCGCGTGCGGGCGGTGACGCGGTAGGCGGCGGGGATCAGGAGCAGGGTCAGGACCGTGGCGACGCTCAGGCCCGAGATGATGGCCCAGGCCATCGGCGGCCACAGGGTGGACTGGGTCCAGGTCAGGGGGATCAGCCCGGCGATGGTCGTTGCCGTGGTCAGCAGGATCGGCCGGATGCGGCGAGAGACGGCCGATCCGATCGACTGCTCGAGGGTCAGGCCGTCGCGGTTGCCCGCTTCGATCCGGTCGATCAGGACGATGGCGTTGTTGACGACGATGCCGATCAGGGCGACGACGCCGAGCATGGCGGTGAAGCTGAAGGGTTGGCCGGTCAGGAGCAGGCCCGGCACGACGCCTGCCGCGGCCAGGGGCACGGTCAGCAGTACCAGGCCGGTCAGACGAAGGCTGTTGAACTGCCACATCAGAAAGGCCAGCAAGACCAGGGCGCCGATCGGCAGGGTCCCGAAGAGCGCCGAGTTGGCCGAACTGGCTTCCGCCGCGGCGCCCCCGGGCGTGATGCGCACGCCGGGCGGGAGTTCCAGCGCGTCGAGGCGCGGCGCCAGCGCGTCCCAGATCTGGCCATAGGTGACACCGGGTTCGGTTTCGGCCAGCACGTTGGTGATGCGCTGGAGGTCGCGGTGCTCGATCACGGCCGGCATCAGGGAGACGTCGGTCCGGACGAACTGGCCCAGGGGCAGGGGGCCGCCGGCGGTCTCGACGCTCAGGCCGGCGAGCGCTTCGTGCGGCAGCTGCTCGCCTTCGTCCGTGCCGAGGAGGATGGGCACGGGCTCGCGCCCGGTGCGCCAGGTGGACACGCGCTGGCCGCGAGTCGCGCGGGCGATGACTTCGGCGATGCGCTCGCGGCTGACGCCGTGACGGGCAGCCTCGGCATCGTCGATATGGAACTCCAGCGTCGGCAGGCCCTGGCCGAGGCCGTGGCGAACGCTGCGCGTGCCGGGAATCGTGCGCAGCACGGCCATGACCTGGTCAGTGGCCTCGATCAACGAGGCGCTGTCCGGGCCGTAAACCCGCACCTCGACCGGTGCGTCCACCGGCGGACCCTGGCCGAGGGCGCGGGCGACGACTTCCGCTTCGGGCACCCGGTCGGGCAGATGGCGCTCGATCCACGCCATCAGGGCCGGGTGGTCGGCATCCGATCGAGTGATTGCGACCAGTCGCCCGAGGTGGGGCGCCTGCGGCCGCTCGATCAGGTTGTAGTAGAAATGCGGTCCGCTGAAGCCGGCGAAGACATGCACCTCGGAGACGATCGGCAGTGCCGCAAGATCACGGGCCAGGGTTCGGGCGTGGAGCGCCGTCGTCTCCGTGCGCGTGCCCTCGGGAAAATTCAGGTCCACGACCAGCTGGTTGCGATCGGTGCTGGGAAAGAAGTCGCGCGGCAGGAGGCCGCTCATCAGGGCCATCGAGACCACCAGCAGGGCGGTCGCGCCGATGATGGTCCAGGGGCGGCGATGGCTGAGGCGGCCCAGGCGTTGGCCGAACTGTTCGAGCGTCGAGGCATCGCGCGCGCTGCCGGGCTTAAGCAGGGCGGGCGCCAGCGCCGGTGTCACCAGCACCGCATAGGCATAGCTGACGACAAGAATCAGCATCACCATGATCGGGATGCCTCGGGTGAAATCCGCCGTATCGCCGACGGACAGGAGCAGCGGCAGAAAGGCCGCCAGCGTCGTGCCCGTGGCGGCGGCCAGGGGCCCGGCGAGCTCTCGCGTCGAGGCCAGGGCGGCCTGGGCCCGATTTCGGCCCCTGTCGAGGTGCCACTGAAGGCTCTCGACCATGACGATGGCATTGTCGACGAGCATGCCGAGGGCGATGACCATGCCGGCGACCGACATCTGATGCAGGACGCCGCCGCCGAGGGCGTAAACGGCGAGGCTGGACAGGGTGACGATGGGCAGCAGCGAGGCGACCACCAGGCCCATCCGCCAGCCCATGACCAGCAGGAGAATCGCGGCAACGATGACCACGCCGAGGAGCAGGGAGCGGCCCAGCTCAGCCAGGCGTTTTTCGACCCAGCGCGGCTGGAAGAACATCTCCTCGATCTGAATCGGCGCGTAGACGGCTTCCAGCTCGGCGATGCGCGCCCGCACCTGTTCGCCGAAGGTTACGGCGTTGGTGCCTTCTTCGGGGATGACGATGCCGAGGGCGACGGCGACCTGGCCCTGGAAGTAGATTCGCTCGCCGACCGGCTCGGCCGGCTGCAGCATCACGTCGGCGACCTCGCCGAGGCGAACGAGGGCGCCCGAAGCGGTCTCGACCGGCAGGGCGTTGAGCTCGGCCAGGTCGTTCATGTCGCTCAGGGGCTGAATGATCAGATTGCGTTCGACCACCGAGAGCGCGCCACCGGGGACGATTTCGTTACTGCCTGCAATCGCCTGGGCCAGCTGATCCATGGTCAGCCCCGTCGCCATCAGCCGCGCCGGATCGACGCGGACGCGAAGCTCCTCGCCCGGATCACCGAGGATATCGATACGGCCGATGCCGGGAACGGTGAACAGGTCGCGCCGCAGGCTCCGGGCGGCCTCGAGCAACGCCAGGAGGTCTTCATCACCGGTGAGGGCCAGGACGATGCCGTGAGTGTCCATGGATCGGTCGCGCAGCTCGATCGGACCAGCGCGTTCGGGGATGCGCCGTTCGGCCTGATCCAGGGCCACGCGCACCCGGTCCCAGAGGTTGTCCGTGTCGTAGACATCGCTTTCCAGGCCGATGATGAGGTTGGCGAAACCCAGTCGCGCCGTGGACCGGATTTCTCGCACTTCCTCGACGCCCGCCAGCTCGTTTTCAATGATCTCGACGACCAGGCGCTGCACCCGTTCGGGCTGCGCGCCCGGCCAGGGAACCAGCACCTGGGCATAGCGGTAGGGAAAGAAGGGGTCCTCCTGCCGATCCATGCCGAACCAGCTCGCGACTCCCAGCAGCGTGAGCAGCGAGACCACCGTGATGATCAGAGGCCGGCGCGCGATGGCCCTGTCCATGATGTTCATTGCAGGAGCCGCACCCGGTCGCCGTCGAGCAAGCGCCCGTGGCCGGCGACCACGACGAGATCACCCTCGGCCAGCGCACCGTCGATGTCCAGCCAGCCGCCGCGAAGCTGGCCGGGGCGCACGTCGACGGCGATGGCCTGGTTCTCCTCGATGCGGAAGATCCGCGCCAGGCCGCTGCTGGACTGGGTCAGGGCCGCCATCGGGACGCTGAGTCGCTCAGGGGCGGCCAGCGGCAGGGTAACCTCCACGGATTGGCCCGAGCGAAGCGTCGACGCCGTCGGGTCAGCCGGATCGCTGGCCGTCGTCAGGTCGATGATGATCTCCGCGACCTCACCCGGCGCGGCAGTACTGATCTCCCGGATCGTGCCCCCGTGCATCATCGGCGCCTCGCAGGACTTCACCGTGACCTCGCCGCCGAGGGTCAGGCGAGCCGCCTGGCTCGTCGGCAGGTGCAAAGACGTTTCCAGGCCGCTGCTGCCGATCAGGCGCAGCACTGGCTGGCCGGCGGCGACGAACTGCCCGGGTTCGACGAGCAGGGCGCCGATCGCACCGCCAAAGGGAGCTCGCAGCATCGCTTCATCGAGCTGTTCACGCGCTTCGCCGAGGGCGGCTTCGGCCTGGTTGCTGGCCTGGACGGCAGCGTCGCGGCGGGCCACGATTCGCTCGAGTTCTTCCGTCGGGACGAGATCCCGAGACGCCAGATCCTGCAGTCGCTCGACCTCGCGGTCGAGCTGCTCGAGGTTGAGCTGCGCCTCGCGCGCTCGGGCCGCGGCGGCGTCGGCGCCGGGCATCAATGCGGGATTGTGCAGCACCGCCAGTACCTCGCCGGCCTGGACGCGTTGACCGCGCTCGACGCGGCGCTCGGCCAGGTGGCCGGAATGAAGGAAGGCCAGCTCCGCGCGCTCGCGCGCTCGCACAACGCCGGGCAGACGAATCACCGGAGCGGCGGCGGCGAGGCGGGCGGCGATCACCCGTACGGGATGGGCCGTGGCATCGTCAGCCGGCGCCGGCAGGTCGTCGTCGCGAGCGTTCAGGCCGGGGCGCAGAAACACCAACAGCAGAGCCACGAGCACCGCCGGCAGGATCCACAGGCGTAGATTGGCCGTCCGGTCAGTTCTTTGGCGGGACGACGTCGGTGAGTCGGATCGAGGCTTGGACATGGGAGTTACCCGTCGTTCAGTTGGTCGGAGGGCGCGGCAGCAGGCCTTCCATGAAGACCTTCAGGAAGTCGTCGAGAAACTCATCGTCGCTGCCGATGCCGGGCCAGTTGCGATGATGCTCACGCGCCTCGAACCATTGGGTGAAGAGGCTGATGAACATGGTCACGACGTGGGTCGGATTGACGTCGTCGCGCAGGGCGCCGCGCTTCTGCGCTTCGGCGACCCGCGATGAACCCAGTCCGACGAGATCCGCATCCATGTCGCTGCAGCTCGTATCGCCCTCCAGATGCGCCCAGGCAAACAGGCGAGCCACCTTCGGATTGTCGCGGAGGAATCTGAAATAGTTGACCACACCCTGAATCAGCAGCTCTGCGCCCGGGGCTTCGGCGGCGGTGAGCTCTTCGCGTTGCTGTTCGTAATAGGGCCCGAAGGCTTCGGTTTTGACCGCGTCCCAAAGGCCTTCCTTGCCGCCGAAATGATGGTGGATCAGGCTTTTGGTGACGCCGCTGGACTCGGCGATTTCACGGATGGACACGGCATCGAAGCCGCGTTCGACGAAGAGCTCGAAGGCTGCCGACAACATCTGGCTGCGCGTTCGATCGGCGTCTCTGACGCTGGAATTGGTGGCACGACGACTCATGGGGCAAGGTTACAATTAACTGGCCGACCGGTCAACTGGCCGACCGCAGCTCAGCTCTCTGGAGGAAGTGAGAATTTCATCACGATTTGGTTATACTGGGACTAACGCATTGTGGGGTGCCAATGTATGAACATCGTGTCATGGGATGAATTCCGGCGGCAGCAGCACGGGGAATACAAGCTCACGATCACACCGCATGAACTGCGCTTGGGTGATTTCGTGGCCAACGTCCACGGTCTGGATGAGTCAACGACCTTTCCGAAAAAGGGGATGCGCATCGACTCGTTTCGAGACAAGGCCTGGTTCCAGGAAAACTGTCGTCAGGTCGTGATCGATCTGGAACGCTGTCAGAATCGACGCGCCGAGGATTCTGAATCGACCCTGGCGGCGGCGGGCGCTCTGCCTCCACTTCCGAAGAGTCTCGATGCCCTGCGTGAGCAGGAATTCGGCGCTCGGGGCATGATCGAAGCCTGGCAGGTTTTTCGCAGGATCAGTCTCGTTGCCCAGTCGCAGATTCTCAGCTTTCATCGCCACGGCAAAATCGACGTGTCAGACGCCTTTGACGCGGTTGAAGAGCTCGACGAGGTCATCGAGGCCCACCTGCCGGAACTGCTCTGGCTGGCGCGAATCAAGGAGCCGAGTCGCTATCCCTTTCAGCATGGCCTGAATACGGCGGTCTATGCCGCCGCACTGACCTTTGCCGCTGGCTGGCCGTCCACGACCCGCCGGGCGGTCACCATGGCCGCACTGGTCCACGACCTCGGCATGATGCGGGTCAGTCTGCAGGTGATCAAGAAAAAGGGGCCGCTGACGCCCGCCGAACGGGATCATGTCAGGCTGCACACGCGCCTCGGGCACGAGCTCCTGGCCCAGAACGACGGCCTGCCGGATGCGGTGGCCAGCGTGGCCCTCTGCCATCACGAGCAGCCCAATGGACGGGGCTACCCCGACGGTCTGACGACCAAGGGCATTCCCGATATGGCGCGTCTGGTGTCGATCATCAGCGCCTACGACGCCATGACCTCGGATCGACCCTATCGGGCGGCGATGTCCCATCAGCAGGCCATGGGCGAGCTGTGGAAGCTTCGCGGCCAGCAGTTCGACGAGGACATGGTCGAGGCCTTTTCGAAGTTCCTCGGCTGGGCGCCGCCGGGCACGCTGCTGCGTCTGGGAGACGGCCGTCTCGCCGTTGCCCTCCATACGCGCGTCGGCCAGACGCGCCCCGTCGTTCGCCTGCTGCATCGCCGCAGCGGCAGCGTCGAGATCGGCGTCGAGCTCGACCTGGCCGAGAACGCCACCGCGTCCAGCGTCGAAGGAAAGCGGGAGGTGCTGCTAGCCGATGGATCACACAGCATCAAGCACCGGGAGCTGACCCGGCTGCTGCCGAAGGCGCTGGTGGGCATCAGCGTCGGGCGAGCGGATGAATCCGAACCGGCGCAGGCGCGTCAAGAGCGTCGGAACCGGCCGCGCATCGACGCGCCCAAGGGGACGCGCATCCTGGTCATCGATGATGCGCTGACGATCCGCGAGACCCTCAGGAACATGCTGACTCAGGTGGGCTACCGCGTGGCGGTCGCCGAGACGGGCAATCAAGGCCTCGAAGAGGCGGCGGCCTTCGAGCCCCATCTGATATTCCTCGATATCGTTCTACCGGATATCAGCGGCTTCAGGACGCTGCGACGGCTGCGCTCCAAAAAGGTGACGCGAGATATTCCCGTGATCATGATCAGCGGCAATGCCGGCGCCATCGAAAAATTCTTTCTGCAGCGGGTTGGTGCCGATGACTTCATCGGCAAACCCTTCGGGCGCTTCGAGGTGTTCAGCGCCATGGAGCGCCTGATCCGTGCAGGGGCCCTTGTCCAGCGTGTCTCCGATTAGTTGACGTTCCTCGGCGATCGCGCGCCCACCGTCAGTGGACGGCGGCTCGGAGTTGTTTATACTTTGCCGATTGTCGCTGGCTAAGGGTGGAGCATGAAAATCATTCCCTGGGATGAATTTCGGCGCCAGCAGCGTGGGGAATATCAGCTGACCATCACGCCGGATCAGCTGCGGATCGGTGATTTCGTCTGTCAGATCGAAGCGCTGACGCCTCCCATCGACTTCCCGAAGAGCGGTGTACGGGTCGAGTCCTTTACCGACAAGGACTGGTTCAAGACGCGCTGTCGGCGGGTCGTCATCGACCTTGAGCATTGCCTCAATCGCCGTGTCGATGGAACCAACGCCGCCCTGTCGATCGGCTCCCTCCCGGAGCTTCCCAAGACCCTCGATGCCCTGCGCAATAACGGTATTTCCGCCCGCCGGCTCGTCGATGCCTGGGGCGTGTATCGTCGCCTGAGCGTGATCGCTCAGGCCCAGATCCTGAGCTTCCATCGCCACGGCCAGATCGACGTGACCGACGCAGGGGATGCGATCGATGAATTGATCGATGCCGTTCCCCAGCATCTGGCGGCTCTGGTCTGGCTGACTCACATCAAGGAGCCCAGTCGCTATCCCTTCCAGCACGGCTTGAACACGGCGATCCTGGCCGCTGCCTTTGCCCACGCTGCCGGCTGGGAGCGGGGCATCTGCAAAGGATTGTCGATGAGCGCCATGCTCCACGATCTGGGCATGATGCGGATCAACCTCAAAGTGCTCAAGAAGGCCGGTCCCTTGAGCAAGGCCGAGCGCGAGCACGTCGAGCTGCACACGCGCCTGGGCCACGAACTGCTCTCCCAGAACGTCGGCCTGCCCGATATCGTGGCCACGGTGGCGCTCTGTCATCATGAACAACCGGACGGCCGAGGCTACCCGGAGGGCTTGACGCGCCGCGGTATTCCGGCGATGGCCCGATTGGTGTCGGTGATCAGTGCCTACGAGGCGATGACGACGCGGCGCTTTCATCAGAAGGCGATGTCCCATCAGCAGGCCATGGGCGAGCTATGGAAGCACAAGGGCACGCAGTTCGACGAGATTTACGCCGAGGCCTTCTCCAAGTTTCTGGGCTGGGCGCCGCCGGGGGTGATGCTCCGGCTCCCGGACGGCCAACTGGCCGTGGCTGTCCATACGATCAACGGCGCGCCCCAGCCGATCGTCCAGGAGCTGCGGCGGCGCGGCGACGAGCTGTCCCTGGGCGCCATGATCGATCTGTCCTCGGTTGTTCAGCGGGCCAAGGACCGCCCCGTGCTGATTGCCGACGGCCAGGCCGGCATCTCTCACCGCGCCCTGACCAAGGCCATGCCGGAGGCGCTACGCTCAGCCCGCCTCAAGGCCACCGCCCTCAGCCAGCCCGAAGACGACAAGCCGATGAAGGAGCGGCGCAAGCGTCCGCGGGTCAACGCGCCGCGCGGGACGCGAATTCTGGTTATCGACGACTCGAGGACGGTTCGCCTCACCCTCGTCAATATGCTGGCGCAGAATCATTACCGCGTGGCCGAGGCGGAGTCGGCAGCGGCTGGGATCGACATGGCCATTGGCGAGCGCCCGCAGCTCATCTTCCTCGACATCATCCTGCCGGACATGAGCGGCTTTCGGGCGCTGAGAAAGATCCGCGCCAACGAGGCCACGCGATCGACGCCCGTCATCATGATGAGCGGGAATGAAGGGGCGACGGAGAAGTTCTTTCTCAAGCGGGTCGGCGCCGATGACTTCATCTACAAACCCTTCGGCCGCTTCGAAGTCTTCGGTGCCATCGAACGATTGATTCGCGCCGGCGCACTGAACGCGCGCGTCGGGGACTGAGCCTGACGACTCAGGCGCCGGCCCAGGTCAGGGGGGGCTGCTGGAGTTCGTCGAGCTGTTCCCGAAGCTGCTGAATGACCTGCTCCCAGTGCCGCGCATCGTCGAACCAGGGAAACGCTCGGGGGAAGGCCGGGTCATGCCAGCGCCGCGCCAGCCAGGCCTGATAGTGCAGCATGCGAACGCCGCGGAGGGGCTCGATCAGATGCAGTTCACGGGCGCTGAATGGATGAAATCGGGTGTATTCCTCGAGTAGCCAGTCGAGCTGTGTTTCGCGCTCGCCGCGATCGCCGGAGATCAGCATCCAAAGGTCCTGAACGGCCGGGCCGTTCAGGCAGTCGTCGAGATCGACGAAATGGGCCTGCTCGTCGCGCCAGAGGATATTGCCCGGGTGGCAGTCACCATGCAGGCGCAGCAGACGGGGCGTCCCCGCCCGAGGCCAGGTCGCTTCGATGGCCTCGATCAGATGCGCCGCCAGGCTCTCGAACGCCGTTTCCAGATGGGCGGGAATCCACTGCTCGGTCAGCAGGGTCGACACGGCCTCGCGGGCACGCGACGCATCGCTGAGCTCGGGGCGGTGCTTGAAGGGCCGAATGGCGCCCACCGCGTGCATTCGCCCCAGGGCACGGCCGATCACGCGTAGCGTCGGTTCATGGGCCAGTTCGGGCGCGTGGCCGCCGCGCCGGGGGAAGAGGGCATAGCGAAATCCCTCAGCGTCGAAAAGGCTCTGGCCGTCGATGACGAGGGGAGCGACGACCGAGAGTCCGGCGTCGGCGAGCTCGAGCGCAAAGGCGTGTTCTTCGAGGATCGCCTCATCGCTCCAGCGACCCGGGCGGTAGAACTTGGCGATGACCGGCAGCTCATCTTCGAGGCCGACCTGCCAGACGCGGTTCTCGTAGCTGTTGAGGGCCAGCAGTCGCGAATCCGTTCGCAGGCCGATCTTGTCGACGAGATCGCAGATCAGATCCGGGCTCAGGCCCGCAAAGGGCGGCGCGGAATCAGCGCTCGTGTCCGGGTCTCGCGAGTCGTGGGCCATTGGCGTATTATCGGCAGGCAGATGGGTGAGCGCTTCGACGCGGCGGAGAACACGGTAAACGTGAATTGTGACACGTTTGGTAACGGCGCATGGCAGCGCCCCCTAGTACTGACTCTGCTGCTCTTCCTGGCGCCGCTGGCGGCGGCCCAGAAGGCCGATCGATCCGCCGACGCGCCGAGAGACAGTGAGCAGGTCCAGGAAGCGCGAGAGGAGCTGATCGAGCGCTCGTGCCGAGATGATCAGGATCGCCCGCAGAGCTGGCTCGATCGAACCCACTCCTACTTCAACCGTCAGCTCTGCGAACCGGCGGCCTGGTTCGACGGCTTCTTCGGTGACCCGCGGGCATTCGAGGAAACACCCGTCGGCACCTTTATCCGGCTGCGCAATTCCCTCGACTGGGACGAGCGCGACGGCTGGTCGGCCGGGGTCCGCGTCCGAGCGAATATCCAGCTGCCGAGAGCCTCCGAGCGCCTGCGGCTCCTGATCACGAGCGATGACGACCTCTCCGGCGACTTCGAGGACCGATCGGGCATTGGAGAGGGCGAGGACCAGACTCGACTGGGTCTGCGCTTCATCGCCAACGCCAGCGCTCGGTCGCAGCTCGATGTCGACGGCACGGTCCGAGTGACGAGCGGCAAGCTCAATCCGCGCCTTCGCGGTCGGTACCGCTACGTCCAGGGGCTGTCGGCCACGACCCTGGCTCGCGCCACCCAGGCGATCTTCTGGGAACGCGACCAGGGCTTCGGCACGACCTCGCGCCTCGACTGGGAATGGCTGCCGAATCGAGACAGCCTGCTTCGCTTGACCGGCGAGGGCACCTATTCAGAGGGCTCCGAGGGTATCGACTGGCGAGGGTCGGTGATCGGCTTTCGCCAGCTGACGCCGAAGACCGCACTGCGCGCAGAGCTTGGCGCGTTCGGCTACACGGACCCGCGCTTCGAAGCCGAGGAGTATTTCGTTGCCCTTCGCTATCGGCGTCAGTTCCTCCGGCCCTGGCTTTTCTACGAACTTCAGCCGGAGTACGCCTGGCCGCTGGACTCGGTGAATGGCGATCGGGGCTCGGACTGGCGCTTTCGATTCACCATCGAGGTGCAGTTCGAAAACGAGCAGTCGCGCCAGCGCCGCCTGCGGCGCTACCTCGACGACAGCGAGGCCATCGAGACCTGGGACGAAGAGCTTTCGGTGCCCGTCGATGCGCCCGGTCGCCGCGCCAGCGATCCGGTGCTGAAAGAAAAGGACGCGGACGACGAGGCTGGTGACGACCAGGATGGCCCGCCCATCGCCCTGGATCAGGGCAGCGGCAGCACGCGTTCGCCGGTCGTGACGTAGCGCCGGTCCCAGGGGAACTCGACCTCGTCCATCAGGCCGGTGAAGCGGCCGAAGGCCGGCAGAACCAGGTGCTCTTGCCCCGGGCGGGTGTCGTGAAGGAAGGCGGGCAGGCGTAGCTGTTCCCGCCGAGTCTTCAGCCGGGCCCCTGGATGGAGGTGCCCGGACAGCCCCGGCAGCGGCAGCCGCGGGCGCCATTCGTGCAGCAGCAGCACGTCGTCGAGCTCGAGGCTTTGATCATGTCCGTCGATCTGCCACTGGTGCAGCCAGAGGTGCAGGTCCCGGTCGTGGTTGCCGAGCACCAGATCCATGCCGATGTCATCGTGCTCTGCCCGCCACTGGCCGATCCGGTCCGGCCAGTCATCGTCTGGATGGGGTGGGGCGTGGATGAGATCGCCGAGGATGATGAGTCGCTCGGCCTGCGTTTCCTCGATCAGCAGCGTGAGACGGTCCAGGTCCTGCTCGAGGACGCCGGCAGGGACGGCCAGGCCCTGGCGGCGAAAGACCTGATCCTTGCCCAGGTGCACGTCGGCGACGAGCACGGCTCGCTGCGCCGGCCACCATACGGCGCGATCGGGCAGCAGTTCCAGACCGTGGCCGGCGAGGTCGATGTTCATCGTTCGGGCTCCAGGCTGGCGAGCATGCGCTCGACGCGTCGCTCGAAGTCCTCGCTGGACACGCGCGAACGAAGGCGGTCGGCCCAGAGGGGAAAAGCCAGGGGCGTCAGGCGGCCCGGCCGTTGAAGCGCGAGGGTCTGCCGGCGGGTCTGCTCCAGGGTGGCGCGAATGCGGCTGAGCTCCATCTCGGCCTCGAGCACTTCGCGCCGGGCCAGCTTGAGCAGGAGATTGTCCGGGTCGTGTTCCGAGAGCATGTCGAACATCAGGCCGCTGGAGGCCTGGATCTGGCGCATCTGCTTGCCGCGGCCGGGGTAGCCCTGGAAGACCAGCCCGGCGATCCGGGCGATATCGCGAAAGCGATGGCGGGCCATCTCCGCGGCATTCAGTGCGTCCAGGAGGTCCGATTCCAGATTCTCGGGACTGAGCAGCGCGCGCCACTGCCCCTCGTCAAGGTGGACGGCCTCGTCGCCGACCAGCTCGATGCCGTAATCGTTGACGGTCATCGAATAGCTCTGCGGCGCGTGGCGGGTCAGGCGCCATGCGAGGAGGGCTGCCAGGCCCTCGTGGGCCAGGCGCCCGGCGAAGGGGAAGAGGTAGAGGTGGTGGCCCTCGCGACTTTCGATCTGTTCGATCAGCAGGCGGTCGGGCGCGGGCAGCGCCGAGCGCGATTTCTGCAGCGCCAGCAGCTCGGCGATCGGCTTGAGCGCCGGGTCAAGGCGGTCGTGGTTGGCTTCGTCCATCAACTCCAGCACGGCATCGGCGAGCAGCGTCGACAGGGGAAGTCGCCCGCCGCCCCAGCGCGGCACGGCGGCCTTGCCACCGCTGGCGGCCTTGACGTAGGCGGTCATGTCCTTGACCTTGCTCAGGGTGAGCAGGCGCCCGGCAAAGACGAAGCGCTCGCCGGGCTTCAGGCGGGTGATGAAGCGTTCTTCGATCTGCCCCAGGCTTCGGCCCTTCAGAAATCGCACCTGCAGATGGCCGTCGGCGGTGATGGTGCCGACGGACATGCGATGCAGGCTGGCGATGCGTCGGTTGGGCACGCGAAACACGCCCTGGTCCTCACTGACCTTCTGAAAGCCCGGATAGGCCTTCAGCGCCGGCCCGCCACGGGTAATGAATTCCTTCAGCCATTGCCATTCCAGTTCGCTGAGCTCGGCAAAGGCGTGGGTATCGCGGAGTTCGGCCAGGGCCTCGTTTTCCGTAAAGCCGCCGCCGAGGGCTCGCGTGACCAGGTGCTGCGCCGCCACGTCGAGGGAGCCGGCGAGGGGGCGGCGGGCTTCGACGCGACGCTCGTCGATGCGACGCCGTGCCGCGGCAATCTCGAGTATCTCCAGCGCGTGGGTCGGCACGCAGACCAGTCGTGAGGTCTGGCCCGGCTGATGCCCGGAGCGCCCGGCGCGCTGGATCAGGCGCGCGATGCCTTTGGGGCTGCCGATCTGCAGCACCTGATCGACGGGCGAGAAGTCCACGCCCAGGTCCAGGCTGGAGGTCGCAACCACGCACTTCAGCTCGCCGCGGCGCAGTCGTTCCTCCGTCTCGGTGCGTGCCTGCCGGTCGATGGAGCCGTGGTGGAGGAGGACCCGATCGGGCCAGGGAACGACCGATTGAATGGCCTGGAACCACAGTTCGGCCTGGGAGCGGGTGTTGGTGAACAGGAGCGTCGATTCGGCGGTTTCTAAGTGCTTCAGCACGCCCGGCAGCTGCGGCAGGCCCGTGCGCCCGGCCCAGGGGAAGCGCTCGATGCTCGGCGGCAGCAGCGTTTCGACGGTGATGTCGCGCGGGATGTGGCCTGCGATCAGACGGCCCGATCGATTCGGCCCGAGGAGCACGGCGCGCGCCTCATCGACGTTGCCCAGGGTGGCCGACAGACCCCAGACTCGAAGCGTCGGGTTCATTGCGCGCAGGCGCGACAGGGCCAGCTCCAGCAGCACGCCGCGCTTGCTGCCGAGCAGCTCGTGCCATTCGTCGACTACCACCCCGCGAAGGCGCCCGAGGCGCTGGCGGTTGTCGGCGTAGGACAGCATCAGGGACAGGGATTCCGGCGTGGTGACCAGGGCCGGCGGCGGTGACTTCGAGATACGCCGTCGCTCGCTGGCCGAGGTGTCGCCGGTCCGGGTCGCGACGCGCCAGTCCAGACCAAGCTCCTTCAACGGCCGGTTCAGCTGCTCGGTCGTGTCGTTGGCCAGGGCTCGTAGGGGCGTGATCCAGAGGTAATTCAAACGGCTCGGCGGCTCGATCAGGGATTCGTTCAGTGGTCCGCCCCAGGCTGCCAGCGTCTTGCCGGAGCCGGTCGGTGCGTGGATCAGCCCCGACGCGCCCTGCGCGTAGGCGGCCCAGGCGTCGCGCTGGAAGTCGAAGACCGGCCAGCCGCGGCGGCTGAACAGGGCTTCGAGCGACGACGCGCTGCCGATCGGCGTCGCCGAACTCATGCCGCCGTGGGGTCCTGGAGCAGGCGCTTGAGGTCGTCGAGGGAATCGGCGTCGGCCACGCTCAGGTCCTCCCGCCATCGGTGGATCCGCGGGAAGCGCATGGCGATACCCGACTTGTGCCGCGGCGAGGGGGCGATGCCTTCGAAGGCCAGCTCGAAGACGTGCGTCGGCTCGACCGAGCGGACCGGCCCGAAGCGCTCGCGCGTGTTCGATCGGATCCAGCGGTCCAGGCGGTCGATCTCCTTCTGCGTCAGGCCCGAGTAGGCCTTGGCCACGGGCACGAGCTCGCCGTCGTGATGCACGGCAAAGGTGTAGTCGGTAAACAGGTTGGAGCGCCGACCGTGGCCGGGCTGGGCATAGATCAGCACGCCATCGAAGGTGTAGGGCTCGACCTTCCACTTCCACCAGTCGCCGCGCTTGCGTCCCACTCGATAGGGGGACTCGAGCCGTTTCAGCATCAGGCCCTCGACGCGCAGCTCGCGCGAGCGGTCCCGCTGCTCGGGCAGCTCATCCCAGGCCTTGAAGTCGATGGCCGGCGAGCGTCGGATCGGGTCGTCGGCCTGGCTCAGTGCCTGCTCCAGGGCGTCCAGGCGCTGCCGTAGCGCTTGCTCGCGCAGATCGTGGCCGCCGAACTCGAGGCAGTCGTAGACCAGCAGCGCCACCGGCGCCTTGTCCAGCGTGACCCTGCCCGGCTTCTTGCGTCCGATGCGGGTCTGGAGCAGGCTGAAGGGCAGGGGGGCATCGTCGCGCCAGGCCATGATCTCGCCGTCCAGTACGGTGCCGTCGGGCAGGGCCTCGGCGGCGGCCTCGAGCTCGGGGAAGCGGCCGTCCATGCGCTCCTCGCCCCGTGACCAGATCCAGGTCCGACCGCCGCGCCGAATCAGCTGGGCGCGGATGCCGTCCCATTTCCACTCGGCCTGCCAGGCTGCCGGATCGCCCAGGCTGTCGGGCTCGGCCTCCAGCGGTGAGGCGAGGAAGAAGGGATAGGGCGTCGACTGCTCGAAATCCAGGTCGGTCTCGTCGGCCACCAGACGCTTGAAGAAGTCGCCGTCGGGCGTCCACTTGCCCATCAGGCGATGGGCGATCAGGCTGGAATCCACGCCCGCAACCTCGGCCAGCGCGCGGGTCACCAGGCGTTTCGAGACGCCGACGCGAAAGCCTCCGGTCAGGAGCTTGTTGATGAGGAATCGTTCGCTGCCATCGAACTGCGTCCAGAGGGCCTGGACCCGGTCGCGTCGCGCTTCATCGTCGAGCTCACCGAGGGGCTTGATCGTCGACTCGACCAGGCCACTGAGGCTCTCGGCGGGCGGCTTGTCGCTGGCCGGGGGCAGCAGCAGGTGCATGGTTTCGGCCAGATCTCCGACATGCTCGTAGCTTTCTTCGATGAGCCAGAGCGCCAGGCCGCTGGCCTGTGCCGTCCACTCACGTAGCTCGCGGGTGTTGACCAGACGCTTCAGCCGTCGACCGGTGAGGAAATAGACCGCCCAGGCGCCATCGCCGGGCTCGGCGGCACGAAAATAATCGATCAGCGCCGCCAGCTTGGCGTTGGTGCTGGTGGTCCGGTCGAGGCGATCGAAGAGGGCCGCGAAATCCTTCATGATCGATCGCGTTCCCCGTTGCCGGGGCGGAGGGTCTGGCGCAGATTCCAGGCCTCGGCTGCCAGGCCCTGATCGGCCAGGTGGCGCACCAGGGATTCACCGTTGCCGTGGATGGTGATGACGCGTTCGGCCTCCATCTCGCCGCAGGTCCTGACCAGGTCGGGCCAGTCGGCGTGATCGGACATGACGAAACCGCGGTCGTAGCCGCGCCGTCGACGGTTGCCGCGGATTCGCATCCAGCCCGACACGAAGCCCGCCGAGTGCTTGGGAAAGCGCCGCATCCAGGGCGAGCCGGCGGCCGACGGGGGCGCCAGCACCAGCTGTCCCTGGAATTTTTCGCCCTTGTCGGCCTCGGTGGCCGGACGGGTCGGCGGCAGCTCGATGCCCTGCTTGCGGTAGCAGTCGGTCAGGGGCAGCATCGCCCCATGCAGCCAGATCGTGTCGCTGACCCCGGCCCGGGCCAGCTCGGACAGCACGCGCTGGGCCTTGCCGAGCGCGTAGCAGAAGAGCACTGCGGGTCGGCTCTGGGCGCGGCACTCTGCCCACCAATCGATGATCTCGCCGACGACCTGTGCCGGCCGAGGCCAGCGATAGACGGGCAGTCCGAAGGTGCATTCGCTGACCCAGACGTCGCAGGTGTAGGGCTGAAAGGCCGCGCAGGTCGGGTCGGGGGCGCGCTTGAAGTCCCCCGACACGCCCCAGGTGCCCTGATCGGATTCGATCCGAACCGTTGCCGACCCGAGGATGTGGCCGGCGGGAAAGAGGGTGACGCGCGTCTCGCCGAGTTCGACGCTTTCGCCGTAATCCAGGCCGATCAGATCCTGCGGCTCGCCGATGCGGTGAGTCAGTACCGGCAGGCCGTCGTTTGCCGTGAACACCTCGGCGGCGCCGGACCGGGCGTGGTCGGCGTGGGCGTGGGTGATGATCGAGCGCGGCACGGGTCGTAGCGGGTCGATCCAGAAATCACCCGCACGACAATAGAGCCCGCCCGCGTCGGGCACGAGAAGTGGTTCACTCATGGGACCAGAGCATGCCCCAACGCGGTGAAATCAAGGGAAAGAAGTCCTCGAGCGCAGGCAAGCGCCGAGCCGGGCAGACGAGCCGCCGATAGTCAGTCGCCACGGGTGCCGATAGCGGCTTTGCAGGTGCCTGCGAAGCAGGCGGGGTCCAAAATAAGAACGCCCCGGCCTGAGGAGAGATAGGAGAGGGCCGGGGCGCGGATCGAACTTGATATGCGAACGATAATGATTTTTATTTAAGAAGTCAAGCCCGTGGAACGGAGGCTTCGGCCCCGATTGCTACCATGGGTGCCGAAAACAAGCTCATGGATTGGAATGCCAACACATCGTCTCATTGCCCTACCTATTGTTCTCGCCCTGATCCTGGCCACGGGCTGCGCCAGCCGGCAGGTGCAGGACTCGCTGACCGGATCGACGGCGCAGCGCCTCGTCACGCACAGCATCGACCAACTGATGGCAGCACTGCCCAGCGAGGACTTCGAGCCCTGGCGAGGACAGCGTCTCTGGCTCGAATCCAATTTCGTCGAGGATGGCCCGATCAAGCACTACGCCGATCGTCGCCTTCAGCTGGCGCTCAGGCAACGCTTCGGGATTCAGCCGGCGGCAAGCCGCGAGGAGTCCGATGCTCAGCTGTCGGTGTTCTACACCTCAATGGCCACGGACAAGGAGCTGGCTGGCTTCTACCTTCCGCTCGGCGGCATTCCCGGTTTTCAGGAACAGACTCAGGTCAATCTGATCACCCTGGAAAAGTTTCATGGTGTGGCCGAGCTGTTCTATTTCCTCCAGGCCGATGGCCGCATCGATCGCGGTCCGACGCTCCTGGCCCGGACTCGTACCGATGCGCTCGGGCTGCCGATCATCACGATTCCCCTGTCGCGCCTGCCCGAGGGGTCGGTCGGCCCTGAGCCGCAACGCCGATGCGGGCAGCTGACCGCCGCCTCGCCGAGTTGCTAGACTTTCGACCTGTTTTCCCACCGGACGCCCCCATGAATGATCGTGCTATCTCCCCCCGCTTCGGACTCCTGCTGCTGTCGGCGCTGATGCTGGCCGGCCTGTCGCCTCGTCTGGCGACGGCCAGCGACGACGCCCCGGCGGTCCTTCAGGCCGAGGATCTCTTCGGCCTCCAGTGGGCCTCGGAGGTGCAGATCAGCCCCGACGGCGAGCATGTGGTCTACGTGCGCTCGATCAATGACATCATGCGCGACCGGACCCGGCGGAATCTGTGGCTGATCCGCGCCGACGGCAGCGATCATCGCCCGCTGGTGTCGGGCTCGGAATCAGCCTCCTCGCCGCGCTTCTCTCCCGACGGTGAGCGTCTGGCCTACCTGGCGGAGTCCGGCGACGGCACCCAGCTTTTCGTGCACTGGTTGGACGGCGGCCAGACGGCCCTGATCAGCAACCTGACCCACACGCCCTCGGATCTGGCCTGGTCGCCGGACGGTGAGCAGATCGCCTTTGTCATGCGCGTCCCTGCCGACAAGCCGGCACTGGTCTCCCCACCGGCCCAGCCCGAGGGCGCGGAATGGGCGCCGGCGGTGCGCGTGATCGATGCGGTGACCTATCGCTTCGACGGCCGCGGCTACATCGAGCCGGGCTTCGACCACGTCTTCGTGATCCCTGCCGAGGGCGGCAGCGCACGTCAGCTGACCTCGGGCGACTTCGACCATCACGGTCCCCTGGCCTGGACGCCGGATGGCGACACGCTGCTGTTCACCAGCAACCGTGCCGAGGACTGGCAGTACCAGCGCAGCCATCGCGACCTTTTCGCCGTCGATGTGATCAGCGGCGAGCAGACCCAGATCACCGATCGACCCGGGATGATCGCCTCGCCGACGGTTTCCCCCGATGGTGAAACCGTCGCCGTCGTCTACGAAGACCATCAGGGTCGCCAATACAGCGAATCCTCACTGGCGTTGATGGACCCCGACGGCTCTGACTTCCGCTTGCTGGGTCAGGAGCTCGATCGCTCGATGAGCGATCCGGTCTGGTCGAAGGACGGTGATCGCCTCTACTTCCGCTACGACAACGAGGGCCTGCGTCGCGTTGCGACGATCGATCTGAATGGCCGCATCCGCGATCAGGTCGAGGGCCTGAGCGGCACGACCATCGGCCGGCCTTACGTGAGCGGCGGATTCGCCGTGTCCGATAGCGGACGCATCGTCTACACGGCGGGCACGGCGCAGCGCCCGGCCGATGTCCACGTCACCCAGCGGCGCGGCAGCCGTCAGCTGACCGATCTCAACGCCAACCTGCTCGAGTTCCGCGAGCTGGCCGAGGTGCAGGAGATCCGCTACGAATCCAGCGTCGATGGCACCGAGATCCAGGGCTGGTACCTGACGCCACCCGACTTCGATCCCGAGCAGACCTATCCGCTGATCCTCGAGATCCACGGCGGCCCGCACCTGGCCTACGGACCGCATTTTTCCGCGGAGTTGCAGCGCTATGCGGCGGCCGGCTATGTGGTCTTCTACAACAATCATCGCGGCTCCTCATCCTACGGCACCGACTTCGGGATGCTGCTTGAATACAAGTACTCGTCCGAGGACGATTTCGGTGACCACATGAGCGGCATCGACGCCATGATCGAGCTCGGCTTCGTCGACCCCGAGCGCCTGTTCATCACCGGCGGCTCGGCCGGCGGCATCGCCGCGGCCTACGCCATCGGACTCACCGATCGCTTCAAGGCTGCGGCCATCACCAAGCCGGTCATCAACTGGATCTCCAAGACCCTGACCGGCGATACCTATACCTCGCAGATCGCGCATCAGTTTCCGGGCCTGCCCTGGGAAGAGTTCGAGCACTACTGGCAGCGATCGCCCCTGTCGCTCGTCGGCAACGTCACCACGCCGGCGCTGCTGATGACCGGCGAGAACGACTTCCGCACGCCCATGTCCGAGACCGAGCAGTACTACCAGGCGCTGAAGCTTAGGCGTGTCGATACGGTGATGATCCGCGTCCCCGAGACCAGCCACAGTATCGCCAGCACCCCGTCGCGCATGATCGCCAAGATCGACAACACGCTGGCCTGGTTCGAGCGCTACGACATCGAGGCGGACGAGGACGAGGTGGAATGACTCCCTTCGAGCTCGACGAACGACTGGAAGGCGATTCCCTACCTGTGCAGTCTCAGCAGGTTGTCCTCGGTCAGACCTAGACGACTGATGGGCGGTT
>CAZDFS010000011.1:0-57631 GCA_964504865.1 uncultured Wenzhouxiangella sp.
TCAAGGTCAAAGAAAACGAGCCGTTCGAGTACGCCCTGCGTCGCTTCAAGCGCTCGTGTGAAAAAGCAGGCGTCGTCTCCGAAGCTCGCCGTCGCGAGTTTTTCGAAAAGCCGACGCAAGAGCGCAAGCGCAAGAAGGCGGCTGCGGTCAAGCGTCACCTGCGCAAGATCTCTCGTGAACGCGTCAACCGCCGTCGGTTGTACTGAGAAATCCCCGATCGGTCGGGCGGGATCCCATATCCGAGCCCGCCGATCAACCTCGTTGTAGGCCGCTGCGCCTCGGAGTCCCCGCACGGTGCCACTGAAAACGACCATCCTCGACGATATCAAGCAGGCAATGCGCGCCGGCGACAAGGCGCGCTTGAAAACCCTGCGTCTCGTGACCTCGGCGATCAAGCAGCGCGAGGTGGATGAGCGGATCGAGCTCGACGACGATCAGGTCCTCGCCATCCTGGAAAAGATGATCAAGCAGCGCCGCGAGTCTGCCGAGGCCTTCCGCCAGGGTGCGCGGGAGGAACTGGCTGACGCCGAAGAAGCTGAAATCGACGTCCTGCAGGCCTACCTCCCCGAGCCCTTGAGCGACGCCGAGCTCGAGGCGATGATCGACGCGGCCCTCGCGTCGACGGATGCAGAGGGCATGGCGGCGATGGGTCCGGTCATGGCGACGCTGAAAGCGCAAGCGCAGGGGCGTGCCGACATGCGCGAGGTTTCCCAACGGGTTCGTGCCCGCCTGCAAGCCTGAACGGTCGCGAACGGCCCGTGCCCGGTCGCATTCCTGACGATTTTATTGAAACCCTGCTCGAGAGGATCGACATCGCCGAGGTTGTTGGCGCTCGCGTCGATCTGAAGCCCGCCGGTCGCGGCGAGTACAAGGGCCTCTGCCCCTTCCACGACGAAAAGACGCCCTCCTTCACGGTCAGCTCCGACAAGCAGTTCTACCACTGCTTCGGCTGCGGTGCCCACGGCACGGCGGTCGGCTTTCTGATGGAAAACGACGGGCTGGAATTCCCGGCCGCGATCGATGAGCTGGCTCATCTGGCAGGCCTCGAGGTTCCGCGCGAGGCGGGCGCTGCCCCGGTAAAGAAGAACGATCGCCTCTACGCCGCGCTGGCGGAGGCCCAGACCTGGTTCCGGCGTCAGCTGGCAGGCAATGACACGGCCAGGCGCTACCTCAAGCAACGCGGCTTCGACAAGGCGACGGTCGATGAATTCGGCGTCGGCTGGGCGCCGCAGAGCTGGCAGGGGCTGGCGGATCATCTGACTCGCGGCGGGTTCAAGCCTGCCGAACTCGAAGCCGCCGGGCTGGTGACGCGCAAGGGCGACGGCCCTCAGGGCCGCATGACCGACAAATTTCGTGCTCGGATCATGTTCCCCATCCACGACCGCCGGGGCCGGGTTATCGCCTTCGGCGGCCGGGTCATCGACGACGGTCAGCCCAAGTACATGAACTCACCGGAAACGCCGGTTTTCCACAAGGGGCGCGAGCTCTACCGCCTGCATCAGGTCCGTCGCGGCGGGCTGCCGAAGCGCATTCTCGTGGTCGAGGGCTACATGGACGCCGCCGCCTTGCACCAGTTCGGCCTCAGCGACGTGGTCGCGACCCTGGGAACGGCGGTCACGCCTGATCACCTCGAGGCCCTGTTCAAGGCCACCCCGCTGGTGGTGTTCTGCTTCGATGGCGATCGAGCCGGGCGCCAGGCCGCCTGGCGCGGCCTGGAAGCGGCGCTGCCGCTGATGAAGGACAACCGCGAGCTGCGCTTTCTGTTCCTGCCCGACGGCAAGGATCCCGATGACGTGGTTCGCCAGGAGGGTGCCGAGGCGCTGGAATCCCTGATCGACCAGGCACGCCCACTGTCGCAGTTCTTTTTCGATCAGCTGGCAGACGCCGTCGACCTGACCTCCCTGGACGGACGGGCGCGTCTGGTCGCTCTGGCCGAGCCTCACCTCAAGCGGTTGCCGGCCGGGCCCTTCGCTGATCTGATGCGGTCCGAGCTGCGTCGACGCGCCGGGCATTCGGGCGTGGCGCCCGCCGCGCCACCCCCGCCGAAGCGCCGATCGACGTCGGGTGATGACGAACGGCCTCTAACACCGGTACAATATGCGGTTGCACTGCTGATTCAGCGTCCGGAACTGGCAGTGCGTGAAACGGTCTATCTTCTTGAGTTCGCTCGCGAGATCAAGGGCCTCGAGTTCCTGGAGGAGTTGATTGATTTTTGCCGCGAACGACCGCATCTCTCCACGGCTAAGCTTCTTGAGCTGTGGCGCGATCGCCCGGAACGACCCTGGTTGGCCCGGCTGGCGGCTCGCGAAGTAGTTCAGGAAGCACAGGAAATGCCGGCAGCGCTGGCCCAGACCATGGCCAGAATCCGTCATACACAAGTAAAGGCGCGCGTCCGCGAGCTCCAGCAGGCCCAGATGAACGAAGGGGGGCTGGATGGTACCCGAGCCGCTGAATTGCGCAAGCTCCTGAGCTGGCGCCTTGAAAACGTTGATAACTCATAAGTAGTGATTATGGAAAATGCACCCCGTCCCTCGCAGCTCAAGCAGCTGATCGAAAAAGGCCGTGAGCAGGGTCAATGGCTGACCTACGCTCAGGTCAATGACCACCTGCCCGATGACATCGTCGATCCCGAGCAGATCGAAGACATCATCAACATGATCAATGACATGGGCATCAAGGTCTTCGAGGAGGCCCCGGAGGATGCCGATTCGCTGATCCTCAATGATGCCGCCAGCTCCGACACCGATGATGAAACGGCCCAGCAGGAGGCCGAGGCGGCGCTGGCAGCGGTCGAAACCGATCTCGGCCGCACGACCGACCCGGTGCGCATGTACATGCGCGAAATGGGATCCGTCGATCTGCTGACGCGCGAAGGCGAGATTTCCATCGCCAAGCGCATCGAAGACGGCCTGAATCAGGTCAACATGGCCCTGTCTCGCTTTCCGGGCACCGTGTCGGTGCTCCTCGAGGAAGCCGAAGTCTGGAAGGCGGGGAACCAGCGGCTCAACGAGCTGGTATCGGGCTTTATCGACCCGACGCTTCTGGCGGAGATGGACCTGATCTCCGAAGACACGATGGAAGCGGCCGTCGCCGAAGAGGCCGAGTACATCGACGAAGACGAGATCGACGAGGATAAGCCGGCACCCACGGTCAACACGGGCCTGGAAGCCGAGCAGGTCGAAATCTACTTCGACGAACTGGGCAAGCTCCAGGAAAACTTCATCAAGCTCTACGACCGCTACGGCCCGAACGGCAAGAAGACCAACGAATACAAGGACTCGATCTCCGAGCAGTTCATGCGCCTGAAGCTGCCCCCGCGCATGTTCGATCATCTGATCGACCGGATGCGGTTCCATGTCGCCATCATCCGCGACATCGAGCGCCGCATCATGACTATCTGCGTGGACCGCGCCGGTATGCCGCGAAAGGAGTTCATCAAGAGCTTCCAGGACAACGAGTCCGACCCCGAGTGGTTGGAAGGCCTGGTCAAGCGCCAGACCAAATGGGGCCGTGCCCTGCGCGACTACAAGGACGAGATCGCCCAGTATCAGGAGCGCCTGGCAAAATTCGAGCAGGGGCAGCGGGTCTCGATTTCCGAGCTCCGTGAGCTGAACCGCTCCATGTCCATTGGCGAGGCCATGGCCCGCCGCGCCAAGAAGGAAATGGTCGAAGCCAACCTGCGTCTGGTGATCTCGATCGCCAAGAAGTACACGAACCGCGGTCTGCAGTTCCTCGACCTGATCCAGGAAGGCAACATCGGCCTGATGAAGGCCGTCGACAAGTTCGAGTATCGCCGCGGCTACAAGTTTTCGACCTATGCCACCTGGTGGATCCGCCAGGCCATCACCCGGTCCATCGCCGACCAGGCCCGCACGATCCGCATTCCGGTGCACATGATCGAGACGATCAACAAGCTGAACCGCGTCTCGCGCCAGATGCTGCAGGAAATGGGCCGCGAACCCACGCCCGACGAGCTGGCCGAGAAGATGGAAATGCCCGAGGACAAGGTTCGCAAGGTCCTCAAGATCGCCAAGGAACCGATCTCCATGGAAACGCCGATCGGGGATGATGAAGACTCCCATCTGGGCGATTTCATCGAGGACATCAACATCCTCTCACCCGTCGACACGGCCACCACCACGGGCCTGACCGACACGGTGCAGAAGGTCCTCGGCGGCCTGACCCCGCGCGAGGCCAAGGTCCTGCGCATGCGCTTCGGCATCGACATGAACACGGACCACACGCTGGAAGAAGTCGGCAAGCAGTTCGACGTCACCCGCGAGCGGATCCGCCAGATCGAAGCCAAGGCCCTGCGGAAGCTGCGCCACCCGACGCGCTCCGAGCAGCTGCGGAGTTTCCTGGATCTGGAGTGAGAAAAGCGCTTACGCAGAGATGCGAGGGACGCTAAGAGTATAAAGAGGGGAAAGAGGCCGCAGAGCGACCCCTCCCTTTGGACTTAACGTCCGCTTTGTTGTGGAGATTTTTCTTTCTTGCCGGAAACCCGGATTGGCCATGCCTTCAGACCGTAATGGTAGGCATCGAGAACTTTGCCATTCTTATCGGTCCGGTAACGCCGAAAGATAATCTCACCTTCTGAGTCCTTACTCATAGGTTTAAGACCTCTTGCAGAGAGCTGGAAACACATAACTGGGCCGAGAGTGTTGCCAATTGGCACGGGCTTGAGTTACTCTGCAAGGCCGTGGGAAGCACACACAGAGTCTCGTCTACTGCGACTCAGAAACAACGACCAACTGTTCCGTTGTTTTTTGCTTCGGGGGTCTAGGCTGCAACCTAGGCCCCTTTTATTATTTCGGCAATAATCCCTCCCTTTCGAAAACCCGGTATTGGCGCCTTGCGGCGGCCCCAGACACTTGGAATCGCTCAACCAAATCCTGCGGTTCTTTGATTCCGTTCAGGTGATCTGCAGACATGAGAAGTTCTCCTCCAAAAGCGTCGGCCTGCCACTCGGAGCTTCGGAAGAGTGGTATTTGTTGTTCAGGGCTAGCTGCTCTCGCGAATGAAGCCATGCCGCGATGAAGAATTGCATGCCCAAGTTCATGCGCCACAGTGAATCGATCTCTCGGGTTACCCCTCATGGCGCCGTTGTAAACGTCCTCTGGAAGCAAAATCAGTCCGCGGTCTGGGTACGTCCTACCGTGGTCACCATCTAAGTCATTTGGCTCGACGACTTCTAGTTGTAGATGATCTTTCAATCCAATCTCAATTAGTCCGAGAATGTGAACTCTTGGCCGCGACAATCCGAACTGCTTCCGCAGCTGCTTCGCCAGCGCTCGAATCTGAAGTCGGCGTAGAGGCGGAACCCGGAAAGTCGACCCTGACATCAGTCGTTTTGCTCCTCTGGCTCTAGTACCCTTCGAATTCGCTCCAGGTCGATTTCGCTCAACTCTGGAAACCTACGTGCGAATACCGCTGCGGTTTCCCTTTGAGAGGAATTAGCCTTTTCGATATCCAATCGAACTTGGTCTCTTGATGCTCTCGCAAGATCAAGGAGGCGGTTTGCATCGATAGTTTGAAGGCCGAAATGCCCGGCAAGCCGCTCGATAATGCCGTCGGGCGCTGCTTTCCGACCGGTTTCAATTGCGGATAGCATTGCGGTTGAGACGCCTATCGATTTTGCAGTTTCTCCCAATATTTCGTCCTTCATAAGTCTCAGCTTCCTGAGTTCAGACCCGAACTTGGTGCGTTGACCACCCATAGCTCTTACTCCTAAGTGCATCCTTCCACAGGGTGTTTTTCTTCTTATTGGTGTCGATTCTACCATAACGGTTTACGAAATCAACCGTTCCGGTAAAATTCGCGTGCGCTCTCCTCCGTTTTCTCAGCTAGATGTAGCTACTTATCGGTTCTGCTTTACAATGTCCACGAGTACCTGCACGTGCTCTGGCGGAACACCTGGTGTGATGCCGTGGCCGAGGTTGAAGATATGGCCGGGTCCGTCGCCGAAGCTGTCCAGGACGCGGCGGGCTTCGCGCTGGATGATTTCCGGGGAGGTCAGCATCACGGCGGGGTCGAGGTTGCCTTGCAGCGCGACGCGGTCGCCGACGCGTCGTCGGGCCTCGCCCATGTCCATGGTCCAGTCGACGCCTAAGCCCTGGCAGCCCGTGTCGGCGAGGAGTTCCAGGTGCTGGCCGCAGCCCTTGCCGAAGAGGATGACCGGCGTGTCGGGGCAGGCGGTTTTGAGCTGGTCGACGATGCGCTGCTGGGAGGCCAGGGAGTAGTCGCGGTAGAGCGTCGGTGAGAGTGCGCCGCCCCAGGAGTCGAAGACCATCAGGACATCGGCGCCAGCTTCGACCTGGGCGATCAGATAGGCGGCCGTGGTATCGGCGAGGTGGTTCATCAGCCGCTGTGCGGCGGCCGGTTCGCCCAGGAGCAAGCCCTTGGCGGTGGCGAAGTCCTTGCTGCTGCGGCCCTCGATCATGTAGGTCGCGACGGTCCAGGGGCTGCCGGCAAAGCCGATCAGTGGGGTGCCGGCGGGCAGATTCTGGCGGATCAAGCGCACCGCGTCCATGACATAGCCCGTGTCGTCGTTGGGATCGGGCGCGGGCAGCTTGTCGATATCGGCCGGCGTGCGGATCGGGCGCTCGAAGTAGGGGCCTTCACCGGGTTCGAAGCCCAGCCCCAATCCCATCGCATGCGGCAGGATCAGGATATCGGAGAACAGGATCGAGGCATCGAAGCCGTAGCGCTCGATCGGCTGCAGGGTGACCTCGCAGGCCAGCTCCGGATTACCCGCCAGCTTCAGAAAGCTGCCGGCCTTGGCGCGGGTGGCGCGATACTCCGGCAGATAGCGCCCGGCCTGGCGCATCATCCAGATCGGCGTGCGCTCGGTGGGCTCGCGCCGCAGCGCCTTCATGAAAAGCGAGTCTTTGATCGAAGAACTAGAAGTCATTGCAGTATCTTGCACTCCCAAAAAAATGTATTCACCACAGAGGCACACGCGGCCGTTCTGCGCTCAGAGGCGGTATGCCGCAGGCAAGAAGCCTCTGAGCGGGGAACGGCCGCGCGTGCCTCTGTGGTGAGTCTGCTTTTGAATTTGACGAAGATTTTTTGTCACTTGACCAGCACTTCGCGGATGTCGTCGGCCGGGCAGGGCAGGATGCTGGCCCGACCGATCTCGTCGAGGAGGATCAGCCGGATCTGGTCGGCGCGGTTTTTCTTGTCCAGGCGCATCAGATTGAGCAGGCGGTCGGCGTTGGCGTCCTCGGGCAGGGTCGTCTCCAGGCCCAGGCGCTTCAGCAGCCCTTCGAGGCGATCGCTGCTGCCCGGCGAGCAACGGCCCAGGAGCTCGCTCAGTCGTGCGGCAAGCACCATGCCGATCGCCACGGCTTCGCCGTGGCGGTAGCGCGTGTAGCCGGTGAAGGTCTCGAGGGCGTGGCCGAAGGTATGGCCGAAGTTGAGCAAGGCGCGCTGACCGGCCTCCTTTTCATCGGCGGCGACGACTTCGGCCTTGTTTCGGACCGACTGATAGACCGCTTCGAGGAGGGCGTCGGGGACGCGCGCGGCCAGCGCTTCGGCATGGGCGTCGAGCCAGGCGAAGAAGGCCGGATCGCGTATGGCGCCGTACTTGACGACTTCTGCCAGGCCGGCTCGATAATCACGATCGTCGAGGGTCTGCAGCGTATCGAGATCGGCAATGACGGCGGTGGGTTGATGGAACGCCCCGATCAGGTTCTTCCCCTGCTCATGGTTCACGCCGGTCTTGCCGCCGACCGCCGCGTCGACCTGAGCCAGCAGGGTGGTCGGCAGCTGGACCACGTTGATGCCGCGCATGTAGCTGGCGGCAGCAAAGCCCGCCATGTCACCGACGACGCCCCCGCCAAGGGCGAGTATCGTGGCGTCGCGCTGAGCCTTCAGCTCGACGAGCGAATCCAGGATGCGCTGCCACTGGGCAACGGTTTTGTGCTCCTCGCCGGGTGGGAGCACCACGCGCTTCTTGTGATCGACGCGGGCCAGCGGCGGCCGCAGCCGGTCCAGGTAGAGGCGACCGACCGTCTCGTCGGTGGCGACCAGGATCCGGCCGCTCAGATGACGGTCGACGATGCTGCTCATCCCGAGCAGACCCTGGCCGACATACACCGGGTATTCGCCGCCGGCATGGCGGACCTGAATGACTTTCATGAGACCTGTTCGCTTTCAAGATGGTGTTGGATCTTACGCGCCGTACGTTGCGCCATCTGTGCAGGCGCGACATTTTCCGATTCAACGATCAGATGGGCGCATTCGGCGTAGAGTGGATCGCGCTCTTCGGCGAGCTTTCGCAGGCGCTCCTCGCGATCAGGCGCCTGCAGCAGGGGCCGGCGCTGATCCTTCTCCAGCCTGCGAATCTGCTGCTCGACGCGCGTCTTGAGCCAGACGACCAGCCCGCGCTCTCGAAGCAGCGCCCGGTTGTCGGCGCGCAGGATGCTGCCGCCGCCCGTCGCCAGAAGGACCGGATCGCCGCGGGTCAACTCATCGAGGAGCGTGTGCTCGCGAAGCCGGAACCCCGCCTCGCCTTCGATATCGAAGATGGTGCGGACATCGACACCGCAGCGCCGCTCGATCTCCTGATCGAGGTCGAGGAAATCCATGCCCAGGCGTCGCGCCAGGAAGCGCCCGACGGTGGTTTTGCCCGAACCCATGGGGCCGATCAGGAATAGGCGTGGCAGGGACATCCGGGTGGATTGCAGGCGTCGATCAAACCAACTTGCATGCTACCACGGCGAGCCGCGCACTCGCCCTGCAACGGCCCTGGGCGGGGGGCGGGTGCGAGGTTGGCGGCCTCCGTGAGTAGCGAGGGTCCCGCGCCAAGTTCGACACGGGCATTTGATACACTTCGAGGTCTGATTTGGCTGCCTGTCGGGCTTGACGATGCTGCGATTTTCCATCCTGTTCGTGGTCCTGATTCTGGGGCTGTTCACTGTTGAAGTGCTGAAGCCGGTGCAGGATCACGTCATCCTTCCCTTTACCTCGGTGATCGCCAGCATCAGCGTTTTCCTCATCGAGCTGTTCGACGACGGCGTGATGTCGCGCGGCAAGGAGATCTGGGACGTCGCATCGGGCTTCGGGATCAGCATCGAACCTGGCTGCAACGGCGTCGAAGCCTTGATCATCCTGTTTGCCGCCATCTTTGCTTTTCCCGCCTCGCTCAAGCACAAGCTGATCGGGTTCTTTATTGGATTCTGCGCGATCCAGGGCCTTAATCTCGTTCGTATCATCAGCCTGTTCTACATGGGCCAGTGGAACATGGTGTGGTTCGAGTGGTTCCACCTCTACCTCTGGCAGGCCCTGATCATCCTCGATGCCCTGGTCGTCTGGCTGATCTGGCTGCGCATGCTTCCGCCTCGACAGTCCACTGACGGCGGTGACGATGACGGTGGCGAGCCGGGCACGGACGATGACCTGAGTCCGGCCACCCCGTGAAGTCCCTGCTGATCGCCGGTTTCGGTGATCTCGGGCACCGTCTCTCGGCACGCCTGGCGGGCACGGACTGGCGGGTTCACGGCCTGAGCCGCGGCTCAGCGCCGTCGACCGATGCCCTGCGCCGGATTCAGGGCGACCTGACTCGGCCCGCCAGTCTCCGCGAGCTTCCGCGGCACGTCGATGCAATCATCTTCCTGGCCACGCCGGCGGAGCGGAGCGAGGCAGCCTATCGAGCGATCTACATCGACGGGCTGCGCAATCTCCTCGCGGTCAGCCGGGCCGAGCAGTTGATCATGGTCTCCAGCACCGCGGTCTATGGCCAGGACCAGGGCCAGTGGGTCGATGAGTCCTCGCCCACGCAGCCGACGCGCTTCAATGGCGAGGTGCTCCTCGACGCCGAACGACTCGCCCTGGAGGCGGGCGGTCGGACCGTTCGCTTCTCAGGCATCTACGGCCCTGGCAGAACGTCCCTGATCCGACGGCTGCAGGCCGGCCAGGCGCGCTGCGCGGATCGGCCGGTGCAGTGGACCAACCGCATCCATGCCGATGACGCGGCCGGCGTGCTGGCCCATCTCCTCGATCATCCTGCGCTGGGTCCGATCGTGTGCGCCAGTGACGATCGGCCGAGCCCGCGCTGCGAGGTCCTCGACTGGTTGGCCGATGCGATGGGCTGCTCACCGCCCGTGCGCGAGAATACGGCCACCACGGGTGCCGGAAAGCGCGTCAGCAACGCGCTGCTGCGCTCGAGTGGCTATGACTTCATCTTTCCGGACTACCGGTCCGGCTACCAAGGATTGCTGCCATGACACAGACTCCGCTGCCCCCGATCACGCCGGCCATGCTGGCCCGCTTTCGCGATGGTTTCGAACGTGCCCGTGAAGCCGGAATTCCCGAACACACGGCCATGCACCTGTCGACGGTCGATGCCCAGGGGCGTCCGGCCGGGAGGACGGTGCTGCTCAAGGACGCCGATCTCGACGGCTTCGTCTTCTACACCAACCTGAATTCTCGCAAGGGGCGCCACCTCAAGGCGTCTCCCCAGGTTTCACTGGTCTTTTGGTGGCGCGAGCTCGAAGAGCAGGTCCTTATCGACGGCCAGGCCGAGCCGGTCAGTCCCGTCGAGGCCGATGCCTATTTTGCCAGCCGGCCGCGCGGCAGTCAGATCGGGGCCTGGGCCTCGAAGCAGTCGCAGACCCTCGATGAGCGCCAGACGCTGCTCGACCGAATCAGGGAAGTCGAGGAACGCTACGAGGGCCGCGAGGTGCCGCGCCCGGAGCACTGGTCCGGCTTTCGCGTCCGGCCGCGACGCCTCGAGTTCTGGTACGGCCGCGAGTATCGCCTCCACGAACGCGTCTGCTTCGAACTCGAAGGCAACGCCTGGCAGGAAACGCTGCTCTACCCATAAATGAATTCACCGCCGAGACACGCGTGATCCTTTTTCCCGCATCCGACGTCGATGAATTTCATCACCCCAAGTTGAGCATTCTGAATCGCTCTTTGCCCTCCGTCACGCTGTGGTGGGCATCTCAGCTTTTTACTTCAGTATCAGCGTCATCAGGCAGGGGATTCTTGTAGCGGGCCAGGTCGCGCTGGATCCAGCCTTCGGCGAGGGATTTCCAGGGTTCTTCGGTCAGCGGGCGGGGTTCGTACATGCCGGCGAGCTGGCGCTGGCGCTGGGCTTCGTAGAGGATCAATGCCGTCGCCACGGAGACATTCAGCGACTGCGCCATGCCGTGCATGGGGATGAGGATGTGCTGATCCACGCACTGACTTGTCTCGTCGCTGACGCCGTGCTTCTCCGTGCCGAGGACGATCACCGTGGGCTGGGTATAGTCCGGCCGTCGAAAGTCCACTGCCGTATCTGAAAAGTGCGCCGCATAGAGCCGGAAGCCCTGGCCTTTCAGGGCCTCGAGGCCGCTGGCCGTGTCCGTGTGGCGCTGGAGCTCGACCCAGCGCTGGGCGCCGCCGGAGGTGTGGTTGAGTTTTGGCAGTCCGCCCTCGGCGGGAACGGCGTGGGCGCGCATCACGCCGACGGCATCGCAGGTCCGGAGAACTGCCGCGACATTGTGGGGTTTGTGCACCCGCTCCATGAACACGGTCAGGTCCGGCTGGCGGGTGGCGGCGATGGCCTGGATGCGGGCTTTGCGCTGCGGCGTCATCCGGGTATGGTAGCCGCAATGACATCGTTCCGTTCTTCGAGCGCACTGGTTCTGGCGCTGATGCTGTTGCTGGCGCCGCCTCCGGCCCGGCCGCAGGCCGTCGCGGAGCCGGATTTTCGAGCGCTGACGCAATTGATCGCCGCATCGGTCCAGGGCAACGGTCCGGCCCTGGAGCAGGGTGACCGCACGGAGCTCTACCGCTTCACGCCCGAGGGCTGGGAGGTGCAGATGTTCGCGGTCTGGTCGGGGCATCGCTGGCTGCTGCTGGCTGCTCACGTCTCCCACCCGGATCGCGCCCGCTACGGCCAGGGGGAATGGGAATCACGCTACCGGACCCTGCTTCAGAACTATCACCCGGACTGGGTGGACCGCCTGCGTCTGCCGGATCTCTTCGAGGTGCCCCCGCCCGACTACAACCCGGCCGTGCCGGACGAGATCAGAACCCGGCGTTTCGCCTGGCAGGGCTACTGGTACGAGGCCCGCTGGTTCAACAGCGGCGGTGTCGATGACGCGGCATCCTGGTCGTTGGTCAGCTACGACCTGGTGGCCGAGGAGCCACCGCCGGCGATCGAGGATTCGGCGACTGGGCCCGCTAGTCCACGGAGGCCATGACGTCCAGCACGGCCTCGCCATAGCGCTCCAGCTTGTGCTGGCCTACGCCGCTGATGGCAGCCAGTTCGTCGAGCGCCGAGGGGCGCGCCTCGACGATGGCGGCCAGGGTGGCGTCGTGAAAGATCACGTAGGGAGGCACGCCCTCCTCACCGGCCGTGGCCGTGCGCCATTCTCGCAAGGCCTGCCAGATCGGCGAGTCTGTCGGAATCTGAACGTTGCGAGACCCGGACCGTTGCGATCCTCTGGTCGTCCCTCGCGCTTTCAGATCGGCACGCAGGGTCAGGGTCATTTCCCCGCGCAGTAGCGCGCGGCAGTCGTCGCCCAGGCTCAGGCCGCCGTGACCCTCCGGATCGGGCTTGAGATAGCCCAGGGCCAGCAGCTGTCGGATCACCGAGTGCCAGGTTGCCTTGTCGAGATCCGAGCCGATGCCGAAGACGCTGAGTCGATCGTGCCCGAAGCGTTCGATGCGGGCCGTGGACTTGCCCAGCAGCACATCGATCAGGTGGCCGGAGCCGAAACGCTGTCCCGTTCGATAAACGCAGGACAACAGCTTGCGCGCCGCTTCCGTGGCGTCCCAGGTGCCTGGGGGTCTGAGGCAGTTGTCGCAGTTGCCGCAGGCACCCTCGTGCGCTTCGTCGAAGTAGGCCAGCAGGGCGGGGCGGCGGCAGGCGGCGTGCTCGCAGTAGGCCAGCAGGGCCTCGAGCCGCTCGCGCTCGAGGCGTTTCTGCTCATCGGCCGCGGTCGATTGTTCGAGGAGCTGGCGGATCTGGACGATATCGGCGAGGCTGTAGACCATCCATGCATCGGCCGGCAGGCCGTCGCGACCGGCGCGGCCCGTTTCCTGATAGTAGGCCTCCATGCTTTTCGGTAGGTCCATGTGAGCAACGAAGCGCACGTCGGGCTTGTCGATACCCATGCCGAAGGCGATCGTCGCGCAGATGATCAGGCCATCCTCGCGAATAAAGCGGTCCTGATGGTTCTGCCGCTCCTGATCCGCCAATCCGGCGTGGTAGGGGAGTGCTTTCAGGCCCTGGCTGCTGAGCCAGGCAGCGGTCTCCTCCGTTTTCTTGCGCGAAAAGCAGTAGACGATGCCTGCATCGTTCGGGTGCTCGGACTGAATGAAGTCGAGAAGCTGGTCCCGAGGCCGGTTCTTCAGACCCACTCGATACCGGATATTGGGCCGGTCGAAGCTGTCGATGAAAACATCGGCATCTTCGGGCAGCAGGCAGCGCCTGATTTCGCCCCGGGTTCGTTCGTCCGCGGTCGCCGTCAGGGCAATGCGCGGAACCTGCGGAAAGCGCTCGCCGAGGATACCGAGCTTGAGATATTCCGGGCGGAAATCGTGCCCCCACTGGGACACGCAGTGCGCTTCATCGATGGCAAATAGGGCCAGGTTCGTTCGTTCCAGCAGCCGAAGGGTGGACTCTCTTAGGAGACGTTCCGGCGCGATATAGAGAAGATCCAGGCTGCCGTTGATCAGGGCGGCCTCGGTTTCTCGCTGCGTGTCGCTGTCGAGGCTGGAGTTCAAAACGGCCGCGCTGACGCCGTGATGAGCGAGCGCCTCGACCTGGTCGCGCATCAGTGCTATCAGCGGCGAGACGACGATGGCTGTCCCGTCGCGAATCAGTGCCGGAATCTGGAAGCAGAGGGATTTGCCGCCGCCGGTCGGCATCAGAACCAGCGCATGCCGGCCCCTGATGACGCTGTCGACGATGCGCGCTTGTTGACCGCGAAAGGCCTGATAGCCGAACACCGTTTCCAGCAGCTGCTGAGGGTCCTTGGGTGGCGGTGAGGAGGCGGCGTCGATCATGGCGCTGAAGCAGTGGGGTTGAAGCCGACCACAAGGATAGCGCCCGCCCGGACCTGGCGGGCTAGGAAATCGCCTCGGTTCGTGATCGGAGAAATGCCCGAGACGTGAACCCGCTAGCCCAGCTTGAGACGTTCGGCGGCCTGATCGGAACGCCGCACGCGATCGTCCAGGGCCTCGTCGCTGACGGCCTTCTGGCCGGCAAACTCGGGCCAGCCCTGGCCGTGCTTCTTGCACAGCGCGGTCAGCAGCCTGACGTGGTCCTCGCTGTCGTTCAGGCAGGGGATGTAGTCGAGGCGTTCGCCACCGGCCTCGATGAATTCCTCGCGGTTCTCTTCCTTGATTTCCTCCAGCGTTTCGAGGCAGTCGATGGAGAAGCCGGGGCAGATGACCTGAACGTGTTTCGTGCCGTTTCTGGCCATGGTCTGAAGGGTCTTGTCCGTGTAGGGCTTGAGCCATTCGGCCTTGCCCAGTCGGGACTGGAACGTCGTCGTCCAGCTGCCGTCGGGTAGGCCGAGACGATCGACGATCTGGCGAGCGCTGGCCTGGCACTGGCAGTAGTAGGGGTCGCCGGCCTGAAGATTCCGCTTCGGGATGCCGTGGAAGGAGAACACCAGCTGCTCGGCACTCCCGTGTTGCTCGCGGTAGCGCTTGATGCTGTTGCTGATGGCATCGAGCCAGCCGGGCTCATTGCAGTAGTCGTTGATGAATCGCAGCTCGGGGACCCAGCGCAGGCGCTGCAGTGATCGGGTCACGGCGTCGAAGACGGAGCCCGTGGTCGTGGCCGAGTACTGCGGATACATGGGCAGGACCAGCAGGCGCTGAATGTTTTCTGCGCGCAGTCGGTCGATTGCCTGATCGATCGACGGCTTGCCGTAGCTCATGGCCAGCATCACATCGACGCGAGGGAGCTTCTCCTTCAGCGACTTGTCCAGACGATCGGCGAGGCGGCGGTTCTGGGTCAGCAACGGCGAACCCTCCTCGGTCCAGACCGAGGCATAGGCCTTGGCCGACTTGGGTGCACGGAAGGGCAGGATGATGCCGTTGAGAATGAACCACCAGATCGGCTTGGGTACTTCGATGACCCGCGGATCGCTGAGAAACTGCCGCAGGTACCGGCGCAGGGCGGGCGCCGTGGGCTCATCGGGTGTGCCCAGGTTGACCATCAGGACCGCCGCTCGCGGTGCCTTCCTGTGGGCAACGACCTTGCGAGTCGCCTCGCGCGTCTTGATCAATGGGGTTTTGATGACAGCCATCGGCAATTCCTGTTAGATTCGGTCACGGTCAATAGGGAGGTGCGCGGCGGCGAGCGGGCCCCGCGCGAGCAACGAATGACTATCTTAATCGCGGCGAGTGAGGAGCCTGCGCTTCGCCTGCAATCTGCCCCTGCATGTTCAGAAAATCAAGGGCCTGTGGGCTTTTTCGGCCGACTCTGTTATCCTCGGCGTCCCTGTCTTTAGGAATGGTCGCGGCTATGTGCCTTGCTGCACTGACAAAGGCTCGCATTGTTTGCCTGACGCTGCTGCTGATCAGCAGCCCGATCCTGTGGGCGGAAACCCTGGGTTGGGCGGTCAATTCCAGAGGCAATGAAATCGATTCGCAGCGCGTGGATGCCCTGTGGAGGATCAACCTCGAGACGGGCGAGGCCGATTACGTCGGCTGGACCTCTTATCTTGACCTCGAGGGCCTTGCCTTTTCGGAAGATGGCGACCTCTTCGGTGCAGATGACGACACGAAAACGCTTCTTCGTGTTAGTCAATCGACGGGGCTCGGTATTCCTGTCGGTGGGCAGACGAACCGAAACAACATGAATCTGGCCCTGTCGTCGAATCTGGATTTCGGCATGGCAATGGACTGCGACGGTCAGGCCTGGGTCGTTTCAAGCGCAGAGCAGTCCCTGTACCAGGCCGACCTGGACTCCGGCGAACTGACGCTGGCGGCCGAGGCAGGCTCGCTCGGTGCCCCGATTTCCGACATCGCCTTCCTGGGGGATCAGGTCGTCGGCATCGGCGTGGGACTGAACGCCGATCGATCCGCCGCGGCACCCAACCTCTACGCCATCGATATCGAAAGCGGTGCCGCGACCCTCATCGGCGCCTTGGGCAGTGCCGCGCAGCCGTACTTCAATGCCGGACTGGACTTCGACGCCGGCGGCACGCTCTGGGCCGTCACCGATCGACGTGCCGTTCCGGGCGGCGATTTTCCCAGCGCCATCCTGAGGATCGACCCCGTTTCCGGAGAAGCCGAGCAGGTTGCAGAGACCGTGGTGGGGCTGGAATCACTCGCCATCGGGCCGCCCGCCGCCTGCGATCTGCGGGGTACACCGGCAGTTACCGCCGCGGTTCCACTCCTCTCTCCCTGGGGCCTGCTGACACTGATCGGCATACTCCTCGCGATGGGTGTCGTTCAGGTGCGATCGCGCCTCGCCTGATACACTGACCTACCCGATGACGAGCGCCGCCTAGGAGCGCAGCCACGATGCCAAACATTGGTCCCGTCCAACTCATCATTATTCTGCTGATCGTCCTGCTGGTCTTCGGCACCAAGCGGATTCGTACCCTGGGCAGTGATCTGGGTGGTGCGATTCGAGAATTCCGCAAAGGCGTGGGCGACAGCGACGACTCCCCATCCGCCGCCGCGTCCGAAGACGACTCCAAGCCCTCCAGCAAGCAAGACTAAACCGCCGTCATGGGAAACGTCGGCTTCAGCGAGATGCTGCTGTTGGCGGTGGTCGCACTCCTGGTCGTCGGCCCACGGCGTCTCCCCGAACTGGCCCGCGGGCTTGGGAAGGTGCATCGCATGGCCTCCGGCGCCTGGCAAAGCCTGCGGCGCGAATTCCAGGCCGAAATGGACAACGAGCATAATCGGCGCATCATGGAGGCGGCTCAACAGGCCCGACAGGATGTCGAGCAGGTCGCCAAGGAAGCCCGCGAAGGCGTCGACAAGCTTGCGCAGGACGCGAAGGACGCGGTCGATCATGTCGAAGGGCGCGGTAAGGACACCTGAGCGTGAGCGCGCCGGACACGGAACGTGAACTGACCCTGATCGAGCACCTCGTCGAGCTTCGATCGCGGATCATCAAGGCCCTCCTGGCCGTGATGCTGACCGTCATCGCCCTGGCACCATTCGCGCGCCAGCTCTATGCGATCTTTTCCGAACCCCTGGCCAGTCAGCTTCCCGAGGGTTCGAGCATGATCGCGATCGACGTGACCTCGCCCTTCTTCGCGCCCTTCAAGCTGGTGATGCTCCTGGGCCTGCTGCTGGCCATGCCGGTGGTCCTCTATCAGCTCTGGGCCTTCGTGGCGCCCGGCCTCTACCGCCACGAGCAACGTCTGGCGAAACCCCTGCTGGCCGCCTCGGTGGCGTTGTTCTACGCCGGTTGTGCCTTCGCCTATTTTGTGGTCTTCCCGGTCATCTTCGCGTTCTTCACCGCCATGGCGCCGGAGGGGGTGGCGGTGATGACCGATATCAACCGGTATCTGGATTTCGTTCTGACCCTGTTCATCGCGTTTGGCGTGGCGTTCCAGGTGCCCGTCGTGACGATCGTTCTCGTTGCGATCGGAGTGGTCACGCCGGCGGGGCTGGCGCAGGTGCGGGGTTACGTGGTCATCGGGGTGTTTACGGTTGCCATGTTGATTACGCCACCGGACATGTTCTCGCAAACGCTCCTCGCGCTCCCGGTCTGGCTCCTCTATGAATTGGGCATCATGATGTCGCGGGTGCTCGTGACCAACCCACGGCGCGCCGACGAAACGACCCCCGACGACGACTCCTAAAAACGCGTCCTAGGGCGCGGGCCGCGACCGATCATGGCCTCCCGACCTGTTCTCGCCTAGGCGACGAGTTCGTCGTCGTCGGAATCCGATGCCGGGCCCGGCGTCCAACCGGAGATATCGCAGAAGGCCACGTATTGAGTGCCCGTCAGAATTACCTGGACGAAGAGGGTCGTCGCGACGGTGATCAGCTGAGCCAGAAACTGACCGGCTGCTCCCAGCGCCAGGCTCAGGAGAGAGACCAGCAGCACGACGATGAAGCCAAGCGCCAGGCCGAACCCGGCGATGGCCGCCAGCAGCCCGAGCATGGCGCCGAGGTTCGCCAGGCAGGCGCGATAGCTGTAGCGCAGCGCGGGCAGGAGGGAAACGCCACCAAAGGCCACCAGGGGTACGGCGAAGAACAGTCCGGCGAGAACGACGAGGAAAAGCAGTAGCGCCAGCAGTAT
The DNA here is from genome assembly GCA_964504865.1 of uncultured Wenzhouxiangella sp. Classification (GTDB taxonomy): domain Bacteria; phylum Pseudomonadota; class Gammaproteobacteria; order Xanthomonadales; family Wenzhouxiangellaceae; genus Wenzhouxiangella. The sequence continues at coordinate 18,218 of CAZDFS010000011.1, forward strand.
GCCCGCCCCCAGCGACGTCCCCTGGAGCGCCTCTGCCAGTGCCTGAGGATCATTCATCGCCGCTTCCAGCGTTGCAGGATCGATCTGACTGGTCAGCCAGCCGGCAAAGACCATGGCGGACATGAATGTGCCCGTCAGGCTGATCAGGCCCAAGCCCAGCAGGGTGGCTCGATGCTGGGGCGAGAACCACGCGGAAAAGAGCATCGTGGGGCGTACGTTCCGGCCGACGATCGATTGATCGAAGGCCATCAGCAGGCCAGCGGTCAGCAGAGGCGTCAATATCATCAGCGCGACCTGGCCAAGGAGTGGAATCAGCGACGCGAGGAGGGAGACGAGCAGCCACAGGGAGGCGACACCCAGCAGCGGCCGCCAGTGACCGGCGAGCAATTCCGCGCCAGCAGGAAGCCAGCGCAGCCCGGACCCGAACCCGCGGCGGTTGATCTGTGGACCGCTCATGCCGTGTGCGGGCTGTCCACAGCCGCCTCGAGCAGACGCTTCGACGACCACTCCGGCGCCTCGGCCAGTGCCTCGTGAATGGCCTCGGGCTCGGTCACGGTCTGCCACAGATCGAGGTGGGTCTGGCTCATGAACTTCTCCTCAACGCTTTGTTCCAGAAACGCCAGCAGGCGATCGTAGTAGCCGTCCGTATTGACCAGGATGATCGGCCCGAGGAATTGCCCCAGGCGCTTGAGCGTCATGACCTCGAAGACCTCCTCGAAGGTGCCGCAGCCGCCGGGCAGGGCAATCACGCCCTGGGAATCCTCGAGCATTCGCGCCTTTCGCGTGTGCATGTCCGGGACGATGTCGAGCCGAGTAATCCCTTGATGCCCTTTTTCGATTTCTGTGAGAAACTCAGGAATGATTCCAATAACCCGGCCCTCAGCCGCCATCGCGCCGTCTGCCATCGCGCCCATCAGGCCGCGGCTACCACCGCCGTAGTAGATCGTGATACCAGCGCTGGCAAGGGTGGTTCCCAGTCGAGCAGCGGCGTCCATGTACTTGGCCGCAACGGCCTGGCTGGAGGCAGCATAAACGGTGATGCGGTTGAGAGTCATGGGCGGGCCGTTCAAAGATAGGCAGGATGGAAGACTACAATTGTAAACACCCGCGCGTGACCGGATGGCTTCGCGGCACCCTGATCATGATCGCAGCGACGCTCGCCATCGCTTGTGGTGGCGAGGCCGACTCAGAGCTGGTGCTCGAACCCGGCCAGGGCGAGTATCTGCGCTGGTGCGCTTCCTGTCACGGTAATCAGGGGGAGGGCAAGGCGCCAGCCTTTCCGCCCCTCGCCGGTTCCGAGTGGCTGGCGTTTCCCGATCAAGGTCTGGCCATGATCATTCTCTACGGCCTGCGCGGCGAGATCGAGGTGGCCGGACGCACCTACCGGGGCTACATGCCGCCGATGACGCACCTGCCTGATGAGGACATCGCAGCGATCCTGGCCTTTGTCACGCGACGCTGGGCGGGGCGCGAGAGTCAGCTGAGCGCGGCGGACATCGCCCGGCTGCGGCAGGCCGAGAATACGCGGCCGCTGAATGCCCGCGCGGGGCTGGAAGAACGCCTGCAGGCCGCGCCATGAACGCGATCGCCCCCCGCAGAACCCCATCGAGCGCGCTCGTCCTGCTCGTGGTCACCGTGGTGGCATTCTTTATCCAGGTCAGCGGCCTCATCGATCCGACGGCGCTTGCTCTGTGGCCCCTCGAGATGGGCTTCGCGCCCTGGCAGCTGATTAGCTACGGCTTCCTCCACGGCGGCCTGATGCATCTGTTCCTGAACATGTTCGCCCTGTACATGTTCGGCCCGTTGATCGAGCGTGCCTGGGGAAGCCGGCGCTTTCTGATCTATTACTTCGTCTGCCTCATCGGGGCCGGTCTCGTCCAGCTGCTCGTGACCTATCTGATGGGCGCTCCGCGCCCGACCATCGGCGCGTCTGGCGCCATGTTCGGCCTGCTTCTGGCCTTCGGAATGATGTACCCGAACGAGCGCATCCTGTTGATTTTTCCGCCGATTCCGATGAAGGCCAAATGGTTCGTCATCGGCTATGGTGCCCTGACCCTGTTCTTCGGAATGACCGGAACGATGGCCGGCGTCGCCCATTTCGCCCACCTCGGCGGGATGCTGTTCGGCCTGGTGCTGATCCTTTACTGGGGGCGAAGTGACTTCTACCGCCGACGTCGATAAGCCGGCGAAAGGATCCGATGGCCCCGCGAGCGGACGGCTCGCGTGGCGCGAAACGCTGGCACTCTTCTTCGGCCTGGCGCTGATGAGCGCCTCGGCCCTGGCCCTCAATCCGAACCGCCTTCCCACCCAGTACATTCATGATCACTACACCCGCGCCGATGGTCTTCCTGCCGGCGCCGTATGGAGCGTGACTCAGGACGACGACGGTTACCTGTGGCTGGGAAGCCAGAATGGCCTCGCCCGCTTCGATGGCGTGCGCTTCGAGGTCTTCGATGCCTCGAATACGCGCGGCATGCAGAGCCAGGATATTCGCGATATCGTTTTCGATCAGCGTGGCCAGATGTGGTTGGGAAGCTATGGCGGCGGGGTCTATCGCTTTGATCCCGATCGTCGACGCCTCGAGGCCTTGACGAGCGAGGACGGGCTTCCGAACAACGTGGTCTACGATCTCCTCGTGGATCGTGAGGGCGCGCTCTGGGCCGCCACCGCTGGCGGGCTCGCGCGCATTTCCGGGGACGATCGAGTCGAGACCTGGACCAGCACCAGCGGCCTGTCGAACGATCGCGTGTTCAAGCTTTATCAGGACCGTCAGGGGCGGCTATGGGTGGCGACCTTCGGCGGCGGTGTCTCCTATTTCGACGGGCAGCGTTTCACCCATTTCGATAGCGCCGACGGCCTCGCCTCGAATCAGGTCCATTCGGTCTATCAGGATCGGCGCGGACGGATTCTGGTCGGCAGCTATGAGGGCGGGTTCCAGGAATACGTCTCGGGCCGATTCGTCGACATCGAACTGCCCGAAGGCATGGCCGGCCTGGCCATCCAGTCGATCCTCGAGGACGGCAACAACAACCTCTGGCTCGGCGCCTATGGCAACGGCCTCATCCGGTACCGCGACGGGGAGGTGGCGCACCTGAATTTCGACGCGCTCGAGCGCACTGTCATCTCCGCCATGGTCGAAGACGCCGAAGGCAGCCTGTGGCTGGCAACCCGGGAAGGGCTCCAGCGCCTGCGAGACGGCAAGGTGACGGTCTACGGCCGTCCGGAAGGCCTGGCCGACACGACCTTTGTTGTCACGGGCAGCCCGAAAGAGGACGTGGTCTGGGTCGGCACCGAGGGCGCCGGTCTGTTCGCCCTGGGCGATTCGACGATTCAGCGCTTTACCCGCGCTGATAACGGTCTGGCCAGCGACAATATCGCCGCCCTTCAGCTGGCGCCGAACGGCGACCTGTGGACCTCGAGCTTTGGACTCGGTATCAACCGGATTCGCGACGGCCTCGTCGACCGCCTCGGCGCGGATCAGGGCCTGCCCAGCGGCCATGTTTTTGCGTTCCAATTCGACGCGAGGGGTCGCCTCTGGGCTGCGACGGCGGCGGGCGTGAGTCGTTTCGACGGCGAGCGCTTCGTCAATTTCGGTGCCGAGGCGGGCCTGCCTTCGTCGGCTGTCCGGCAGCTTTTCTTTGACGACGATGGCCAGCTGTGGATCGGCACCAACGGCCAGGGCGTGGCTGTCCTGTCCGATGAGGGCATCCGCATCCCTGATGTCAATGCCGACTTGCCGGGGTCGATCGTGCATGCCTTTCATCAGGACCGCAACGGTCGGCTCTGGATCGGCTTCCGGGACGGTGGCCTCGCCCTGTTGCGAGAAGGGCAGCCCGTGTTCAGCTTCGGTATCGATCAGGGCTTGAGCTTCCGATCGATCAATTCGATCCTCGAGGATGGGGGGGACAACCTCTGGTTGGCGACCAGCGCGGGCCTGCTCCGCGTGGCCATGGAGGATCTCATCGAGGTGGCGGATGGTCAGCGCGAGCGAATCGAACCGATGGTCTTTACGGAAGCCGACGGATTGCGCTCGGTCCAGTTCGTCGGAGGCTTCCAGCCCACCTCCTGGCGTGACGAAAACGGCCACCTCTGGTTCGCCTCAGCCGGGGGGCTGGTGCGGGTGGATCCGGATCAGCTCGCTCTCAACGACCGCCCACCGCCCGTGCGAATCGAGGGTGTGCGTGCCGATGGCATGACCTTTTCCGCCAACCAGCCGATCGAACTGACGCCCGATGTCGTGAATATCGAAATCGATTACACCGGTCTGAGCCTGGTGTCGCCGGATCAGGTCATCTTTCGCTACCGCCTCCTCGGCTACGACCGCGATTGGCAGGAAGTGGCTGACCGGCGCACGGCCTACTACACGGGCCTGCCGAAAGGGGACTACGTGTTTCAGGTGCTGGCGCGAAACAACGATGGTGTCTGGAGTCCCGAGCCTGCGCAGCTGACGATTGTCCAGCGCGCCCGATTCTACGAACAGATCTGGTTCCTGGCGCTGTGTGCGGCGCTGGCCATCGCCGCCATGGTCGGCTCGGCACGCCTGTGGGTGCTGCGATCGCGACTTCGCGAGGCGCGACTCGCCGAGGAGGTTCGTGAGCGAACGCTTCAGCTCGAGCAGGCGCTTCAGGAGGTCGAGCGGACTTCGCGCATCGACGGCCTGACCGGCGTCGCCAACCGTGGCTACTTCGAGGACCGGTTGGAGCGTGCCTGGTCCGTCGCTCAAAGCGAGCGGCACCCACTCGGATTGATCATGATCGATATCGATCGCTTCAAGAAGCTCAACGACACGCACGGTCATCAGGTTGGCGATGACGCCCTGCGCAGGGTGGCTCTGACCCTGACCGAAAAGGTCCATCGCTCGGGGGATCTGGTGGCCCGCTATGGCGGGGAGGAATTCGTCGTGCTGCTGCCAGGCGCCGATCTCGAGGACGCGGGCGAGCTGGCGGAGTCCATGCGCCAGGCGGTCAGTGAGCTGTCCGGCAATGGCGACCCGGCGGGTTCGGCTCTGGCGATGACGATTTCCGCGGGCGTGGCCGCCCTGTCCCCCGAGGCGGGAGGCAGCGCGAAGGCTCTGATCGGTGCCGCCGATGATGCCCTCTATCGCGCCAAGCGCAACGGCCGGAATCGCGTCGAGCTCGCGGCCTGAGCCTTACCGTTCGACCTGGCCCTGTTCCCACAACAGAATGGCGCGTTTGCGCCAGACGCCGCCCGAATACTGGCCAAAGGCGCCGCTTCGACGCAGCACCCGATGGCAGGGGATGAGCAGCGGCACGGGGTTGGCGCCGACGGCCGTTCCGACAGCGCGCGATGCGCGCGGCTGGCCCAAGGCTCGGGCAATTTCGCCGTAGCTGATCATCCGCCCCGGCGGAATCCGCAGCAGGGCGTCCCAGACGCGGAGCTGAAAATTGCTGCCCCGGATATCCAGGCGTGGCGGAGACTCTCGGGATCGGAGTCCGGCGACGATCTGCGCCAGGCTGGCCTTCGCCCGGTCCCTGTTGATGTGCAGTTGCGCCCTTGGCCAGCGCGCCTGAATGACTTGGGCGCCGTCGTCTTCCGAGTGGTCGCTGAGGAATTCCAGGGTACAAACGCCGCGTCCGGTCAGGCCGAGCAGGCAGGGCCCGAAGGGACTGTCGACGACACCGAAGTCGATTCGCATCCCCTCGCCCGAGCGCTGAATCTCGCCCGGCGTGGCCGCATCGACGGTGACCATCAGGTCGTGCAGTCGGCTGGCGCCCGACAGGCCGCTGTCGAGGGCCGCATCGAGCACGCTGGCGGAATCCATCAGGCGCCGGCGCGCGGCATCGGCGGTGAGAAATTCGATCATCGCCTTCGGCGTGATTCCCGCAAAGCGCTTGAACAGTCGGTGGAAGTGCGACGTGGACAGGCCGGCGATCCGCGCCAGATCGTCCACCCCCGGCTGCTGTTGCCAGTGTTCGTCGATCCAGATCAGAACGCGCTCGATGCGCTGGTAGTCCAGTCTGTGCTGATGGTTGGTGGTCTCCATGGACTCAGAGTAGGCGGCGTCGGATCGGACGACAACCCGAATCCTGCTTTCACGGTCCAGCGCTAGCCTTCCGTCATGCGATTTCTTCAACGATTGATGATTGGCCTTGTCCTGTCTGCTGGCGCCGGGTCACTGCAAGCGGACCCGAGTGCGGTGGTCGAGCAGGCCCGGGGCGTGGATCGACTGCACAGCGTCCTCGTGCTCGAGGGCGGTGAGACGCGCCTGGAGCACGTCCAGGGTGGTGCGGGGCTGGACCGACCGGCCAACATCAAGTCGGTTTCGAAGACGGTCATGGCGCTGCTGATCGGCCTCGCCATCGATCGCGGTGTGATCGCGGGGGCCGACCAGCCCCTGGCCGAGCTCCTCGACGATCGATTTCCCGCCGATGCGACACCGGGCAGCGATCGAATCACCGTCGGCCAGGCGCTGTCCCTGCGGGCCGGTTTGCGCAGCACCTCCGGGCGCTACTACGGGGCCTGGGTGCAGAGCGATAACTGGGTTCGCCACGCCCTGACCCGACCGATGGTCGATCAACCGGGCGGGCGAATGATCTACTCCACCGGCCCGAGCCATCTGCTGTCGGCGGCACTGATGGAAGCGGGAGGTCAGCCGAGCCAGACCCTGGCACGTCGATGGTTGGGCGAGCTGGGCGTCGGTCTGGGCTACTGGCCAGAGGATCCCCAGGGCATTGGATTCGGCGGAAACGATATGCACATCAGCCCCAGGGACCTGGCCCGAATCGGCGAGCTCTATCGCCAGGGCGGCGTGCTCGACGGCGAGCGCTTCCTGCCGGAACGCTGGGTCGAGGCCTCCTGGACCGCCTACGGCACCTCACCCTGGTCGGGCGATGATTACGGCTATGGCTGGTTCATTACCGAAATCGCCGAACAGACGACCTATTACGGTCGCGGCTACGGCGGTCAGGCCCTGTTCGTTCTGCCCGCCCTCGAGCTGACCATCGTGATGACCTCCGATCCAACCCCGCCGTCGCCGGGGGGGCGCTATTTCCGCCGCCTGCGTCAGTTGGTTCAGACGATCGTTGCAGCCACGACATCGGCCAAGGTGTCGACAAGCGCCGCCGACCTGACCACCGACTCGGGCAGGCAAGCGGACCAGGGCATGGCCGGAGCTGCGTCGAAGGCGGTGATGGCGCCGACTCGCGCCTTGGATGAGTCGATCCGGGATCGAGAGGGTCCAGCGATCGGTAGCGCCAGCTATTGGCCGATCCAGTCCCGAGGTTTGAGGTAGTCGGCCAATGCCGCCTCTGGACTGCCGTCCTCGGGCTGCCAGTCGTAGCGCCAATGAGCCACCGCAGGCAGGGACATGAGGATCGACTCCGTTCGCCCACCGGATTGCAGACCGAACAGGGTGCCGCGGTCGAAGACCAGGTTGAATTCCACGTAGCGTCCCCGGCGGTAGCGCTGGAACGCCACTTCACGCGGTCCGAAGGGCTGGTCCTTGCGGCGATCGACGATCGGCGGATAGGCGGCCAGATAGCCATCACCGACGGCGCGGAGATAGGCAAAGCAGGTCGCGAAGTCCCAGTCATTCAGGTCGTCGAAGAACAGGCCACCGACGCCGCGGGTCTCCTGGCGGTGCTTGAGATAGAAATACTCGTCGCACCAGCGCTTGTGCTCGGAATAGACCGTGTCACCGAAGGGTGCACACAGGTCGGCAGCGCGCTGATGCCACTCCCGACAGTCCTCCTCGAAGGGATAGACCGGCGTCAGGTCGAAGCCACCCCCGAACCACCAGACGTCGTCCTCGCCCGGCTTCTGAGCGACGAAATAGCGCACGTTGGCGTGGCTGGTCGGGCAGTAGGGGTTGTGCGGGTGCATGACGACGGAAACGCCAAGCGCCTGGAAGCTCCGGCCCGCCAGTTCCGGCCGGCGAGCGCTGGCCGCCGGGGGCAGGGACTCGCCGTGAACGTGGGAGAAATTGACGCCGCCCTTTTCGAACACCGCGCCGTCTTCGAGGACGCGCGTTCGCCCCCCGCCACCTTCGGGCCGCTCCCAGGCGTCCTCTCGAAACGCCGCCTGGCCGTCGCAGCCCTCGAAGGCGGCGCAGAGGCGGTCTTGAAGATCGGTCAGGTAGGCGTGGACGGACGCCAGTGTGGATTCGCTGTCTGTCATGGCTATTCAGCTAGCTATTGAGGATGTTCGGGAGCACTGGGCAACCGGGCCTCGCCGCGATCGGGCCCGACAGGTGCCGGTGCCAGCCCTCCCTATCGCGTCACTTTCCGGCCTTTTTCTTCGCCGCCTTCTTTTTCGAAGACTTCTTCTTCGAGGATTTTTTCTTTGATGCCTTCTTCTTCGCCGACTTCTTCTTCGCCGACTTCTTCTTCGACGTTTTCTTCTTCGCCGACTTCTTCTTGCCGGCCTTCTTGCCGAATCGACCGCGGCGTCCCTTCGGAGGTGCCTCGTCGAGCATTTTCTTGCACTGTTCCAGGTCGAGGGACTCCGGCTCGACGTCCTTGGGCACGCTGGCATTGCGCTTGCCGTCGGTGACGAAGGGACCGTAGCGGCCCTTGAGGATTTCGATGCCTTCGTCCTCGAAGGTCTTGATGATCCGGTCCTTCAGCATCTGCTTGTGTTCGGCCACCAGTTCGAGCGCCTGCTCCAGGGTCACGTCGAGGGGATCGACCTCCTTCAGCGAGACGAAATTGCGTGCCCCGTAGCGAATGTAGGGCCCGAATCGGCCGATGTTGGCCTGGACCGGCTCGCCCTCGGGTGTTTCGCCGAGGTTGCGCGGCAGCTTGAACAATTCAAGCGCCTCGTCGAGGGTGATGGTTTCCATCTTCTGTCCGGGACGCAGGCCGGCGAAGGCCGGTTTTTCCTCGTCTTCGGCCTGGCCGATCTGAGCGAAGGGTCCGTAGCGTCCGAGGCGGACGATCACCGGCTTGCCGGTCTTCGGATCGGTGCCGAGCTCACGTGCCTGCTGCGCTTCCTGCCGCGAGACGGACTCCTCCTTTTCGTGCACCCGGTCGATGAAGGGTTGCCAGAACTCGCGCAGCAGCGGCACCCAATCCTGTTCGCCGCGAGAGATCGCGTCGAGCTCGTCCTCGAGCTTGGCGGTGAAGTCATAGTCGACGTACTGGTCGAAATGCGTCATCAGGAAGGTGGCCACGACCCGGCCGGTGGCGGTCGGGGTAAAGCGCCGATTTTCCAGATCGACATATTCCCGGTCTTTCAGCGTCTGGATGATCGAGGCATAGGTCGACGGGCGACCGATGCCGTGTTCTTCCAGCGCCTTGACCAGGCTTGCCTCCGAATAGCGCGGCGGCGGTTCGGTGAAGTGCTGTTCACCGCGTACCTTCTGCAGAACGATCGCGTCGCCCTCGTTGAGCTCCGGGAGGCGGTTGTCCTTTTCGGTCTGGGCATCCTGATAGACCTTCAGGAAGCCGGGTTCGATCAGGGTCGAGCCCGAGGCCCGGAAGGTGGCCTGGTCGACATCGAATTCCGCGCTGACCGTGTCATAGACGGCCGGAATCATCTGGCTGGCGACCGCTCGGTTCCAGATCAGCTGGTAGAGCCGATACTGATCTTCGGACAGGTGATTCTTGAGCTTGATCGGCGTCAGCTTGGCGGAGGTCGGGCGGATCGACTCATGCGCTTCCTGCGCATTCTTCGACTTCGACTGGTAGAAATTGGGCTTCTCGGGCAGGACGCCGTCGCCGTATTCGCTGGCGATGACTGCCCGAATATCGCCCAGGGCATCCGCGGACAGCGCCACCGAATCGGTTCGCATGTAGGTGATCAACCCCTGATTGCCGCCCCCGATATCGATGCCCTCATAGAGCTGCTGGGCGATTCGCATCGTCCGCTGGGTCGTGAAGCGCAGGCGCCGAGCGGCTTCCTGCTGCATCGTCGAGGTGATGAAGGGCGGCTGGGGGCGGCGCCGGCGCTGCCGCTTGTTGATCCGCGCGACTTCGAAGGTCCCCTGAGCCGCCGCTTCGATGGCCTTGCGGATATCGCCGGCCTGGGCCTCGTTGACGATATCGAACTGCTCGACCTTCTTGCCGTCCATCTTGACCAGATTGGCGGAGAAGGGCTGGTCGTCGGGCTCGCCCAGATCGGCTTCGATGGTCCAGTATTCACGGGGCTCGAATTTTTCGATTTCCTGCTCGCGCACGACGATCATGCAGAGCGCAGGTGACTGGACGCGGCCGGCGGACAGGCCTCGGCGGACCTTCTTCCAGAGCAGGGGTGAGAGATTGAAGCCGACCAGGTAGTCCAGGGCGCGGCGCGCCTGCTGTGCGTCGACGAGCGCCCCGGCCAGATGACGCGGCTCGCTCATCGCCTTGTCGATGGCGCTCTTGGTGATTTCGGAGAACACCACCCGTTGGACGGGCACCTTTTCCTTGATGCCCTTTTCTTTCAGGATCTCGGCGATGTGCCAGGAAATCGCCTCGCCCTCGCGATCGAGGTCGGTGGCAAGGTAGATGGCATCGGACTTCTTCGCTGCGGCGACGATCTTGTCGACGTGCTTCTTGTTGCGGTCGATGATGTCGTAGCGCATCGCGAAGTCATGCTCGGGATCGACGGCGCCTTCCTTCGGCACCAGGTCGCGAACATGCCCGTAGGAGGCGAGGACCTCGAAGTCCTTGCCCAGATACTTGTTGATGGTGGTCGCTTTGGCCGGCGACTCGACGATGAGTAGATTCTTGGCCATGGTCTGTAGCGTTTCCGGCTCTTCCCTCTTGCGGTGCGTGCGCTGGATGTCAGGCGTGCCCGCAACAGGCACGACGCCGATCTAGTGCCTCAGTTCGCCTGCGTCATCGAACATCAGGTCTTCCATCCAGGCGTAATTGGCCTCCTGGCCGGGCTGATTGAAGAGCACCATCAGCACCACCCATTTCACGTCTTCGATGTCGATGTCGACGCTGTCAAGCGCGGACAACCGATCAAGGACCTGCTCCCGCCTGGCCGCATCGAGGACGCCGGCATTCTCCAGATAGAGGATAAAGCCGCGGGCATCGACATCGAGTCGCTGCGTTTCCTCGTCGCTGAAGACTCGGATCGGGTTGTCGCTTTGGTGACCCAGATCGGGAAGCTTGCGCTGCTCGGCCAGGCCATCGAGCCAGGCAAAGGCGCGATCGATTTCTGCGTGAGTGAAGCCAGCCTCTTCGAGACTGTCGGTCAGTGATTCTCGGTCCGGCGTGCTTTCCGGTTCCTCATATATGTAGTTTTCGAATAGGTACATCAAAAGATCAAGCACGTTTTCTTTCATTCACTCCTCGTCCTTCTCAAGCGGGCTGTTTGCCGTGCGGCTATAGCGTGCTCCAGGATGCGCCGCCACGTGACCATCGAGCTCCAACATCAGCAGCATGGAGGATACGGCAGCGGCCGTCAACTCCGAGCGGCGGATAATCGTATCGATCGGAGTCGGGTCGAAACCGACCGCCTCGAGCAACGCCTGATAGTCCCCATCCAGCTTGATCTGGGTCCCCGAGCTCGCTTTCTCAAGTTGATCGGGGGCCGCGTCACCCAGCAAGGACTGCAGGCTTCGGGCCAGATCACCGGCCAGGGGCCCCAGTTCGTCGATGACCTCATCGGCCGTTTCCACCAGGCGGGCGCCGTCGCGTATCAGCCGGTGGCAGCCCCGGGCCTGAGGGTTGTGCACCGAGCCGGGCAGGGCAAAGACCTCCCGGCCCTGCTCCGTGGCCAGCCTGGCGGTGATGAGGGACCCGCTGCGCAGGCCAGCCTCCACGACCAGCGTGCCCAGGCTCATCCCGCTGATGATGCGGTTGCGAGCGGGGAAGTTTCCCGGCAGGGGCGGTGTTCCCGGGGGGAACGGGGTCAGCATGGCGCCTTCTTCGATGATCCGGTGGGCCAGGGCCTTGTTCCGCGCCGGATAGATCTGATCCGGTCCGGTGCCGGTCACCGCCAGGGTCAGGCCACCGGCCTCCAGGCAGCCGCTGTGGGCGGCCGAGTCGACGCCTGCCGCCAGACCACTGGTGATGCCAAAGCCGGCCCGTGCGATCGTTGCGGCAAAATCACGGGCGTGATCGAGGCCGCCAGGGGTGGCGTTGCGGCTGCCGACGATGGCGAGCTGCGGGTGGACGAGCAGTTCGGGCCGTCCGGCAACGAAAAGCGCCAGCGGCGGGTCCGCGATCTGCTTCAGGAGCGGCGGGTAGAGCGCGTCGTCGCGGGTGATCAGGAAGTGCTGGGGCCCTTCGAGCCAGGTCAGCGCCCTTTCCAGAGCGCGCTCGTCGGGGCGATGAAGGGCGTCGATCTGCGGTCGCGTCAGGCCTCGCTCGCGCAGCTCCTCGTGAGACAGGGCAGGCCAGTCAGCCAGGGAGGAAAGCTCCTCATCCAGGGTGGCCAGGCGCTGCGGGCCGAGACCCGGTGCCAGAATCAGCGCCAGCCAGGCGCGGGTTCGATTCCTCGTCGACACCGGTACTCGATGTCGCCGCTACTTACGAACCCGGCCTCGTGTCCTCAAAGCCTGCGGTCGGGGTGAGCGAGTCGGTCGCCGGCAACCACTTCCCTGGTGCCGTCGAGGACGATGGCGTAGCTGACCCGTTCGAAGGGACGGAACACCATCACCCGGCCGGCGAATTCATCCGGAAGCTCGACGAAGCGCCGGTCGGACTCGCGGAATGCGGCGCGGCTCATCAGGGGATATTTCTGCTCGTCCCGGATCCGTTCGCCCGGGTGGAAGACGGAAAACATGTGGCCGGCCTCGACGCCGTCGAGGGATCCCAGGGAGATGGCCACGATCTGATAGTGCCCCACGCCGTATTTTGCTTCGCTGACCGTCAGGACCTGGCCATGGTCAGGGGCCTCGTCCATGGCGCGCGGGTGGAAGGAGGCATCGTAGACGTGGTAGTCCACCGGCAGGATCAGGTTGCCCTCCTTGACCTCACGCCGACCCGAGGTGATTTCGATGATCGTCGGGTCACCGACCTGGACCACGCGACCGCGCGCGGCCTCCCAGAGTTCGTAGCCGATGATCGGGTAATCGAAGCGCTCGAACTGGCCGAAGGTCTTGCGCCAGAGGTTGCTCGAGGGTCGCTCGTAGCTCGGCACCATACGGTGGCCCAGGCGCATGGCGTTGCTGCGCAGGGTCTGCTGGTCAGCCGCCGCACTGCGATCCTCGAACTGATAGGTCAGGTGCGCGATCGACACTTCCTGACCGACCTGTGCATCCTCGAGGCCGCGAACGTAGGTCAGATCCCCGGGCCCGGCGTAGCTGCGCTGGTCGTAATTGGCGATCACGTAGGGCAGTGACTCCAGTTCTTCGGCACCGACCACCCGAGGATGCTGCAGAAACGGTGCGATGGCGTCGAAGGGAATGGTCGTGATCGGCCCCATGTCACCGTCGCGGCGGATTCTCGGCCCCAGGCGGCGGATGGAATCGTCGCGCGACGACACCAGACGCGCCTCACCGCCGATGAATTCCAGCGAAATGACATCGCCGGGATAGATCAGGTGGGGGTCGGGGATCTGTTCATTGGCCTGCCAGATGGCGGGCCATTGCCAGGGGCGCGCCAGAAAGCGGTTGGCGATGTCCCACAGCGTGTCCCCTTCCTGAACCACGTATTCACGCGGGTGGTCTTCTCGCAGTTCGACATCCTGAGCCTGTACACTTCCCCATACAAGGCCAAGAATAGCCGCAGCGATCAATAGTCGATTCACGGAGTGATCCCTCCAACGTTGCCGATCAGGCGTCTGATTGATGAGGCTATCATAAACATTATCATTGTAAAACGCACCCTTAAGCGATTTTTTTCATCTTATGTCAAGACTCACGATCCTCGAATTTCCTGATCCCCGCCTGCGCCGGGTCGCCAAACCCGTCGATGAGGTGACTGAAAACGAACGCCAGCTGGCCGCCGACATGCTCGAAACCATGTACGACTCGCGCGGTATCGGACTGGCTGCAACGCAAGTCAACAAAGGCGTTCGGGTGGTGGTGATGGATTTGAGCGAGGACCGCAGCGAGGCCCGCGTGTTCATCAACCCGGAGATCATCGAGCGCGAAGGCAGCCAGAAGTGCGAAGAGGGCTGTCTGTCGGTTCCGGGCGTCTACGCCGAAGTCAAACGTGCTGAGCGCGTCAAGGTCCGCGCCCTGGATGATCAGGGCCAGCCCTTCGAGCTCGAGGCCGACGGCCTGCTGGCGGTCTGCATCCAGCATGAGATCGATCACCTCGACGGCAAGGTCTTCGTCGACTACCTCTCGCCCCTGAAGCGTCGAATGGTCGAGAAACGCCTGAAAAAGCAGCAGCGACAGGAGCAGCCCCAGCCCGACAAGATCGGCGCGTGAGCGCCTTGCGCACGGTTTTCGCCGGCACCCCTCAGTTTGCCGTGCCGGCGCTTCAGGCCCTGATCGACTCCGACTGCCCGCCGCTGGCGGTCCTGTGCCAGCCTGACCGGCCAGCGGGTCGCGGTCGGCGGGTGCAGGTCGGCCCGGTCAAGGCCTGCGCTCTGGCGGCCGGCGTTGAGGTGCTTCAGCCGGCCTCCTTGAAGCGCGAGGCCGACCGGGCAGCGCTTGTTGAGCTGCGGCCCGACCTCATCGTGACCGCCGCCTACGGGCTGCTGTTGCCGCGTGCCGTCCTCGATCTGCCGCGCCATGGCTGCTGGAACCTCCACGCCTCGCTCCTGCCGCGCTGGCGCGGCGCCAGCCCGATCAACCAGGCCATCCTGGCCGGCGATCGCGACACGGGCATGACGCTGATGCAGATGGATCCGGGCCTCGACACGGGGCCGATCCTGATGACCGAGTCGACCCCGATCGCTGCCGAGGAAAGCGCCGGAGACCTCCACGACCGCCTTTCCCGGATGGCCGCCGAACTGCTGCAGCGTGGGATCGACGCCCTCCTGGCCGGCCGCCTGCCTTCGCCCCAGGAACAGGACGACGCGCTGGCCACTCACGCGCCGCTGATCCAACGCGATGACGCCCGACTGGACTGGCAGCTCCCCGCCGGGCGTCTGGCTCGACAGGTCCGTGCCTACAACCCATGGCCCGTCGCTTTCGGAGCGGTGAACGGTGTGGAACTGCGAGTCTTCCGAGCCGCTCCCCTCGATGGTCTGAGCGGCGAGCCCGGTGCGCTGTTGCGCGGCCACGGCATGGAGGCGCTCGTCGTTGCCTGCGGCGAGGGCGCCCTGGCGCTGACCGAAGTCCAGGCCGCCGGGCGCAAGCGAGTGACGGCTCGCGACTGGCTGAACGGCCACCCGGACTGGGCGTGAGGAGGCGCCCGCGGGCAGGCAAGCCGCTGGGCGGGCGCGCCGCCGCGGCGCGGAGTATCAAGCAGGTGCTCGACCATGGCCAGTCGCTGGATGTGGCGATGGCCGATGTCCTCGAAGGCGTCAACGACGGGCTGGACCGAGCCCTGGCGAGACGTCTGGCGCATCGGGTGCTGCGCGACTGGCCGGCGGTGCAGGCCCTGAGCGCGCGATTGATCGATCGCCCGCCGGCCCGCCGAGACCGCCTGGTCCTGTTCGTGATCGCCGTCGCCCTGGCAGAGCTCAGGGAGGGCCGGGAGCCGGCCCATGCCATCGTTCAC
The DNA here is from genome assembly GCA_964504865.1 of uncultured Wenzhouxiangella sp. Classification (GTDB taxonomy): domain Bacteria; phylum Pseudomonadota; class Gammaproteobacteria; order Xanthomonadales; family Wenzhouxiangellaceae; genus Wenzhouxiangella. The sequence continues at coordinate 33,730 of CAZDFS010000011.1, forward strand.
TCTGCCGTCGAGACAACGCGCTCCGTTGGGCTGGCGCGCCTGTCGGGACTGGTCAACGCCGTGCTCCGGCGCTATCTCCGCGATCGCGATGCGCTCGAGCAGGACCTCGGGAATTCCGAGGTGATTCGTAGCGGCCATCCCGGCTGGCTGATCAAGGCCATCCGCGCGGACTGGCCCGAGCAGGCCGATCAGATCCTGGCGCACAACAACCGGCCGCCACCCCTGTGGCTGCGGGTCAATCGCCGCTACTGGCACCGTGACGAGGCCGTCGAGACCCTGCGCGAGGCCGGCTATGATCCCGAGTGCCCGGCCAGGGCCTTGCCCGATGCGATCCGTCTGGCTCAGCGCGCACGGGTCAGCGAGCTGCCCGGTTTTTCCGACGGCGGGCTGTCGGTGCAGGATGGCGCGGCCCAGCTGACCGCTGATTACCTCGATCTTGAGCCCGGTCAGCGCATCCTCGATGCCTGCAGTGCGCCCGGCGGCAAGGCGGCCCATATCCTCGAGCGCGTCGATGCAGAGCTCATTGCCCTGGACGTGGACGGCGAACGACTGGGGCGGGTGGAGGAGACGCTGGAGCGGTTGAAGCTCTCCGCGCAGCTGATCGCGGCCGACGCGACCCAGCCCGAGCGCTGGTGGGACGGCAGGCCCTTCGACCGCATCCTGATCGATGCGCCCTGCTCGGCCACCGGGGTGATTCGTCGCCATCCGGATATTCGCTGGCTTCGCCAGGCCAGCGACGTCGAGCGTTTGGTCGAGGTCCAGCGACAATTGCTCGAGGCCCTGTGGCCGTTGCTTGCACCCGGCGGTATCCTTGTCTATTCGACCTGCTCGGTCCTGGCCGCTGAGAATCGCTGCCAGGCCAGCGCTTTCATCGAGTCAACGACGCACTGTGAACCCCTCGCCCACCCCGACCTGCCCGGACGCCGCCAACGCCACGGGCACCAGATTCTGCCGGGGGATGACGATCTCGATGGCTTTTATCACCTGGCTCTGCGTCGGCTGCCAGGCTGAGCCCGACGCGCCGGGGCGCGACGCCCTCGATCTCCTCGACCCCCGCCCGCTCTGGCAGGAGGAAACGCTGTATTTCACGACCGGTATCGCCTGGCGTCCGGACGAGGCCGTGGTCGAGGCCCTGCACCACGGGGTGGTGATCCCGCTGGAGCTGTCCGTGCGGATCAGCCGCCATCATGGCGTTATCGCCAGTGAGGATCGAACGCATCATCATCGCTTCGAGATTCGCTACCTGCCGCTCCTGCGTGACTACGAGCTGTGGGATGTGCGGGCCGACGAGCGCCGGCGATTCCCCCGCCTGGCGATCCTCAGCCGGGCGCTGGCCGATCGCCGCCAGTTCAGTACCGGCCTGACTCAAGACGAGGTCGATGCGCGGCGCTGGCAGGTCCAGCTGCGCGCCCACCTCGATCTGAGCCGCCTGCCATCGCCCATGCGCCTGCCGGCCTGGTTCGACCCGAGCTGGCGTGCCGAAGGACCCTGGCACAGCTTTGTCTTCCCGCCGGAGATGGCGGAGTGACCCGGGGCCGCGGCTGGCGCCGCATCCTGCGAGCTCTGCCCCTGCTGTCCGTGCTGGCGGTGCTGCTCAGCGCGCTCTATCTGGTCTCGAGCGTCGAGCAGGAGTCGACCCAGCTCGGGCGCATGGCGCTTTGGGTCTTCGTGCTGACGGCGCTGGCGCTGACCGGTCTGGTCATCGTCATCCTTGCCCGCCTGGTGCGCCTGGTACAGCGGCTCCGGCGCGGAGAGCCCGGCGCTCGATTGACCGCTCGCCTGGTGGCTGTGTTCATCGCCCTGGCGCTGCCGCCGGTGGTCATCCTCTATCTGTTTTCCCTCGAATTCCTGAATGAAACCGTCGAGGGCTGGCTCGACGTGCAGGTGGAATCGGCGCTATCCGATTCGATCGAGCTGGGTCAGTTGTTCATCGATCTGCGCACGCGCGAGGTCAGCGACCAGCTGCGCGACCTGGCGCGCCGGATCGACCCCGACGACGAGGACGAGGCCTTCGACCGATTCTTGAGCGAGGTCAGCGCCACCGGCCCCGTCGAGCTGAGCGTCATCGATGCGTCCGGGCGTGCCATCGTGTTCGTTCACATCGATCCCAGCGAGCTGATCGCCGACCGCCCGAGCAGCTTCGCCCTGGGTCAGGCCCTCGAGGAGGGGCGGTTTGCCGCCGCCGAGCGCCGTGGCGATCAGTTCGCGATTCGGGCCCTCGTGCAGCTCGAGGGCAGGGGGTTCGGCGCATCGCGCTATCTGCTTCAGGGCATTTATCCTCTGCCGGCGGATTTCAGCGGCCTGGCCGACGGCATCGAGGAGGCCTACTATCGCTACCTCAACGTGTCCTTCCTGCGTGACCGCCTGCTCCAGAGCCTGGTGCTGATCCTGACCCTGGTGCTGCTCCTGACCGCGCTTCTGGCGATGCTGATCGCCTTCAATGCGGCGCGCCGACTGTCCCAGCCGATTCGCGAACTTGCCGAAGCCACCGACGAGGTGGCCGCCGGACGGTTCCCTCAGCAGCTGACCGTCGGCAGCCGCGATGAGCTTGGCTTCCTCGTCGGATCCTTCAACGAGATGACCCGCGAGCTGGCGGCCAGCCGGCAGGCGCTGGAGGCGCAACGCCGCTATCTCGAGATCGTCCTCGGGCGCCTGTCCGCCGGGGTGCTGGCGGTCGATGGCGAGGGCCGCATCAGCGCCCTGAATGATTCAGCGGAACGGATTCTGGACCTGGCTGGCCGCCAGGGCCAATCCCTCGAGCGCGTCCGGGCCGAGCGCCCGGACCTGGCAGGCCTGCTGGATCTTCTGATCGAGCGCAAGGGCGTGCCGGGCGGGGATTGGCGCCAGGAAATTCAGCTCGGGCGTCCCGACCAGCCCCTCGTCCTGGTCGGCCGCGGTTCCGATCTTCCCCAGGAGATCGGCGGTCAGGTCGTGGTCTTCGATGACGTCACGGTGCTCGACCAGGCCCAGCGCGAGGCCGCCTGGGCCGAGGTTGCCCGGCGCCTGGCGCACGAGGTCAAGAACCCGCTGACACCGATCCAGCTCGCCGCTGAGCGCTTGAAATACAAGCTGGATCCCGTCCTCGATGAGGAGGACCGGATCCTCCTCGATCGCGCGACCACGACGATCCGGGCCCAGGTCGACACGCTGAAACGCCTCGTCGATGCTTTTGGCGACTACGCGCGGCCCGTGCGGCGACTCAAGCTCGAGGCCGTCGATCTGCCGGCGCTGGTTCGGGAGGTGGCCGATCTCTACGCCAGCGGCGGACAGGCGGTCGAGTTCCGCCTCGACGTGGCCGAGGACACGCCGCCGGTGTTGGCCGATCAGGCCAGCCTGCGCCGGGTGTTGCTCAATCTCGTGCGTAACGCCCAGGAGGCGCGGCCCGACGGCGAGCTGGTCCTGTCCGTCTCGCTGGCGCCCGAAGCAGCCGACGCCGAGCGCTTTGTCCGCTGGCGCATTGCCGACAATGGCCCGGGCTTTCCCGAGGAGCTGATCGATCGGATCTTCGAGCCCTACGTCACCACGAAAGCGCGCGGTACCGGCCTCGGCCTGGCGATCGTCAAGCGCATCATCGAAGAGCACGGTGGGTCGATCGAGCTGAGCAACGGGTCTGGCGGCGCGGCGATCAATATCCGGCTGCAGGCCGCCGACGGCGCCGCGCCAGTCGGTCCCGCGACACCGTTACAATAGCGACATGGCAAGCGCCCGCATTCTGATCGTCGACGACGAGCCCGACATTCGCGAACTCGTCGGCGAAATTCTGTCCGACGAAGGCCACGAGGTCCTCAAGGCCGGCGATGCTGCCGAGGCCCGCGAGCTGCGCGGCCACAGTCCCCCGGACCTGGTGCTGCTCGATGTCTGGATGCCCGGCACCGACGGCATCAGCCTGCTGCGCGAGTGGCGCGAGTCCGACACGCTGGACTGCCCGGTGGTGATGATCTCCGGCCACGGCTCCGTCGAGGCCGCCGTCGAGGCGACGCGCCTGGGCGCCTTCGATTTCATCGAAAAGCCCGTGTCGATGGCCAAACTGATCGTGACCGTCGGCAATGCCCTGGAGGCGGGTCGGCTGAAGCGCGAAAACGCCGGGCTCAAGAGTCAGCAGGCGCCGGCCGTGATGGAGCCCCTGGGCCGATCGCTGGCGGTGCAGCAGCTCAAACGCCGCCTCGAACGCATTGCCGCCCACGATACGCCGGTTCTCATCGAGGGTGAGGCGGGCGTCGGCAAGGCCATGGCCGCGCGCTGGATTCATGCCCATTCGCACCGTGCCGATCAGCCCTTCGTGATCCTGCCGGCTCGCGTCGAGGGTGAGGGCTGGGGCGCGGTCCTGCATGGCGATGGCGAGCAGCAAGGCCTGATCGAGCGGGCCCGCGGTGGCGTGCTCTACGTCGAGGATGTCAGCCGACTCGACAGCGTCGCCCAGGCCATGCTGCTCGGAGAGATCGAGCGCAGCGCCCCTGACGATGGCGCCCAGACCGGCGGGGATCTGCGCCTGATCGCCGGCACCTCCTGTGGTCTGGAGGGTCTTGTCCAGGCATCGAAATTTGATGAGCAGCTGTATTTTCGCCTGAACGTCGTGCCCCTGGACATTCCTCCCCTGCGCGAGCGACAGGAGGACGTGCCGGATCTCATCCGCTTCTATGCCGAATATTTTCCCAGCCGCGATGGCGTGCCCTACCGGCACTTTTCCGTCGCGGCCCAGAATCGCCTGCGCCAGCATCACTGGCCGGGCAACCTGCTCGAACTGAAGAACGTGGTCCAGCGCCTACTGATCCTGGGCGGAAGCGACGAGGTCAGCGTGGCCGAAGTCGAGGAAGCGCTGGCCAGGACGGTCGCACCCTCATCGGCGCGCGGTGACGGGCCGATGACGGGCCTGTTCCAGCTGCCCCTGCGCGAAGCACGCGAGGAGTTCGAGCGTGAATACCTGACCTTCAAGCTCCGGTCGGTGGAGGGCAGCGTCGGCAAGCTGGCGGAGGTGGTGGAAATGGAGCGCACCCACCTGTATCGAAAGCTGCGCCAGCTCGGTATCGACCCGAAGCAGGTCTGAGTCGCGCGATAAGGCGCAGCAAGGGAAGGCAAGCATGCAGATCATCATTCTTGGGGCGGGGCAGGTCGGCACCGGCATGGCGCACAGCCTGTCGCGCGAGGAAAACGACATCACGGTGGTCGACACGAACCCCGTGCGCCTGCGCGAGCTGCAGGAGAAGCTCGATATCCGCACGGTGCTCGGCCACGCCGCCCATCCTCAGACCCTGATCCGGGCAGGCATCGAAGACGCCGACCTGCTGATTGCCCTGACCAACTCCGATGAAACGAACATGGTGGCCTGCCAGGTTGCCTATTCCCTGTTCAGCACGCCGACCAAGGTCGCCCGCGTGCGGGCCGCCGACTACCTCGATCACCCGGAGTTGTTCGATCGCGAGCACACGCCCATTGACGTTCTGATCAGCCCGGAGAAGCTCGTCACCGACCACCTCCAGCGCCTGATCGAATACCCGGGCGCGCTCCAGGTGCTGGACTTTGCCGACGGCCGCGCGCAGCTCGTCGCGGCTCGCGCCTACCACGACGGCCCGATCGTCGGGCGTCAGCTCATGGCCCTGAAGGACCTCCTTCCCGAAGGCGTCGAGACCCGCGTGGCGGCGATCTTCCGCGGCGACGAGGCGATCATTCCGAAGGGCGATACGCAGGTCGAAGTCGACGATATCGTGTTCTTTCTCGCGGCGACCCGCAACATTCCGGCGGTGATGGCCGAGCTGCGCAAGCTCAGCGAGCCGGTCAACCGCATCCTGCTCTCCGGCGGCGGCAACATCGGCGCCAGCCTGGCCAAGCGCCTCGAGCGTAACCACCACCTCAAGATCGTCGAGCGCGACCCGGCCCGCGCCGAGCAGATCGCCGAGGAGCTCGACACGGCGATCGTGCTGGTCGGTGACTGTGCCGACGAGGACCTGCTGCACGAGGAGGGCATCAGCGAAACGGACGTCTACTGCGCCCTGACCAACGACGACGAGGCTAATATCCTCTCCTCCATGCTGGCCAAGCGCATGGGCGCGGACAAGGTCATCACCTTGATCAATCGGCCGGCCTACGTCGACCTGGTCCAGTCCGACCGCATCGACGTCGCCGTCAGCCCGCAGCAGGTCACGATCGGCGCGCTCCTCACGCACATCCGCAAAGGCCACATGGTGCGCGTCCACTCGCTCCGGCGCGGGGCCGCCGAGGCGATCGAGACCGTGGCCCACGGCGTGCCCGGCCAGTCGCGGGTCGTCGGCAAGCGCATCGACGAAATCGACCTGCCCGAGCACACGAGCATCGGTGGCGTCGTGCGCGGCGAAGAAGTCCTGATTGCCCACGACAATGTCGTCATCGAAAACGACGACCACGTGATCCTCTTCGTCGCCGATCAGAAGCAGATCCAGCGCGTCGAGCGCCTGTTCTCGGTCGACGCCGTGTTCGTCTGATGCGCCACTACCTGTACGCGCCGGTCCAGCGCATCGTCGGCGTGCTGCTGATGTTTACCTCCCTGGCCTTCGTGCCGCCGCTGATCCTCGCGCTGACGGGCGACGACGGCGCGGCCCTGGCCTTTCTCTTCAGCGCCATCGGCGTCGCGGCGGTGGGCTTGCTGGTGTTCTGGCCCGTGCGCCGGGCGACGAGCGACCTTCGCATCAGCGACGGATTTCTCGTCGTCGTGGCCTGCTGGGGCGCGGTCTGCCTGGCCGGTGCAGTGCCTTTCGTGATGGTGCTGGACGCCAGCTTTGCCGATGCGGTCTTCGAGTCGACCTCGGGCATCACCACCACCGGCGCGACGGTCTTTTCTGGCCTCGACGACATGCCCAGCTCCATCCTCTGGTACCGCCAGCAGCTCCAATGGATGGGGGGGCTGGGCATCATCGTTCTGGCCGTCGCCATCCTGCCGATGCTGCGCGTCGGCGGTATGCAGGTCTACAAGGCCGAGGCCACCGGCCCGGTGAAAGAATCGCGCCTGACCCCGCGCATCGCCGAGACCGCCAAGGCGCTCTGGGCCATCTACATCGCCCTGACCGCCATCTGCGCTGCCGCCTACTGGGCCGCCGGCATGAGCCTGTTCGACGCCATCGCCCACAGCTTCTCGACCGTCTCGACCGCCGGCTTTTCCACCTACGATGCCTCGATCGGCCACTTCGACAGCGCGCTCATCGACTGGCTCGTGGTGTTCTTCGTCTTCGTCTCGAGCCTCAATTTCGCACTGCATTACCTCGCCCTGCGCCGCGCCACGGCCCAGGTCTACGTCCGCGATCCGGAGCTGAAGCTCTTCGCCGGGCTGATGCTCGCCGTCTCCCTGCTGATCACCGTCCTGCTCTGGCAGCAGGACGTCTACGGCAGCTTCTGGACCTCGCTGCGCTACGCCGCCTTTCAGGCCGTGTCCTATGCCACGACCACCGGCTTTGCCACCGCCGACGTCTACCTCTGGCCCGGCACCCTGCCGCTCCTGATGATCCTGATCAGCGGCCTGGGCGGCTGCGCCGGCTCCACCACTGGCGGTTTCAAGATCATCCGCGTCTATCTCCTCACCAAACAGGGCCTGCGCGAGCTCCAGCGCCTGGTCCACCCGCGCTCGGTCGTGCCCCTGAAGTTCGGCGGCCGCACGCTGAATCAGGAGGTCGCCAATGCGGTCTGGGGCTTCGTCTCGCTCTACATCCTCTGCATCGTCGTCCTGACCCTGATCGTGTCCGGCATCGAGCAGGACCTGGTCACCGCCGTGTCCGTCGTCTTCTCGGCCATGAACAACCTCGGCCCGGCCCTCGGCGAGGCCGGCAGCACCTGGGGCCCCCTCCACGACGCCACGAAATGGCTGATGAGCTTCGCCATGCTCCTCGGCCGCCTGGAAATCTTCACCATCCTGGTGCTCCTGACCCCGGCCTACTGGAAGCATTGACGACGCCGGAAGAGTCCGTGGCTCGACTCACTCGCACGAAAATTAAGCATGAGTTAGTGTTGGCTGGAGTTCAGGGATTTCTTGGGAAAAGTCAATGAGCAAAAACCTTGTTTTGAGATCAGCTGTGTTGATCATCACGCTGATTGGCTTTGCGCCGCTGTCGCACGCCCAAGACTTTCCGCTGCCTTGTTTCGATCCAATAGTCGTTCCAAATCCGGCGCGAGCAGACCAGCAGATCCGATTCGAGACTACCTGCAGTTGTCTTACCCGACTTGAATCGCCGACCGTCGAGAGGCAAGGGCAGGAGATACGCATTTCTTATCTTGCTCACGCGATCTGCGGCGTACCGCCTCCACCTTCTCAACTGAGAGTCCCGTTGCCCAGCCTTGAACCCGGGACCTATCAGGTCATCCACCAGCCGATATTTGAAAAGTTGCTCCTGCCTTTTGAGGCTCAGGAAGTCGAGCTCGTCGTTGATCCAGCCCCATTAACGATTCGATCTGTCCCCCTCGGCGGATGGACCAACACGCTGTTGCTGGCGTTATTGATGCTTATTGCATTAGGACAACTCAGGCGGGTGTCTCAGATCGATTGAGCGGGTATTCAGCTGAGGGCTTAGGTGTCAAATCATCGCAGTTCACTGGGTGGCTAACACTTCTCCTGATCAAGACAGGCATCCAGCCCTATCCAAGCGCTTGGATCGCTAATCGAGGGAGCAGATCCAATGAGTTGCAAAAAACTGGTACTTGGACTGACCTTGCTCTGGTCGACGCCAGTGTTCGGTCAATTTCTTTCCCCGGTCACACTAAACCCTAGCCCGGCCTTGTCCACCGATCAGGTTGCGGTGGAGTTTACAACCGGTCCCTGCGTTGGAGTATTTGGAGAAGAAGGAAACCCTACCGTCACTATTGTTGATGAGTCGATCGACGTTCTCATTGATGGGCGCTGGGAGACCAATCCTCAGCTATGTTTCAATCCGCCCATGTTCTATCGGTCGATTGGTATTGGGTCCTTCCCGCCAGGCGATTACACGGTAACAGTTCGATTTCGCTATGAGCCCCCATTTCAACCGCCACAGGTTGAGCTGCTAGGCGAGTTGAATTTAAGCGTTCGAGAAGTTCCGATACATTCCGTTCCAAGCCTGGGCAGTTGGGGTATCAGCGTACTTTCTGTCTTATTTCTCTTACTCGGGGTTTGGACATGCGCAAGTCATCGTTTTTGACCACGATTTTTTTCTTCTCGTTGCCGACTTCGCTTTTGGCCCAACCCGCAGAGGAGCGCATACGCTTTCACCTTCTGCTTTCAAGCGAAGAAGGTGCACCATCACCCGCCGACATCGTCGAGAACTGGGACTTTAGTTCGCCGCCGCCGACCCCCGGCTTCGAGTTCCAGATGCCTGAGGCGGTCTGGTATTTTCTGCCGTTTCGCGCCCGTGGGAATTTTCTGCAGCGGCTTGAGGCCAATCCGGACACACCACGCGCTCGGCTGGAGCGCTATATCGTGGTCGAGTACACGCCGGACGCTGATCTAAAGGCCATCACGGCCGCCCTGGAGGACGACAGCAATATTGAGGCGGTCGCCGAGCCAGTGGCCTTTGAGTGGTCGGCGATCAATTTAAAAGAAATTTTCGCTCCCAGTAGTTATAGTAAATAACGTATACACTGGTTTGCATTCGGATAGCTAACCGCGGGAGCAGGGCAATGAACTGCAAAACAATCGTTCTTGGACTGGCCTTGCTCTGGTCAACGTCGGTGTTCGGCCAATTTCTTTCTCCTGTGACATTGAATCCCAATCCTGCCTTGTCTACGGAACAAGTTGCGGTGGAGTTTGTAACTGGGCCTTGTACTGCTGTGTTCGGAGAAGTTGGAAATCCGAGCGTTACTGTCAGCGGAGGTTCAATTGATGTCCTTATTGAAGGGATTTGGGAGGCTAACATTCAGCTTTGCTTTTTCCCTCCTGACTTCCTGCAATCAGTAGATATCGGCTCTTTTCCACCCGGTGACTACACGGTGATGGTTCGGTTTCGGTATGAGCGGCTTCTCCAGCCACCTCAGATCGAGGACTTAGGTACGGTGGACTTGACCGTGGAGCGCGCGCCGGAGCTACGTGCAGTGCCGAGTCTGAGCGTTTGGAGCGCGGCATCACTCTCTATTTTATTTTTTTCAATCGGGGTTTGGGTATGCGGCAGATATCGGTATTAGTTGCTTGTTGCGTTGTTTGGTTGTCGGGGCCGCTTCTCGCGCAGCCGGCGGAGGAACGTGTTCGACTGCACGTGCTCTTGTCTGGGGAGGAAGGTGCCCCGTCGCCGGCCGATATTGTAGAAAATTGGGACTTCAGCTCGCCGCCGCCGACGAGCGGCTTCGAGTTTCAGATGTCTGAGGCAAGGAATTCGTGTACACCCAGCGCCGCTGAACGATCCGTAAACTCGGCAGCCGATCGCCCCGGCCCGCCGGGCGCCCTGGGCACCACCGGATGCTCGAAACGATCTACAAGGATCAACGTTCTGTGCCATGGCCGAGACAAGTGCCCGATACGGTATCCTGCGGACTTTTCGACGATTGATTCCCCAGATGTTGTCCCCTTGACCCATTGGCCCTTTTACCCATTTACCCCCTTCGCCCTCCAACCCGTTCACCGATCGCCTGCCTCCCATGAACCCTGACGTCATTGAACGCATAATCGAGCAGGGCCGCGACTCTTACGAGGCGCGGCTGGCGGCGGGCCAGGCACGGATGAAGCGCGGCGAGGTTGCGCAGGCCGTGGCGCACCTCGAGCGGGCGACGGTACAGGCGCCGGACAAGACCACGGCCTGGCAGAGCCTGGGTGAGGCCTACCTCGAGCGGGGTCAGGTCGACGAGGCCCGCGGTGCCTGGGATCGGGGCATCGTCGTGGCCGAGGAGAACGGGGATAGCCAGGCCGCCAAGGTGATGCAGGTCTTTCGCAAGCGCCTCGACAAGCGCAAGCCGCTGCCCGACCCGCAGGCGGTCTTCGCCGTCGGGCGTCTGCTGGCCCTGCCGACGGAGACCGTCTACGGCCTGGCCGCCCCGATCGACCGATCCGAGCTCATCGAGCGGGTGTTTTCCCTGAAAGGCCGGCCGATGGACCACCCCCTGATCGTCCACGTGGGTTCGGTGAACCAGGCCCGGTCCTGCGTGGCCGCCTGGCCGGAGGCCGCCGAGGCGCTCAGCCGGGCCTTCTGGCCGGGGGCCCTGACCCTGGTGCTGCCGAAGTCCGACCGGGTGAGTTCAGCCATCACCGCCGGTCAGCCCACCGTGGCCCTGCGCATGCCGGACCATCCGCTGGCCCTGAGGATGATCGAGGCCGCCGGCGTCCCCCTGGTCGCGCCGTCGGCCAACCGATTTACCCGCCTGTCGCCGACGCGGGCCGACGACGTGGCCGCGGCCTTCGACGAGCGCGATGTCGAGGTCGTCGACGGCGGGCCCTGCCAGGTCGGCATCGAATCGACGATCGTGCTTCTGGACGGCGACGCTCGAACGGCCCGTATTCTGCGGCCCGGCGTGATCGCCTCGGACCGGATTGCCGCCGTGCTGCCCGAGGGCTGGCGCCTGAGCCCGCCCGATGGGACGACGCGCAGCCCGGGCCAGATGGCCGTCCACTACCGGCCCGACCGGCCGCTGCGCGTCGAGGTGCTGGCCGATGCCGCGGCCCGACAAGCGCGTCGGGATGAACTCGAGGCGTCGACAACGCAGGCCGTCGTCGAGCTAGCGGACACGCCCGATCAGGCGGCGCGATCGCTCTACGCCGCCCTCCGCCAGGCATCGCAGCGCGAGGTGGGCGAGCTGGTGGCGCTGCTGACCCGTGCCGAACGCGATGACCCGGCCTGGGCTGGCGTGGTCAATCGACTGGAGAAGGCCGCGTCCAGGTGGATTGACGATTCACCCTGATTGCCACTAGGGATACAGGCGCGGCTCGCCCTCAGGTCGTCGGCTGAAGCGTTTGTAGAGCCAGAGGTACTGCTCGGGTGCCGATCGGATCCGGTCTTCGAGCCAGCGATTCATGGCGGCCAGGGCCTGCGCCGTATCGTCCGTGGCCATCATCGTCGTGGCGTCGGTGAGGCGCTGCGTCCAGCCCCGGCCGTCGGGATGGCGCACCAGGTCGGTCAGGATGACCCGGCAGCCGGTTTTCCGGGCCAGCTTGTGGACCAGGGTCATGGTCAGCGTGTCGATGCCGAAGAAGGGCACGAAGACGCCGTCGCCGCGCTTGGGCTGGATATCGGCGGCGATGCCGACGGCCTCACCCCGCCGCAGGGCCTGGAGCAGCTGCTTCAGGGCGGCCCGGTCGCCGGGAACCATGCGGGCACCGAAGCGCTGGCGCGGTTCGTTGATAAAGCGGTCCAGTCGGCGATTCGCTGGCGCGCGATACAGGGTCGTCATCGCGCGGTCGATGGAGGTGCTCAGATTCAGCAGCTCCCAGTTGCCGAAATGGCCGCTGACATAAAGCGTGGCCTCGGCGGGCGCCGCGTCGCTTTCCGGGTCGATGTCGATGCGCGACCGGATTCGCTCGGCGGGCCAGTGCCAGAGCACCGGCGCTTCGAAGACCAGCCGAAACTGCTCGTAGAGGTAGCGGCGATGCAGCGCCCGGCGCGCGGCCGGATCGAGTTCCGGGAAGCAGAGCGCAAGATTGCAGTCGATGACCGCGTTCTTGTGCCAGGGAAGGCGATAGGTCAGTGCTGCCAGCAGCCGCGCCAGGGCGTTGAGCATCGGCTGAGGAACGATTGCGAGCCCTCGGATCAGGGCCCTCGCAAGCAATAGAAGCATGGCCATCATCGTCCCGGTCAGACCCCCGTTCGAGCGTAGGGACTCGGCTGGCCCTCGGGCTGGCGATCGAAGCGCTTGTAGCGCCATAGATACTGGGCGGGGTGGTCGCGAATCAGGTCGGCCAGGGTTGCATTCATCGCGCCCATGGCCGCGGCTGGGTCGTCCTCATAGGCGGCGTCGGGCGCAGGGCGATATCGGATTGTCCAGCCCCGCCCGCCGGCCAGGCGGGTGCAGTCGGCAAACACGATTCGGCAGCCGGTCTTACGGGCCAGGCGGTGGGGCAAGGTCATGGTCAGGGCCGGCTGGCTGAAGAACGGTGCGAACACGCCCTCGCCCTGCTTCGGCTGCTGGTCGATCAGGATGCCGGCGGCCGCCCCGGCGCGGAGCTGGCGCAGCAGACGGCGCATGGCCGGGCCGCCGCTGGCCACCAGTTCGGCGCCGAAGCGCTGGCGCGAGCGGGTGATGGCGCGCTGCAGCCGCGCGCTGGCCGGCGCCCGATAGAGGGCGACGAGGTCGGTCTGCATCGAGGTGTAGAGGGTCAACAGCTCCCAGTTGCCCTGGTGGCCGCCGATCAGCAGTACGCCGCTTCCCGCTGCCAGCGCCCGGTCGAGGGCATCCTGCCCTTCGACGGCAGAAACATGGGCTCGAATCCGTCCCTCGGACCAGTGCCAGACCGCCCCGGTTTCCAGGAGCAGGCGGAGCATCTCGACGCTGTTGTCGCGGGCCAGCGCCTCGCGCCGGTCGTCATCCAGCTCGGGGAAGGCCAGGGCGAGATTGGCGTCGACGACGCGCTGCTTGCGCCGTCCTCGACGGCGGTAGAGCCACGCCAGGGGCGGGGCCAGGGCGTGGAGCAGGCGCAGCGGTGCCAAGCTAAGGAGCCAGATCAGGGCGCGCGCCAGCGCCAGGCCGGCGATTTCCATGACGGAACGAATCATGCCGTCAATGGTAGCCGTCGCGCCGTCTCAGCGCGGCCGAATGAAAAAGCACTGGTGAATACGCGCGTTGCGCTGGAAGTCCCGCGGAATGGACCAGCGGGTCCGATCCTCGACGGCGAAGTCCTCGGCCAGCTCTGCGTCGAGCTTGAAGCGCCGAAGGTTGGTGGAAAAGACCAGGGTGCCGTCGGCGGCCAGGCAGCGCATGGCGTGGCGGATCATGGCGGCGTGGTCGCGCTGCACGTCGAGCGTGTCGTCCATGCGCTTGGAGTTGGAGAAGCTCGGCGGGTCGAGAAAGATCAGGTCGAAGACCTCGTCGCAGGCGGCCAGCCAGGCCAGGGCATCGGCCTGGATCAGGCGGTGGTCGGCGGTGGCGCAGCCGTTGAGCTCAAGGTTGTCGGCCAGCCAGTCGAGGTAGGTGTTGGACAGATCGACGCTGGTCGTCGAGGCGGCGCCACCCACCGCCGCGTGGACCGTCGCCGCGCCGGTGTAGCAGAACAGGTTGAGAAAGTGGCTGTCGCGGGCCTGGTCGGCGAGCCAGAGGCGGACCGGGCGGTGGTCGAGGAACAGCCCCGTGTCGAGGTAGTCGACGAGATTGATCCTGAAGCGGCAGCGGCCCTCGGTCACGACCAGGGACTGGCCGGGGCTTGCCGAGCGCTGTCCCCGCGACCCCTGGTACTGCCGCTCGTACTGCTGGTCGCCGCGCTGGCGCTTGCGTACCTTGAGGACCATCCGATCGGGGCTGACTTCCAGCGCCTCGGGGATGACCCGCAGGGCCGCGCGCAGGCGGGCCTGGGCCTTGCGCGGGTCGATCGACGCCGGGGCCTGGTATTCCTGCACATGCAGCCAGGGCCCGTCGGCGGTCTCGTAGACATCGATCGCCAGGGCATATTCGGGCAGGTCGGCGTCATAGATCCGATAGCAATCGATGGCTTCCTTGCGCAGCCACTTGCCGAGCTGCTTGCGGTTCTTGGCCAGGCGATTGGCCAGCTCCTCGGCCCGTGGCTGCGATTGAGCGGCCGCCTCGCCGATCTCGAAGCGATCGAGCTGGCACTCGATCGGGCCGTTTCGCAGGGTCCAGCTCTGCTCGGGCTGAAGCCCCAGCGCGATACCCGCGCCGTTTAGGATCATCGCGCGCCAGCCCGCGAAGTCTTGCCGCAGCGTCTCGGCCAGCTGCAGATACAGCGGCATCATCTGGTGGCGCTGGCCGAGACGCTCGCCGTAGGGCGGATTGGTGATCAGCAGGCCGCGTGGGCCCGGCGCCGTGACCTGATCGAGTTCGGCGCAGCTCAGCTCGATGCGATCGGCGAAGCCGGCGCGGCGAGCGTTGGCCTGCGCCACGCGAATGACGCCAGCATCGCAGTCGCTGCCGATGATCCGGGGCAGGTGATTCATGCCCTGTTCCTGGCGCTCGATCGCCTCATCGATCAGTTGTTTCCAGGCGGCGCCGTCGTGGCCGGCCCAGTGGAGAAAACCGAAGTGGGTTCGAAGCAGGCCGGGCGCCGTGTCGCTCGCCATCATGGCGCCTTCGATCAGGAGCGTGCCGGAGCCGCACATGGGGTCGAGGAGGGGCAGGCCCTCGCCGGCCAGCGCGGGCCAGTCGGCGCGCAGGAGCATGGCGGCGGCAAGGTGCTCCTTGAGGGGCGCGATATTGCCGGCCTCGCGGTAGCCGCGGCGGTGAAGCGGCTCGCCGGACAGGTCCAGGGAAAGGGTCACTTCGCGCTCGGTCTGGTGGGCCTGTATCCGGACATCGGGGTCGCGCAGATCGACGGAGGGTCGCGCCCCCGAGGGCTGGCGCATCTGGTCGACGATGGCGTCCTTGATTCGCTGCTCGGCAAAGCGGCTGTGGCTCAGGCGCGGCCGAATGCCGGAAAAGGCCACGGCCAGGCTCTTGTCGATGCTCAGATGATCCGTCCAGTGGACCGTTTGCACGCCGGCGTAGAGATCGTCGTCGTCGTCGGCGTTGAAGCGAGCCAGGGGCAGCAGAATCCGGGCGGCCAGGCGTGACCAGAGGCAGGCGCGATAAGCGTCGCGCAGTTGCCCGTCAAAGGCGCAGCCGCCGCGCTCGACGCGCACGCTGTCCAGGTCCATCTCCCGAAGCTCGCCGGCCAGAAGCTCCTCGAGTCCCTGGGCTGCGGGGGCGAAAAAAGTGATCAACTCGCCCGCTCCGAGCGAGGCAAACGGGCGTGATCGGCAGGCTGCGGCACGCGGCGTCAGGCCGCGCGCGGCTGCTGATGTTCGGGCAGGGCCGGCGCCTGGCCCAGGATCAGATCCGAGGCTTTTTCGGCGATCATCACCGTTGGCGCGTTCGTGTTGCCGCCGACGAGCGTCGGCATGATCGAGGCGTCGATCACGCGCAGGCCCTCCAGGCCTCGAACCCTGAGTTCCGTATCGACGACGGAGGCCGGGTCCGTGCCCATTCGGCAGGTGCCGACGGGGTGATAGATGCTCTCGGCCTTGGCGCGAATGAAGTCGATCAGCCCGTCGCGATCGGTGATTTCGTTGCCGGGGAAGATCTCGTGCGCACGGAAGGGCTTGAACGCCGGCTGGTTGAGAATCTCGCGCGACAGGCGGACGCATTCGAGCATCATCTCGAGATCCTCGGCCTGGGTCATGTAATTGGCGTGGATGCCGATGGGCTCGCGCGGGTCCGTCGACTTCAGCGCCAGGTGGCCACGGCTCTCGGGGCGCAGGGGGCAGGCGTGGAGCGTGTAGCCGTCGCCCGGCAGGCGGTTGCGGCCGTGGTCGTCCAGGAGCGCCGGCACGAAGTGCATCTGGATATCAGGCCGGTCATCCCGGCCCCGTCCGCTGACCAGGAAGGCGCCGCCTTCGGCAATGTTCGAGGTGCCCTCGCCGCGGTGATGGAGGAAATAGCGCAAGCCGACGCGTAGCTCGCTGAGCTGGTCGTAGGTGACCGGCTGGGAGCAGCGGGTCAGGGTGCAGATATCGAGGTGGTCCTGCAGGTTCTGACCCACGGCGGCCAGGTCATGGCGAACGCGGGCGCCGGCGGCCTCGAGGGCCGCCGCCGGACCGATGCCGGACAACATCAACAGGTGCGGGGAGTTGATGGCGCCGCCGGCGAGCAGCACTTCACGCTCCGCCGTGACGGTGCGGGTGATGCCGCGGCGGGCGAAGCGAACGCCGCGCACGCGCTCCGGTCCCGAAAAGGTCAGGCCCAGGGTGAGGGCACCGGTCATCACCGTGAGATTCGGGCGCGATCGGACCGGCTTGAGGTAGCCTGCCGCCGTGCTACAGCGGCGGCCGTCGCGCTGGGTGACCTGATAGATGCCCGCGCCGCGCTGGGCGTGGCCGTTGAAGTCGTTGTTGCGCGGGAAACCGGCCTGACCGGCCGCTTCGACGAAGACTTCGGACAGCTCGTTGGTGTAGCTCAGGTCCGAGACGCTCAACGGGCCGCCGGTGCCATGCAGTTCGGAGGGCCCGCGCGCCTGATCCTCGGCGCGCTTGAAATAGGGCAACACGTCCTGCCAGCTCCAACCCGGATTGCCCAGCGCCGCCCAGTCGTCGTAGTCGGATCGGTGACCGCGCGAATAGCACATGGCGTTGATCGAACTCGACCCGCCCAGCACCTTGCCGCGCGGCCAGTACAACTTGCGGTTGTTCAGCGCAGGCTCCGGCTCGGTCTCGTAGTTCCAGTTCAGGGACTTGAAGTTGACCAGCTTGGCCAGGCCCGCGGGCATGTGGATGAAGGGGTTCCAGTCGCGTGGGCCGGCTTCGAGAAGCAGGACCTTTGTGGCCGGGTCGGCGCTCAGGCGATGGGCCAGCACGCAGCCCGCCGAACCGGCGCCAACAATGATGTAGTCGTAGCGATTGGGCATGGGGCTCCAAGCCAAACAGAACAGGATTTTAAAGTGTATCAGGAGACCGCTAGAGCGGCGGTTCTAGACTGCGCGGCGGCGCGCCGGATTCGGCGCCGTGGCGGCTGCGTTGCAGTCCGATGACACGACTCGTATACTGCGGTGGTTCGTGCAGGAATTGTGAACGCCAAGCAATAACCCTCAGAAAAGTCGCCAGAAAAATCAAAGGATCCTCATGCCGTTATTCAATCCCCGGCGCGTCCGGCCCCTGGCCGTGCTCGCCCTGTTCCTTGCGTCCTTCAGCCTGTTGGCCAATGACGCCAAGCTGATCGTTCCTGCCGACACGGCAGTGCCCGCGAGCCTGCAGGCTGAATTGCTCGCGGACTATGGGTCCGAGCGCCTCTACCGGATGGACGAGTCCGCCTACGACCAGTGGTCGCGCGCCGCATCGATCGATGGCCTGCGCAAGCTGGCCAATCCGGACTGGCTCATGTTCGACGCCCAGCCTTTCGATACGCAGACCGATCGCATTCGCGTGCCCGCGGGCTGGGAACGGACCGCGCCGATGGGTGAGGCCCTGCAGATGGTCCAGTTCGTGGGTCCGATCAAGCAGGCCTGGCTCGATGAGGTCGAGGCAACGGGCGCGACGCTGGTTCACTACGTGGCAAACCACGGCTACCTGGTCTGGGCCGACGCCCGCGCGCGGGCCCAGCTCGATCAGCTCGCCAGTCAGCGCAGAACGCTCCAGTTCAGCGCCCCCTATCCGGCGTTCTTCAAGGTGGGCCCGGTCGTCGGCGAGCGCCTTGCCCGCGATGCCGGCGACACCCGCCTGCCCGTCACCATTCAGATGATCCGCCACGACGGCGATCGCAATACCAAGACCTTCATCGCTGGACTGGCTGGCGCCAAGGCGCTGATGGACTGGAGCCCGGTGATGGGCTTCCAGACCGCGCGCTTCGAGCTGAGCCTGAACGATCTGGCGGCCATCGCCGATCGCAGCGACGTGTACTGGATGGAAGAATTCCTGCCGCGTGAGCGCAGCGATGAGGTCCAGAATCAGATCATCGCCGGCAACTTCAACGGCGATCAGAGTGGGCCGTCGGGCCCCGGCTACCTGGCCTGGCTGTCGGGCCGCGGCTTTTCTTCGACCACCTCGGACTACCCGACGGTGGTCATCGTCGATGACGGTGTCGGCGACGGCACGGTGAATTCCGGTGATCCGACCCTGCACGAGGGCGGTGACATCAGCAATCCCACGCGACTGCAGTTCGTCACCTCCTGTCACTCGGTCCCGAGCGGTCAGGGTGATGACGGTCACGGCCACATCAATACGAGCATCGTTGGTGGCTTCGATGCTCGGTCAGGGTTTCCCTTCACGGACCCCAACGGCTATCTCCGCGGCCAGGGCATCAATCCCTGGGCCTCCCTTGCCAGCACCCGCATCTTCGCGCCAGGCTACAGCGTCGCCGGCTGCGGCGGCACGGATGCCGGCGTCATCGAGCACACCTGGAACGAGGGCGCGCGCATCAGCACCAACTCCTGGGGCTGCTCGAGCTGCGCCGGCACCTATGACGACGGCTCCCAGGCCTACGATGTCGGCGTTCGCGACGCCGATCCCTCGGACTCGGTCAACCAGGAGCTGATGATTCTGTTCGCCGCCGGCAACTCCGGCTCGTCAGGCGGCACGGTCGGCACGCCCGGCAACGGCAAGAACATGCTCACCGTCGGCGCCTCGGAGAACCAGCGCCCGACCGATGAGGACGGCAACTGGACCGATGGCTGCGCCGTTGGCCCGTCGGGCGCCGACAACGCCATGGACGTGATCGGCTTCTCCAGCCGCGGCCCGGCCCCGGGTGGCCGCGTCAAGCCCGAGACCATCGCGCCCGGAACGCACATCCAGGGCACGGCAAGCACCGGTCCGAGCTACGGCGGCAGCGGCGTGTGTGATCAATATCGTCCGAGTGGTCAGACCGACTTTGCCTCGTCCAGCGGCACGAGCCACTCGACCCCGGCGGTTGCTGGCGTCGCCTCCCTGGCCTGGTGGTGGCTGGAGAACGAGCAGAGCGTGCTGCCGATCGAATCGCCGGCCAATCCCGAGCCCAGCCCGGCGCTGATCAAGGCCTATATCCTGGCCCATCCCACCTACCTGACCGGCGTGTCGGCGGGTGACACCCTGCCCAGCAACGTCCAGGGCTACGGCATGCCGAACCTCAACGACATGTTCGACGACACGCCGAAGGCGACCGTCAATCAGGAAGTGGTGTTCGACAATACCGGTGACAGCTGGGAAATCTCCGTCGGCGTCGTCGACCCGGCCAAGCCCGCGCGGGTGATGATGGTCTACACCGACCAGGCCGGGGCGATCGGCACCAGCCCGCAGGTCAACGACCTGAACCTCACCGTTGTTTCCGGCACCGATACCTATCTCGGCAATAGCTTCAGCGGCCAGTGGAGCGTCACCGGCGGCAGCGCCGACAGCGCCAACAACTACGAGGCCGTCTTCCTGGCGCCGGGTACGGCTACTGCGATGACCATCACCGTGTCCGCGGCCAATATCGCCGGCGACGGCGTGCCGAACACGGGCGATGCGACGGACCAGGACTTCGCCCTGGTGTGCTCGAACTGCGTACTCGAGCCGACCTTCACCCTGTCGGTCGAACCCAGGGCCCTGGCGATCTGCACGCCGGACGACGCCGAGTTCGGTCTGACGATCGGCTCGATCGAGGGCTTTAGCGATGACGTCGACCTGGCGCTCGTCGGCAATCCCGTCGACACGACCGTCAACTTCGACGTCAATCCCGTGACCCCGCCCGGATCAGCGACGCTGACCCTGGGCAATACGGGCGCGGCCGTGGCCGGCGATTACGCCATGACCCTGTCCGGGACGAGCGGCGATACGACGCGGGAGGTCACGCTCGACCTGAACGTGTCGACGGCGCCGGCCTCGGCCGTCACGCTGACGGCACCGGCCGATGGCGCCGTCGCCCAGCCCCAGTCCCCGACCTTCGAGTGGTCCGCGGCCGATCAGGCCACGTCCTACCTCATCGAAGTGGCCGACAGCGCGGACTTCGGCAACATCATCTACAGCGCAACCGTTGATGGCACGGCCCATTCGCCGTCCTCGCTGCTCCCGTCCAACAGCGCGCTGTTCTGGCGCGTGAGCTCGGCCAATCAGTGCGGCGGCAGTACCAGTGAGGTGTTCAGCTTCTCGACGGAGGCGTTGCCCGGCGATTGCGCGATCGGGACCGTCACCCAGCTGCATTACGCGACCGACTTCGAGGACGGCCCCGGTCCCTGGACAAGCGACGGCACGCAGGACACCTGGGTGCTCCAGGGCGATGTCGTGAATTCGGGCGCCAATGCCTACCACGGCACGGACGTACCCTCGGTCAGTGACCAGTGGCTCGACTCCGGGGTGATTTCGATTCCGGCGACGGGAAGTAACCCGACGCTGCAGTTCTGGAATCGTCAGCAGCTGGAGCTCAACGGCTTCGGTGGCTGCTACGACGGCGGCCAGCTTCAGATCAGCACCGACGGCGGCACGACCTGGACGCTGGTGCCGGGCAGTGCGCTGCTGACCGACCCCTACGACGGTTCCGTGAGCACCTGCTGCAGCAATCCGGCCGGCGGCGAGCAGGCCTGGTGTGGCAACTCACCGGAATGGATTCGTTCTGTCGTCGATCTCAGCGACTGGGTCGGTCAGGACGTTCAGTTCCGCTTCCGCCTGATCACCGACTCTTCCGTCGCTGAACCGGGTTGGTACATCGACGATCTGGCGGTGCAGAGCTGTGTTGCTAGCCCGCAGATCTTCGAGGATCGATTCGAGCAGTAGTCGGCAATCGTCGAGTGCGTCTATCCAAGGCCCGGGACCTCCCGGGCCTTTTTTATAAGGCCGCTCGAAGGCCTCAGTCTTCTTTGCTGGATCGGAGCTCGCAGAGCTCGCGAATGCCATCGAGGATCCGCGGTGAGGGACGAATCAGGCGGTCAGGGTCGATCGTCTCGAGGCGGGCCGCCAACAGTGATGGCATCGGCTCGCGGGTCCAGAGCGCCAGTGCGTCGGGGGAGGAGTCGGCGGCCAGGATGAGCGCCGGGTCGGCCGCGATCACCGCCTCCTGGCTGACGACCGGGGCCGCGTCGTCGAGATCGGCGAAGACGTTGCGCATGCGACAGACCGCCAGCGCATCGTTGATGAGATGGCGTCCGCCGAGGGTGTGGAGGGGGCGGGAAGACACCTGGTAGAACACGGACAGCTCGGGCTCGAGCATCGCGTAGTCGCGTCGAAGCGTCGCCAGCGTGCGCTCGAAGGCCTCGGCCCGACGCCTGGCCGGCTCCGTCTGCGTCAGGTGGCGACCGATCGCGCGCATGGCGGCGGGAATGTCGTCGATTCGGCGGGTTTCGATCCACACAACGTCAATGCCCAGGCGCTCGATGGCAGCCCCTGCCGATGCTGGCGTGCCGTCGCGCCAGGCAAGCGCCAGCGTGGCGTCCAGCGTGAGCAGGCGCTCATAATCGAAGCGGAATGCATCGCCGATTCTCGGAAGTTCCCGGGCCGCGGGCGGAAAGTCGCTGTACTCGACCACGCCGACGAGGCGGTCTTCGGCACCGATGGCATAGACCAGCTCGGTCAGATGCGGCGCCAGGGTAACGACGCGCGGCGCGTCGTCGGCCTGGCCGAAGGTGGACAGGAAGACGGCCGCCAGCGCCAGCAGCCGGCGAGCCCCGCGGCGCTGCTGAGAACGCTCGGTCATCAGGTCAGGCGATAGGCAAAGGCCAGGGTCGCGGTCAGCACCAGCCAGAGGAGGATCATCAGCGGTAGCCCGACGCGGACGAAGTCGTTGAACTTGTAGCCGCCGGCGTTCATCACCAGCAGATTGGTCTGGTAGGCCATGGGTGTCGCAAAGCTCAGGTTGGATCCGAACAGGACGGCCAGCACGAAGGGCTCGGCCGGCAGCATCAGCTGCTGAGCCAGGCTGATCGCGATCGGCGTGCCGATGACCGCCGCGGCATTGTTCGACACGACGTTGGTCAGCGCCCCCATGGCCAGCATCAGGGAGCCGAGGATCACGAAGGACGGCACGCCGAAGCTCAGGTAGAGGAAGATCTGCGCGATCCAGTCGGCGCCGCCGGTGCGCATCAGGGCCATGCCCATGGCGAGGCTGGCGACGATGATCATCACCACCTGCACGGACATCGCGCTCATCGCTTCCTTCCAGCTCAGGCAGCGGGTGACGAGGAGGGCCAGTACGCCGAACACGGCGCTGATGGCAATCGGCAGGATGCCGAAGGCGGCGATGACGATGACGCTGACCATGATGGCCAGCGCGATCGGCGCCTTGTCGGTCTTGGGCAGGTTGACGCTGCCGTCGAGGATCAGGAAGTCGCCCCCGTCCTTGAGCTGGTCGAGCTGCTTCGGCGAGGACTGGACCAGCAGCACGTCGCCGGAACGAAGGACCGTGTTCTCCACCCCGGTCTGGCGCGTCTGGTCCTCGCGGTTGTAGCGATGCAGGGCCAGCAGGCGCAGGCCGTAGCGGCTCAGGAGGCGGGCCTGGGCGATGCGCACGCCGAGGAGCTTCGAGGTCGGCGTGATCGCCACCTCGGCGATGCGCTGATTGTTCGGCTCCAGGGGGTGGGCCTCGTCGACCTCGACGTCGCCGGAGTAGAGCTTGCCGCCGAGCAGGTGGGCGAACTCGCGCAGGTTGTCCTGCGTGTTGGTCGTGGTGATCCGATCGCCGGCCTTCAGCTCGACGTCGGGAAGCGGCGTCACGAACACGCCGGGGCCGCGCTGGATCTTCTCGACCTTCAGCTCGCTGTTGCACTGATCGATCGCCTCGGCAAGCTTGACGCCCGTCGCCGAGCTGTTCTTATCGAGGCGGATCTGGGCCGTGAACAGGCGCTTGACCGTTGACTGCATCGGCACCGGGCGTTCCGGCAGCAGCCGAGGGGCAACCAGCCACAGGTAGAGCATGGCCACGGCCCCGGCGATGCTCGCCGGCACGATGAAGTCGAACATGCGGAAGGTCGCCACGCCCATGTCGGCGGCCACGCTGACCACCAGCAGGTTGGTCGACGTGCCGATGGTGGTGGTCATGCCGCCGACGATGCTGATCAGGCCGACGGGCAGCAGCAGACCGCTGGGCGACATGCCCGTGCGCATCGCCACCCCGATCAGGATCGGCAGCAGCATCACGACGATCGGCGTGTTGTTGATGAACGCGCTCAGGACCGCGCAGACCAGTAGCGTCGCCAGGAGCGACAGGGAGGGGGCGCGCCGCCAGGCGGCGGTCAGCATGCGGCCGACAGGTTCCAGGGCGCCGGTACGGATCAGGCCCTGCCCGACAATCATCAGTGCGCAAACCGCTACCAGCGCCTTGTGGCCAAATCCGAGAAAGAAATCGCTGGCATGTAATGTCTTGCCATCCGCCTCAAAGGGGAAAAGGAATGGCGCGAACTGCCGCTGACCTGCGGGTT
>CAZDFS010000011.1:57641-63591 GCA_964504865.1 uncultured Wenzhouxiangella sp.
AGGTTCCAGGGCGCCGGAGCGAATCAGGCCCTGGCCGAGGATCATCAGAGCGCACACGGCCACCAGGGCCTGGTGGCCGAAGCCGAGAAAGAAATCCGTCGAGCTCAGGGTCTCGCCACTCGGGCCGATGTAGGGAAACAGCTCGAAACCCACGGCCAGGGCGGCCAGCACCACCAGGGAGCTGGTCTCCAGCGGAATCCGGTCGCGCGAGAACAGGACCAGCGCGAACACCACCAGCAGCAGCACGGCCAGGGCGTGGGGATTGGGCAGCATCAGATTCATCGCCGGCCATTCTACGTGGATTCCTTCGAATCGATGCAAGTCGACTGGTCAGCGCAGCTTCGGTGCCGGTGTCGGGACGATCAACTCGCCAGCGCGGACAGCAGCTCGTCGAGGGCGTGTGTCGGCGCGAGGCAGCGCATCCCGTCGCAGACGATGGCGGTGGGTTCGTCGAAGGCCTGGATCTGGCGGATCAGTGCCGGCGGGTCTTCGAGTTCGATGCTCGGGTCGATGCGATAGGCATGACAGTCCGGCTCGAAGGCGATCATCCCCAGCCACTGATCGGCCTCGTCGCCGGGGCCGCCGATCAGGACCTGGGGCGCTGGCGAGTGCAGGCGCCGGGCGGCGGTGATCAGGCCCGCATGGCCCATCGGTGAGCTGCTCATGTCGCCGCCGGCGCCCTGCACGATCCACTCGGCGGAGCTGAGTAGCGCCGAATCGCCGCACAGGTGACCCAATCGCGCCAGGCCCTCGACGGCGCGCGCCGCGCCGGCGGGCGTGGCGTCGTCGGCCAGGGCCAGGGGGCGGGTGACCAGATCGTGCTGCTCGGCCGGGGTGAAGAAGCAGGCGCCGGTCTCCGGGTCGATGAAGTGCTGCTGGATTCGCCGGCCCAGGCGGCGGGCCAGGTTGAACCAGCGCGACTCGAAGCGCCAGGACAGGAGCTCCAGGCAGGCCAGCAGCACGTTGGCGTGATCGTCCAGATTGGCGATCTGCGCGCCCCGCCCCGGGCCGTCACCGGTCGCACGCCAGACCGAATAGGGGGGTTCGTTGCCGAACAGGCGCACGGCCACGGCGTCCAGGGCCTCGCCCGCTTGACGCTGCCAGTCGGGCTGGCGCAGCAGTCGCCCGGCGCGGCCCAGGGCCTCGATCATCAGGCCGTTCCAGGCCCCGATCAGCTTGTCGTCGCGATGGACGGGTGATCGTTCATCGCGGGCATCCATCAGCTGACGGCGAATCTCGCTCATCTTCTCTCGGAGGATGTCGTCGCCACCGAACGGCGCGCTCAGCTCCTGATCATCGCGGGCCCGGATCAGGTGCCAGGCGCGATCCTCGAAATTGGCGGGGCCATCCAGGCCGAAGGCGTCTTGGGCCAGCTCCAGCAGATCTGGATCCAGGGTCTGCTCGAACTGTCGGCGCGTCCAAAGATAAAAGGCGCCTTCGCCGTCCTCGCTGTCGGCGTCCAGGCTGGCCGCGAAGCCGCCGCCGTCGAGTGCCATTTCGCGGCCGGCCCAGTCGACCAGGTCCTCGGCCGCGGCCCGGAAATCGCGATGGGGCCAGCGCGCGGCCGCGCGGGCCAGGAGATCCAGCAGCAGGGCGTTGTCCGAGAGCATCTTCTCGAAGTGGGGGATTTCCCAGGCCGCGTCGGTGGCGTAGCGGAAGAAGCCGCCGCCCAGGTGGTCGCGCAGGCCGAAGCGAATAATCGACTCCAGCGTGTCGCAGAGCATCTGGTCGGCCTGCTCGTCCCCGGCGCAGTGGGCAAGGAATGCCAGCACCGGCGCCTGGGGAAACTTGGGTGCGCCGCCGAAGCCGCCGTGGCGGGCGTCGAAGCGGCTGGCAAGCTGGCTCAGGAGCTGTTCGGCCAGCTCCTCGGGCTCGGCGCGCTCGTGACCGTCGCGCGGCTGGGAGATGGCCTTCAGGGCCTGCTGCACCTGCTTCTGCTGGTCGCTGAGCTCATCGCGGCGCTCGGTCCAGATCTGATGAATACGCTCAAGGAGCGCGCCGAAGCCGGGCATGCCGGCCCGCGCCTCGGGCGGAAAGTAGGTGCCGGCAAAGAA
Organism: uncultured Wenzhouxiangella sp.; assembly: GCA_964504865.1. Classification (GTDB taxonomy): domain Bacteria; phylum Pseudomonadota; class Gammaproteobacteria; order Xanthomonadales; family Wenzhouxiangellaceae; genus Wenzhouxiangella. The sequence continues at coordinate 59,696 of CAZDFS010000011.1, forward strand.
GGGCGCGTGGCTGTGCGGGTCGAGAAAAACGGTCAGCGGCCAGCCGCCGCCGCGGCCGGTGAGCAGCTGGTGAGAAAGCTGATAGATGCGATCGAGGTCCGGGCGTTCCTCCCGGTCGACCTTGATGTTGACGAAGTGCGCGTTCATCCGCTCGGCGATCGCGGCATCGTCGAAGCTTTCCTCGGCCATGACGTGGCACCAGTGGCAGGCGCTGTAGCCGATCGACAGCAGGATCGGTCGGTCGAGGCGGCGGGCCAGCGCCAGGCTGTGGTCGCTCCATTCCTGCCAGTGGACCGGCTGGTCGCGGTGCTGCAGCAGGTAGGGGCTGAGGGCATCCGTCAGGGTGTTTTCGATCATTTCGGGTCCGGGAATGAGGGTCAGGGGCAACAGGCGCGGTACCATGGGAGTTTAGCGCCTGAAGGGACCTCTCCCATGGACGAAGCAAAGACCCTCGTGCTCCGGCGCCGGGAAGAACGTCGCCTGCGCGGCGGGCACCTGTGGGTGTTCAGCAACGAAGTCGACACCCAGCGCACCCCGCTGACCGACCTGACCGCGGGCGATCGAGTTGACGTCCTCGATCACGGCGGCAAGGCGCTGGGCACGGCGCTGGTCAACCCCCATTCGCTGATCTGCGCCCGCCTGATCTCGCGCAAGGCTGGCGTCAACCCGACCGCGGGCTGGTTCAAGAGGCGGCTGGGGCAGGCCCTGGCGCTGCGCCAGGCCCGCCTCGGTGCGAGCGCGGATGGCTACCGCCTGGTTTTCGGCGAATCCGACGGCCTGCCCGGCCTCATCGTCGATCGCTTCGGCGACGTCCTCGTCGGCCAGCTCAATACGGCAGGGATGGATGCACGCCGAGGCGACATCGAACAGGCGCTCGTCGATCTGCTCGCACCGCGCGGCATCCTCTGGCGCAACGATTCGAGCGTGCGCCAGCTCGAGGGCCTGGGGCAGGAGACGATCCATGGCCCCGGCGAGTTGCCGAGCGCCGTGACCATCGAGGAGGGCGAACTGTCGTTCTCCATCGACCTGGCCGACGGGCAGAAGACCGGCTGGTACTTTGATCAGGTGGCCAATCGCCAGCGCGTGGCTCCGCTGCTGGGACGATGCCAGCGCGTCCTCGATCTGTACTGCTACCACGGCGCCTGGGGGCTGCAGGCCGCGAAGGCCGGCGCCGACGCCGTCGTCTGTGTCGACTCCTCGGCGCCTGCGATCGACGCGGTGGCTCAGCATGCCGAGTCCAATGGGCTCGCCGATCGCGTCGAGGCCGTGCAGGCCAACGCCGAACGCTACCTTGACGGCCTGCTGGCAGAAAAAGCGCGCTTCGATGCGGTCGTCGTCGATCCGCCGGCCTTTGCGCCCAAGGCTCGCGACGTGCGCCAGGCGCTGAATGCCTATCGACGATTGAACGAAAAGGCCCTGCGCCTCCTCGAGCCGGGCGGGCTGCTGATCACCATGACCTGTTCGGCCCACATCCATGAGGAGCGCTTCGAGGGCCTCCTGCTTCAGGCGGCGCGCCACATCGACCGCGATCTGCAGATTCTCATGCGCCTCGAGCAGGGCCCGGACCATCCGGTCCATCCGGCCATTCCGGAGACGCGCTACCTGAAGGGCCGGGTCGCCCGCGTTCTGCCGACGTTCTGATCCTGGCCAGCATTCGAGGGCGACGTCGGCTTTCGGTCCGAATAGAATGGGGCCGAGCGCTGGTGATCGCCACCTGACATCCAGAAGGAGACAGCAATGATCGGCTACGTCACATTGGGCACCAACGACCTGGCCCGCGCGGCGCGCTTCTACGATGCGATCTGCGCCGAGCTGGGCGTCGGGCGAATGATGGAGTTCGACACCTTTATCGCCTGGGGCACGCCGGGAGGCGGGGCCGGCATCGGCATGACCCAGCCCTTCGACGGCCAGCCGGCCACCGTCGGCAACGGCGTCATGGTCGCGCTTCAGGCCCAGGACGCGGACCAGGTCCAGCGCGTCTACGACATCGCCCTGGCCCACGGCGGGACCGACGACGGACCGCCAGGACCGCGCGGCGACGAGGGCTTCTACGCCGCCTATTTCCGCGACCCGGACGGCAACAAGCTCAACGCCTTCATCATGGATTACCCTGGCGAGCCTTAAGCCGACCCGGCCGCTGCGGGGTCGAAGGCCCCGCACGCCCCACCCCTGATCGACAGACTGGACGCCCATGCAGAGCGAATTCATCTATCACAGCATCAACCCCGTCGCCCTGAGCATCGGGGGCTTCGATATCTACTGGTACAGCGTCATGTACCTGGTCGCCTTCGGCCAATTCTGGTTGCTCGGGCGCATTCGCGCGCGCCGCGACGGCGCCGTTCTCAATCCTGACCAGGTTGGCGACCTGCTGTTCTGGGGCGTCATCGGCGTGATCGCCGGCGGTCGCATCGGCTACGTGCTGTTCTACGCCACCGGCGACCTGCTCAGCGACCCGCTGCTCCTGTTCCGGATCCGCGACGGCGGCATGAGTTTCCACGGCGGGCTGATCGGCGTCTTGATTGCGATCTGGCTCTACGGGCGCTCCAAGGGCCGCAGCTTCCTGCAGATGGGTGATTTCGTCGCCCCGCTGATTCCCTTAGGCCTCGCGGCGGGCCGCCTGGGCAACTACATCGGCGGCGAGCTCTGGGGCCGCCTGACCCAGGTGCCCTGGGCCGTGATCTTCCCCGATTCCATCCAGGCCGGGGGGCGCTATTCCGAGCGCCTCTACCAGCAATACGAAAGCGGCGCGCTCGATGCCTTCGCCCGCCACCCCTCGCAGATCTACCAGGCCCTGCTCGAGGGTCTCGCCCTGTTCGTGGTGGTCTGGTTGTTCTCAGGCAAACCGCGGCCGACCGGCGCGGTGGGTGGGGTCTTCCTGTTGGGCTACGGCATCTTCCGCTTCATCGCCGAGTTCTTCCGCGAGCCGGACGCACAGCTGGGTTTCGTCGTCCTGGACTGGATGACCATGGGCCAGATCCTGTCGACGCCGATGATCCTGATCGGTATCGGCCTGCTGGTCTGGGCGTACCGACACAACCAGCAGAATCAGAAGGGGGCATAGGATGGAGAGCTATCACGAGCTGCTGCGCAAGATCCGCCACGAGGGCGCGCGCAAGGACGACCGCACGGGCACGGGCACCTTGAGCATCTTCGGCCACCAGATGCGTTTTGATCTGAACGACGGCTTCCCGATGGTCACGACGAAGAAGCTGCACTGGAAATCCATCGTCCACGAGCTGCTCTGGTTTATCAAGGGCGACACGAACGTCAAGTACCTGCAGGACAACGGTGTCAGGATCTGGAACGAGTGGGCCGACGAGACCGGTAGCTTAGGGCCCGTCTACGGCGTCCAGTGGCGCTCCTGGCCCGATCCGAGGGGCGGCGAGATCGACCAGCTCCAGCGCATCATCGACCGTATCAAGACTCGCCCCGATTCCCGCCGCCACATCGTCTCGGCCTGGAACCCCGCCGACCTCCCCGACGAGAACCTCTCGCCCCAGGACAACGCCCGAGAAGGGCGCATGGCGCTCGCCGCCTGCCACTGCCTGTTCCAGTTCTACGTCGCCGACGGCAAGCTCAGCTGCCAGCTCTACCAGCGCTCGGCGGACGTCTTCCTGGGCGTCCCCTTCAACATCGCCAGCTACTCCCTCCTGACCCTGATGATCGCCCAGGTCACCGAATTGCAACCCGGCGAGTTTATCCACAGCTTCGGCGACGCCCACCTCTACCTGAACCACCTGGAGCAGGTCGACGAGCAGCTGTCCCGCGATCACTTTCCGCTGCCCGAAGTGAAGATCAATCCCGAGCGGACTGCAATCGACGACTTCGTGTTCGAGGACTTCGAGTTGGTGGGCTATGAGGCGCACCCGGGGATACGGGCGCCGATTGCGGTTTGA
>CAZDFS010000012.1:0-62593 GCA_964504865.1 uncultured Wenzhouxiangella sp.
GCTCCTGCAGCACACCCATCTCCTCGGCCAGGGTCGGCTGGTAGCCCACTGCCGACGGCATGCGGCCGAGCAGCGCCGAGACCTCGGTGCCGGCCAGGGTGTAGCGGTAGATGTTGTCGACGAACATCAGCACGTCGCGGCCCTCGTCGCGGAAGTACTCGGCCATGGTCAGGCCGGTCAGGGCGACGCGCAGGCGGTTGCCCGGCGGCTCGTTCATCTGGCCGTAGACCAGCGCCACCTTGTCGAGGACGTTCGAGTCCTTCATTTCATGGTAGAAATCATTACCTTCGCGCGTCCGCTCACCGACGCCAGCAAAGACCGAGTAACCCGAGTGCTCGATGGCGATGTTACGAATCAGCTCCATCATATTCACGGTCTTGCCCACACCGGCGCCACCGAACAGGCCGACCTTACCGCCCTTGGCAAAAGGACAGATGAGGTCGATGACCTTGATGCCGGTTTCCAGCAGCTCGTTACTGGCCGACTGATCTTCGAAGGACGGTGGCTGACGATGGATCGCCCAATGCTGCTCCGATCCGATGTCGCCGGCATCATCGATGGGGTTCCCGAGAACATCCATCACGCGGCCAAGGGTCTTCTGCCCCACGGGCACCTGGATCGCCGCGCCCGTATCGGTCACCTTGCGATCGCGCTTGAGACCTTCGGTGGAACCCAGCGCAATCGTCCGGACCACGCCGTCGCCGAGCTGCTGCTGGACTTCCAGCGTGATGTCGGTGTCATCAACGGTCAGTGCGTTGTAGACAAGGGGAACCTCACCGCGCGGAAATTCCACGTCGACGACGGCACCGATGATTTGAACGATATTTCCGGAACTCATTGCGCTCACCTCAGTTTTGTTTCGGCCTTGAACATGGTGGATGGTCAATGGCCAGTCGTTTCAATTCGTTAACTTCTGCCCTGCGCTCGCGTCGGATCGCTCCGCCGCTCAGCGTTCAGGGGCTCATTCCAGCGATCAGACCGCCGCGGCTCCGCTGACGATCTCCGAGATTTCCTGGGTGATCGCCGCCTGTCGAGCCTTGTTGTAGACCAGCTTCAGATCGTCGATCAGGCTCGAGGCATTGTCCGACGCGCTCTTCATGGCCACCATCCGGGCGGCGTGCTCACTGGCGAGGTTTTCAAGGGTCGCCTGGTAGACCAGCGACTCCACGTAGCGAGTCAGGACATCATCGAGGAGACCCTCCGCGTCCGGCTCGTAGAGATAGTCCCAGAGCTCGAGCATGGGCTCCTCTTCGGCGGGCGGCAGAGGCAGCAGCTGATCGAAGGTCGACTTCTGCACCATGGTATTGACGAAATGGTTGTAGCAGAGGTAGAGGCGATCGAGGCGCTCTTCGCGGTAGTCGTCGAGGACGACCTTGACCGAGCCGATCAGGTCCTCCAGGCGCGGCTTTTCACCAAGATCCTGGGTAGCGGCTGAAATGTGCACCTTCAGCCGTCGGAAGAACTGAGCCGCCTTCTTGCCGATGATCACCGTCGTGATTTCGACGTCCTGATCCTGCCACTGCTTGAACTCACCCAGGAGCTTGCGGAACATGTTGTTGTTCAAGCCTCCACAGAGGCCTCGGTCCGTCGCAACGATGATATAGCCGACGCGCTTGATGTCCTCGCGCTCAACGGTGAACGGATGCCGGTATTCCGGGTTGGCGTGGGCCAGATGGCCGATGACCTGTTTCATCATCCTGGCGTAGGGCCTGGAGGCCTGCATCAGGTCCTGCGCCTTGCGGATCTTGCTGGCAGAGACCATCTCCAGCGCACGCGTTACCTTACGCGTGTTCTGAACACTCTTGATCTTGCCAACGATTTCCTTTGATCCCGTCATACCTTATCTGCCTTCAGTGTCAGCGCTGTTGTCAGGGTCGATCGCTTACCAGCTGCCGGTGGCTTTGAAGTCATCCAACGCGGCCTTCAACTTGCCGGCCAGCTCGTCGTTCCAGTCACCGCTGCTGTTGATGCTCTCCAGCAGTTCGCCGTGGCTGTTGTTCATGAAGTCGAGGAGCGCGCGCTCGAAATCGACGACCTTGTTCAGGGGCAGATCATCGAGGTAACCCTCGTTGCCGGCGAACAGGCTGACCGCCATCTCGGCGATCGACAGGGGCGAGTACTGGGGCTGCTTCATCAGCTCCGTGACGCGCTGACCGCGCTCCAGCTGCTTCCGGGTCGCCTCATCCAGGTCGGATGCGAACTGGGAGAAGGCCGCCAGCTCACGGTACTGGGCCAGGGCGAGTCGAACACCGCCGCCGAGCTTCTTGATGATCTTGGTCTGAGCCGCACCACCGACGCGTGAAACGGACAGACCGGCGTTGATGGCCGGGCGGATTCCCGCGTTGAACAGGTCGGTTTCGAGGAAGATCTGACCGTCGGTGATCGAGATCACGTTCGTCGGAACGAAGGCCGACACGTCCCCGGCCTGCGTTTCGATGATCGGCAGCGCCGTCAGCGAGCCCGTCTTGCCCTTGACTTCGCCGTCGGTCATCTGCTCGACGTAGTCTGCGTTGACGCGCGCCGCGCGCTCGAGCAGGCGCGAGTGGAGATAGAAGACATCCCCGGGGTAGGCCTCACGGCCCGGCGGGCGACGCAGCAGCAGCGACACCTGGCGATAGGCGACGGCCTGCTTCGACAGATCATCGTAGACGATCAGCGCGTCTTCGCCGCGGTCACGGAAGTACTCTCCCATGGAGCAGCCCGCGTAGGGCGCGATGTACTGGAGTGCGGCTGACTCGGCCGCATTGGCGGCCACCACGATCGTGTGCTCCATGGCGCCATGCTCTTCGAGCTTGCTCACCACGTTCGCGACCGACGAGGCCTTCTGGCCGACGGCAACGTAAATGCACTTGATGCCCTTGCCCTTCTGATTGATGATCGCATCAATGGCCACTGCCGTCTTGCCGGTCTGGCGGTCGCCGATGATCAGCTCACGCTGACCCCGTCCCACGGGCACCATGGCGTCGATCGACTTCAGACCGGTCTGGATCGGTTGATCGACGGACTGGCGGGTGATGACGCCCGGCGCAATCTTCTCGATCGGCTCGTTGCGAGCGGCCTCGATCGGGCCATTGCCGTCGATGGGATTGCCCAGCGCATCGACGACGCGACCGAGCAAGCCTTCGCCAACGGGCACTTCGAGGATGCGGCCGGTGCAGCGAACCGTATCGCCTTCCTTGATGTGCTGGTAGTTACCCATCACAACGGCGCCGACGGAATCGCGCTCGAGGTTGAGCGCCAGGCCGTAGGTCTCGCCCGGGAATTCGATCATTTCGCCCTGCATCACGTCAGCCAGGCCGTGCAGACGGCAGATACCGTCGGAGACGCTGACCACCGTTCCTTCGGTGCGAGCCTGAGAGGAGACTTCGAACTGCTCGACACGCTTGCGAATCAGGTCGGAGATTTCAGTCGGGTTGAGGGTCTGTTGCATGGTTTGCAATCCTTAACAAATAGTCGGGTGCCGGCGCCGGGCCGGTACTAGCTAGCGAGCTGTCGTCCCAGTTGTTCCAGACGGCCACGGACCGAGCCATCGATGACCTGATCGCCGGCGCGAATCACCGCGCCACCAATCAACGACTCATCGATATCCACATCAAGATCGATATCGCGACCGAAGCGGGCTTTCAAACGTTCCGAGAGCTTCTGCGTCTCGGCGTCGTCCATCGGCATCGCGGTGGAGACGTGGACTCGCAGGCGAGCCTCCGCCTCGCGCCTGTAGAACTCGTACTGCGAGGCGATTTCGGGCAGAAGATTCAGGCGATCGTAGTTCATGAGCACCTTGAGCAGGTTCTTGAACTGGTCGTTGAACCGGTCGCCGCCCAGATCGGTAATCAGCGTCAGAAGCTGCTCGCGATCAACGCGAGGATCGCCATAGAACTGATCGATGTCCTCGCTCGAGGCGATCGCTGCAGCGAACTGCAGCGCGTCACTCCAGTCGGACAGCTGTCCCGCATCCCGGGCCACCTGAAAAACGGCGCGAGCGTAGGGGCGTGCCAGCGTGGTTCGGTTCAGCATGGGTCAGAGTTCCGCCGCCAGTTTGTCGAGCATGTCACGGTGACGTGACTCGTCGATTTCCTTTTCAATCACGCGACTGGCGCCGGACACGGCCAGTTCGGCGAGACGCTCACGCAGCGCTTCCCGCGCCTGGTTCGTCGCCTGCCGGATCTCCGCTTCAGCGGCTGCCACCTGACGATCGCGTTCGCCGAGGGCATCCTGCTTGGCCTGCTCGATGATCTGAGTACCGCGCTGGCTGGCTTGCTCGAGGATGTCGCCCGCCTTACGGCGCGCTTCACGAATGACCTCGTCGGCTTCGGCCTGAGCGACGTCCAGGGCCTTCTCAGCTTCTTCAGACTGGGCCAGACCCTCGGCGATCTTCTGCCGACGCTCTTCCATCGCCTGGACCAGCGGGGGCCAGACGAACTTCATGGTGACCAGAATGAAAACCAGGAATGTCCCGGCCTGACCGATGATGGTGCCTAGACTCAACTCCATAGCTAAACCCTACAAATTCAATCGTTGGTGGAACGGACGCGTGAGATCGATCAGCCGCCAGCAGCAGCCTGAATCGGAGCCAGCAGCGGGTTGGCGAACAGCAGCAGGGCAGCGAAGGCCACGCCGATGATCGACAGGGCGTCGAGCAGACCAGCAATGATGAACATACGAACCTGCAGCATACCGGCCAGTTCGGGCTGGCGGCTGGCGCCTTCGAGGAATTTCCCGCCGAGCAGGCCGAAGCCGATACCGGTTCCGAGGGCGGCGAACGCGAAGATCATGCCGACGGCGATGGCGGTATTGGCCTGAATAAGTGCAATGGTTTCCACTTGAGTGTCTCCTAACAGTGTTGTGCTTGAGATTTAACGGTTGATGACAATAAAACGGTGCAAGCCTTGAATTCGATACTTAGTGTTCTTCATAAGCCAACGACAGATACACGATCGTCAGCGTCATGAAAATGAAAGCCTGAAGCGGAATCACCAGAATATGGAAGGCCGCCCAGGCTCCGCCCGGCATGAACTGGATCCACCACGGCAGCAGCGCGATCAGGATGAAGATCATCTCCGCCGCGTACAGATTACCGAACAGCCGCAGCGCCAGCGATACGGGCTTGGCGATCAGCTCGACCAGGTTCAGCAGCAGGTTGGCGGGCCAGAGAATGGGATTCTTGCCGAAGGGGTGGAACAGGAGCTCCTTGAAATAGCCGCCCCAGCCCTTGCCTTTGACAGAATAAATCAGGATAAGGGCGAAGACGACGATCGACAGGCCGAAGGGCCCGTTGATGTCAGCCGATGGCACGACGCGCGTGTACTCCAACCCGAACAGCTTGTAGGACAGCAGCGGCAGGTAGTCGACCGGGATGATGTCCATGATGTTCCAGAGAAAGACCCAGACGAAGATGGTCAGCGCGAGCGGTGCAACGAACTGGCGCGGCCCGTGAAAGCTGTCCTTGACCGAGTTGTCGACAAAGTCGACGATCATCTCGACGAAATTCTGCAGCTTGCCCGGCACGCCAGCCGTAGCCTGCCGCGCCGCAAGAACGAAGAAAAACAGGAAAAACAGACCGAGGGCAATCGAGACCACGATCGTGTCGGCATGAATCGTCCACAGACCCTCGCCGTAGCTCAGGTTGGTGATGTGATGCTTGACGTATTCGCTCGGTGAGGGAGTGCCGCTAGCCATTGCTGATCAATATCCTCAAATCTGTACTGCGCCGTTACGTGCGTCGTTATCTGTTCTGCTGCTGCCCGTCGGGTGCCAGGTAAGCGACACGCCACAGGGCAATCCAGTACGCCACCAAGGTGGCGATGTACCCGGCTAAAACCGGTCCAAAATAGCCGGCAAACCATTTCGCGACGATGACGAACACCACCACTGCCATGACCAGCTTGAAGGCCATGGCTCGATAAAACGCCGCCATCATCGCCTTCACGTCCCGGCTCAGGCTCATTCCGACCCTGAGCGCTGCAACCGCCGTCAGCACGATGCCGATGGCGCCGCCGACCAGTGCCGCCAGGGCGGCGTTCAGGCCACTCGCCAGGGCGAAGGCCAACGCTGCAGCGCCGGCGAGGAGGGCCTGGGCTCGAAGCAGCCAGACAACCGTGCTGGCAAAAAACGCTTCGGCACCCGCAGACTCGTCGCTCATCTATCTCTGCGCCTTCCCTTGGCGAGCCCCCGGCTTATGCAGCCAACGGCCTTTCGCACTTGAACCTGCCATCGTCCACTAGGAACCGGATTGCAGCATGTCGAAACAGCCAGGAGTCAAGGCAAAAAAGGACGCCGATCAATAGCGCCCTGCAAATCCGGTTAAGTATAGCAGGCAAAAACCATGGGCGGCAATCGAAAATGGACGGGATTTGTCCGGATTCCCCGCCCCGCCTCAGGCCAGGCACGTCCGCGAGCTGCCCCATTGGCCGGACTTCCTGTACAGTCGGGGGCGGTTGCCAATCGCAGAACGTCATGAGTCAAACCCTGAATCGTACGGTCATCATCACCGGCGCCTCGATGGGCGTTGGGGCCGCAACCGCACGGGCCTTCTTTGCCCAGGGCGACAATCTCGTGCTGATCGCCCGGGGCCGCGAGGCGCTGACTGCGCTGGCCGAGGAGCTGGAGGGCCCGTCCCGGATTCAGCTCGAGCCCCTCGACGTCACCGACCTGGCTGGATTCGAAGCGGTCGTCGAGCGGGCAAAGGAGCGCTTCGGCCGCATCGATATCCTGATCAACAATGCAGGATTTCACGCCCGTGGCCCGGTGGAGTCGGTCGCCGTCGCGGACATCGGGCGAATGATCGACGTCAACCTCAAAGCACCCATGCAACTGACCCGCGTCCTGCTGCCCCACCTGAAGCAATCGTCCCGACCGGCGGTGATTCAGGTCGCCTCGCTTGCGGGCCGAACGCCGGTACCCGGCTCGGCCGCTTATTCAGCGAGCAAGTTCGGCCTGCGCGCCTTCAGCCTGGCCCTGGCCGAAGAAATGAGGGATTCGGGGATCAAGTTCGCCTGCGTTTCACCCGGACCGATCGACACGGGCTTCATCATGGACGACATCGACTCCGTCAGCGACCTGACCTTTTCTCAGCCCGTCGTCACAGCCGAGCAGGTGGCCCACGAAATCGTTCGCCTGACCGTCGACGACCGACGCGAGGCCCCGATGCCGCGCCTGAGCGGTGTCCTGACCACCCTGACCTATCTCTTTCCCGGTCTGGGCCGAGCCGTTCGGCCGATGCTCGAGCGCAAGGGCCGGCGCAGGAAAGAGCGCCTCAAACGCCAGCGCCAGCGCCAGCGCGACTGAGGCCCGATCGGACGCGACGCGGTCAGCGGCGGAAGCGTTCCAGCAGGCCGTCGAGCTCGTCAAGGCTGGTGTAGCGAATCGTGACCTGACCCTTGCCCGAGGCGGCGTGCTTGATGGTGACCGGCGCGCAGAGGGTTTCGGTCAGGTCCTGCTCGAGGCGCTCCAGATCGGGACTTTTTCCGGACTCGGACTTCTTCTTGCTCGGGGCACCGGACTTCATCCGCTTGACCAGGGCTTCGGTCTGACGAACGGACAGCTCGAGGCTGACGATCTGACCCGCCGCCCGAATCTGGTCGCGTCGATCGAGGGTCAGCAACGCCCGGGCATGGCCCATATCGATCCGACGCTGGTCCACGAGTTCACGTACCTCGGGGGCGAGATCAAGGAGACGCAGCAGGTTGCTGACCGCCGCGCGCGAGCGTCCCACGGATTCGGCGGCCTGCGAGTGGGTCAGCTCGAACTCATCGATCAGACGCTTCAGTGCCACCGCCTCTTCGAGCGGGTTCAGATTCTCGCGCTGGATATTTTCGATGAGGGCAAGCGCCAGGGTGGCTTCATCCTCGATTTCGCGAACGATCGCCGGGATCGTGGTCTTGCCCGCCATCCGGGTGGCGCGCCAGCGACGTTCACCGGCGATGAGTTCGTAGCGGCCGGCCTTGGCCAGGGGGCGAACCACCACCGGCTGGACGAGACCCTGGACACGGATCGATTCGGACAGCTCCTCGAGCTTCTTCGGGTCCATCGCCGAGCGCGGCTGATAGCGCCCCGGTTCGATCGCATCCAGCGACAGCTCCTGCAGGGCCGACGCTTCGGCTTCGGGATCGACCTTTTCGGCCGCGGCGCGCGTCTTGCCGAGGAGGGCGTTGAGGTTCCGGCCCAGGGGCTTCTTCTTCGTCGCCATCAGACCCGCTCCCCGCCACGGCGCAGGAACTCGCCCGCCAGGCCCATGTAGGCCACGGCGCCGCGCGACTCCCGGTCGTAGTGAATGACCGACTGACCAAAGCTCGGTGCTTCGGCGACGCGAATGTTTCGCGGTACCACGGTGCCGTAGACCTTGTCGCCGAAATGCTCCTGCAGCTGTTTGGAAACAGCGCCGGAAAGATTGTTGCGAATATCGAACATGGTTCGAACGAGCCCCTCGATCTCCAGCGCCGGATTGACCGAATCCTGAATCTGCTCGATCGTGTTCAGGAGGGCGGTCAAGCCTTCCAGCGCGTAGTACTCGCACTGCATGGGGATCAACACGGAATCGGCCGCAGTCAGCGCATTCAGGGTCAGCACGTTCAGGGCCGGCGGGCAATCGATGATGATGTAATGGTAGTGCCCGCCGAGCGGCGACAGCGCGCTCTTCAGAACGGTTGCGCGGTCCTTGACCTCCATCAGCGCCACTTCGGCGGCGGTCAGATCGCCATTGGCAGGGAGGATATCGAGCTGCATCCCCTCGGCCCTGACGATCACCTCCTGCGGCGACGCATCGCCCAGCAACACCTCACAGACGGTGGCCTGGTTGTCGTCCAGCTCGATGCCCGACCCGGTGCTCGCGTTACCCTGCGGATCCATATCGACGAGCAGAACGCGCTTGTTGAGCTCGGCCAGACCCGCAGCGAGATTCAGGGCGGTGGTGGTCTTTCCGACCCCGCCCTTCTGATTGGCTACCGCCACGATTCGTGTCTTGCGTTGCGTCATGCGTGCATCACTTTTTGGTCACAATGGCAAGGCAGCGATGCGCCGTCTCGCCCGGAACCTTCAGTTCCTGAAGCGCTACATTGTAGACGGCCGGCAGGTCAGAAAGCTCCCCTTCGACGCCGCGCGACTTCATGGCCAAGAGCTGGGCCCCTTGATCGAGCCAGTTTCGATGCCATTCCACCAGCCGCGGCAGGGGAGCCAGGGCCCGGGCCGTGATCTGATCCGGCGCCGATCGTTCCGGCAGTGCTTCGAGGCGGGCCTGGACCGGCTCGATCGTCGGCAGGTCCAGGCTTCGTCGGACCTGACGCAGAAAACGGATCTTCTTGCCGTTGCCGTCGATGAGCGTGAACCGGCGATCGGGCAGGGCGATGGCCAGCGGGACGCCGGGCAATCCGGCACCGGTCCCCGAATCCACGATGGACCGGCCCGTGATCCACGGCAGCAGGCTGAGGCTGTCGAGCAGGTGGCGTGCTACCATCTCGCGCGGTTCGACGACGGCGGTCAGATTGAACGCCCTGGACCAGTGCTTGAGGAGCTCGAGGTAGGCCAGCAGGCGATGGCGCTGCGCGGACGACAGGTCCAGCCCCATGGCCTCCAGACCGGCCGCCAGCTCGTGGTCAAGCGCCGCGAATTCCGGCCTCAGCGCCTTGGATTGATTCACCATCCCGACCCGATGCTTGCATGAAGAAGACGCTCATTATATTGGCCTTGCTGCTGGCGTCGTTCTGGCTCATCGCCATGCCCGCGCTGGTCGGCGCTTATCTCGAGCGCGAGGCCCCGGCCTGGCTCGCGGAAGCGGGACTCGGAGACCGAGCCGAGCTCGAATCAGCCTGGTTTTCCTCCCGGCTGCGCATCGACGAGACCTACGAGCTGAATCTCCATATTCGCCACGTACCGCCCACCTCCCTGTCATGGCTTCGATTCAATGGAAGTTTTCAGGCCCCCGTGGCGCGGGCACCGATCACGGTCCACGGCCGCTTCGGTCTGACCGGACTGGGTGCCCTGAATCTGGAGACCGTGCAGCTCGCAGTCGATGGCACGCCTCGCTTCGACAGCGGCGTATCGCGCCTGGCCATCGAGCAGGCGCCGGAGCAGAGCGGCCGCCTGGTCTGGCAGACCGACGCCGCCGAGCTCCATGACCCGCTCGGCAATCGACTGGCGGCTCGCCGGCTCGAACTCTTGCTCGCCTGGGCACCCACCACCCGGAACCCGGGCCGGGCAGGCCGGGGTGACGATGCGCTCGAATCGATGGATCTGATCGTTGATTTGCAGGCGGACGGGGAGTCGGCACCGATGCTGGGCCTGAAGATCGAGGTTTCGTCCATTCAGCGCGAGGCCCTGGCCGATCTCATCGACGGCCTGCAGCAACTCTCGCAGTCCACCGAGGGATCGACTTCACGCCAATTCGCCCTGCTGACCGTTGCGGGGGCCTGGCAGCAGCTCACCGAAAATGGCCTGGGCCTTCGCCTGGCGTCACTGGAGATCGGACCCGAGGCACGATTCAGCGGGCGCTGGTCATCCGATGAGAATCAGCCCGTGATCGACGGGGCGGGGTCGATCGACGCCCTGGGCGAGGCCCTCGTGCCCGTCGTTGGTCTGAGTGCAGGCCTGTCTCCGCCCGCGGCGGCGCGGCTGATCGAGCGCTGGATCAATGAAGTCGAGCAGCGCGGCTGGTTGACGATCGAGGCAGGGCGTTTCGAGCTTCAATACCCCGAGGGCTGAGGCCCTGATTAACCACCGATCGTTTCACTCCGGAGCAAGCTGCTCCTGCGCCGGCAGATCCGGTCCCTCGGGCAGGTCATCGTGTCGGATGCAGGCGACCTGGCGTCCACTGTCGAGGGTTTGCAGGTCGGGCTTGCTCTCACTGCACTGATCGATTGCATAGGGACAGCGCGTTCGAAACACGCAGCCCGAGGGGGGATTCATCGGCGAAGGCATGTCGGCTTTCAGGGATCGTCGGGCCCTTTCGCGCTCCTTGATCGGGTCGGGAATGGGCACCGATTCGATCAACGCCCGAGTGTAGGGGTGACGGGGTTCGAGATAGATCTCGTCGCGATCGGCCACCTCCATCACCCGCCCCAGATACATGACGAGCACCCGATCGGAGACGTGGCGCACGACCGACAGATCGTGGGCGATGAAAATCAACGACAGCTGGAGCTTCTTCTGCAGGTCCTTGAGCAGGTTGACGATCTGGGCCTGGATCGACACATCGAGGGCCGAGACGGGCTCATCGCAGACGACGAGGCGGGGATTGACGACCAGGGCTCGTGCGATGCCGATACGCTGACACTGGCCACCGGAAAATTCGTGGGGATAGCGGTTGACCTGTTCCGGCAGCAGGCCGACGAGCTTCATCATTCCCTGAACGCGCTCACGGATCTGCAGCTTCGTCATCGAAGGGTAGAAGGTCCGCAGCGGCTCGGCGACGATATCACCGACAGTCATTCGGGGGTCAAGGGAGCCTGAGGGGTCCTGAAAGATCAGCTGAATCTCGCGGCGCTTGCCCCGCATGGCCTCCTCGCTCAAGTCCAGCAGGTTCTCCCCGAGCCAGCGGACCTGGCCGGCCTGGGGCCTGACCAGTCCGAGAATCGCCCTGGCCAGCGTCGACTTGCCGCAGCCCGACTCGCCGACGATACCGAGTGTTTCGGCGGGATAAACGTCGAAGTTGACCTGATCGACGGCCTTGATCGTGTGGTAGTCGTGGCGAAAGAACCGACCCGTATCGATCCTGAAGTGGACCGACAGATCCCGGACTTCGAGGACGGGCGCACGCATCAGACAGGTTCCGCCGAATTCTGATCGGCAGCCGTTGGAATCTGGTCCAGGTGGCAGCGCTTGAAGCGGCCCTCACCGACAGGGTCGAAGGCCGGGCGCTCACTGCAGCGTTCAAAACGGTAGCGACAGCGGCTGGCAAAGGGGCAGCCCGCCGGCAGCTGAAGCAGATTGGGCGGATTGCCCGGAATGGCGTTCAGGATGCCGGATCTGGCCTGGTCCAGGCGCGGGACCGAGTTGAGCAAACCCTCGGTGTAGGGGTGGCGAGGGTCCGCGAAAAGCTCGTGGACGCCGGCCATTTCCATTTCCTGGCCGGCGTACATCACCAGGACGCGGTCACACAACCCGGCGACGACGCCCAGGTCGTGGGTGATCAGCAGGATCGCCGTCGACGATTGTTCCGACAGCTCACCCATCAGTGAATTGATCTGCGACTGTACGGTCACGTCCAGCGCCGTAGTCGGCTCGTCAGCGATCAACAGGTCCGGCTGGCACAGCAGGCCCATGGCGATCATGACGCGCTGGCACATGCCACCGGACAGCTCGTGCGGATACTGGCGCATTCGGTTGGCGGGGTCCGAAAGACGGACCTGATTGAGCATCTCCTCGGCACGCGACCTGGCGTCCCGACGCCGCAGATTGCGATGGTGGGTGAGCACCTCGACGAGCTGGTCGCCGATGGTCATGTAGGGGTTGAGGGAGGAGACCGGGTCCTGAAAGATCATCGAGATCTTCGATCCTCGAATCCGACTCAGCTCCGAGGTCGACAGGCCAAGGAGCTCCTGGCCGCGAAACTTCACCGAGCCGGTGGCGCGACCGTTTTCAGCCAGCAGACCGAGGAGTGCGAGCGCCGTCTGGGTCTTGCCGGAGCCGGACTCCCCGACAAGGCCGAGGGTCTCGCCGGGATCGAGGTCGAAGCTGATGCCGTTGACGGCGTGAACGACCCCATCAGGGGTGTCGAAGGCAACGGTCAGATCGCGGACTTCAAGAAGCGCCATGGATCAGCGACTCGAAGGCGGCAGCCCGGACGCGGGCCGTGTAGCGAGAAGAACGCGATGAGTTGTGGACACGCTGATCGATCCCATCGAAGACAAGAGCTGGCCTGGGCCACAGCGTACCGGATTCTGCCGACGGGCGGCAGCTGCAACGGGCCCTATCTGACAACAAAGACGGAGACATCGCTGTGGCGGACGAGCCAGGCGCTGTGCGACCCGATCAGATGCAGCGCATCGGCGACCCCGGGTGGATGAGAGCCCATGACAACCAGATCTGCCTGCGAGGTTCCGATCGCCTCCAACAGGCGTGAATCGAGTTCGGCGCCGGGATCATTGCTGAGGAGAACGAGGGAATCGGTCGCAACGCCACTCTGGTTGCCCTGCTCACGAGCGAACATATCGAGGGCGGCAGCGAATTCGTCCGGCGTGCGAGCGATGGCGCTGGGAACCTTGCCTGTCACACCCGCGAAGGTGATCGATGCCTCGTACTGGCGGGCCAGGTCAGCGGCCACGGACAGGGTTCGCGCCATTCGTTCGACGTGCTCCAGGACGACAGGCACCATGATTTTCTTGAACATCGACAGCGGTCTCCTGTTGATCAGGCCTGCAGCGCCCGGTTGAGTTGCAGTTCGTGGCGTAATCCCAGCGCCAGGCTGACGCACATGGCCAGAAGGACGAAGGTGAACGGGAGTCCGGTACTCACCGCCCCGGCCTGAAGTGCATCCAGGGCCGCAGCGCCGCCCAGGGAAAGCAGCACCCCGGCGATGACGCCCTGCATGGTGGCCCAGAAGACGCGCTGAGTGACCGGCGCATCGGTCTTGCCGCCGGAGGTAATCGAGTCGATCACCAGCGAGCCCGAGTCGGATGAGGTGACAAAAAAGACGAGCACAAGACAGATACCCAACAACGACGTGATGGCCGACAGGGGCAGGTTCTCGAGCATCTGGAACAATACGAGGGCATCGTCGCCGATGCCGTCTGCGAGCTCGCCCACCCCCTGTTCGATCTGATCGAGGCCACTGCCACCGAAGGCTGCCATCCAGATCGTCGTCACCATCGTCGGCACGACCAGAACGGCGGTCAGGAACTGCCGCACCGTGCGTCCGCGGGACACGCGCGCGATAAACATGCCGACAAAGGGCGACCAGGAAATCCACCAGGCCCAATAGAAGATCGTCCACTCATGATAGAAGACATCGTCGCTGCGTCCAAAGGGATTACTCAAGGGAAGGACATAGTCGGCATAGCCGCTCAGGGTCTGTCCGTAGTTGACGAGAAAAGCGGAAATCGAGCCGGCAACGATAACGAACATCAACAGCACCAATGCCAGCGACATATTGATGTTGGAAAGCAGCTTGACGCCGCCATCAATCCCCCGCAGTACCGAGATCAGGGCGACACCCGTCACGCAGGCAATGATCGTCAGCTGCGTAGTCAGGCCGTTATCGACGTTGAAGAGAAAGCTGATGCCTGCTGCCGCCTGCTGGGCCCCGAAGCCGAGAGAGGTGGCCAGGCCAAAGATGGTTGCAAGCACGGCCATCACGTCCACCACATGGCCGATCGGGCCCCAGATCCGGTCACCAAGGAGGGGATAGAAGGTCGATCGAATCGTCAGCGGCAGTCCCTTGTTATAAGCAAAAAAGGCCAGGGCCAGTGCAACCACGGCATAGATGGCCCAGGGATGAAGGCCCCAGTGATACATCGTGGCTCCCAGGGCGGCCGGTCGGGCTTCAGCGGTATAGGCCTCGATATCCAGGGGGGTTCCATACCAATCCGTGTAGTAGCCGGCCGGTTCGGCCACGCCCCAGAACATCAAGCCGATGCCGATACCGGCAGCAAACAGCATTGCAAACCAGGAGACGAGCGAGAAATCCGGCGTCGCATCGTCGCCGCCGATTCGAATCTTGCCAACGGGTAACAGGATCAATGCCAGACAGAACAGCACGAAGACATTCCCTGCGGACAGGAGAACCCAGTCGAAGGTGACCTGAATCCAGGCCTTGGTGGCTTCCAGGCTGGCTTTTGCAACGTCCGGGAAAAGCAGAGAGGCTGCGACGAAAAGGACGATCAATCCAGCGCTGACGAAAAACACCGGGTTGTGCATGTCCAGGCCGAGGCGCTCGATATTGTCCTGACCGATCTCGTAATCCGTCTCATAGACTTCTTCAAGCTCGGCGATCAGCTGGTCAGTTTCACTCGATGATTCGTTCACAGCAATCCTTGCAAAACTTCTTTAAGGGGGGCGTGAGTTCCATACACTGCACGATAACAAGCGAACCACGATAACAACGACAGCGTCACCGACAAGGGTAACAGCTAGGGAAGCTCTGAATAACTATGCTCGGAGCGCGTTTCAGTCGGAGTCTCCCGCAAAGGCCTGTCGCGCCCGAGCATGGCTATTCAGAGGTTTCCTAGAATCAAACAAGCGCCCACGAGCATTACGCGGCTCATGGCTTTAAAAATTTTATTTTTCTTAAATTTTAGATTCAGATTCGTATTTGATTCGTTTGCTGCTATTTTTAGCGCTTTATGCAGCAGGTTAAACGCGCGTGAACGCATGTTTCACGACCGTGCATGCTAGCATTGAAACACTAACTCGAATCGAAGGACAGCCATTTTGCCGAAAGCGGTATCCGTTGAGTCAGGGATACCGACCGTAGACAAAGGATAGGTGATGAACCCGGTTCATCGCTGCTGTGGGTAGAGTTTTTGTAGTTCAACTCGCACGCTGGCCACTTGCCGCCGCGCCGCACGACCAACGGTATATGACGAACCGGAGTCGCAACGATCTCGTTGCGCGTCCAACCGGTGGCGTTCAATTGTCGGTTTGTAAATTCCTTTAACGATTTGGCAGATCTGTTCGGCCCGGATGTTAGCGCGTCCGGAATTCGCTTCGAGCGACCGATAAATCCAAAATAGAAGAGAGAAGTCATGCCAAAACGTAATCGTTTGACGCAGGCGGTGCTTCTGGGTCTGGTGGCCACGACGTCGGGAGCTGCATTTGCTCAAGACAGCGAGACCACGAGAAACGAAGAAACGTCTTCGCGAGAAATTGATCGAATCGTCGTCACGGCGACGAAAACCGAAGAGGTGGATCTCCAGTCCGCGCCCCTGTCCGTCCAGGCCGTCGATGAGGAAGCCCTGGAAGAGATGAACATCGGCAACTTCGATGATTTCAGGATGAGCGTGCCAGGAATCAACGCAGCCAGCCGCGGACCGGGCCAGCAGACCATCTACATTCGTGGCCTGGCCGTGCAGCCGATCACCGTACTGCTCTCAGGCGCTCAGGGCACCAACCCCAACGTAGCGCTCTATCTCGATGAGCAGCCGGTAACCGCACCGGGACGTAACCTGGATGTCTACGCGACGGATCTCGAGCGTATCGAGGTGTTGCCAGGACCGCAGGGGACGCTGTTCGGAGCCAGCTCGCAGGCCGGCACGATTCGCTACATCACCAACAAACCCGAACTCGGCGTGTTCGACGCAGGTTTCAGTGGCGAAGCGTCATTTACCAAGAGCGGCGAGCTCAACAGCTCGGGCGAAGGATTCTTCAACATCCCGCTCGGCGATTTCACCGCCGCGCGCTTTGCCTTCTATAACGTCAACCTCGGCGGCTACATCGATAACGAGCTGGGCGAGTTTACCCTTGACCCCGACATCAACCCCCTGTCCGCCGTGGATCTGGGACCGGACGCGACCTACGAGACCGTCAACAACGCCGAGCTCGTTGAAGAAAACTTCAACGACAGCTACTACAAGGGCTTCCGCGCGGGACTGTTCCACGAGTTCAATGCAGACTGGTCCTTGCTCGTGCAGAACACCTACCAGGAACTCGGCGCGGACGGCGTGTTCGACTACGACCCGGAAGTCGGCGACCTCGAAGTATCGCGCTTCTTCAACGACGAGCTGGACGACACCTTCAACCAGACGACCTGGACCCTCGAGGGTCGCCTCGGCATGCTCGACATGGTCTACGCCGGCGGCTACCTCGATCGCGAGGTGAATCAGCAGGTCGACTACACCGGCTACAACAATGCGGGTGCATTCATTGCCTACTACACCTGCACCTACGACAACCCGGCCTACATCACCAACTACGACATCGACCCGCGCTTTATCACCGAGAATCGCGCCTGCCTCGATCCAACCAAGGGCGTCGACATCCTGCAGGAACACGAACGCACCACCCACGAGTTCCGCATTTCAACGCCCGCCGAGAATCGCTGGCGCTTCGTTGGTGGCGTCTATTACGATGATTTCGTCATCGATACGCAGGATGATTACTATTACGTGGCAACACCGGACATCGGGTTTGCGCAGAACGCGCCTATTTCGACCGCGTTCCAGGTCAATCCCAACATCCGACCGGTCGGAGTGGCCTTCTTCAACGATATCCAGCGCACGGAAGAGCAGCTGGCCTTCTTCGGTGAGTTCAGCTACGACCTGATCCCGAACACGCTCAAGGCCACGTTGGGCCTGCGCGCCTACGAAATCGAGTCGGACTTCCGCGGCACGTCGAACTTTGCCCAAGGCATCTTCGCCGGCAGCATCGACGGCGACGCGGGTCGCGACTACGACGTCGACGGTGGTCATACGCCGAATCCGCTTGAGCAGGATGACGTCATTACCAAGGTGAATGTTTCCTGGACGCCGACCAACGACGCCATGATGTTCTTCACCTACTCGGAGGGCTTCCGCCCCGGCGGCTGGAACCGCGGCGGCGGCATCCCGTCAGCCAACCCCGATTTCCCGACCGTCAGCGCCACCTATGACACCGATGACGTGACCAACTGGGAGCTGGGCTGGAAAACCGAGCTGCTGAACAACACCCTGCGCATCAACGGTGCGGCCTACTTCATCGAGTGGGAAAACATGCAGGTCTCGCGCTTCGATCCGCAGAACGTCTCCATCCTGACCTTCATCGAAAACTCGGCCGACTCGGAAATCATGGGTCTCGAGGCAGACTTCGTCTGGCGAGCCACCAACGATTTCACGCTGTTCGGCGCCGTGTCCTACAACGATACGGAACTGACCGACGTGGATGCGCAGGTCATCGAACTGGCGCCGATCGGCAGCCAGCTTCCGCTGGTGCCGGAAATCCAGGCCAGCCTGCGCGGTCGCTACGAGCGGCCCGTGGATTGGGGCTGGGCCGACTTTGCCTACGTCCAGGTCTCCGGCAGCTACTCCGGCGATTCCTTCAGCTCGCTGGTGGCCGCCGAGCGGCGTAAGCAGGACGCTTACTCGATCTTCAACGCTGCGGCTGGCGTCTCGAAGAACAGCTGGACCGCCGAGGTGTTCGTCGAGAACCTGTTCGATGAGCGCGCCGAGCTGTTCATCAACACCCAGGACGACATCGCCCGGATCACCACCAACCGTCCGCTGACGGGCGGCGTCCGGTTCACCTACCGCTATCAGGGGCTGTAAGGCCTGATAGGAGCCCGAGCGAGGCGGCTACACTAGTCGGATGACTGACACCAGCACACCGACGACACCGTCTCGCTCGGACTCTCTCCTGGAACAAGCCGAAGCGCTGCTCAAGCAGCAGCGCTTCGGTGATTCACTGGCCACCGCCGAAGCCGTCCTGGACGAGGCGCCAGAAAACACCAGAGCCCTTTTTCTTGCCGCCGTCTGCCTGCGCTATCTGAAGCGCTTCGACGACGCGCTCGAGACGCTGCACCGCCTGACGCATCAGGCGCCGGACTACGGACGAGCCTGGCAGGAAATCGGCCACAACTACCGCGACAGGAAAAGAGCCGGCCCCGCCTGCGAAGCCTACGCCAGAGCCACCGAGCTCAACCCGGGCCTGATGGCAGCCTGGCGTTTCCTGGCCGAACTGCGGCAGCGCAGTGGCGATGTGGAGGGCGCTCGCGTCGCGGCGTCGAACTTCAAGCGCCTCGCCGACCTGCCGCGCGAGCTGGTCACCGTCACCAGCCAGCTTCACGAGGGCAAGATCTACAAGGCAGAGAAAATCTGCCGACACTTTCTTCAGAACAACCCGCACCATCCCGAGGCGATGCGGCTCCTGGCCGCGATCGGGATGGAGCTGCATATCTATGACGACGCCGAGTTCCTGCTCGAAAGCGTCATCGAGCTCCAGCCCGACTTCGATCTGGCGCGCATGGACTACGTCAAGGTGCTGCACCAGCGCCAGAAGTTTGCCGACGCCTGGGAAGCAGCCGCCGAGCTGCGCCGACGCATGCCCGGCAACCTGGCCGCCGAATTGGCCTACGCCAATCAGTGCGCCGCGATCGGGCGCTACGATGAAGCACTGACGGTGCTCGAGCCCCTGATCGAACGTTCGCCCCAACCCTGGCACGTCCAGATGCTGCGCGGCCATGCGCTCAAGACCATCGGCCAGCAGGACGAGGCGATCGCTGCCTATAGCGCCGCCTACAAGGGACGACCGGATTTCGGGGATGCGTGGTGGTCACTGGCGAACATGAAGACCTTCCGATTCGACGACGAGCAGATCGCTCAGCTGCGCTCACTTATCGAGGCCGGCGGCCTGACGCCCGTCGATGAAATCCACCTGCGCTTTGCCCTCGGTAAGGCGCTCGAGGATCGAGCGGCCTGGGAGGAGTCGTTTCAGCACTATGCTCGGGGCAATGCGATCAAACGCGCTCGCGTCGACTACAGCGCCGATCGAATGGCCGCCGACTTCGAGCGACAGAAGACCTTTTTCACGCAAGCGCGCGCCGCCGAGCTTCTCGACGGTGGCCATGAGGCGCCCGATCCCATCTTCATCGTCGGCCTGCCGCGGGCAGGCTCAACGCTGATCGAGCAGATTCTGGCCTCCCATCCGGCCATCGATGGCACGCTGGAGCTGCCCAATATCCTGGCCATGGCGCACCGATTGAACGGGCGCCGGCGTCGCGATGAAGAACCCCGCTACCCCGGGATACTGGCCGAGCTATCGCCCGAGGATCGCCGCCAGCTCGGCGAGCAATTCATCGAGGAAACCCGCGTCCATCGCGGTGAGGCACCGCTGTTTCTCGACAAGATGCCGAACAATTTCCGCCATCTCGGCCTGATCTTCTCTATCCTCCCCCGGGCCAGAGTCATCGACGCACGCCGCGCGGCCATGGGCTGCTGCTTTTCCGGCTTCAAGCAGCTGTTTGCCGAGGGGCAGGAATTCAGCTACAGCCTGTCCGATATCGGGCGCTACTACCGCGACTACGTCGATCTGATGGACCATTGGCACCAGGTCTATCCCGGCCGCATCCTGCAGGTGAATTACGAGGACGTGGTCGGCGATCTCGAATCCCAGGTCCGTCGAATGCTCGACCACCTCGAGCTCCCCTTCGATCCGGCCTGCGTCGAGTTCCACCGCACGGAACGCTCGGTTCGAACGGCCAGCTCGGAACAGGTGCGCCAGCCCATCTATCAGTCCGGCGTCGAGCAGTGGCGCCATTACGCCCCGTGGCTCGACGATCTACGCCACACGCTCGGGCCGGAGCTGGCACCCGCCGATCAGAAAACCGCTGAATAACCCTGTCCGGCGGGAGCGGCCTCAGCGATCCTTCGGGTCGAGGGCGTCACGCAGGCCGTCACCGAGGAAGTTGAAGGCAAACAGGGTGACGGCGAGAAAGCTCGCAGGAATCAGCAGGGACCAGGGCGCCGTTTCCAGCTCCTGGGCGCCCTCGTTGACCAGCGCACCCCAGGAGGTCAACGGCTCCTGGACGCCAAGCCCGAGAAAACTGAGAAAGCTTTCGACGAGAATGACCTGCGGAATGGTCAGGGTGACGTAGACCACGACCACGCCGAGCAGATTGGGAATGATATGGCGTCGAATGATCTGCCACTCGGTCGCACCACAGGCCCGCGCCGCCTCGACGAAATCCTTGGTCTTCAGGCTGAGCGTTTGACCGCGCACGATCCGCGCCATATCGAGCCAGTTGATGGCGCCGATCGCAACGAAGATAAGAAAGATATTGCGGCCGAAGATCACCATCAGCAGGATGACGAAGAACATGAAGGGCATCGCGTAGATACCGTCGACGAAGCGCATCATGATGTTGTCGACCCGCCCACCGAGGTAGCCCGCGATCGCGCCGTAGGTAATTCCGATGAGCAGGGACACGAGGGTCGCTACCAGGCCGACGAGGAGAGAAATTCTGCCGCCGATCAACGTGCGGACGTAGAGATCGCGGCCGAGCGCGTCCGTGCCGAACCAGTGGCCCGTGTCGAGGGAGGGTGGCGTGGAGTAATTGTCCCAGTCGGGAATCTCGTGATCCCAGCCGCTGAGCATCGGGCCGAAGGTCACCAGAAGCACCATGATCAGCAGGATGAGCAGACCGGTCACGGCAGCCTTGTTCTTGAGCAGGCGATGCCAGGCATCGAGATAGAGGGACCGGCCCTGAACCACGCGCAGGTCCAGCGCCTGCTCGAAGGCATCGCGGGTGACCTGGTTCATGCGCTGGCCTCGTCGTAGCGGATCCTCGGGTCCAACCAGGCATAGAGCAGGTCGACGAGAAAATTGAACGCAATGATGAGAACCCCGTAGAGAATGACCACGCCCATGACCAGGGTGTAGTCACGATTGAGCGCGCCCTGGACAAAATAGGCGCCGATGCCCGGAATGGTGAAGATCCGCTCGACGACAACCGATCCGGTCAGGATTCCGGCGGCCGCCGGCCCGAGGTAGGAAATCACCGGCAGCAGCGCCGGCCGCAGGGCATGGTTGATCAGGACTTCCTTCTCCGGCATACCCTTGGCCCGCGCGGTGCGGATGAAGCTCGAGTGCAGCACTTCGATCATCGAGCCGCGAGTGATCCGGGCGATGTAGGCGATCATCGGGAGCGCCAGGGTCACCACCGGCAGCACCATTCGCGCCGGCTCGAAGGCCCAGCCACCGGCCGGCAGCCAGCCCAGGGTGACGGCAAACAGCAGAATCAGCAGCGGCGCCATCACGAAATTCGGAATCGAGATTCCGATCATGGCCACGGACATGACTGAATAGTCGGCCGGGCGATTCTGGCGAAGGGCTGCCCAGGCGCCGACGGGCACGCCGATGACCAGCGCAAGCAGCAGCGCCAGGGCTCCGAGCGTGAACGAGACCGGCGCGCCCTGGGCGATCAGATCATTGATCGACCAGTCGAGGTAGTGGAAGGACGGTCCGAAATCGAAGCGCGCGATCTGCCAGATATAGCGGGCGTACTGAATGATCAGTGGTTCGTCCAGGTGATATTTGGCGGCGAGATTGGCTTCGATCTCCGGCGGCAGCGCTCGCTCCGAATCAAAGGGCCCGCCGGGTGCCACCCGAATCAGAAAGAAGGCCACGGTGATCAGGAAGAACAGGGTCGGAATCGCCGAGGCCAGGCGCTTGAAGGAATAGGTCAGCATGCTGAGTTCAAGGACTCACGCGGAGACGCAGCGTGGCAGAGGATGCTGAGAATCACCATCGAAATCATTGACGACCCTTGTGACCCCATCTCGCATGACCGCGGCAACAAAATTCAACAGCAGACCGACCCGGGCGTCGGACAACCTAAGGTAAGTCAACAGCTGGCGTTTGTGAACCTTGGCGATCGCTTCGATCGCCTTGATCTCTGGCACCACCCTCTTCTCGACGAACGGATCGACCCTGAAAGCTTCCTTGAAATTCAGCCCCCTGAAATTATCGGGAATCGCAACTTGCCTTTCGACCTCAAGGCCAGCGTCCCGAGGTTTCTTCTCAAGTCCCACTTGGTGGACGGGCTCAAGCAGGCCAGGCCCCAGTGCCCGGTGGGCCGCCGTGGCCACTGTGTTGATTGCTGCCGTCAGTTCCTTCGTTTTCAACTCGGCGGCCCCTGCTCCTCGGCGTCTCCGCGTGCGTTCTCAGCGCCGGTCCCATCGGCACTGGCTCCCGGTGCCGGAGACGCCTCGACCGGAGAGGAGCCTTGGGCGCGGAGTAAATACATGTGGCGGGTCAGGTGGTGGTCCATGACGTTTTCCTGCCAACCCTGGAGGCGCGGGTGCACAAGGCGTTTGGAGACGTAGACAAAGACCGGCATGATGACCTGATCGGCGAGCAGCATGCGCTCGGCTTCGACCATCAGATTGCGCCGCAGAGCGGGGATGCGCTCGGCGGCGATCTGACCGAGCAGGCGATCGTAGGCGGGATTGTCGTAGCCCGAATCGTTTCTCGAGTGCTGTGAGTGAAACAGTTCGAGAAAGGTAAAGGCATCCTGGTAGTCACCGATCCAACCGGCACGAAAGACTTCCGTGACGCGGCCCATGGCGCGATTCTGGAGAAACACCCGGAACTCCTCGTTGATGAGGCGGGTCTGCACCCCCAGGGTCTGCTTCCACATGGCCGCGATGGCCACGGCCACGCGCCGATGATTTTCCGAGCTGTTGTAGCGCAGCTCGACGACCAGGGGGTTGTCTTCGGAGTAGCCGGCCTCGGCGTAGAGGCGACGTGCCTCGGCCTCGCGCTCGGCCTGGGTCCACTCGGCGTGCGTAGGGGTGAAGGGCCTGTAGTCGGGCAGGCCCGGCGGGATCAGACTGAAGGTGGGAATCTCGCCGAAGCGCGTCACGCTCGAGGTAAGAATCTCCCGATCGACCGCGAGATTGAGCGCCTGGCGGAGCGCGAGGTTGTCCTGGAAGGGCGGCCGCTGAAGGTTGAAGCCGAAGAAATAGGTACCGAACCAGGGCGCGACTTCCAGGGCCTGCGGCAGGTTGTCCTGGAGCCAGCGAAACTGATTGCTGGGGACCTGGTAGGTCCACTGCAGATCGCCGGCGCGAAAGCGATTGAATTCGGTCACTTCGTCTTCGAAGGGATAGAACAGCACGCGCTCGACGATGACCTGGTCCGCACCGCGGTAGTGCGGGTTTCGGCCCAGCTCGATGAAGGCGCGAACCTGCCAGTCGAGCAGGCGATAGGCACCGTTGGAGACCAGCTGCCCCGGCCGAACGTGAGCCGAACCGTGCGCTTCCAGCGACGGCCGATGGACGGGGTAGGTCGTCGGATGGGTCAACAGGCCGAGGAAATAGGGCGTCGGCGACTCGAGCGTGACCTGGAAGCTGGACTCGCTGAGGGCCTCGACGCCCAGGGAATCAATGCTCATGGTGCCGGCCAGGATGGCGTTCGCGTTTTTCACCGGCGACAGCATGCGGCCATAGCTGGCGCCCGTGGCCGGATCGACGACGCGCTTCCATGACCAGACGAAGTCCTGGGCCGTCAGGGCCTCGCCATTGCTCCAGCGCGACTCCGGATCGAGATAGAAGGTATAGACCAGTCCGTCGCGGCTGATGTCCCAGTGGGCCGCGGCCCCCGGCACGATACGACCATCCGGCTCGGTCGTCGTCAGCCCCTCGAAGAGATCACGGAGAATCGTCGATGCCGGCACGCCCTGGGCGAGGTGAGGATCAAGGGTCTGCGGCTCCTCGGCGTTCCCGCGATGGACCACCTGCGTATCGGCGAGGACGGCGTCCGGGGGACGACCCTCGTCATCGTGCGCGAAGTCCACGGGCTGCGCCAGCAGGGGGGTGACCTGACCCGCGGCGTCGTCCGACGCGTCGCCGCCACAGCCGGCGAGGACGGCAACGGGGAGGACGACGGCGAGAAGAAATCCGCTTCGCGTCATTCCAGTCCGATCCAGCGCGACAGGTGCACATCCATCAGGTTGTTTTCGAATCCTCGCACGTTCGGCTTTACCAGGTGACGCGAAACATAGTAGTACAGGGGAATGATCACATGCGCATCGAGGAGTCGCTGCTCGGCCTCGAGAAGCACCTGCTGGCGTTCGATTCCGCTGGCAAGGTCGGCACGCTGCATCAGGGCATCGAAGTCCGGATCGGACCAGAAGCTGTAGTTGAGCGGACTGTGAGTTTCAAACAGCTGGAGAAAATTGGCCGCATCGCGCCAGTCGGCGATCCAGCCACCGCGCACGATCTGAGTCAATCGGCCGTGGCGCCGGTTGGCAACGAAGACCTTCCATTCTTCGCTGACCTGGCGAGTCCTGACGCCCAGGTGCTCGCGCCACATGGCGGCGACGGCCGCGGACATCCGGCGGTGGGCGAGGGAGGTGTTGACCCGGAGCTCGACGGTCAGCGGATTCCGGTCCGAGTAGCCGGCGGCACGGTAGAGTTCACGCGCTCTCGCCCGGCGAGCCGACAGGTCCGAGTCCGGCGAGTCGAAGCCACCAGGCCAGTCCGGCATTCCGGGAGGAATCAGGCGCTCGGCAGGCAGTTCGCCCGCACCGAGCACGCGCTCGGTCAACAGCTCGCGATCGATCACCAGGCTCAGGGCCTGACGCAGCGCCGGCTCGTCGCGAAACGGCGCCCTTGCCACGTTGAAGGCGAGAAAGAAACTGCCCAGGTAGGGGGCAATGCGAAGCTCGTCTCCGAACAGCTCACGGAGCCAGTTAAGGCGACCCGGTGGAATGGTTTCGGTGATGTGGAGCTGACCGGCACGATAGCGATTGAGCTCGACGTTGGGCTCTTCGATCACATGCCAGCGCACCGCCTCGAGGCGGACCTGGTCTGCCGCGTGCCATTCGGGATTGGCCTGCAGATGGAGGTGGGCACCCGGCACCCGCTCAGCGAGGACGAAGGCGCCGCTGAAGACGGTGCCCTCCTCGCTGCGCCAGGGAAACGTGGCCGGATGGGTCAGGAGCTCGGCGAACCAGGCCGTGGGACGTTCCAGGTGAACCCGGAGCTCGTGGTCCGAGATCGGCTCCGCGCCCAGGGCCTCGGGCGGCAGGCGCCCCCGACGGATCGCCGCTGCCGAGCGGACGCGATCCAGCCAGGCGGCCTGGGGCGACGCGGTCGCCGGGTCAAGGAGTCGCTGCCAGCCGGCGATCACATCCTGCGCCGTCACCGCGCGGCCGTCAGACCAGCGCGCG
Source organism: uncultured Wenzhouxiangella sp. (assembly GCA_964504865.1). Taxonomy (GTDB): domain Bacteria; phylum Pseudomonadota; class Gammaproteobacteria; order Xanthomonadales; family Wenzhouxiangellaceae; genus Wenzhouxiangella. The sequence goes on from CAZDFS010000012.1 coordinate 25,568, forward strand.
TCCCGTCGAAGCCAGAAGGTCCAGGTCAAGCCGTCGCTGCTGACCGACCAGCGCTCGGCCAGGCCCGGAATCAGTTCGGCGCTGGCGTTCAGGCTCACCAGACCTTCGTGCAGATCGCGCAGGACATTCAGTGACGACAGGGACTGGGCGCGATGGATGTCCAGAGAATCAGGCTCGGGGCCCAGTCCGCGATGCAGCGTCTCGCCTCGCGCGGTGGACAGGACAAGCACCAGTCCCAAGAACAGGAGAGGCCAATGACGCGTCCACTGCCCCGCCGCCCCCCTAGCGGTCTGTGCGGTCGAGTCGGATCTGGCAGCAGGCGGCGAACACATGAAATGAATCAATCCGGGAGGAAGTCGAATCAGTCGCGGTATCGGACCCTCCAGAGGATAGCAGCGCCGGGCGCCCTTGCGACCTGTCCCTCGGACCGTTGCCATGCGGAGTGAGCGAATGAGTGATAATTGCAGCCCCCTTCAAGCGCAGGACGGTCTCGCAGTGAACACGGATCAAGTCATTACCGACCCGAAGGATCTGGCCGCCTGGCTGGAGTCTGGCTGCAAACCCGAAAGCCGCTGGCGCATCGGGACCGAACACGAGAAGTTCGGTTTTCATACGGACACTTTGAAGCCTCTGCCCTACGGTGGGGAGCGTGGGATCCGAGCGGTCCTCGAGGGCCTGGCCAACCAGTTCAGCTGGCAGCTGATCGAAGAGGATGGGCAGCCGATTGCGCTGACCCAGGACGACGGCAGCTCGATCACCCTCGAACCCGGCGGCCAGCTCGAACTCTCCGGTGGCCTGCTGGACAACCTGCACCAGACCTGTAACGAGGTCAACACCCACCTGGCCCAGGTTCGCCAGGTCTGCGAGCCGCTGGGAATCGGCTTTCTCGGCATGGGCTTTCACCCCACGGCCCGGCGCGAGGACATCGAATGGATGCCGAAGGCGCGCTACGTGATCATGCGTAACTACATGCCCAAGGTCGGAAGCCTGGGGATCGACATGATGAAGCGGACCTGCACGGTCCAGGTCAATCTCGACTTTTCCAGCGAGGCCGACATGGTCGACAAATTCCGTGCCTCGCTTGCGCTGCAGCCGATCGCAACAGCCCTGTTCGCCAATTCACCCTTCGTCGAAGGGCAGCCCTCGGGCTTCGAGAGCTTTCGAAGCCAGGTCTGGACCGACACGGATCCGGACCGCACCGGCATGTTGCCCTGGGTCTTCGACAAGTCGATGGGCTTCGAGCGCTACGTCGACTGGATGCTCGATGTGCCGATGTACTTCGTTCGTCGCGATCACAGGTATATCGATGTCGCGGGCCGATCCTTCCGTGATTTCATCGCCGGCCGTCTGCCGGGGCTGGAGGGGCACTATCCCACCCTGTCGGACTGGGAAGACCACCTGACCACGGCTTTTCCGGAAGTTCGCCTGAAGCGCTTCCTCGAGATGCGCGGCGCGGATGGCGGTCCCTGGCGGCGGCTCTGCGCCCTGCCGGCCTTCTGGGTTGGCCTGCTCTACGATTCAGGCAATCTGCAGGCCTGCCTCGACATGAGCCGGGGCTGGACACTTGAGGAGCGTCAGTCCCTGCGAGAAGAGGTCGCTCGCCGGGGCCTGCAGGCGGACATTCAGGGCCGCTCGGTCCAGGACATCGCCCGCGAGCTCCTGGACCTGGCCCGGCAGGGCCTGGCGCGTCGCCAGCGGCTCAACGGTGCCGGCGATCACGAGGCGGGCTTTCTCAACTCCCTGGAAGAAATCGTCGATCGTGGCGCCAGCCCGGCGCAGGCCAAGCTGGCGGCCTTCGAGGGCCGCTGGAACGGCAAGCTCGACGCCCTGTTCAAGGAATACGCCTACTAGGAAGCCTCTGCTGAAGGGGCACGACCGGGCGCTCAGCGCTGCTTCGACACGTCCCGCACGTCGCCCGGCGCAAGATCGCCAAGCGCGTAATCGCCTACTCGGCAGCGAATCAGGCGCAGGGTCGGCAGGCCTACCGCCGCCGTCATCCGACGCACCTGGCGGTTCCGGCCTTCGTGGATGGTCAGGCAGATCCAGCTGGTCGGACGTCCAGGACGCGGGGCCACGGGAGGGCGGCGCTTCCACAACCCGGATGGGGCTTTGGCCAGCAGCTCGACCTCGGCCGGCGCGGTCGCCCCATCCTTCAGCGTCACGCCGCGTGCCAGGCGCCGAAGCGCCTGGACGCTCGGTCGACCCTCAACCTGAACCCAGTAGCTTTTCGGCGTCGCCGAGCGCGGATCGATGAGACGGGCTTTGAGCGCACCGTCGTTGGTCAGCACCAGCAAGCCCTCGCTGTCGTAGTCGAGCCTGCCTGCCGCGTAGACGCCGGGTTGATCAATGAACCCGGCCAGCGTTGCCCGCCCCTCGGCATCCGTGAACTGGCTGAGAACGCGGAAGGGCTTGTTCAACAACAGGGTGATGGCTCGCGTCATGGCGACCGGGCGTATGCTTTTGGGCTTGACCCCGTCAATGCCGGGCGGGCGTCAGAACGGGAGCGTGAGGTCTGAACGCCAGGCCTTGACCTGTTTACCGAACGTCGCCTTGATTCGTCTGAGCGCCTTGGCGGACTCGGCCTCGAAGCGAAACACCAGGCCCCGCCCCTGGTGCGAAGCCCGCACCATGCCCCAGCCGTCCGGATAGTCGGCGCGAAGACCGTCGACCATGGACAGCTCGGCGTCACCGAAATTGCCGTCGGCAATCAGCCCGGTAATGAGGTCCTCGGCCTCATCGGCCGCCAGTTCGACCCGGATCTCCGGCGTGGCTTCGGAGTTCGGCAGCTGATCGATGATCTCGGCAATCGGACGAGTATCAGCTGCCAGAGCCTCAAGCAGTCGGGCGCTGGCATAGATCGCATCATCGAAGGGGTACCAGCGCTCGGCGACGAACAGGTGGCCACTGAACAGGCCGCCGAGAAGGGCGGATTCCTTCCGCATGCGCTGCTCGACGAAAGCCTCTGCGCTGCGCTCCACCAGCGGCTTCCCGCCAGCCGCCTGGATGAGTTCCCTCAAAGCCAGGGAGCTGGCCGAATCGATCACCACCCGCGCCCCGACGTTACGCTCGAGAATCTCCGGGGCAAGGAGCATCAGCAGCTGATCGGTCCAGAGCACCCGGCCATCGCCGGCCACCGCCGCAAGCCGATCGCCATCGCCGTCGAAGGCCAGACCGATGTCGGCGTGGAAATTGCGCACGCAGAGCTTCAGGTCCTCCAGGTTTTCGGGCCGAGAGGGATCGGGCAGGTGATTCGGAAAGCTGCCGTCAACGTCGGAATAGAGAGGGATCACGTCGGCGCCGATCGCGCTGAGCACGGCCGGGACGACGGCACCGGCGATGCCATTGCCGCAGTCGACGACGACTTTCAGCGGGCGCTCCAACTGGACGTCGCTACCGATCCGCTCGACATAGCGGTCGATCAGCGCGTCTTCTTCGAGCTGTCCCGACCCCGAGGTCAGATCCTGATTGTCGATGCGTTGCCGGATGGCTTGAATGGCACCGTCGCTGAGCACTTCATTCTGGAACCTGACCCGGAACCCGTTGTGGTTGGCCGGGTAGTGCGAGCCGGTGACCATGACGCCGCAGCCGCTGGTCAGCTCCGTCGCGGCAAAGCTGAGGACCGGGATCGGCACGGCACCAATGTCGATCACGTCCACGCCGGCCGCGCGCAGTCCCTGGGTCAGCCCGGACATCAGTACTGGCCCATCGAGTCGACCGTCACGTCCGACGACGATGCGATCGACGCCCCGGCTCTTCGCCTCGGAGCCGATCGCCTCGCCGATCAGGGTGGCCGCTCGCGAGTCCAGATGCTCGCCGACGATGCCGCCGATACTGTTGGCCCGGAACAGGCTCTCGTCCAGAACCGGCGCGCCGGCGGGCGCGGGGGTATTGGCAGCCGCCTGGTCCGACTGACCGTCGGTGTCCGCAGCATCTGCAGCAAGGGGCTTGGACGGGGGCGGATCGTCGCCCGAGCCCTCGAGCTCGGCCAGCGCGGCGTCGATTGCCTGTTCGTCGCTGCCGCTCAGCAGGTCTTCGTGTTCGAGCTCGCTGTCGAAGTCATCCCAGCCTATGTCAGCACCACCGTCACCAAAGGAGTCCGAGGGCGTCTGAGCCGAGCTGTCCTCGTGCGTGGTGCCAGGCTGGGTCTCTTCGAGGGTCAGCTCATCGGATGCGGGTTTCGCCGGTTTGTTCGCCGACGCCTCTGCGTCGCTCGCGCGAGGCTTCGACTCAGGAAGTTCGTCGTCGTCCGCGTCGAAGGCCACCGTGTCATCGACCTGATCGCTCAGGGTATCGGGCAGGTCCGGAAGATCGTCCTCGCCGCCCAGCGGCGCCGCGGTCTGGTCGATCTGATCGGAATCAAGCAGCCAGTCCGGCAGATCGTCCGCCACGGGCGGGGACGGTGCTTTCTTCTTCTTCGCCTTGACCCGGTCCGGGCGTCGGCTCGAACGAGTGGATCCGGTGGCCTTGTTGGCCGGGCTGGGTCGCCTCGGCGGCGCAGCGGTCGACGCCGCCTCGTCGCCAGCGCCGTCGGCCCTGGCCTGCTTGCTGGCGCGACGATCCAGCTGGGTCTCAAGAACGCCGAATCGCTGACGCACCAGCAAGCCCACCATCAGCAGAATCACGCCAATGGAAAGGATGATGATCGCTGACCGCTTGCTGAAACCGCTGGCAAAGGTCCGGTGGGTCCAGTGCAGGCTCAGATTGGATCCAGGAATGGGCGTGACTTCGACGGGGCCACCGACCTGGCCGAAGCTTCGAAGCGTATGCAACTGCTCGCCTCGCCCCGACACCATGGCAATCGCGTCGAGGGACGAGGACACGGCCAGCAGGCTGCTCGCCATACTGACTGGCACGCGCAGGAAGATGACCCCTTCAACGCCCGCATCCACTTCAACGGCCTGGGCCAGGGCCAGATTTTCGATGGCCTGACCGGGATAGTGCACCTGAATGGGCGCCTGACCATCGGCGATCGCCTGGAGGAGCATCTCGATGACGGTGAAATCGGGTTCCGGGTAGCGGCCAAGCTCGATCAGCTCGACTTCGTTGGGAAACACCTTGAGATCGATGATGTTCGTGACGCCCCGGCGCTGAACGGCCGCCTCGAGCGCTTGACTATCGGTCTGGTCGTTCTGGAGAAGCTCACGGGCCAGGCCGATCACCTGAGGATTGTCGATCGCCGCCTGGATGTCGGCCAGGGCATCGCCCACCGCGCGCGCCTGATCCTGAGCGGCCATCGAGGCCTGCTGGGAATCGAGCTGGCCCTGGAAACTCGTGTACATGACCACTGCCCCGACCAGCAGTCCGAAGACGCCCAGCGCCAGCGAGAGCAGGCCGGCGACTCTGACAATATTGCTGGAACTGGACGATGGCTGTGCCATGTTCAATGACTCCCCGTATGGCCGATACCGCCGGCCCCCCGCTGGCTGGCCTCGAACGCATCGACCTGCTTCAGTTTAACCTGAACGACGGGCAGAACCACGAGCTGACAGATCCGCTGACCCGGCTCGATCCTGATCGTTGCGGTCGACCGATTCCAGCAGGAAATCTTGACCTCGCCCTGATAGTCACTGTCGATCAGGCCCACCAGATTGCCGAGGACCAGGCCCTGCTTGTGCCCCAGGCCCGAGCGCGGCAGGAGGACGGCGGCGAGCCCGGGATCAGCGAGGTGAATGGCCAGTCCCGACGGAATCAGCGCGGTGGCGCCAGGGGCCAGATCCAGGGCATCGTCGAGACAGGCGCGCAGGTCCATCCCGGCCGATCCTGGCGTTGCGTAGTCAGGCATCGGCCACTCCCCGCCGAGCCGAGGATCGAGAATCTTGACGTCCAGCGTGGTCATTCGTCCGTTTCCTCCTGGGTCGAAACCCGATCATGCAAGACTTCAACAACGATGTCGACCAGCTGGCCGGCCAGCAGCCGTTTTCCCGCACGTGCCAGGGTCCAATGACGGTCGGCGCTGAGCACCTCCAGCGCATTGTCGGGCTGATCGAAGGCCAGACCCGCGCCGACTCGATTCGCCGCAATCAGATCCAGGCCCTTCTGCGACAGCTTGGCGCGCGCCGATTCGAGCAGGTCCTGCGTTTCCGCCGCGAAGCCCATGACCAGCGGCGGTCGCGTGGCTCCGGCAGCGACACGAGCCAGAATGTCGGGCGTCGGGGTGAGCTGCAGGGACAGGGCAGCATCTGATTTCTTGATCTTTTCCGATTCCGCTCGCGCCGGACGATAGTCGGCGACCGCCGCCACGGCAACAAAGCCATCGGCGCCGGGAAGGGCCTCAAGGACGGCGTTCAGCATCTGCTCGGCCGACTCGACGTCGACGCGCCGAACCCCTTGGGGCGTTTCGAGCTGAACGGGGCCGGCAATGAGATCGACCGCCGCACCGGCATCACGGAGCGCCTCGGCCAGGGCAAACCCCATTCGACCGGACGATCGATTGCCGATAAAGCGAACCGGATCGACAGCCTCGTGGGTCGGACCCGCCGTGACGACGAAACGACGGCCGGCCAGGCGTTGATCGCCGGGCCGACTCAGACAAGCAACCAGCTCGTCGGGCTCCAGCATCCGACCCGGGCCGGATTCTCCGCAGGCCTGATCGCCGTGGCCAGGCCCCAGCATCTCGACGCCGCGACGCGCCAGCCGATCGCAGTTGTCGCGCACGGCCGGGTGCGACCACATGAGGTGATTCATGGCCGGCGCAAGGAAGATGGGCGCGGCTGTCGCCAGCACCACAGTACTCAGAAGATCATCGGCGAAGCCGTGAGCCAGCTTGGCGATCAGCTGGGCCGTCGCCGGAGCGATCACCACGCCGTCGGCCCAGCGAGCCAGCTCGATGTGACCCATGCCGGCTTCGGCCTCGGCGTCGAGGAGCGCGTCGTGCACGCGATGACCGCTGACCGCCTGGAGGGTCAGGGGGGTGATGAATTCGCGCGCCCCCGCGGTCATGACGACGCGCACTTCGGCCCCGGCCTCGCGCATGCGGCGTACCAGCGCCGGCGCCTTGTAGGCGGCAACGCCGCCGCTGACGCCGACGACCCAGCGCTTGCCGGCAAGACCGATGCCCTCACTCATCGGGTGAATTTCCTAGGCTGCAACGGGACAAACCCCCATCGCCAACGGTTCAGTCTCAGCTTCAAAATGAACGCCATGGCATTGATTTAGGGACGAGATTGTATGCGAATTGCCGATTGGCCACAGACCGAAAGGCCGCGCGAACGGCTGCTGGAACAGGGCGCCGCCACGCTCAGCGACGCCGAACTGCTCGCGATCCTGCTTCGCACCGGCAGCCGCGGCCAGTCTGCCCTCGACATCGCCCGAGGCCTGATCGGGCATTTCGACGGCCTTCGCGGGTTGCTCGACGGCACTCTCGAAGAAGTCTGCCGCTACCCAGGCCTCGGGCCGGCCAAGTTTGCCCAGATCCACGCGGCCCTGGAGCTCGCACGTCGCCACCTGCGCGAGTCCATGTTCCGCGGCGAAGCCCTGACCAGTCCGCAGGCCACTCGAAACTATCTCAGCGCGGCGCTGCGAGACCGGCCGCACGAGGTCTTCTGTGCGCTGATGCTCGACACCCGCCATCGCGTGATCGCCTTCGAGGAATTGTTCAGCGGCACCATCGATTCCGCTCACGTCCATCCCCGCGTGGTCGTCGAACGGGCCCTGCAGAAACGGGCCGCAGCGATGATCGTCGCCCACAATCATCCCTCCGGCATCGCCGAGCCCAGCCAGGCCGATCTCGCCATCACGCGACGACTGCGCGACGCCCTGAGCCTCGTCGATATCCGCCTTCTGGATCATTTCATCATCGGCGACGGGGAGGTCGTCAGCCTGGCCGAGCGTGGGCTCGTCTAAAGGCTGCTCGGCACTCGACAGCGCATGCACCGCGAAAACTGTGGTACAAGACAGGCGGAGTCAATAACAACCCTTCCCTGAGGAGCCTTGGATATGAAGAAAATCAAACTGTCGATTGCCGTGATCGCCGTCAGCTTGAGCCTGTGCGCTTTCGCCGATGACCCTTCGCACGAGCCGCATGAATCAGATCACCAGCATCACCACGGCGACGATGGCCATGCCAACGAGCATGAGCATCATCACGGCGACGATGGCCACCCCAACGAACACGAGCACCATCACGGCGACGATGGCCACGCCAACGAACACGAGCACCATCATCTCGACGGCGACGACGACGAGGACCATCATCACCACGCTGACGATGAGGACCATGACGATCACGATGGCGCCTGAGCCAGCGCCTCTGCAATGATCGATCAAACCCCCGGCTTCCGGGGGTTTTTTATCTTCACGGAACCCCTCGCTCGCTTCGACATACTTTCGTCGGTGGCGTCTGCGTCCTGTCGACGGGCCGTCCGACTTCGTTTTACCCGCCCCCAGGGATGCGATCTTGAACTACCTCAGACAATCGCTGTTCGGTCTGATCGTCGTCGGTCTGCTGTGCTCGATCGCGATGGCCATACTCGCGCAGCGTCACACGGAAACGATCAACGGGGGCCGCGTTGAAGTCGCCGATCCTGCCCCCTTTGAACGCCAGCTGCAGGCGACCGTCATCGAAAGCGTCAACGTCCTGGCGCCCGATGGTCTTTCCTTTATCCCCGGACAAACCGTAGTCATTGATCAAGGCAGGATTCTTGCCGTGGGCCAAGCCCCCTCGATGCCAGCCGGGGCGATGCGGATCGACGGCAGGGGCGCCTATCTGATCCCCGGCCTGATCGACGGACAGGTGGATCTTCGCCAGCAGCCCAACGACCTGCTGCTCTATCTGGCCAACGGAATCACGCGGATTCGGGATGTCTCGGGTCAGCCCGAGGACCTCGCCCTTGCCGCTGAACTGGCGCGCGGCCGGCCCGGACCATCCTTGAGCGTGGTCTCACCACCGTTGATCAACGAGGGATTGATCGCGGGCTTGTGGACAAGCCTGACCGGGCCGGAAACCAACGTGCGTCATCCGGATCAGGCCGCCGCGGCGCTCGAGGCGATCGCCGCTGCGGGCTACCAGACAGCGCGGATCGGCGAGGACGTCGGGCTCGAGACCTACGAGGCGGTGCTCGCTGCGGCGTCGCGCAAGGCCATACCGACGATCGGCCCGCTCCCCGAAGGCGCCGCACTGGGTCGGCTTGCCGCGAGCGCGCCGTCTGAGGTCGAGCGTCTCGAGCGACTCATGCAAGCACTGCTCGATGAGTTTTCCAGGGGCTCGACCTCGACCGATCAATCGGCCTTTCTGGCCTATGTCGAGGATCGCGCCGACGAGCTTGCGGTGATACTCCAGGCCCGCGGCACGGCGGTTGGCACCGCGCTGTGGTTCAGCAGCTCGCTGCCCCGGCAGGCCAGCGATCTGGTCGAGCTATTGAAATCCCTACCGCTGGCCTATGCCAATCCCGCCATGGTCGAGGGCAGCCGCTACGCCGGCGTGGGCTGGCTGCCCGGCATGAACCGCTTCGAGCTGCCGCGCGATCTCGACGCCGAACGCCGCAGCGCGACGGTCCGTGTCTGGGCGATGCGCGCCGAAGCGCAGAAGATCCTGCTGCGCGCCTTCAGCGCCCGTGGCGTGCCGATCGTCGCTGGCAGCCGGGCCACGGACGAGCTGATGGTGCCGGGCTTCTCTCTCCACGATGAGCTGAAAACGCTGCATGAAAGTGGCCTGACCACTGCCGAGGCCCTGCGCGCCGCCACCCTGGCGCCGGCAGCCGCCATGGGGCTGGCGTCGGGCGCCATCGAGGTCGGCCGGCCGGCGGACCTCGTCCTGTTGCGCGCCAATCCCCTCGTCGACATCGACAACATGCGATCGATCGACGTCGTTATCCGCGCCGGTCGTGTCCATGACCGCACCGCCCTCGACGCCATGCTCGAAGCCGTCCGCCAGGCGCACGCGATCAGCCGTCGGTTCGAGCTGACCCGCTATCAATAGCCAAGGCGGCGCCAAACCCGGCGACAGGCGACCCTGACGCGGCGCTCACGTGGGAAACCAGGCCCAGCAATCGCTCCAGTCCAGCGCCATATGGAGGATCAGGCCCAGGCCGATCAGATGGGCAAGATCGGCCCCACCCCGCCACGAGGTTTCCTTGCCCCTTTTCTGCCGACGCCGAACGAGGGGCAGGAAAAACAGCAGGCCATAGACGGCGATCGCCGGCAGCGTATGCAGGGGATGAAAGCCGATCGAGCAGCGCTGTGGATCGTAGATCGGATCGGCGAGGAGATGATCCACGTCGACGAGCATGGTGCTGATCAAAACGAAGAACGCGAAGGGCCAGCGGTCACGATAGAACGCGCGGGCAACCAGAAGGGGAAGCAGCAGATGAAGCAAGAGATGAGCCATCGCTCGGAACCGACCCGGGGCGCATAGCGCGCCTCAGCGCGCGTGCCGCCCGTCGATGAAGGCCACCGTATCGGCCAGCGTATCGGCGAGAAACTGCAGGCGGGGAGCGAGGGCGGCGGCCACGCGCGCGTGCCCCGTTCCGGGATAGCTCTTGAGTTCCACGGGCACGCCGGCCTGCTCCAATGCCCGCGCGAAGCGCTCGGCGTTGCCGGGCTCGACCACCTCGTCATCCTGGCCGTGGATGAGCAGGGTCGGCGGCGCCGCGTCGGACGCGAAGTGAATCGGCTGACTGGCATCGCGCAGGTCGGCCGGAAAGACCTCCTCCAGATAGCCTGACTTCAGCGGCAAAAAATCGTAGGGCCCGGATAATCCGATCAAGCCCGCGACGGACCCGGGCGAGACGGACTCGTTCTCGAGGTAGGCGGGATCGAGGGCCAGCAGGGCAGCGATCTGGGCGCCGGCCGAATGGCCCATCAGGTAGAGCGGTGGCGAGTCCGCCGCCCCCGGCCTTATCGCAAAGCGGGAAACGGTCCAGGCGACGGCTCGGGCAGCATCGCGCATGAACGCGGGGAAGCGAACTTCGGGGTAGAGCCGGTAGTCGGGGATCACGACTCGAAAACCGGCGTCGGTCAGGGCCGACGCCACGAACTCGTATTTTTCGCGCTCGCCGTTGCGCCAGCCGCCCCCATAGAAGAACACGACCACCGGAGCGCTCGAATCCTCGTTGACCGGGCGGTAGAAATCGAGGCGCCCGCGATCGCCCTCGGCGTAGGCGATACCCGTCGATTTTTCGTAGTGCGCCGACGGACTCGTCGAGCTGATGACCTGGAGCGCGCTGCAGCCGGCCAGCGCGATCAGCAGCATCGCGCCGAGCATCAGGCGCCCGATCGCTCCTAGCGCCATGACGACTCCCTCGCCGGGGTGAGCGGCTCGAGTTTCGCGTCGCTCATGGCGCTGTCGATGCCCCATCGTAGATCGCGAGCTCCCGCCGCTCGCGCGCCCTGTCCGGATCGCGGACCGCATCAACGGCTCGGATCGCTGCCACGTAGTCCTGCGGCAGGCCCGCGGCCAGGGCGCCCGCCAGGACGTGATGCCGATACCAGTCGAAGGGACGCAGGTCCGGGTCGATGCGTGTCGCACGGTAGGCGTGGGCGACAACCACCTCGTCATCGACGCGAAGGTCAACCGCCTCGCGCTCGTAGCCAGCGCCGACACCCTCGATACGATCAAGCACGGCGAAATCGTCGACGGCGACCGCGTAGAGCACGCCCAAGACGCAGCTGTGCTCACAGGTGGGAACATCACACTTGCCCGAGCCATCGCTGCCCGCCTTGTGGAAGGCCAGTCGATGATCAGGGAGTTCGGCGATGCCCGCCACCGTGACCGGCCCAAGGCGGGCACCGAGCCGTGCCGGGCTCATGTTCGACCCATAGGCAAAGTAGAACGCCCGGCGAGTTGCCGTCATCGTGCGAATGTCGATCGTGCGAATGTCCATCGTGCGCGGAGGGTAACGGATTTGATCGGAATCCGGTTCAAGGGAATCTATTCAGGGGACGACGACCCAGGCTCGCCGATGAACGCGACCGTGCACCAGCGCGCCGATCAGTGTCGGTAAGGATCGACACGAAGCTCCAGCCCGACCCGACCCTGAGTGACTGACGTCCATTCACCGAGGCGCACGACCTGATCCGGCGCCAGCGTGCCCACGGGCGTTACGACCTCGGCCAGGACTCGCGCGGTGCCGGGCCCACTGGATGTGATCGCCAGACCAATGGCGACACCATCCCCGCCGGCCTGCCCGACCGATGCGGCCTCGCCTTCGGTCACGACCATGCGGGGGGCCGAGGTCGTCGTGCCGTCGGTCATTACTCGAAGTTCAACCATGAATCGATCGGCTGATTCGGCGTCATCAGCGGAGACAGCGCCGGCCAGACAAAGGGAAGAGAGCAGGATCAGGGTGCTGAAAAGCATGAGGGCGCCACCGCGCGACAGGACCACCAGTGCTCGACGATAGACCAGTCAACGACCCGCAGCAAGTCGGCACCTTGCCAGCGGCGCTGACCCCAGGCATTTAAGAAGGCAAAAAAAAACGGCCCGCCGAAGCGAGCCGTTTCCGAGCAGCCCGGGGCTGCGTCATTGGCGCGTCCTGCGCATCGATCAGGGCGTGATCACCGTGTCGATGACGTGGATGACGCCATTGCTCGTCTCGATATCGACAGCCACGACGTTGGCGCCGTCGACCTGGACGCCGCCGTCGGTCACGGTGATGTCGATATCGCTGCCCTGCACGGTCGTCGCGGAGGTCAGATTGACCACGTCGGAGGACATGACCTTTCCGGCGACAACGTGGTAGGTCAGGATGCTCGTCAGCAGATCCTTGTCGGCCAGGATGGCCTGCAGGTCGTCTGCCGGAATCTTTCCGAAGGCTTCATCGGTGGGGGCAAACACCGTGAACGGACCTTCGCCCGACAGGGTGTCGACAAGGCCGGCTTCCTGAACAGCGGTCACCAGGGTGGTGAAGTTTCCGGCCTCGACTGCGGTTTCGACAATGTTCTTCTGCTCAGCATGACCATGGTTGTCGGCCAGGGCCGCGGCGCTCAGCGCCAGCAGAGAAGCCGCAGCAACGGCATGGGTAATCTTCGCGTTCAACATTTTGAAACTCCTAGTTTCGTAGTGGGGGTGCGCCAGTTCAGCGCGGCGCGAAGTGTGGTCCATGACCCATCGACAAGAAGTCAATCAAAAATCAACGCCGCGTGTGCGCCGCGTGGCCTTGATGTGAAGGTGCGCCGCCTGAGCGTCTTTGGCCCGCAGCAGAACGTCGTGGGCATTGACCGGCCCCACACCGCCCTTGCTTTAGCGTGGTAGGCCCATCGACTCGGAGGTCATCACGAATGCCCTCAGCAACACGCCAGGCCGGACTGGAACAGCTCGTCGCCTTCTTGCCGCGCGCCGGCCGGACCTACACCAAGGCGCGCAATCATGACTTCGGACCGGACGAGCGCGACAACGTTTCCTGCCTGTCCGCCTGGATCCGCCACCGCCTGGTGACCGAACAGCAGGTGGTGGCGGCGGTGCTTGAGCAGCACAGTCCGTCGAGCGCCGAGAAATTCATTCAGGAAGTCTGCTGGCGGACCTATTGGAAGGGCTGGCTGGAGATGCGCCCCGGCGTCTGGATCGATTTTCAGGACGAGCGAGGTCGGGACCAGGACCAGGTCGCGTCGAACAGCGGCCTGCAGGCGGCGCTCGACGAGGCCGAGTCCGGGCGCACCGGCATCGATGCCTTCGATTTCTGGGCCCGGGAATTGGTCGAGACCGGCTACCTGCATAACCACGCGCGGATGTGGTTCGCGTCGATCTGGGTCTTTACGCTGAAGCTCCCCTGGACGCTCGGCGCGGACTTTTTCCTTCGCCACCTCCTGGACGCTGATCCGGCGTCGAATACCCTGGGCTGGCGCTGGGTCGCCGGCATCCAGACCCGCGGCAAGACCTACCTGGCCCGACCGTCCAATATCGAGAAATTCACCAACGGACGGTTTCGACCGACCGAGCTGGCCGCGGAAGCGCCGCCCCTCGAGTGGCAGGAGCCGCCGAGCCCGAGCGCGTTGGCGCCAACACCGCCGGTAAGGGAGCTGAAGGACACCCCGGCGCTGCTGCTGATCCACGCCGAGGACCTGAACCCCGAATCCCTGTTACCCGACACCCTGCCGCTGAAATCCATGCTGGCCTTCCGGTCCGTTACAGAGCCCGTCGACTGGCCCTTCGGCAGCAAGGCCGAGGCGTTCGTCGCGGCGGGCGTCGATGACGCGGTCCAGCGGTCCGCGGCGCATTACGGCCTCGAAGGTCGCGCGCTGGAGACGCTGGACACGGCCTCGGTGATCAAGGCCTGTCATGAGGCCGACGTCTCGGCGGTCGTCACGCCTTACGCGCCGGTGGGTCCGGTCGCCGATGCGCTGAATCTTCTCGGCGCGGCGTTGCGCGACGAAGGCATCGAGCTGCACTGCGTTCGGCGCGATTGGGACCGCCTCGCCTGGCCGCACGCCACCAAGGGGTTCTTTCCGTTCAAGAAGAAGATCCCCGCCCTCCTCGAACACGTAGGACTGACCGGCGCATGAGCCGGCTCGAGCAATCAACAACACGAGACCAGCAGGAGCAATCGAGAAGGAGCAATCGACTATGAACAACCATGTCACGGTGTACTACGACGGCGGCTGCCCCCTGTGCCTGCGCGAAATCGGTCTGATGCGCAGGCTCGATCGCCGCCAGCGAATCGAGTTCGTCGACGTCGACGACCCGGACGCCTCTTGTCCCCTGGATCGCGGGACCCTGCTCGCCCGCTTTCATGCGCGCGAAGGAGACGAGATGCACTCGGGCGCTGCCGCCTTCGCCGCCATGTGGCGACAGATTCCCCTGCTGCGCCCCCTCGGTCTGCTGGCGCGCAACCGCACGGTGCTCAAGGTGCTCGAATGGACCTACCTCCGCTTCCTCACGATCCGCCCGCGCCTGCAGCGCCTCTTCGCCTAGGACACCTCTGACGCAGGGCAAAAACAGGGTGTCGATGAAGGTCAACGGCATTGGCTACGTGGCTGAGTGTGGCCGAGGGATGGCGCTCAGTAATCGAGGCCTCAGGATTGCCCGTCGAGGCCCGGGCCTGCATACTCGCTCGGCACACCAGGCAGGCACGACCCAAGGCAATCGCGCAGGAGGAGTCATAGAATCATGCAGTCCGGGACCTATTCCATCTGGATCAACGGCGAACTGAAGCCGGAGAATCAGGCCACCGTCTCCGTATTTGATTCAGGCTTCGTCCTCGGCGACGGCGTCTGGGAGGGGGTGCGCGTCGTCGACGGTCGACCGGCCTTCCTCGACGCTCATCTGGCGCGGCTGCGCGAGGGCGCTCAGGCGCTGATGCTGTCCGAGGTTCCCGATGAGTCCACGCTGCGCCGGGCGGTTCGGGAGACCATCGAAGGCAACCAGCTGGTCGACGACGCCCACCTGCGCATCATGCTGACGCGCGGTGTTCGGCGCGAGCCCTACCAGAATCCCCGATTGGCCGGCGCTGGGCCGACGCTGGTCGTGATCCCGGGCCATCATCCGGTCACCGACGAGCAGCTGACCCGGCCGCAGACCCTGTTCACGGTCCACGTCCATCGCGGCGCCCCCGACGTGCAGGACCCGCGCATCAACAGCCACAGCAAGCTCAACTGCATTCTCGGCTGCATCCAGGCCAATGTTGCCGGCGCCGATGAAGCCCTGATGCTCGATCCCGACGGCTTCGTCGCGACGTGTAATTCGACCCATTTCTTCATCGTGCGGCGAGGCGTGGTCATGACCTCCGACGGACGCTATTGCCTGGGCGGCATCACCCGGGGCCACGTGCTGCATCTTTGCCACGAGCTCGGCATCCCGGCGCGCGAGACGACCTTCAGCCTGACCGAGGTGTACTCGGCTGACGAGAGCTTCACGACCGGGACCCTGTCCGGACTGCGCCCTGTCGGCACGATCGACGGGCGGCGGATCGGATCGGGTGAGAGAGGCCCGATCACCGAACGGCTGCAGCAGGCCTACGATGACCTGATTCGCGGGCCGGACGGGGCATGAGATGAGCACCGCCCTGCGGATTGCGATGTGGTCGGGGCCGCGCAATATCTCGACGGCCATGATGCGTGCCTTCGAAAACCGATCGGACTGCGTCGTCGCCGACGAGCCACTCTACGGGGCCTGGCTCAGGGACAGCGGCGAACCCCACCCGATGGCCGAAGAGGTCATCGGGGCCATGAACTGTGACTGGCGTTCCGTGGTGGCCGATCTGACCGGGCCGATTCCAGGCGGTGCGCCGATCTGGTACCAGAAGCACATGACCCATCATCTGCTCGAGGAGATGATCGAGCGCGACTGGCTGAGCCAGCTGACCCCTGTCTTCCTGATCCGGGACCCGGCAGCGGTGGTGCAGTCCTACCTGGCCAAGCGCGATGAGGTATCGCCCGAGGACATCGGCATACCGCAGCAGGCTCGGCTCTTCGACCTGATGTGCGAATGGAGCGGCGCGCCGCCACCGATCATCGACAGCGGCGAGTTCCTGAGCGACCCCGAGGGACACCTGCGCGCCCTGTGTCGACGGCTGGCCATTCCCTATGAAGCCGACATGCTGCAGTGGCCGGCAGGTCCACGTGACAGCGACGGCGTCTGGGCTCCCCATTGGTACGGCAAGGTCTGGGCCTCGACGGGCTTCGGCCCCCCGGCGGGCGACCCCCCCAGGCTCGACGGTCGGGCCCTCGAGGTCGCCGACGCCTGCCGCGGCGCCTATGAGCGACTGTTCGAGCAACGACTGAGACCGGCGGGGATCGACGGGCCGACGACCGCGCCGGAACCATGACCAATGCAGCATGCATTCAACACGGCGATGACGTAGCCTAGCGTCCTCGCAAACGCCAGGCCGGGGCGCCTGGAACCCACAACCGATGACACCCCTGTTTCGTTTTTGGAGACCCCATAGATGCGCATCTCTCTTCTGAGCCTGCTGGCCCTGACGGTTTCGGGCCTTTCGCTGGCCGAAACCCGCCTGCTTCGGCAGCCTGATCTTTCCGATGATCACCTGGTTTTCGTCTACGCCGGCGATCTCTACCTGGCCAATACAGACGGCAGCGATCCGCGTCGTCTCACCAGCCAGGCCGCCGAAGAAAACAATCCCTTCTTTTCACCGGACGGTCAGCACATCGCCTTTGCTGCCGACTACGAGGGCAACACGGACGTCTACGTGATCTCCATCGACGGCGGCAACCCGGTTCGCCTGACCTGGCATCCCGCCGACGATATCCCCGTCGGCTGGCAGGCCGATGGCCAGGCGGTGGCCTTCGCCTCGGACCGCGAGACCGATCACGGCCGCTCCGACCAGCTCTACCACGTCGCGCTCGGCGGCGGCGCGCCCGAGCGCCAGATGACCGCCCGCTTCTTTCGCGGTCAGTGGGACGCGGACGGCGAACGCCTGGCCTACATCGATCACGGCCCGGCCTACAACGGTCTCTACGGCGGGACCGCCGGCTGGCGTGGCTATCGCGGTGGCACCTCGCCCTCGATCAAGATCATCGACGCCGATAGCACCACCTTGATCGACATACCCGGCGAACGCGTGAACGACATCAACCCGTTCTGGCTGGGCGAGGCGGTCTATTTCATCTCTGACCGAGACAACAAGATCTTCGATCTGTATCGCTTCGACCCCGACGGGGGTCAGATCGAGCAGATCACGGAGCAGGGCACCTGGGACATTCGCGCCGCCAACGGCCATGGGGGCCAGGTGGTCTACGAGGCCGGCGGTCGGATTCACCGGATCGACACGAACGGCGAGATCACGACGCTCTCGATCAGCCTTCGCCCGGACCTGCCGCAGACCCGCTCCCGCTGGGTCAACGTCTCCGACACGATTCAGGGCGCCCGCCTCTCACCGAACGGCAAACGCGCGCTGATCACGGCCCGGGGCGAGGTCTTTACCGTGCCCGTCGAGTACGGTTCGACGCGCAATCTATCGATGAGCGACGGCGTTCGCGAGTATCCGGCCATGTGGTCACCCGACGGCGATCAGGTCGCCTGGATCGAAGAATCCCTCGACGGCCAGACCCTCGTCATCGAGGATCAGATGGGCGAGGGCATCGACCGCTTCGAGCTGGGGGAGACCTTCAACCAGATCCTCGCCTGGGACGCCGCCAATGACCGCATCATCTACAGCGATAACGAACTGGGCCTCCATGCGATCGATCTGACGCGCGGCCGCAGCACGCTGATCGATCGCAACAATCGCGAATCCCAGTTCAGCGTGAGCCTGGCGCCTGGTGGCCGCTATCTGGCCTATACGCGCGTCGAAGCGAACTGGTTCCACGACCTCTACATTCATGATTTCGACCGGGGCGAGTCGATCCGGATCAGCGATGGCCTCGCCGATACGGCCTCCCCCGCGTTCAGTCCGGACGGGCAGTATCTCTACTTTGCCGCCTCGACCAACGTCGGTCCGGCGCAGTTCGGCCTGGATATGACCAGTCAGGAGCGACCCTATCGAGCCGGCCTCTATGCCCTGGTGCTTGCCGCCGACGGCGAGTCGCCGCTGGCGCCGCGCAGCGACGACGAGAACGGCTCCGAAGGGGACGAAGCGGGTGACGATGACGACGGCGCCAAGGAAGACGCGATGGCCGAGTCGACGACTATCGACTTCGACGGCCTGTTCGATCGCAAGGTCGCTCTGCCCGGGCCCATTGGCAACTTCCGTAATCTGGCCGTTGTCCGCGACGGCAGCCTGTTCTACATCGAGGGCATCCAGCCCGGCGCCAGCGTCGAGCCTCCTGGAAGCAGCTGGGGCGAGGACCACCGCCTGCTGCGCTTCGATATGGAAGCGCGCGAGGCCAAGGAGGTCCTGACGGGGCTGAGGAATTTCGACGTGGCCGCGAGCGGCAAGCACCTGCTCATCGAGCTCGCCGACGGCTCGCTTGCGGTGGCCGACGCGGGCGACTCCCTCGAGCCGGAGACGCTCGATCTGGCCAACCTCCAGGTGCAGATCGACCCGCGCCTCGAATGGGCGCAGATCTTCGATGAGGGCTGGCGGATGCAGCGCGATTTCTTCTACGCCGCCAATCTCCACGGCCTCGATTGGGACGCTGTCTACGACCAATACCAGCCCCTGCTGGCCCACGTCGGCCGCCGCGAGGATCTCAACGCCCTGATGGTGGAGATGATAGCGGAGCTGCACGCCGGCCATAACCGCGTCGGCGGCGGCGATATCCATCGCGAGTCGGGGCCGGGCGTCGGCCTCCTCGGCGCCAACTTCACCGTCGACAACGGTCGCTGGCAGGTCACGCGCGTCTACAGCGGCGAGTCATGGAATCCGTTCAGCGAGGGGCCGCTGGCTCGCCCCGGCGGTGAGGTCGAGGCCGGGGAGTACATTCTCGCCGTCAACGGCCGGAATCTGAGTTCTGAGGACAATCTGTTCGAGCATCTGCACAACACCGCCGGCGAACAGGTGCGTCTGACGGTAGGTCCCCGCGCCGACGGCCGCGATGCGCGCGACGTGGTGGTCGAGCCGGTCCGCTCCGAGGGCGCCATGCGCCTCTGGGGCTGGATCGAAGACAACCGTCGCGCCGTCGACGAGGCGACCGACGGCCGGATCGGCTACATCTACCTGCCGAACACGGCGGGTGCCGGCTACACCTTTTTCAACCGCATGTTCCACGCCCAGCTCGACAAGCAGGGCCTGATCATCGACGAGCGCTCGAACGGTGGCGGCCAGGCAGCCAACTACATTGTTGAAGTCCTGGCGCGACGTCACCTGTCGAACTGGGTCTATCGCGGCGGCATGATGTCGGCGACGCCGATGGCCGCCCTGCACGGACCCAAGCTGATGATGATCGACCAGGATGCGGGCTCCGGCGGCGACTATCTGCCCTATGCCTTTCGCGAACTCGGCATCGGCCCACTCCTCGGCACCCGCACCTGGGGTGGCCTGATCGGCATCTTCCGCAATCCGTCACTGGTCGATGGGGGCACGATGACCGTGCCGCACTTCCGCTTTGTCGACGTCGACAACAACTGGTCGGTGGAAAACGAGGGCGTGGCGCCCGATATCGAGGTCCGCCTCGACCCACTGGCGACCAACGCGGGCCGCGACAGCCAGCTTGAAGCCGCTATCGAGGAGATCCTCGAAATGCTCGGGGACTACAGCGACGACATCGCGCGCGAACCGCCGCCCCTGCCCACGGAACTGGGCCGCTAAGCCTGCATCGCTGAGTCGCGCCTGCCGGTCGGGGGAATTGATCCCTTGACCGGCAGGTGCGATCATTCACGCTTGGGGATGCACCGAACCGAAGGAGTGACACGATGTTCAGAACCCGGCCATTCACCCGATTGCTGCTGACTTTATCGCTGATCCTGGGCCTCGCTGCCTGTGCCTCTGGCCCGAGAATCGACACGCTCCAGGCACCCAATACGGACTACTCACGCTACGAGACCTTCAGTTACGTCAGCCCCCTAGGCACCGACCGGGCCGGCTATGCCAGCATCATTTCCCAGCAGCTGGTCTTTTCGACCCGCCGCGAAATGGAGCTTCGCAATTTCGTCTACGTGGATGATCCGGAGAGCGCGGACCTGCTGCTGAACTTCAACGCGCAGCTCAATGAGCAGATTCGCACGACCAATGTGGTCGAACCTGCCTTTGGCCCAACATTCTGGGACTACCGGTACGGCCTGTACTCGACCTGGCCCAACTATCGGGAAACCGTCGCCATCGATCAATTCACCGAGGGCACCGTCGTGATCGATCTGATCGACGCCGAGGCCGGCAGGATGATCTGGGAGGGTTCTGCGACGGGTCGGGTGACCGAACGAACGCGGCGTGACGCCGCCGCCGAGCTCGATCAGGCGGTCAAGTCGATCTTCGATCGCTTCCCCATCCCCTCCAGTTCGAGATAGCAGGGAGACAAAAAACGATGGCGCGCTGGATTGCAGTGACATGGATGCTTCTGCTCCTGGCCGTGCAGCCTACCGTTCTTGCAGTTGATGGGAACGGCTCGATCGAACTCCAGACCTGGACCGGCGATCTGGACGGCATGCTCGAACGCCGGAGTGTTCGAGTGCTGGTGCCCTACAGTCGCACCAACTATTTCATCGATGCCGGCACCCAGCGGGGCATGTCCTACGAGCTGATGAAGGGGTTCGAGGAGCAGCTCAACGAGCAGCATGCCGACGGGCTGATCCGGATCAATCTGGTTTTCGTTCCGACCACCCGTGATCGACTGATTCCGGCGCTGGAGGAAGGCCTCGGCGATATCGTCGCAGCCAATCTCACCGTGACCGACGCGCGCGCCGAGCGGATTCGCTTTACCACGCCACTCGGCCGCAACGTCCGCGAACTGCTTGTCCGCCACGTCGATGCACCGGCGCTCGATTCGCTGAGCGATCTGGCCGGTCGGACCCTGTTCATCTCGACCCAGAGCAGTTACGCCGAACACCTCGAGCAGGTCAATCGCCAGCTCCGGGCCGACGGCCTCGAGCCCATCATCGTCCGGGAGGCGCCGAGTCACTTCCAGACCGAGGACGCGCTGGAAATGGTCAACGCAGGTCTGGTCGACTACACGATCGCCGACGGCTATCTGGCGGACTTCTGGAGTCAGGTCTTCACCGATCTGGTCATTCAAGACGACGTCGCGGTCTCGGTAGGCAACGACATCGCCTATGCGATCCGCCAGAATAGTCCGCTGCTTGAGGCCGAGCTGAACGCCTACCTGGAGACGGTCCGTAAGGGCACGCTACTGGGCAACATCCTCTTCAAGCGCTACCTTGAAAACACCCGGTTCGTCACCTCTGCGACCGACGAGGCCGAGCGGGCGCGGCTGCAGGCGGTCGCCGAGCTGTTCCAGCAGCACGCCGCCGCCAATGACCTCGACTGGCTGATGCTCGCCGCCCAGAGCTACCAGGAGTCTCGCCTCGATCATTCGGTCGTCAGTCCCGTGGGCGCCATTGGCATCATGCAGCTCCTGCCCAGCACGGGCCAGGACATGGGCGTCGACGACGTGAGCGTCCTCGAGGCCAATATCGAGGCGGGCGCGCGCTATGTTCGCTTCCTCATGGACGAATTCTTCGACGACCCGGCCATCGACGACAACAATCGCCTCCTGTTTGCCCTGGCCGCCTACAACGCTGGGCCCGGCCGCGTCCGCAGCCTGCGTCGAGAAGCGGCCGAACGTGGTTTCGACCCGAATCGCTGGTTCAACCATGTCGAGCGCATCACGGCCGAGCGCGTCGGCCGGGAAACGGTGACCTACGTTTCCAATATCGCCAAGTACTACGTGGCCTACCAGCTGGCCTTCGAACAGACCCGTTCCAACGGCGCGGGGGACGACGAAGGCCCGTAGCCGACA
Source organism: uncultured Wenzhouxiangella sp. (assembly GCA_964504865.1). Taxonomy (GTDB): domain Bacteria; phylum Pseudomonadota; class Gammaproteobacteria; order Xanthomonadales; family Wenzhouxiangellaceae; genus Wenzhouxiangella. Next base: position 47,789 of record CAZDFS010000012.1, read on the forward strand.
ACCGCCAGCGCCGGCGTCGAAAGCAGCGTCGTTCGACCGTCAGAATGACTGGTTAGAATGCCGATAGGAACACCTGCAGTTGCGCGGGTCGTGATCGGCAAGGAGCGGGTTCAGGCGAGTGCTCAAGAAATTTCTGCTTCGACATCGCCGCCAGATGGCCTCGGGTGAAGGTCCGGCTGGTCGCAGCCAGAAGGTTCGTCGATGGCTGCACCAATCGGGCTGCCTGACCTTCAAGCGGGAGCCGATCGCACGCGGGGTCGGCATCGGGCTGCTGATCGGCTTTACCCCCACGGTGGGATTTCAGACCGCGATGATGCTGGGCGCCTGTCTTTGGCTTCGCGGGAACTTCCCCGTGGCTTTCGCCATGTCCTGGGTCAGCAACCCCGTGACCCTGCCGCCGATGATCTACGCCTATTACCAGCTTGGAGACAAGCTGTTCGGCTCCTGGGTCAAGGCCCGCTTCGTCGGCACCGGCGGCATCGACGAGGCGATGATCGGTGTCGTCAACACGGCCCTGGGCTGTGCCCTCATTGCCATCCCCATGGCGCTGATCGGCTACTTCGCCTCCCTGGGCATGTCCGAAGTATGGAATCGACGGCGCCACAACGCTCGACGCGAACGACGCGAAGCGGCAAAGCGCGAGCGCGAGGCGCAGGAGTTCGACGACAAATTCCCGCTTGATTGAGTGTCACCCACCGCAAGGGCTGCGAGGCGGCTCCGCCCGCGCCCGTCAAGCGACCATCTTTTCTCGCTTCGGGCTCCACCGATCGTCTAGCCAGGCCCCCTGAAGCAAAAAAAAACCGGGCCTGAGCCCGGTTCTTCAAAGCCGTCATGCAGACGCCGGATCTATTTGATCTTGGCTTCCTTGTACATCACATGCTTGCGCACGACCGGGTCGTATTTCTTGAACTCCAGCTTGTGCGGGGTGTTCTTCTTGTTCTTGTCCGTGGTGTAGTAGTGACCGGTTCCTGCCGAAGAAACCAGCTTGATCTTGTCGCGAGCGCTGCCAGCCATGGTCGTTCTCCTTAAACTCGTTCGCCGCGGGCACGCAGGTCAGCGAGGACCTTGTCGATGCCGTTCTTGTCGATGATGCGCAGTCCCTTGGCAGACAGGCGCAGTTTTACCCAACGGTTTTCACTGTCGACCCAGAAGCGATGGCTGTGCAGATTGGGCAGCGAGCGCTTCTTCGTCTTGTTGTTGGCGTGAGAGACGTTGTTTCCGACCATCGGTCGCTTGCCGGTGACCTGACATACTCGAGACATGACGGTTCTTCCTGATGCTTTGCAAAGACTGAGCCCGCCTTTATACCAGAGAGAGACGGGCTCAGGCAAGATTTTGGGAGAAAAATGGCCGTAATCGGCGCCTGTGGGCGAGGTCAGCCCGCGCCGGTCCCCTTGACGTGTCGATCGAAGATCGCGCCGACCTGCGCCTTAGAGGCCTCAGGATCGAATTCGCCCGCGGCCTGAATGTCCGAGGCGAGCTGGAACAGCGCCATCCACATGGTCGTGCCATCGACCTCTTCCACCAGCTCGAACTGCTCGTGGTCCCGATAGACCTGGTCCCAGCCGTGACGAACCAGGGCCCAGAAATCCGCGGTCGCCGCCCAGTATTCCCGGCCCGCCTCGAAGTCGTAATCAGCCACGGGTTGATAGCGGTTCACGCCCATTTCGCGGGCCAGGAAGGGTTGGTCCGCGTCCGGCCGGCCCTGCGCATCGACGCGCATCTTCAGGTTGTCCTGCTCGTGGATCCAGCCGGAAGGAAGGATGGTCTGGCGATTGATGCCGCTGAGCACGTTGTAGTCGTCGCGCACGCTCCACTCCCGGCGAGGGAGGGGGCGCTGGGCGCGATTGCTTTCCCAGACCGAGTGGGTCGGGAAGTGTTCCCAGCGGCCGTAGTTTTCGTAGCGCGGCGAATCGTCGACCTGATACACGGCCTGCGTCCAGGCCCCCTCGATCGTCGCCGGGTCCAGCTCACGGTAGGTCCAGACGCTATTGCCGCTGTACTCATGGACATCCCTGTCCTCGTAGCGCCAGTCCTGACGCCAGTGCTTGGTCACCATCGGTCCGGTCAGCTCGCCCTTGTCGTTTTCGAAGAACATCACGAGCACGTGCTGCAGACTGATGAACTCCGGCTCATCCGTGACGACTTCGACGAATTCCGTTCCCCAGGACCGATAGGGCTTCGCCGGTTCGAAGCCCGGTTCGAAACCCACGGTCTCGAGGAAGTCGAAGCTGACGCGGTATTCACCGGCCATCGCCAGGATGGCGCGCCGGTCCCGCTCCAGGGTGCTCAGGTCGTCGTCCTGAAGTGCGACCCATGCCGCGCTGACTTCGGTCACGGACTCGGGGATCGGCGCCCGGGTCGTGCCGCCACGAGGGCCCATGTCGGCGGTGTCGATGAACGGCCAGGCGAACAGGTAGTTCGCCCCGTCCTCGTCGCTAGCCTCGTAGGCCAGGGCACTGGATGCGATGACGGTGGTTATGAATGCGAATGCGAGCTGTTTGTATTTCATAAGGCAATCCTACAAAAAGACCGCGCCCCGGACAATGCAAGGCGGAGAGTCCAACCCTTGAGAAGAGGATTGATGGTTGAGGTCCGGGGCGCGAGTCGGTCAATGTCACAGCTGCCAGGTGAAGCTGGCGCCTGCGTTGAAACCGGGCTGGGTGAAACGGTCCAGACTCAGGCTGTCGGCGGGGCGGCCGCGCACGTTCGACCAGGCCCAGTATTGACGGTCCGTCAGATTGAACAGACCCGCGCGCAGGCTCATGCTGGGGTTGATCTGCCAGCCGGCCAGCAGGTCGATCGTGACATAACCCGGCGCCTGAAAAAGCGCTGGATCATTGAGGTCGTCCTGACGGCCCACCGCCGTTGCGACGATCTCCAGATCGACCGGTGCCCAGTTCGGCAGCCAGCGCATCCCGACGACGGCAGTCAGGGGCTCGATGCTGTCGAGTGCGACATCGCGCGATTGGTCCTCGCCGTCGGCGTAGGCCACCGATGCGCGCAGCTGCCAGTCCTCGAGCAGGTCGGTCCAGGTGTCGAGGTTCAGGGTGGTGGCGGCCTCGATGCCGCGGATCCGCACGTCGGTCAGGTTCTGCGACTGAAACACGAGCAGGCCGGTTTCCGGGTTGATGCCCAGGCTGACCAGGCTTTCGATGAAATCGTCGTAGTCGTTGTGATACACCGACAGGTCGAAGCTGCCCCAGGCCCCGCGGCTGCGAAGGCCGAATTCCCAGCCCTGGGATTCCTCGGGCTTGAGGTCGGCGTTGGGGATCGCCGTGTAGCCGAACTGCAGGTTGGTGAAACCCACGTTGACGTCGTTGTAGGGCGGTGCGCGAAAGCCCCGAGCGTACTGCGCGAACAGATCCGTCGAGTCGGTGATTGAGTAGATGGCGCCGAGGCGCGGCGTCACGCTGGTCTCGTCAATCGCCTGGGGTTCGAAGCCCGGATTGTCCTCGAAGAAGATGGCATCCGCGTTCGGATCGAGGTCGAAGTAGTCAACGCGAAGACCCGGAATGAGCCGCAGCCTGTCGCTGACGGCCATCCGGTTCTCGATGTAGAAACCGGCTTCCAGGGTGGTGGTATTGGGAAAATCGCGCACCGGAAACGTGTCCGGGGAGAGCACGTTGCTGACCTCGCCGGTGAGCAGATTGGTCAGCTGGCCATCGCGGATCTGTTCGGTCTTCGTTTCGAACACCTCGACGCCGGCGACGAGATCGTGGGAGACGCTGCCCGTAGAGAACGACCAGCGGCCGGTCAGCTCCGTGCCCAGAATGCTCTGTTCGAAGAAGGCGCGTCGGAAGCGCGTGTCCGGCACCGCCGGCGGACCGCCGCGCAGGGTCCTGCGAGTCTCGAAGGTGTCCTGCTCCGTCTCGCCGCTCTGGTAATACACCTGCCAGCTGAAGACGTCGGCCCAGCTGGGATTGCGCGCCAGCATGTCGACGCTGATGCGCTGGCGCTCGGCACGATCATCACCGCTCAGCGCGGTGGTATCGATGACGAAGGGAAAGCCGAAGGCCTGGGTGAAGTCGCGCGTCCGGACTAGGCTGAGCACGTCCGTTTCCGACCTTGTTTCATTCTGCTCGATCGTCAGGCGCCAGCGCAGGTCCTCCTCTTCATCAAAGAGGATCTTGGCGAGGATATTGCGGCCATTGAAGTCGTGGGGATTGGGCTCGGTGCGGGTCTCACCGGTTCCGCCGACGCTGCCCTGATTATCCAGCTCACTGCCCTCACGCTCGACCCACTGAAGCGATCCCGACCAGCGTCCGGACCGGCCGGCCACCGTGCCCGACGCGACCCAGCCTTCGTCGGCGCTGTAGTAGCCGCCCCGAAGACGCGCGGTGACATCACCGGTGGCATCCGCCAGCCAGTCGGCCGGATCCTTGGTCGCGATGGCGACGACGCCGGCCAGGGCGCTGGATCCGAACAGGCTGGAGGCCGGGCCCCGGAGGATCTCGACCTGCTTGAGCGAGTCCGTATCGATGAAATTGCGCGAGGCGTTGGAAAAGTCGCCGATCGCGAAGCCGTCCGGGATGCGGACGCCGTCCACCGACACCTGAACGCGGTTGCCGCCCAGGCCGCGGATGTTGAAGCCGGCCAGGCCGAAGCGCTGGCCCTGGAAAGGCACCGTCACTCCGGGCACGTAGCGAATGATGTCGGCGATGTTTTCCGACAGGGTCCGGCTGATTTCCTCATCGGTAATGATGGTGACCGGGGCGGCGATTTCGGCTGCGGGGCGCTCGCTTTTGGAAGCGATGATCGTCATCGGTTCCAGATCCGTCGCCTCATCCTGCTTCGCCATGGGTTCCTGAGCCTGGGCCTGCAGAGCAAGCGTACAGGCGATCGTCAAAGCGGATCGTCTAATCATTGTTCTCTAATACTGGTCTCTGATTGGTGTTCTGGGGATGGGGTCCCGGCAGGGACGTGTGGCTTCGCCTTGCGCACCCCAATCAAATAAAAAGGATGACGAATGATAACTATTATCATTACGTTTTACAACAGCGGTGGGCTTGCACAGGCAGCCTTTCAGAAGATGATGCGCATCAGGAAGGCGCGCTTGGGGCGCCGGGTCGTCCGTCAGGCGGCCGGTAGCCTAGTCAACTCAACCAGCGCAGAGGGAGGGTGAAAAGGTAAAAGCTGTCGAGGCGCTCAGCCGACGAAAGCCCGTTCGAAAACATACTGCCCGGGATCGCCGATCGAGGAGCTGGCCTGGAAACCGCGGGCATCCAGGAGCGCCCTGAAATCCTTGATCATGGCCATGCTGCCGCAGAGCATGACCCGATCGCTCTCTGGATCGAGGGGCGGAAGGCCCAGATCGCGCATCATCTGACCGCTGTCCAGCAACTCGGTCAAGCGTCCGCGGGTGTCGAAGGGCTCGCGGGTGACGGCCGGGTAGTAGCGCAGGTGGCCCTGAATCATGTCGCCCAGCAGCGGGTGCTCGGGAAGCTCTTTCGAAATGTAGTCGCGATAGGCCAGATCGACGACGCGCCTGACGCCATGGGCGACGATGACCTGGTCGAAGCGCTCGTAGGTCTCGGGGTCCTTGATGATCGAGATGAACGGCGCCAGGCCGGTGCCCGTTCCGAGCAGGTAAAGGCGGGGCCCGGGATGAAGATCCTGAATCAGCAGCGTGCCGGTGGGCTTGACCGACAACAGCAGTTGCTGTCCGGGCTCGATGTGCTGAAGGCGCGAGGTCAAGGGGCCATCCGGGACCTTGATCGAATAGAACTCGAGCTCCTCCTCCCAGGACGCGCTGGCAAAGGAATAGGCGCGCATCAGCGGCTTGCCCGCCACCTCGAGACCGATCATGATGAACTGACCGCTCTGGAACCGAAGGCCCGGGTCGCGGGTCGTTCGAATGCTGAACAGGCTATCGCTCCAGTGATGGACACTGAGCACCGTTTCGGTTCGGAAATTGCGCAAGGACCTGCCTCCAAAAGCGCGCCATGATACAGGCCGCGGGCCAGGTACTTTTTGACCTGGAGCAGAATTCCCTGAGCGAACGACCAACCTCAGCCGTCGACGCGCTGACGAGCGGCCGTCAGCGACGAAACTCGAGTTGATCGAGCAACCCTTCGAGGAGCAGCGCGATGCGCTGGCGCTTGGCGTCGATGGCGCTGCGAACGGCCCAGACAGCGCCGGCCGTGGCCGCCAGCAGCACCGGCCCCAGGAGCAACCAGAGCCAGGGCGTCTTGGTGAAATAAGGGACGAGGACGAAGACCGCCACCATCACCAGACCCACGCTCCAGCCCATCAGCTGTTCCTTGCGTTCTTCGCGCACGTCGGCTGTCAGCGTCACCATGGCTTCTGTCGACGACGCCGGCGCAGTGACGATGCTGACGGCGTTGAGCTTGGCGACCTCATGGCCCTGGCCGTTGAAGTCCAGCGCCCGCCCGAGCTTGCCGCTCCAGCTCGTGTCGGGCTCCCAGACCGATTCGGTGCCTCTCAGGCGCACGGAACGCATCCGCTCGCGGGTGATCATGTGGTGCTCGAAGCGGCGGTGCAGCTCCGTCGGATCGCCGCTGATCACGCGGCGAGCGCGCGCATGGCCGGGACCCAGCAGGCGGGCGATGAGCGGATGCTCTTCAGGCTCGGGCGGCACCAGCGAGTCCGCGCGATACTCGGCCAGGGCCCGACGGACGTGCTCGGCGCTCAATCCCACTTCCTGACCGATCGAGATGACCTCGGCTTCCGTCAAGAGGCGCGCGTCGCCATCGCCGAGGGCATTCTGAATGACGCTGGCCCGCGCGATGATGCGCTCGAGCTGCTCGGCGGGGATGTCGTAGGCGTTCTCGGCGCGCGCCTGATGGAGGTCGTGGACGTTCTGGTCGCTCTGCGTCATTTCTGGTTCGTTAAGTTCGGGTTGGCTTTCTTTAAGCAATTTCCGAGCCACCTTTATCGATAAGCTAAGCCCTTGTTTCAGCTGGTCTTGACCGAACGCTTGACTGCTTGATCGGTCGCTTTGACTGATTTTCGGGGAAATTTACCACCGCGCTCCTGAGCGGCCATCGTGGCTGTGAACGGCCAACTCCCTCATTTCGACACGATCTCCGTTACAGTCCTTCCATGACGCTGAATCTTCTCCACCACTACGCCGACCTCCCGGACGCCTTCCGTGCCACGCTGGCCCCGACACCGGTCACTGCCGCGCGTCCGATCGCCATCAACAAGGCCCTCGCCTCGGCGCTGGGCATCGATTGCGACTGGCTGGACAGCCCTGAGGCCCTTGATGTCCTGGCCGGTAATCGCACCGTTCCGGGCAGTCGACCGCTGGCCCAGGCCTACGCGGGTCATCAATTCGGCAATTGGGTCCCGCAGCTGGGGGACGGTCGCGCGCATTTGCTCGGCGAGCTTCGGACCCCCGACGGCAGGATTGTCGACCTGCAGCTCAAGGGGTCGGGCCGCACGCCCTTTTCGCGCGGCGGCGACGGGCGCTCATCGATCGGTCCGGCCGTGCGTGAGTATCTGGCCACTGAAGCCATGGCTGCTCTGGGCATCCCGACCACGCGAGCCCTGGCCGTGGTCTCCACGGGCGAGACGGTGATGCGCGATGGTCCCGAGCCCGGCGGGGTGATGTGCCGGGTGGCCGCCAGCCACGTTCGTATCGGCACCTTCGAGTTCTTCGCCCGCAGCGGCCGCGTTGACCATGTCCGCAGCCTGGCAGACTTCGTCATCGACCGCCACGATCCGGATCTCGCCGGCGAAGCCGACCGCTATGCTCGGCTCTTTGACCGGATCGTCGATCGAACGCTTGAGCTGGTGGCGCAGTGGATGGCGGTCGGGTTCGTTCACGGTGTCATGAACACGGACAACATGGCCGTGTCCGGCGAAACGCTCGACTACGGCCCCTTCGGCTTCCTCGACACCTTCAAGCCGGATACGGCGTTCAGCTACATCGATCGCCGCGGACGCTATGCCTGGCGCCAGCAGCCCACCATCGCCCACTGGAATCTGGCCCGGCTCGCCGAATGCCTGCTGCCGCTCTTCGATGACGACCCGAACCGGGCCATCGAGATCGCCAACGACCGTCTGAACAGAATCCCTGACGACTTCGAGGCGACATTCCACCGCCGCCTCTGCCTGAAGATCGGCCTGGCGCCCTCGGAATCGGCCGCCAAGCTCGCCCTTGACCTCCTCGAAGTCATGGCTGCGGGCGGAGCGGACATGACCCTGACCTTTCGCGCCCTGAGCCACCTCGGGACGGAACCCGGCGAGGCCGACCTGAAGGCACGCGAGCTATTCAGCGACTCGACGAGCTTCGATGCCTGGGCCCGCCGCTGGCGATCGGCCCTCAGCGCCGAAAACCGGGACCACGCCGAACGCCGGCGGCAGATGCAGGGCGTCAACCCGGCGTTCATCCTGCGCAATCACTTGGCTCAGCGCGTGGCCGACGCCGCGGTCAGGGCGCTGGACTTCAGCCCGCTGCACGACATGCTCAAGGTCCTTGCTCGGCCCTACGACGAGCAGCCCGAGTTCGCCGCCTTTCAGCGCCCACCACAGCCCGAGGAAGTCGTGGCGAATACCTTCTGCGGAACCTGAGGTCCCGCCGGCCCTGGTCCCCTTGTCCTCGGCTACTCCTCGAAGCGATCACCAAAGATTTCGGCCGTCGCTGGCCACTCGCGACCGACAGCTAAAGCCGCCGGAATCTATTTCAGCTAGACTGGCCATGGACAAGGGGCATGGGTCGGCGGGAGAGTCACATGTTTCTGATCACGAACCGGCACGTGGACGGCGACGCGCGGGGCACGGACAAGCTGGGCAAGCGCCCGAATCAGAAGGGCAACAACGAGCTGCGCGTCGCCAAGGCAGGGCGCTCGGGTCGCGGGTTTCGCCTCGAGATTCTGGCCGACGAATGCGACCCGGCCGAAGCCCGGGAGTACATCGACGAATTCGCCCTCGATCTCGATCCCGATGCCCAGCACTACTGCAGTCTGCGCGTCGCATGCCAGCTGTTTCGGAAGCTGCAGGACGAGAAGCGTGACCTGCTGTTCTTTGTCCACGGCTACAACAACAACGTCGGCGATGTGCTTAACACCGCCTTCATGCTCGAAGAGCGCTACGGGGTCGAGGTCCTGCCCTTTACCTGGCCGGCCAACGGCGGCGGGATCCACGGCAAAGCGAGCTATCTGTCGGACAAGCGCGATGCGCGGGCCTCTGCCGGCGCCCTCGAGCGCACGCTCAGGCTGATGCACCACTACCTGCACCTGATCACCGACTCGATCCGCTGCGACCTGAAGGCCAAGGCCGAGCGCAAGCATCCGAACAATGCCGAAAAGCGCGACAGCCTGTTTGCCAAGCTGATCGACCAGCGCTGCACCGTCTCGGTCAACGCCCTGTTCCACAGCATGGGCAACTACCTCTACAAGCAGATGCTCAAATCGACGATCACCGAAGGCAATCAGCTGCTCTTCGACAACGTCGTACTGTGCCAGGCGGACACGAATAACGAAGGACACGCCCACTGGGTCGATCGAATCCGCCACAACAAGCGGGTGCTCGTCACGATCAACGAAAACGACTACGCGCTTCGGCTCTCGCGAATGAAGACCGGCGATGCGCAGAGGGCCCGCCTTGGGCATTTCATCAAACGCCTGGACAGCGATATCGCCAACTACGTCGACCTCACCGAGGCCGCCTGGGTGCAGAAATCTCACTCACCCTTCGGCGAGCCGGCGGCACGAAACGTCAAGCTGAAGAAATTCTTTCAGCAGGCGTTTTCCGGCGGCGACACCGACGATCTCCTGTCCGTCAAACACTCGCCCGGCGTCTACGTTCTCAGGTAGCGCCGGGCCGTGGACCGATCCATGCCGCACCCGAGAGCGGCAGCGGTCGATCAGAATCGATGAATGTACTGCGCGCCCCAGGTTCGCGGTTCGTTGACGAAGGCGGTCAGGTTATTGAAGTCGATGCCGCCCGTTGCCCGGATCTCGTTGGTGAGGTTGCGGCCGTAGACCACGAATTCCTGGCTGCCCCCATTCCAGTTGTAGCCCAGGCGCAGGCCGCCTTCGACGAGGGACTCCCCGCGATACTCGACTGAATCGTAGAGGAAGAAGTTGACTTCGCTGCGGTAGGCCCAGTCAGTAAAGGCAAAGAGCTCGCCACGGCGGAAAGGTATGGCATAGCGTGCCGTCACGTTCGCCACCCAGCGCGGCGCGTGGGGCAGGCGATTGCCGTCGATGGAGACGGTGCCCGGGCGCGAGCCGGGGGGATCCAGCACCGTACAGCCACTGCCGCAGGGTTGGATGGCGAGATCCGGATCGTCGATTTCCGTGTCGTTATAGCTCGCGCCGGCCGTCACCGTGAACTGGTCGCTGATAAAGGCCTCGAGGTCGACTTCGAAGCCCCGGCCCGTGGTGCTGTCCGCGTTGACCAGCTGATTGAAGTTGGCCTGGCCGCCGACCGCGGTGAGCTGCTGATCGCTGATCTCGTAGCTGAACAGGGACAGGTTGGCGCGCAGGCGCCGGTCGAGGAGCAGGGACTTCATGCCGACTTCCCAGGACAGGACCGTTTCCGTGTCCGCCACGGACACGGAATCCCCGAAGAGCAGACGTCCCTGAACGCTGGGCGCCCGGAAGCCGCGGGCCACGCGGCCGTAGACGCTGACATCGTCGGAGGCGGCATAGGTCAGGCTGGCGTCCCAGGCGTACTCCGTGTCGTCCGGGTCGGCGCGCAGCTCGCCGGTCGGACCAGCGCCGATCGGCGACAGGGTCCGGCGGGCGACGAAATCCTTGTCGTCGCGCGAGATGCGAAACCCGACCCGGCCGCTGAGACGGTCGCTAAAGGCGTAGTCGAGGGAACCGAAGGCGGCCAGGGCGGTGGTTTCCTGCTCCTGCTGGGCGAAGCCGTTCAGCACACCACCGGCCAGCGTGTCGTAGTTGAAGCTGTCGACGGTCAGGTCTTCATAAAAGTAGTAGACCCCGGCCTGCCACTGGAGCGGATCGCTGGTGGCCGACGACAGCCTGATCTCCTGGGTGAGCTGCAGGTGATCCGACAGGCCGTCCGCCGACTCGGCCGGAAAGGGGATGAAGCCCGGCCCGAAGGGCGGCGCAAACGACGCGCCGAAGCCGCCGTCGATATCGCCGCGTCCGAGGATGTCGACCGTCTCGACGCCGGTGATCGCGTTCAGGACGACGTCGCCGAAATCGTATTCGATCGTCAGCGAGCCGCCGTAATTGGTCAGGTCCTGCACGTTGCCGCCGTCGAGGGAGACGTTGCGGAAGCTGAAATCATCAACGAGGTTGTTCGTGCCCGGCTCGATGGCATTGGCGCGGAACAGGCGGGCCGTGGCATCGAGGTCGCGCAGATGGAAATTGGTCAGCACATCCAGCGGGCCGTTCTCGTAGCGCAGCTGGAAGCGGGCGGCGAACTCCTCGTGGCCGCCTAGCGCATCGTTGTCGCCGCTGAAGGTGTTGTTGACGAAGTCGTCGCGGCGCTGATAGAGGGCCGCGCCTCGGAAGGACCAGTTATCGTTGATCGGGCCGCCATAGGCGCCCTCGAAATTGACCGCGTTGTGCTCACCGTAGGCGAGCTGGGCATAGCCATCGGTGACCTGCGTGGGTTTGCGCGACTGGAACAGCAGCGCCCCGGCAGGCGTGTTGCGACCGAAGGTCGTACCCTGCGGGCCGCGCAGCATTTCGATGCGCTCCAGATCGAAGATCGGGAAGCCCTTGAGGATCGGATTCTCGAGGACGACGCCGTCGTAGACCAGGGACACGGGCTGGGAGGCGTTCAGGTCGAAATCCGTGTTGCCCAGGCCGCGAATGTAGAAGCGCGGAAAGGCGCGGCCGAAGGAGGACTCGACCTGGAGGCTGGGCAGTCGGGCGGCCAGCACCCGAATATCCCGCCCCCCGGTCGTGAAGGCATTGAGCTTCTCGTCGCTCAGCACCGAGACCGAGACGGGCACGTCCTGGATATCCTGCTCGCGCTTCTGGGCAACGACGGTAATCCGGTCGAGGCTGGCCTCTTCCGCCTCGTCATCGGTCTGGGCCAGTGCCGGCGACAGAAACAGCGCCATGGCCAGGGGGAAAAATCCAGGCAGGGAAAGGTGTTTGACGGTGTTCACTGGCAAGGTCCTCGGATGGGGCGGTGACAGGGCGAGTATAGCTTAAGAAAACGTTAAGAGGCCCCGACCCGTGACCGCGGATCCATCGCCGGGCGGGGGCTTTTCGCGCCCTGAACTCGCGCATTCGTCGCAATGGCTTGAGCTGGCGAGCGAAGGGGTGCCAGAATGGCGCACACGCCATCCGCGAGCCTTCAATGAAACTCTTCACTTGCACCGGCGCACCCAGCCCGCGTCGCGTTACGCTTTTCCTTCAGGCCAAGGGGCTCGATATCGAGGAGGTCGAAGTCGACCTGCAGAAGGGCGAACATCTTCAGGCCGACTTCCTTGCCAGATCGCCCGACGGCACGGTGCCCCTGCTGGAGCTCGACGACGGCAGGACGCTCTGGGACAGCGTTGCCATCCGTTGCTACCTGGAGGAACGCCATCCCGAACCCGCATTGCTGGGGAGCACGGCGGAGACGCGCGCCGAGGTGATGCAATGGACCCAGTGGGTGGTCGAAAAAGGGCTTCTGGCCGTCGCCGAAGCCTTCCGCAACCGCTTCCCCGGCTTCAAGAACCACGCCCTTACCGGGGTTCTACCGGTGGCTCAGATCGATGCCCTGGCCGAGCGTGGGCTGGCACGCTACCCGCATTTTCTCAGCGCCCTGGACGCTCGTCTGGACGAGCAGCCTTTCGTCGCCGGCGACGAATTCAGCGCGGCCGATATCGACGCCCTGGTCACCATCGACTTCGCCGAGCGCGCGATCAAGATCGCGCCCGACGACTGCCATCCGGCCCTGCTGGCGTGGCGCGATGACATCAATCGGCGGCTCGGTACCGCCTGATCCGATGCCGTCCCCAACCCACCCTCGCCCGCCCTCGGGCGACCCGATCCTTCGGATCGAGCACCTGGGCAAGACCTACGCCGGCGGCTTCCAGGCCCTGGGCGACGTGTCCCTATCGATCGAGCGCGGCGAACTGTTCGCCCTGCTCGGCCCGAACGGTGCCGGCAAGACCACCCTGATCAGCATCATCTGCGGCCTTGTCACCCCCAGCCGGGGGCGAGTCCGCGTCGACGGCTTCGACATTCTCGAGGACTTCCGGCAGACCCGGCAGCGCATCGGACTGGTGCCCCAGGAACTCCACATCAACCTGTTCGAGTCCGTGCTCGACACGGTCCGATTCTCGCGCGGGCTCTTCGGCCTGCCGCCCGACGAGCCCCTGATCGAACAGCTGCTCAAGGATCTGTCGCTCTGGGACAAGCGCAACGATCGTCTGATGACCCTGTCGGGCGGCATGAAGCGACGCGTGCTGATCGCCAAGGCCCTGGCGCATGAACCGGAGCTGCTGTTTCTCGATGAACCGACCGCCGGCGTCGACGTCGAACTGCGCCGAAGCATGTGGGACCTGATCGATCGCCTGCGCGCGTCCGGCGTCACGATCGTACTGACGACCCACTACATCGAGGAGGCCGAGCAGATGGCCGATCGCGTCGGCGTGATCCAGAAGGGCGAGCTGATCGTCGTCGACGACACCCGCGCGCTGATGGCGCGACTGGGCAAGAAACAGCTCGAGCTGCATCTGGTGGAGCCGCTGGACGCCCTGCCCGAATCGCTCGGCGACTGGGACCTGGAGCTGGCCGACGGCGGTCGCAGCATTCATTACAGCTTCAATCCGGACGATCACGACGCGCGGGTGCCGGAGCTGATCCGGGCGGTGCAGGCCGCCGACATCGAGCTGATCGATCTCGACACGCGAAGGAATTCCCTGGAAGAAATCTTCGTCGATCTGGTGCGCGAGCCATGACCACAAAAGCTCTTTTCAATGCGCGCGGGGCCCTGGCCATCTACCTGTTTGAGATGGCGAGATTCCGGCGCACCCTCTGGCAGTCGGTGGCCACGCCGGTGCTGACCACGGTGCTCTACTTCGTCGTCTTCGGCTCGGCCATCGGCAGCCGGATCGGGGACATCAACGGCGTGGAATACGCCGCCTTCATCGTCCCCGGCCTGATCCTGCTGACGGTCTTTACCGAAAGCCTGAACAACGCCTCCTTCGGGATCTACATGCCGCGCTTTACGGGCACGATCTACGAAATCCTGTCCGCACCGGTCTCCACGCTGGAACTGGTGCTGGCCTACGTCGGCGCCGCCGCCACCAAGTCGGTGCTCCTCGGCCTGATCATCCTGGCCACGGCCAGCCTGTTCATCGATCTCGACATCGCCCATCCGCTGGGCATGCTGGCCTATCTGGTCCTGGTGGCCTTTGCCTTCAGCCTGACCGGCTTCATCATCGGCGTGCTCGCCGACGGCTTCGAGTCCCTGCAGTTCGTCCCGATGCTGGTGGTGACGCCGCTGACCTTTCTCGGCGGCGTGTTCTACTCGATCGACATGCTGCCCGAGCTTTGGCAGACCATCAGCCTTGCCAACCCGATCGTCTACATCATCTCGGGCTTCCGCTTCGTGTTCTTCGGCGCGGGCGATGTCGGCTTCCTCGTCAGCCTCGGCGCCCTGGCCGGCTTCATCGCGCTGGCGCTCGGCCTTGTCGCCTGGATCATTCGCACCGGGTATCGTCTCAAGACCTAGGGAACCTCTGAACAATTATGCTCGGAGCGCGTTTCGGTCGGAAAAGCCGCAGATCGTGTGACGCGACACGAGTGACAGTAGCCGTAGCGCCGTTCTGCAGGCAGGTACGGTTTGCCCGCAGGGCAAGAAGTGCCTGCCGGAAGAACGACAAGCGCGTTACGGCCGAGTGGCGATTGTCATGAC
>CAZDFS010000013.1:0-60409 GCA_964504865.1 uncultured Wenzhouxiangella sp.
ACGTCGGCTCGGTCAACTCCTTTCTCGGCTTCGCCACCGGCGCGGCCTACTGCACCTCCAAGCACGGCCTGATCGGCCTGACCACCAGCGTGTCGGCCGAACTGGCCCCGCAGGGCATCCGGGTCAACCTGGTCTGCCCGGGCATCATCGACACACCGATGCACCAGCGCCTGCGCCAGGACATCGGTGATGAGATCTACGACGAGGGCGTGCTGCCCAGCGTCCATCTCAAGCGCGCCGGCCAGCCGCAGGAGATCGCCCAGGCGATCGCGTTCCTGTGCTCGGATCAAGCCAGCTACATCACCGGCACCACGCTGACACCGGACGGCGGCCTGACCTTGACGGTTTGAGCCAGTATCCAGCCCCTTCAGGAGTATCACCATGAATCGAAGCTGCCTTTTTCTTCTTGCCTTTGCCTCAGCCGCCAATCTGCAGGCCCAGATGCCAGGGACGCCCGAGCCCCGGGTGGTCGTCGAGGCCGTCTACAGCGCATTCGCCCAGGGTGATCTGGACACCTTTTCTGGCCTGATGGCGCCGGATATCGTCTGGAACGAGGCCGAGGGTAATCCCTACGCCGACCTCAATCCCTACGTTGGACCCGAGGCCGTGATGACCGGTTTGATCTCACGACTGCTTGCCGACTGGCAAGACTTCAGCGTGACGCCGCAGGAGTTCATCGTCGAGGGGGACCGTGTCGTGGTCTTCGGTCGCTATGTCGAGACCTGGAAAGCCACGGGCAGGACGATCGATATTCCCTTTGTCCATTCGTGGAGGGTGGAGGACGGCAAGCTGGTCGCGTTCCAGCAGTACACCGACACCGCGACGCTCGTGGAGACGATGCGCATTTTCCCCGGCGTCGCCGGCACGGACATGCCGGTACAGGCCTACGAGCAGGTCGCGCTGGTGCCGGCTGATGCATCCCTGGTGCGGCCCGAAGACGGCGTGCTGCTCGATGACGGCAGGCTGCTGATCGCTGACCAGCGGCATGGGCTCATCCTTCTGAGCCCGGACGGCAGCATCCGACCCTTCGGAAACTTTGCGTCTGCCGGCTACGTGCATGAGCCGCCCGATCGACTCGCCGGCCCGAACGGCGTGGCGCTGGAGCCGGACGGGATCCACGTGCTCGTGGCCGACGTGCTCACGGGCGCGATCTATCGCGTCGACACCGACAGGGAAACCGTGGTGCTGGTCCATCAGCACGAGTTCGGCGCCAATTCGGCCCGGCGCGACAGCAGCGGAGCCGTCTGGTTTACTCAGTCGACCCGCAACCGGCCGGGCCCAGACTCGGAGGCCCGAATGTTTGCCGCCGTCGATAGGCGATCACTCGACGGCGCGCTGTATCGGCTGTCGCCGCCCGACGAAGACGGCGTGCACGGCCCGGCCGAGCTGAAGGTCTCCGGTCTGGCCTTCGGTAACGGTGTTGCGATCGACGAGGCGCGCGAACGGATCTATGTTGCCGAAACGATGGCGGACCGGATCATCGGTTTCGATCTGGACCTTGAATCCGGGGCCTTGACGGCAGGTCGTGTCATTGCCGAGTTGCCCACGCCGGACAATATCGAACTCGATTCATCCGGGCGCCTCTGGGTGGCATCACCGATTCCCAATGCGCTGCTGGTGGTTGATCCTGAATCCGGAGCCTGGTCGACGGCCTTCTACCCCGAAACGCCCGAGCACCAGGCCGTTTTCGCCGAATGGCAGCGCCGCGCAGAAAGCGGGGAGCCGAGGCTGGAGCTGCTCGGTCCGGCCATGTGGGACCCATTGCCCGGGCTGATGACGGGGCTGATCCTGGCGCCGGACGACGCAAGCATTTACCTCACCGGCCTAGGCGACAGGCTGGTGAAACTCGAGGCGCGTCGCTGACCTCCCGAGAGCTCGAGTCCATGCGCCAGGCGGTCGAAAGCATTTGGGTTCGGTCAGTGCCCACGGCCCCCAGCCCTCTGCGCGAGGGCTCTGGCAACACTGAATGCCTCGACGATGACGACATTCGACGAGGCAAACGCGATCAGCGCGGCGAGGCGCGCGATGCCCAGTGCGATATCGGGGCCTTCGAATTCACCGTCGTCGTCGATCAGATCTTCAGCGACCGCTTCGAGGTCGAGACCTTCTGACGTTCTCCTGGGCCGTGAGCGCTGCATCGGATCAAGGGGGTCCGATGCAGTGTACCCAGCACAGAGCAACGCTGAAGGCGTGTCTGACTGCAGTCCCCTGCGGCTGAAAGCACGACTACTCGAAGCGCGAGGAAAAGATCTCGTCCGGCGGCAGAAAGCCGTCCCATAGTCCGATGAAGCCGCCGGCGCCGGCGACGATCACCAGGCCATTGGGTGCAATCTCGCAGCGACTCAAGGATTCCGATGACGGGCTGGGGGTGATGTTGAAGAAGGTCTGTCCGCCGTCGTTCGAGGCCACGGCCAGGCCCGTGTTGGATCCCAGGGGCTGGCGTTCGCCGACCACGACGATGAAATCGTCCTCCATGCAGGCACCGCGGGCCCAGGTGCCGACGCCGCCGGCGCCGACGATGTCGGGCAGTTCATGGACCAGGTAGTTGGCGCTGTTGTAGGGGTTGCCCTGGCTGACGAAGATGGTGCCGATGTTGGCGATCTGATTGATGCCCGCGGCGACGACGCGCTGCTGGTTGGCGGCCACGGCCCACATCTCGCCGGTCCAGGTCGTGCTCAGCTCGACGATCTCGAACTCGTAGGGCAGGGCACCGGGGGACTGGGGCGGCAGGAAAACGCGCGGCGTCTGCGCGATCGTGCTGCCCACGCCGACGAAGGCATCGTTGCGCACGGTCATATCGAGAATCTGGAACAGGGGGCTGGGCGGCACGGTCCACAGGCCGGCTGACGGCCCCGTCGTGCTGGTCGGTCGATAGAGCTGGGGCGTGCCGGTCTTGGAGGTGGCCAGCGCGCGTCCGTCGGACAGCTCGTCGTAGGTGCCGACGGGGAAGACCCGGCCGACCTGGTTGGTGCCGATCAGGCTGGCTTCGGCCGCGTAGGGCAGGCTCGTTGTCGTTTCGATTCGAAGGACCATGTCGAAGCTGTTCTGGTTGGTGCCGGCGGCATAGAGCGCGCCGTCGTGGCCGCGATTGATGTCGTTGACCCGGAACTGGAACAGCAGGTTGGGGGGATTGACGGTCACCTCGGTCCAGGACGCGCCGCCGTCGAGACTTCGGTACAGGCCGTAGCCCAGCTGGTTCGTGCCGCAGCCCACCCACAGGGTGCCGTCGGCGTCGCGGTGCAGGGCGTCGGTCCGGCTCGGGCCGGGGCAGTCGTGGCTGTAGATCGTCCAGCTGGGCGCGCCGCGTAAGGCGTCGGTCTGGGCTGGCAGTAGCGTCGGCAGCATCAGGGACAGGACCAGCAGCGCTGCTGTGCAGGGCCCCAGGATGGGGGCCATTTCGATCCGATTGCGCGTATCGATCATTCTTTGCGTCTCCATTTGAATCAGCGTGACGGTCGGGCCGCTCCATCGAGAAGATCGGCCCGTACCAAGCGATACGCAAAGCTGGACGGTGAGCCCTCATGGGTGGATGCCCTACGCGCGGTCTCGTCGTCGGATGGCGGCAGCGCCTGTATGCTTGCCTCGGTGCTGGCCGTTCCCGGCGCCTGGCCAGCGCGAGGTCAGCCGGTTTATGATCCCCGGTCCTGGGACTGACATCGAAGCCAATGAAACAGATCGCCTGGATCGCGGCCGCCTGCGTACTTGCTGCCTGCGCATCGGCACCACAAGGGGCGCCCGTCACCGGTGCGTCGGTCGAGGAAGGGGCGAGGGCTGCGGCGTCGCGGGTCAGTGTCATGGCCTTCAACGTCGAAAACCTCTTCGACACGCAGGACGATCCCGGCAAGAACGATGCGACCTACCTGCCGGCCTCGGTCAAGTCCGACCCGGCGCACGTCGCGGCCTGCCGGCTCATCGAGGTCGAGCGCTGGCGGGACGACTGCCTTTATCTGGACTGGAGCGAGGCGGCGCTGGACTTCAAGCTGGCGCAGCTGGCGGCGACCATCCTGGCCTACAACGAGGGTCGCGGACCGGACATTCTCGCCCTGCAGGAGGTGGAAAATCGGCGCGTGCTCGAGCGTCTGCGCCGCGACTATCTCGGCCCTGCCGGCTACCGCGAGAGCATTCTGATCGAAGGCCGCGACGCGCGCGGCATCGACGTGGCTTTTCTCAGCCGCCTGCCGCTGGTCGGCGAGGCCGTGCTGCACCCCCTGGAGATGACGCAGTTTCCCGATCGCGCGGCGGATACGCGCGGCGTGCTGGAGGCCAGCTTTCAGCTGCCCGATGGCTCGATTCTGACCGGTTACTCGGTCCATTTTCCAGCGCCCTTTCACCCCATCGAAATGCGCTGGATCGCCTATGAGCACCTGAACCGGCTGCGCTCGGCCCTGCCTTCGGATCGCCCGGTGTTCGCCGCCGGCGACTTCAACACCCCGCAGCGCGAAATGACGGGTACGACGATCATGGACGAGATGGTGCGCCCGCACTGGACCGTTGCCCACGAGGTGGGCTGCAAAGGCTGCCTTGGCACCAACTACTGGTCCCGGGGCGAAACCTGGTCCTTCCTCGACATGATCCTCGTGTCGACGCCGGCCGAGGGAGACTGGCAGCTTGACGTCGATTCCGTCTCGGTAGTGACCGAGTACGCCGGCCAGCTCCGCGACGATGGCACGCCCTGGCGCTTCGATCTGGACGCACGAGCGGGCGTGTCCGATCATCTGCCCATCGCCCTCGTCCTCGAGGCGCGGCCCTGAGCCCTGAGCCCTGGCCTTGCTGCAATCGCACGCGCGTCCGATCAATCGTCCCGGATCAAGGGGGTCGAAGATCGGACCGTCGCGGCGGTTTATACTGGGACCGGAGTCAGGAAAAAAGACGCGAGGTGGCAGATTGATGCCCGGCGTCTGATGCCCCATCGGGCCGGGAGGGTTTATGAGTGATCTCGCAACCAGCGGGTCGCACCTGCGCGACCGTGACCGGCTGCGCTCACTGGGCGAAACCGGGCTGCTCGACAGCGCCGAACGCCAGGCGCTCAATCGCTATGCGCGAATTGCCTCCCGGGTCCTTTCCGCGCCGGTCAGTCTTGTTTCTCTCGTGGATGATCGGCGGCAGTTCTTCGCCGCGGCCCAGGGCTTGTTGCCGCCCTGGAGCGAGGATCGGCAAACACCCCTGAGCCACTCGTTCTGCCAGCAAGTGGTCAACGATCGCCAGTCCCTGGTGGTCGACGACGCCCGTCAGGACGCGCGAGTGTGCGATAACCCGGCCATCGATGACCTGCGCGTAGAAGCCTATGCCGGCATGCCGCTCTGCGACTCGGACGGCAACGTGCTCGGCAGTTTCTGCGTGATCGACGATCAACCGCGGCAGTGGAGCGACGAGGAGCTGGACCTGCTTCGCCTGCTGGCCGATGCCGTGGCGGAGGAGATCGAGCTTGCGCGGCGCGTCCATCGTGCGGAGGAGGCCGAATCGGATCTCGCCGAAATCAACCGTGAAATCGCAGCGGCCCATCAGCGCGCAACCGATAACAATGCGGCGGTCATGCATGATCTGCGCACGCCGCTGCAGGTGATCAATGCGGCCGTCGGTTCCCTGACCGCGCACCCCTCGATTCAGGAATCAACGGCGCTATCGAAGACCGTCGAGATGCTCAAGCGCAACATCGGGCAGGCGATCGAGCTGGTCAAATCCAGCGGCGTCAAGGCGGCCATCGACGATCTGTTCGAGTGCGTCGACGTGGCCGAGCTGGTCGCCGATGCCTGCCGCGATCTCCTTGTCGACGAGCGCGTCGAGCTGGTTCTGTCGGTGAAACCTGCGCAGGTGCTGGCCGACCCCATGATGATTCGCCGCGCCGTGCAGAATCTGGTCTCCAACGCCCTGCGCTTTGCTGAGCAGCGAATTCACGTGACCGTCAGCAGCGCTGACGGGATGGTGAGGATCGTGGTCGAGGATGACGGTGAGGGTCTGCCGAACGAGGAGGACTACGACCAGGTCTGGGCCCTGGGGCGGCGTTTCCACGGCCCGCGGTCGAATACGGGCCTGGGACTGGCCGTAACGAAACAGCTCATCCAGGCACTCGGCGGCACCGTGCGAGCCGGGCCATCGGCGCAGGGCGGTGCCCGCTTCGAGCTGCTGTTGCCCGAGGGCAGGGACTCAAGCGTTTCCGACTAGAGCTATCAACGCGGCGGTGCCTGCAGCGGAACCGCCAGAAAACGATTCCGTCCCGAACCGCCGTCGGAGCCGCCGTCGTAGACCAGGCCGTAGACCGGCAATCCGCTGGCCAGGCGAAGGATCTGACCCCGCACCCACTGGACGCGGGCATCGTCGACGAGAAGCTCGGGCGTGCTCCATCGCCCGTCCTGGCCGGCGCTGTAGAAAAGGCGGCCTGTGTCTGCGTCGACGAACAGCAGGTGGAGTGAGTCACCAATCGCCGCCAGGTCGGCACCGACCTGATCGGAATCGACGGCGTTCTGGGCAATGCGCCAGTCGGTCAGAACGGGCTCGCCGCGCCAGCGTGTTCCGTCGCTCGATCGGCGTTCGGCCAGATGGCCTTCGCGGGTTCGATACAGGGCGACAACGGTTCGGCCGCCGTCGACGGTGGCCAGAGGTAGGAGGGCACCGACATCCTCCTCGGACCGGCCCAGATCGTCGGCCACAAGGATCGAGTCGCCGAGTTCGTTGCTCGTGCCGATTTGCCGGTACCGGAGCTGGCCGTCGCTGCGCGTGTAGGCCAGGTGGACGATCTCATTGCCACCGAGGGCGAGGCTCGGACCGGAAAGGACGATCCCTGGGGGCGCTGGAATCGTTTCCGATTGCCAGCGGCCATCGGCTCGGCGGACGGCAATCTGAAGCGTATCGCCGGCGCCGTAGACCGCCACGATCGATCCATCCGAGCGCAGGACCAGGTCCGCGACCTGGGTCGGCGGCGCCGGCGGCGCGGCAACGATCTCGTCCCGGATCACCCAGGCATCGACGCCCGGCGAGGTGTCGAAGACGTGGTAGAGCACCCGCTCGGTGATCTGGTGCAGGACGTGGATGCGCCCATCGGCAAAATCCGTCGCCAGTCCCTCAAGATCGCCGGTGTTCGGGCGACCGAAAGAGTCGACCTCGCGCCAGCTCTGACCGACGTCCTCGGACTTGACCATCATGGGTCGATTCCAGGTCTCGGAGGGCTCCATGATGAAATAGAGTGCGCCGGTCCCGGACTGCCAGGGGCCGATGCGCATCGGCGTCTCGACGAAGGTGCCGCCGAGATGGCCTGCCGGTACGTCGAGCACGACGGTGGCGGTCGCCGCGGAGGGCAGGGGCTGGCCCTCATCATCGATGAGGCGGAATTCGAAGCGGTCGCCGGCCTCGGTCATCACGGCTTGATCTGCGAAGCGCCGGACCACGATCGGAACTGACCACTCGCCGTGCTTGCCCTGGGCGGTCCAGGCCGGTGTCCGAGTCTTGAGCGACAGCCCCGCACCCGGAGCGAAGGGTAGTTCCGATTGCTGAAGCAGGTCGGCGGTTGCCGCGCCGTGCACGTAGGCCGGGCTGCTGACAATGCTCACCGACGGCGTGCTGGCATCGGTTTCGAGGGTCCATTCCTTCAGCTGCACGGTCCCGCCAGCCTGAAGCTCGATGCCGAGCCTCGGCGTGCCCTTCCCCGACCGCGGCCAGTCGATCAGGGGCTCATCGTCGAGTGCCGCCACGCCGCTTTCCTCGCTCAAGTCGATGGTGAGCTCCGCCCAGCGATCGGTCGGGATCGCGACCGCAGCCTCGGCCAGGGTCTCGCGTCCGTCGGGGTCGACGCGACTCACCCGCACGCGATCCGGCGGCACGAGCTCGAGAGCGCTGTAGTGCTCGTCGCCACGATCCTCGAAGAGCACGCCAAACGCCGTAGTAGCGCCGGCGGGAAGACGCACGCCGAGGGAGAGCTCGCTCGGTGTCCACTCGATATCGGTCTCGGCCCAGGCCCGAACGGGAGCCGCGCCTGCGGCGATGGCCAGGGCCGGGTCAGGCAGGTGCCGAAAGTCTGCCCGTCCCTCGATCACTTGCCAGCCGGCGTTGGCGGGTGAGTCGATGGTGCCCGGCGATCCCTCGAAGACCTTCAGCGGGTAAGGAAAGTCCTCGGCGGGCAGCGGGCGCCAGTCACCGCCCTCGCGCCGGTATTGCAGGGCAAAGACCCGCGCGTGGCCGCCGTCGCCGGCGTCGACTTCGAAGCGCAGCCGAAAGGGTTGATCGACGGTCACGGTCGCCGGCGTGTTGATCGGCGCCGCCCAGCCGCCGTCGTCGTTGAGTGGTCTGCCGGCCTCGAGGCGAACGCGGTAGGCCGTCACTCGATCGTCAGGGCTGGCTGTCGCCGCTGTTGCTGAGTCGCTTCCGGCGCCACCCGGCACTGCGCCGGGCCCGGTCGCGCCATCTCTGGATCCATCGGCACAGCCGATCAGCAGGGCAAGGCTGCCCAGGAGAAGGCCGAGAGGCGGAACGGCGCGGCGGCGCATGGCTCAGGCCTCGAGGAAGAACGGGCCGCGCATCTCGTAGATGCGCCCGTCCGTATGATCGCCGGCCACGCCGCGCTGGGAGCTGAAGTAGAGTCGGCTGCCGTCCGGGCTGAAGGCCGGCCCGCAGATCTCTGATTCGCGGTGGCCGAGGACGTTGACGAGCTCGAAGGGCGTGACGTCCGGGCCGACGACCACAAGGCGCATCTCGCTGCCGTCCTCGGCGACCAGCACGTCGCCGCCGGCCGAGACCGTCAGGTTGTCGACGTCGTCGATGCCCGGGTTGAAGGCCTGATCGCTGTGCTTGTCGTAGATCAGGTCGAGGATCTGCGCTCGCGTATCCAGGGCCCATACGCGGTTATCGCCCTTGGTCGTGAAGTACACGATCCCGCCGTGGAACCAGCAGCCCTCGCCCCCGTTGAACACCTCGGCGTCCGGTACCTGGTAGCGCGTCGCCGTCTCCAGTGCCATGTCGTTGCCCTCGGTCAAACGGGGCGTGGGGTTGGGTACGCTTTCCCAGCGGACCGGGCGGGATTGGTGCGGGTCACGACCGTCGACGACAGCGACCTCGAGTCGGCCTGAACGCAGATCGGCGCGGCCGCCGGCCGGGTAGCGGTCGGGGACGAAGCGGTAGAGGCGCCCGTCGGGGGTGTCTTCCGTCATGTAGAGATGGCGATGGGTCGGGTCGACGGCGACCGCTTCGTGCTTGAATACGCCCAGCGCCGGTGCGGGCACGGCCAGCCGCCGACCGGTGGGATCGCATTCGTAGACGAGGCCTTCGTCGATTTCCTCGCAGGTCAGCCAGGTGCCCCAGGGCGTGGGCCCGCCAGCGCAGTTGTTCGTCGTGCCGGTACAGATCGGATAGGCGTCGATCAGATTTCCCGAGGCATCGAAGCGCAGGGCGCCGACGCCGCCCTGACGCCAGCCGCTGACCTCGGCGTTGGAGACATAGACCCAGCCGCCGTCGTCCATGGCAAAGGCGGCGCCGCCATCGGGATCCGCGTGCCAGACATAATTCGAGCTCGCGACCGGGCGCTCCCCCGTGCGGGCCAGCTGCCGGACCGAAAAGCCCCTGGGCACCAGCATCCTTGTCTGTGGATCGTTTTCCACGCCGACTTCGTGCAGGGTCCCTGCGAGCGCTGGGATATTGCTGACACGACGGGACATGTCGAGGGAGGCGGCTGAGCGGGGTGAGCCCTGCGTCGAACAGCCCCACAGGCCCGGACCGATCGCGAGCACGCCCGAAGCGAATAGACCGTTACGTAGAAACCGGCGTCGTCCAGCTTGAGCTGATGACGGTGATGATTTCAATGGCATTGAAGAGCGTTCCTTCTGCGAAATCGAGTTTAGATAGCGCCTGCAACTTTAAATGAAGTCGCTTCCATCGCTTGATCTAGGGTGGCGGCTACGCATTACACAGCAATGAAAATCTGCCCCGAGGGTCATCGTCGGAGGATTGCCCGCGTATCAACGTAAGAAAGATGTCATCTGAAAGTCACTACAGGTAAATGCACCAAACCTAGCCTGCTCGATGGGATTCGTAACCAAGGATAGAAAGATGCGCAGCCTCCTCCAGCTCGGCCTCATCGTCGCCCTGTGTCTGGTTTCCAATGCTGCTCTTGCTCAGAGCGGCACCGGGTCGATAACGGGTACGGTGACGGGCAACAGCGAACGAAACACGCTTCAGGGCGCATCGGTGCAGATCGTCGGCACGGATCGCCGGACCTCCACCGGTCGGGACGGACGCTTCCGCTTTACCCAGGTGCCGGCAGGCACTTATGAGCTGCAGATCGAATATGTCGGCGCGCAAATCCAGACCGTATCGACAAGCGTGGCGGCGGGCGAGGTGGCCGAAGTCGATGTCGAACTGCCGCTGGCGCTGGATCGCGTGGTCGTGATCGGGCAGCGCGCGATTCAGAGCGCGTCACTGTCGCGCGAGCGCGCCGCCGTCAACAACATCAACGTCATCACCGCGGACAACATCGGGCAATTCCCCGACAACAACGTGGCCGAAGCCTTGCAGCGTGTCGCGGGCCTGTCTCTCCAGCGTGACCAGGGGGAGGGCCGCTTCGTGACCATCCGCGGCGCCAACGCGAACTTCAATACGACCACGGTCAACGGCCTGCGGATTCCCGGTCCGGAAGACGATAGCCGGGCGGTGAATCTCGATGTGCTCTCCGCCGATCTGGTCCAGAGCGTGGAGATCTCCAAATCCCTGACGCCGGATCAGGACGCCGATGCGGTCGGCGGCAATATCGAGATCAGCACCCTGAGCGCCTTCGATCTCGGCAATACCCTCAGATTCAATGTCGAAGGCAGCTACAACGCGAAGGACGACAGCGTCGGGCCGCGCCTGGGCGTGACTGGCACCCGACTGTTCAGCGTCGGCGATGGCGTCGATAACCTCGCCGTTTCCGGGTCCCTGACCTACTTTGACCGTCGCTTTGCCGTCGATAATGTCGAGGCGGGCGAGTGGCCCGAAGAAGACGTCCCAGGCGGCGCCGTCCTCCGTGTCCCCGAGGCCGCCGAGCAGCGCGACTATCGACTGAGCCGGGAACGAACGGGCGGGGTACTGAATTTCGACTACCAGCCGAACGCCTCCTCGGAGCTCTATCTGCGGACCCTCTACAGCGAGTTTGCCGACAACGAGGTCGAGCTCGAGCACGAATACATCTTCGAGGATTCGACGCCGGTCGAGATCACCGAAAACGGCGGCCTCTACACCGATGGGGTCGTCGAGCGTCGCGGCAAGGAAACCACCGCCACTCGCGAGATTCTGGCGATCAGCGCCGGTGGCGAGCACGCCATCGACGCCTGGGAGATCGACTACCAGGCCGGCTACGCCGAAGCCAGCACCTCCGAGCCGTTCTCTCTCGGGACCGCCCTGATTGCCGAGGGCCTGGATATCGGCTACGACTTCACCGGCAGCGAAGGTCGTCGCGCGCCGAATCTCTTTGGCTCGGATCTCGACGCGCTGGAAGACCTCAGTGCCTACGAGCTGGACCTCGTCGAGCTGGAAAGCGACAAGGTCGAGGAAGACGAGTTCTCCCTGCAGTTCAATGCGGGACGCGAGATGTTCTTCGGCAACAATCCCGGCCGCATCCAGTTCGGCGCCAAAGCGCGCTTCCGCGAAAAGTCCAACGACGCGAACAACAGCAACTTCGTCGATTTCGATGCCGACTACACGCTGGCTGATCTGGCCGGCACAGGCGAGCGCGACTATGACCTGGGCCGCTTCGGGCCCTTCGTCGACACGCAGCGCTTGCGCGAATTCTTCGCCGCCAACGGCGGCAACTTCGGCATTGACCCCGCCGACTTCCTGCTCGATAGCGAGGGCGAGGACTACAGCCTCGAGGAGGATATCCTTGCGGCCTACCTCATGGGCGAAGTCACGATCGGATCGCTGGATTTGATCGCCGGCTTGCGCGTGGAATCGACGGACATCAAGCAGAACGGGTTCCGCGCCATCGTCAATGAGGACGTCGAAGACGGACTGCCAACCGTCGAGCCTTTCTCGGCCGACAATGATTACGTCGATTTCTTTCCCAACCTCCAGGCGCGCATTGATTTGTCCGACAATCTTCAGCTGCGCGGCTCCTTTACCCGGACGATGACCCGTCCCGGCTTCGAGGACGCCGGTGCCCGCCAGGTCGTGGAGATCGAAGGCGGTGAGACCGTCGCCGAGGTGGGCAACCCGAACCTCGATCCCTTCTACTCGAACAATTTCGACCTGGAGCTCAGCTACTTCGCCGGCGAAGTGCTCGGTGCAGCGTCCATCGGTTTGTTCTACAAGGATATCGACGACTTCTTCGTGACCACCGACGTCGCGGGCCAGGGTGCCTTTGCCGACTTCGATGAGGTGATTTCGGTGATCAACGGCGACGAGGCCGAAATCTTCGGCATCGAGCTGAGCTACGTGCAGGAGTTCAGCTTCCTGCCCGGGCCCTGGGACGGTCTTCTGCTGATCGCCAACTACACTTACGTGGATTCGGAGGCCGACGTGCCCTTCCGCGAGGAGTCGATCCGCCTGCCCCTGCAGTCCGACCACATCGCCAACGTGGCCCTGGGCTACGACAAGGACGGCCTCTCGCTGCGCCTGGCGGTGAATCATCGCGGTGAGTATCTGGACGCGATTGCCGACCCGGAGGATCCCAGTCAGGACGAGATCGTGCAGGACGAAACGCGCGTTGATTTTACCTCGGAGTATCAGGTCACCGACAACCTGGCCGCCTTGTTCAACGTCTCCAACATCACCAACGAACCCTACTATGCGTTCCACGGCAACCGCCGCTTTGCTCGCCAGTTCGACGAGTTTGGCCGAACCTGGGAGCTCGGTTTACGACTTCTGTTCTGAGCCTGCGCACCATGCCATGATGACCCGCCGCGCTTCCGAGGTGCGGCGGGTTTTTCATGCCCGCCACCCGGAAATCCAGGGACTCTGGCGGCTGGACACACGCTTGAAGCACGTCAAGCAAGGAGATGGAGGCGCGGCCCGGGATCGGCAGCGCTCATTTTTTCTGCACTACCAGACGCTAGCTTATTGACGCATACTGAGGTAAGCAGCTTGGAAAGGGAGAGAGCGATGGCAGGGATGATGAACCGACGGCGCTTCATGCGCCGCGTCCTCGGCGGCGTTGCGGCAGTGCCCGCGGCCGGCCTGTTGCTGACGCCGGCGCTGAGCTGGGCTCGGCAGGTGGAACGCGTGTCGGAGAACGATCCCGTGGCCTTTGCCCTGGGCTATGTCCACGATGCGGCCGATGTGGATCTGTCGAAATACCCTCGCTACGAGCCCGGCCAGATCTGCGGCAACTGCCAGCAGTGGCAGGGCGAGCCGGACGCGGAGTGGGCCCCCTGCGCGATCATTCCCAATGCCCTGGTCGCCAATCCCGGCTGGTGCAGCATCTGGGTCCGAAAGGTCGGCTGATGTTGGCGTCGGGGTCGATCTTGCGCGCTGATCGTCGCCCTGCGGTGGTGCGATCGTGAGTAATACGGCACTGTCGGGTCAGCGTTCGCTCGGCGAACTCCTTCGCTACTTCTTCGCGATCCTCGCGCCCGAGCGCAAGTATTACGTCCTGGCCATCGTCTACGGTCTCGGCATCGGGGTGCTGTCCCTGGCCACGCCCGTGTCGGTGCAGATGCTCATCAACACGATCGCCAACACGGGCCTGACCGCGCCGCTCGTCGTTCTGGCCCTGACCCTGTTCGGTCTGCTGCTGTTCGCCGGTCTCCTCAACGCGCTCCGCATTCACCTGATGGATCTCTTTGCCCGCCGCTTCTATGCGCGCATGGTGTCGGAAATCGCCCTGCGAGCGATCTACGCGCTGAACCCGTTTTTCGACGACAACAGCAAGGGCCCCCTGTTCAATCGCTATTTCGATATCGTCATCGTCCTGAAGTCGGTGCCGAATCTGTTGGTCGGCGGCTTCACCATCGTGCTCCAGGCCGTGGTCGGTTTCATCCTGGTATCTCTCTATCACCCCCTGTTCCTCGTCTTCAATCTGGTCATCATCCTGCTGGTCTGGTTCACCTGGGTCATCTGGGGGCGTCGGGCGATTCGCAGCGCAGTGGATCTGTCCAACCGCAAGCACGCCACGGCGGCCTGGCTCGAGGGGCTGGCCGCTTCCAACGGCTTTTTCAAGACCGAACGCCATATCGAGGAGGCGCTGCAGCGCACCGACTCGGTCACCAACGACTACATCCGCTGCCACGAGCGCCACTTCCGCCATCATTTCTCGCAGACCCTGTGCTTCCTGTTCATCTACGCCGCCGGCAGCGCGGCGCTTCTGGGCCTGGGCGGCTGGCTGGTCATTCAGGGGCAGCTGTCCCTGGGTCAGCTCGTTGCCGCGGAACTGGTTCTTTCGGTGGTCCTCTTCGGCCTGGCTCAGCTGGGGATCTACCTGAACTACCTCTATGACCTGGCGGCGGCGATCGACGAGCTGTCGCTGTTCGATGATGTCGAGCAGGAGTCGCCGTCCCTCGATGAAGAACAGATTTCGGGGGATGCGAAGCTCGTCTTCGTCGATGCCCAGGGCCAGTCACGCGGCAAGGAGGCGACCCTGAGCTTTCTGATTCCGAGCGGCTCGCGGGTGCTGGCGCGTGCCGAGAATCACAACCTTCAGCGCCTCTTTACCAACTTCATGAAGGCGCATGACCAGCCGCGAAGCGGCTACATCACCCTCGGCGGTACGGACATCGGATCGGTCAAGGCCCACAACCTGCGCCGTCAGGTCATCGTCATCGATCGGCCCAATGCCGTGGAAATGACGATCCGCGAATACCTTCTGCTGAGCTCCGAGGGCGCGACGACGGACCGCATGCTCAAGGTGGTGCGTACCGTGGGTCTGGAAACCACGGTGGCGCAGCTCGAGCAGGGTCTCGACACGCCCATCGCCTCGACGGGCTGGCCGCTTTCGATCACTGAAACGATGCAGCTCAAGCTCGCAGCAGCCGTTCTGGCCCGACCCCGGATCCTGATCCTGAACCAGATCTTCGATGTCATGCCCGAGTCGCGGCTGCGCGCCTCTCTCGATCTGCTCCAGTCCGAGTCGGAGAGCTCGGTGATCTGCTTCTCGAATCGCTATGGCCAGCTGGGCTACGACTTCTTCCTGAATCTGGCCCAGGGCAAGCAGACGCTGCATCAGAGCTTCGATGCAATGGTCGAGGCCGCCGGCGGCCGCCTCGAGATCGAGAGCACGGGCGATGAAATGCAGCGCACGGAATGGCGCGCATCGGTCCCGGAGAAGCACTGAGCCATGGAAACAGCCAAGCAGTACAACGCCCATTTCAAGACCCTCAACCGGCAGCGGGTACCAAAGGTCATGCCGGCGATTGCCTGGATCATCGCCGTGGGCTTGAGCGCCGCCATCCTGTTCATGATCTTTGTCCCCTGGCAGCAGACCACCGCGGGTGCAGGCTCGGTCACGGCCCTGAACCCGAACGATCGCCTGCAGGAGATCAACGCCTTCGTGTCGGGCCGGATTCAGGAGTGGTATGTCCGCGACGGCATGCAGGTCAAGGTGGGCGACCCGATCGTGCGGGTCGTCGATAACGATCCACAGCTCCTCGAGCGCCTCGAATCGGAGCGCGGTCAGGTGGTGGCCAAGCTCGAGTCGGCAGAAACCGCTGAACGGACAGCGGAGATCGATCTGCAGCGCATGCAGGACCTCTACGAAGAGGGGCTGGCCTCGCGCCGTGAGTTCGAGCAGGCGCGCATCCGCATCGAAGAACTCCGCTCGCGCGTGGCCGAGGCCGCCGCCGAGCTGACCCGCGTCGAGGTCAATATCTCCCGCCAGTCGGTGCAGATCGTTCGCGCACCGCGTAACGGCGTGATTCTGCGCGTCAACGCGGGTGATGCGGCCACCTTCGTCAACGCCGGTGAGGTGGTGGCGACCTTCGTGCCGGACAACGTCGCGCGCGCCGTCGAGATCTTCGTCGACGGCCGCGACGTGGCCCTAGTCCAGCCTGGCGCGCCGGTCCGGCTCCAGTTCGAGGGCTGGCCCGCGGTGCAGTTCAGCGGCTGGCCGTCGGTCGCCGTCGGCACCTTCCAGGGCAAGGTCGAGGCCGTGGACCCCTCGGCCCAGGCCGACGGGCGCTTCCGCGTCCTCGTGACCGAGGACGAGAATGCCGAGGTCCCCTGGCCCGAGGAACGCTTCGTCCGCTTCGGTGCCAAGGCGCGTGGCTGGGTGCTTCTCGGCACCGTGTCCGTCGGTTACGAGCTCTGGCGCCAGCTGAACAACTTCCCGCCATCGCTGCCCACCGGGCAGGGGAACTGAGCCTTGTTGCACGGACTGCGCTTCCTGCTGATCCTTGCGCCAGGGCTCGTCGTCAGCACCGGCTGGGCCCAGGAGGGCTCGCCCGCTCTCGAACCGCAGGAAGTGCTCGAATCCTCCCTCGAGCATTTCCCGGCCATCCTCGAGTCGATGGCACGGCGCCGCGCGGCGGCGGGATCGATCATCGAAGCCGAAGGCGCCTTCGACCTGGTCTTCGAAGCGGACGGCTTCGGCCGGGCGACGGGCTTCTATGACGGCGTGGCCTTGAGCGGTGGCGTCAAACAGCCCTTCCGGAATTTTGGCGGCAGCGTCTATGGCGGCTATTCGATTTCCCGCGGTGATTTTCCTATCTACGAAGACGAGTACTTCACCAGCCTCGGCGGCAAGCTCAAGGCAGGCGTGGTTTTTTCCCTGCTGCGCGATCGTCTGATCGACGAGCGCCGTTTCACCGTGGCCGATGCGCGCCTGGGCGCGCGCGCCGCTGACTTCGAGGTGCTGGCGACCCAGGTGGGCGTGCAGCAGCGCGCCCTCGTGACGTACTGGCGCTGGGTGACGGCGGGCCAGAACCTCGCCGTCTACGAGGAACTGTTGCGCAACGCGGCGTCGAGAGAATCGGCGCTGGCGCGCCAGGTCGAGCGGGGGGCGCGCGCGGAAATCTTCCTGACCGAGAATCGTCAGAACATCATTCGCCGCATGTCCCTGGTGACGGCCGCACGGCGCGATTTTCAGCTTCTTGCCAACGAGCTGGCCTTTTTCTATCGCGACGAGAACGGCGAGCCCATCATTGCGGACGCCCGGCTCCTGCCCCCCTCGCCAACGCCCGAGTCGCTCAATGCCCTTGCCGTGACCGAGGCGATCTCCGTGTCTCAGGCCATCGAGCGTCGGCCCGAACTCAAGCTCTTGCGCAACGGTATCGAGCGCCTCCGCCAGCGCATGCTGCTTGATGAGAATGCCCTCAAGCCACGGCTGGATCTGAGCCTGGAGCTCAGCCAGGGTCTGGGGGGCGATGGCCCCGGCGGGCCGTCGCGTGATGAGACCGACACGATCATCGGCTTCACCTTCACCGTGCCGTTCCAGCAGCGAAGCGCCCGCGGCAGCCTGCGGCAGACCCAGGCCGAGCTGGACGCTCGCGAGTACCAGCAGCAGGCCGTCGAGGAGCAGCTGGCGATCGAGCTGGAAAACATCCTGCTCGACCTGAGCTTCGCCCAGGCCCTGGTCCAGCTGGCCGCCGAGGAGGTCGGGCAGGCGGTGATCCTGCGCGATGCCGAGCAGCGCCGCTTCGAGAGCGGCGCCAGCGACTTTTTCCTCGTCAACGTGCGCGAGGAGACCGCCGCGGACGCACGCGTGCGTTTCTACGACGCGGCCCTGGAGACGCGGATCTCGCGCACGAACTACGACGCGGCCACCATGGACCTGCAGCGCCTGGGTCTGGAGGATGATTCGCCGGCTGGCGATCTTCCCGATCTGGAATGAGCCCCGGCCCTGATTATCGGGAGTGACCGGGATCGGTTTGATCCCTCCCGTTCGCCTGATCTATTCTTGATTGGCGGCGGAGCCCTGACCGCTCCGAGGTGCCTGATGGGGGCGAAGGGGCATTCGGACTTCTGCAATCCGGTCAACGGGATCGAGGCCAAGTGAGCGAACAACACGATTGGGATGCACTGAAGAGCGTGTTCAACGCGGCCCTTGAACTTCCCGCGGTGCAACGGGAGCGCTATCTCGACTCCCTCGACTATCCCGAAGGCTTCATTGCGCAGGTTCGACGACTTCTCGACTGCAGCGAGGACGAATCGGACCTGGATCACCCCCTGCCGACGGGCGAGGCCGGCGCCGAGCGCCCCGCCTACGATCTGGAGGGCAGTGAGATCGGCGCCTATCGGGTCATTCAGCGGATCGGCAGCGGCGGCATGGGCGCGGTGTACCTCGCCGAGCGCGAGCAATCCGGTGCCCGCCAGCGCGTCGCGCTCAAGGTCCTTCATCGGGGCCTGAACGACGCTTCCGCCGTCGAGCGTTTTCAGCGTGAGAAGCTCATCCTCGCCCGCCTCGATCATCCCTCGATCTGCCGCCTGCTCGACTCGGGCGTGACCGCCGAAGGTTTGCCCTTCTTCGTCATGCCCTACCTCGAGGGCGGATCGACGATCGTGGATTACTGCCTGCGCGAGGGCCTGAGCCTGGCCGAGCGCGTCGACCTCCTGGTCGAGGTCTGCGGGGCGGTTCACTACGCGCACCAGAACCTCGTCGTCCATAGCGATCTGAAGCCGGCCAATATCCTTGTGACGGCCGGCGGCCACGTGCAGCTCCTGGACTTCGGCGTCTCGCGACTGCTCACGCCCGAGCAGGCGGGCCTGACCCAGCAGCTCGGGCTGCAGCGCCCGCTGACGCCCGACTACGCCAGCCCCGAGCAGCTCGAGGGGCGCTCGCCGACGACGAGCAGTGATGTCTATGCCCTCGGCGTCGTGCTCTTCGAGATGCTGCTCGGGCGCAAGCCCTATGAACTCGATACGGCCGAGCTGATCCCGCAGTGGAAGGAACAGATCGGTCTGCCGACAGCCTCGAGCCTGCGCGGCCAACTGCCCTCGGATCTCTACACGATCTGCTCCAAGGCCATGCGGCCGGAAATCGAAGGCCGCTACGGATCGGCGATGGCGCTGGCCGAGGATCTGCAGCGCTGGCGTTCGGGCCATCCGGTCCGGGCGCGACGTCCCAGCGCGGCCTATCGATTGACGCGCTTCCTGCATCGCAATAAATGGCCGGTTGCCCTGGCCAGCGTGTCGCTGATCTCCCTGCTGGTGCTGACGGGGCTAACCACGGTCAATGCCCTGAAGCAGGCGCGCCAGGCCGAGTTCATCGCCCTCGAACGCGATCGTGCGGAAGCGGCGGCGCAGTTCTGGGCCGACCTGATGGAGCAGACCGACCCGGCCAACGCCCAGAGCTCGTCGGACTCCGTCGACGAGCTTCTGCACACGGCACTCGAACGCCTTCGGGGGGATCTGGACCTGCCGCCGGTCGCGCGGGTGCGGCTGCTGAGCGTGCTGTCGACGTCCTGGTGGCATCGCGCCGAGCCTGATCAGGCGCTGGAGGCGGCCCGGATCGCCGCCGACGCGGCCAGTCGCATCGAGGATCAGCCCGTCGCCCGGGCCGTGGCCTATCGGCAGCTGGCCAATATCCACGGCTCCCGCGCCGAAGTCGAGCCCGCCCGCCAGGCGGTTGATCGTGCCCTCGAGGCCCTGGCCGCCATCGACGATCCGAGCCCGGCGCTCCAGGCGCAGGTCCTCGACGCCGATGCGTTGATTCTGGACATGGAGGACCGCACGGATCAGGCGGCGCGGCGCCTCGAGCAGGTCGTTGAACTGCAGAGAAAACTACCCATCGAGGCGGTCCGGGTCGATCACGCCACGGCCCTGGGCAACCTGGCCTACATGTACTATCGCCTCGCCGGTCAGGCCGAGGACGGCACGGTCAAGCTCGAGCGCGCCGCCGACCTGGTGAATCGATCCATTGAGCTGCTCCGCGACGAGTTCGGGCCGCGCCATCCCCGGATCGCATTCATGCTGAACGCGGCCGGCGTCATCCACCGCCAGAATCAGGACCTGGCTGCCTCCCTGACCGCCTTCGAGCAGGCCGAAGAAATTGCTACCTCCTATCTGCCGCCGGGCCACGACATGCTGACGAGGTTGCGCCAGAACATGGGCTCGGTTCTGCATCAGCTCGGCGACTATCAAGGCGCTGCAGCGGCCTATCGCAAGGCCTACGAGCTGGCGGAGCTGCCGGCGGGCCATCCCGATGTCGTGCAGCCCTTCATCCGGCTGATGCACAACCTTTATCTGGCCGGCGGTCTGGACGACGCCGGCCCAGTGCTCGAGGATATGCAGGGCCATCTCGACGTTCTGCCGGAGGACCACGCTGCCAGGCTCTGGTGGCAGCTCATGACCTACCTGCAAACGGCCCCGATGCCGGCGACGCTGGCACCGGAGCGGCGCGATGCCTGGCTGGCCCGAGCCAGAGCAGCCAACGACCCCGAACTCGAGGCGCTGCTGGAGGCCCTTTGATGCGACCAAGTGACGCCGATATCACCCGCCTGCTGCACGAGCTCAAGGATCAGAACGACGGTCAGCTCGACGCCGTTCTGCCCCTGGTCTATGACCGAATCCGGGCCCTCGCGCAGCGCCAGCTCCAGCGCCTTCCCCGGTCGCCGACGCTGTCGGCCACGGTCCTGGCCAACGAGGCCTACCTGAAACTGCACGACGGCGAGCAGCAGCACTGGCAGGACCGCGAGCATTTCTTTGCCGTCATGGCGGTGATGTTGCGCCGCCTGGTGATCGACCACGCGCGCTCTGTCAGCGCACAGAAGCGCGGTGGCCGAGAGCGGCCGGCGTCCCTGGCCGAGCTCGAGGGCCTGGGCATCGAGCCGATCAGCGAGCCCCGCTCCGAGTCACTGCTGAGGCTGGACGCCGCCCTGAACCGCCTGGCCGACATCGACGAGCGCGCCGGCCAGGTCGTCGAGATGAAGTTTTTCGGTGGATTCACCAGCCTGGAGATCGCCGACGTCCTCAAGGTCTCGGAGGTCACCGTCAAGCGCGACTGGCGCTTCGCGCGCGCCTGGCTGCAGCAGGCCATGCAGGACGACGACTAGCTCTGACTGCGGACGATCTGCTGATAGTTCACACCTAGGACTCCAATTCGAAATCCCCGGTGAAGATCTGGTCCGGCGAGACCTCGACGGTCCGCTCGACGGGTGCGGCGGCGTTGTAATTGTCGTTGCCGGCTTGAGTCGCGCGGATGAGGCAGTCGCCGTCAGACAGCAAGCTCACGGTTGATCCGCTGATGCTGCAGACGCTCGGGCTCAGGCTGGCGTAGCTGACGACGAGCCCTGAGCTGGCGGTGGCGTTGAGCGCGAAGGTGACCCCCTCGGCAAAGGCCTGGTCCGGCGGCTGCGGAAAGGTGATGGATTGATCGGCTTTGTTCACCACATAGACCAGGCTGGCGTTGCTCGAGTCATTGTCACCATCGCCGGAGTAGCTGGCCGAGAAGGACACGGTCCCGGCATCGACCGTGCCTGCCGAGCAGCCAGCCTCGCCAGCGATCAAGGCCACGTTGCTGCAGATCACGACGGCGTCGAGCCGGAACGTGACCGTTCCCGTCGGCGAGGTGCCCGTGACCGTCGCCTGGAGATCGATGGGGTCACCGAATTCACTCGGGCTCGGCGGATTGGCGGTCAGGCTCGTCATGCTGTCGGTGGAAGTCAGTTCGACGGTTCGCTGCACGTCGGGCGCGGCAAGAAAGTTGCCGTTGCCGCTCTGACTCGCCCGGATCGTGCAGCTGCCCTCGTCGAGCATCGTGACCGTCGAACCCGAGACGCTGCAGATCGATGCCGTCAACGATGCGAAGCTGACGGCCAGGCCGGAGCTCGCCGTGGCACTGACCGCGAAGGTCGCGCCATTGACGAAGGTCTGATCCGGCGGCTGAGGAAAGGCGATGGTTTGTGCTGCCGGGGCAATCGTGTAGGCACGCGAAATGGTGGCGCTCGCGTTGCGGTCATCGCCTGAGTAGGCGGCCTGAATCGGCAGGCTGCCGGCATTGGCGGCGCTGGTGCTGCAGGAGGCCCGGCCCAGGGTCGATCCTGCATCATTCACCGGGACGTTCGCGCACAGGGTGACGAAACCGCGGGTGAAATTGACCGTGCCCGTCGGCGCTTCGCCCGTGATCTCCAGCTCGATGTCGATCGGGTCGCCAAAGCTCGGTGTGCTGGCCGGGGCAATGGTCAGTTCAAGATCGACCGGGCGCGGCGGCGGTGCGGCAACCCAGACCGGCTGACTGCGATCGGTGGTGCTGCCGTCGCCGAGCTGGCCCGAGTCGTTCGCGCCCCAGCACTGGACGTAACCGAAGGTGTAGTCGCCGTCGGGCGCTCCGACGACCATGCAGGCATGGGCACGGCCGGCGGAGACCTGCTCATCAAAGCCGCTCGTCCAGTTGAAGGGGATGCCGTTGATGGGCGGCCTGGGAACACCGAAGACATCGTCCGGGCTGGCGAAGCTGCCGCCTGTCGTGCCCCGGCCCAGCTGGCCGTCACTGTTGTCCCCCCAGCACTGCAGTCTGACGGAGTTCCCGAAATCCGCGTAGCCACAGGCGAAGGTGTCGCCGGCGGTGACCCGCGTGAATTCGAACAGGGGAACGGCCTGGTTGAAGTCGAGGGAGGTGTCCGCGCGACCGATCTGCCGGCTGGCGTTGTCGCCCCAACAGTAAATGGTTTCGGTAATGCCCAGGCCGGAGACGAATTCCTCGACCATGGCGCAGGAGAACTCGGCACCGGTGTCGATGATCTTGCTGCCGTTGAGGAGACCGCCGCCCGCGTCTTCGACGAATTGGGGCGTGGCGTTGACGAGGGCGGAGCTGCCGTTGCCGACCTGGCCCTTGAAGCCATTGCCCCAGCAACCGACGTTGCCCTGGCGCAGGGCGCAGGTATGGTTTGCGCCGAGCGCAATGCCTGCCACAGGCGCGTTGATATCGGCCAGCGCGGGGCTCAAGCGTTCCACTTGATCGGAGGTGCCGAGCTGGCCGAAGGTGTTGCTGCCCCAGCAGTACAGCTCGAAGTCGGTGGGCGTGGCCGTGTTGCTGGCAACGACGCAGCTGTGGGACGTGCCGGCGCGCACATAGGCCGCCGTGACGTTGGCGGGCAGGGTGACTTGCTGCGGCGTTTCGCGGTCGACCTTGTCCCCCAGGCCGAGCTGCCCGGCGTTGTTCAAGCCCCAGCACCAGAGCGTGCCGTCGGTCTTGACGGCGCAGCTGTGATGGCGACCGGCCGCGAGCTGACGCACGCCCTCGAAGAGCGTCGAGACGACGACCGGCGTGCTGCTGTCGCCCGCACCGCCATTACCCAGCTGGCCGAATTCATCGCTGCCCCAGCAATAGGCTGCGTAGTCCGAGCCCGTTGCGGTCTTGCGAAGGGCGCAGCTGTGGTCGGCGCCGACGGACACGGCGACGGCGTCGTCGAGGCGACCCGGCACGCCGCCGGCTTGAGTCTGAACGGGGAGCGCCAGGCCGGCCAGGAGCAGGAGGGTCCCGGCGATTGGCTGCAGGATTGAATAAGTCATCTTGGGCTGTTCCTTGAGAGTATGACTCCCCCACGGAAAGCCGCCCGGAAAGGGATCATCCGGGCGGCAGGTCAGTCGCTTGAGTCAGCTCTCGAAGCGATCCTGGAGCAGGGGTGCGAGCTCTCCGGGCTGGCGCTCGATGGCGCCGGCGTCGCAGTCGGCAGCCCCTCGCGTCGAATCCAGGACGGGGCGGGCGCGGCCGAGCTGATCGGAGGTGGTCGTGGTGCCGAGGACGCCAGGGCAGGTCGACGGGCCGATGTCGACGCCAGGGCTGCCTTCGGCCGGCGTCATCACCGGCATGGCGAAGTCGGCGATGGACGACGCGCGGCGGATCGGTCCAATCAGGATGGGATCGGTCAGTGCCTGATCGGTTGGCGCCTGAGCGCAGGTGCTGCTCTGATCGACGAGGTAGCCCAGGGAGTCGAGGGTGCCGTTGTTGCTTGTCTCGCACAGGAGGGTCGATGGCCAGGCGTTGGCGACGATACTGTGCCCGAGGCTGGCGCTGGCATCGCCACGCACATCGAGCGCCGCTTCATCCGCCGCGCCCTCGCCGCTGTTCCATAGCGTTAAGAAAAAGCCCGTGAACGAGGCCTCTCCGGCGACGGAGATCGCGTGGCCGCCGGGCCGAACCGCGTCCGGGTTGCGGCGAAAGTTTCCGATCAGGGAGCCGTTGGTGAAGCCCACGGTCTGGCCGCCGTCGACAAACAAGGCCCCGCCTCGAAAGCCGGCACGGTTGTTGACCAGGCTCAGGTTTCTGAGCAGCGCCCCGGCCGGCCCGACGTTGTCGGCGCGCAGCAGGATGGCGCCGCCGTCCTCGAAGCTGGGCCCGAAAAGCCCGGCGCCATTTCCTTCGAAGAGACTGTTGAGGAGAGTCAGGTTCGGCACATCAAAGGCAAACAGGCCCCCGCCGCCCGTGTCGGCGCCGTTGTCGATGAACTGGCTGCGATTGATCAGCACGCTGTTGAAGCCGTCGGACACGTTTGACAGCCAGACGGCGCCGCCGCCGTTGGCGAGGCTCTGGTTGCCGATGAAGATCGTATCGATGAGCTGCAGCGTGGCGTTGCAGCCGCCCGAAGGCAGCATGCGAATCGCGCCGCCGGGCCCGTTCGCCAGGCCCGTGCCCGCCGAGACGTTGTTGCGAAAATGGACATTCTCGATGCGAAGGAGCGACACGCAGTCGATGTTCATCGCGCCCCCGCCGTCGATGTCGTTGACGAATCCGTCAACCAGACTCAATTCCTCGAAGGTCACCTCACCGGCACCGCTGGCCAGGTCGATCTCGAAGAGCTGGGACTGCCCATTGCCCGAGATGATCGTGTCCTGCGGCCTGACGCCGCTGATCTCCACGGCCTCGAGAATCGTGATCGGCGAGTTCAGCACGAGCGTGTCGATCAGGGGAATGATGATCGAGTCCGAGCCCGGCGCGCCGAGACCGCAGTTATCGAAGCTCGTGTTCGTATTGGCCGATTCGACGGCTTCGCGCAGGGAACAATCACCGTCGACGAGCAGCTCATCGTCGGCTGTGGAGACAAGAATCAATGCCTGTGCCGTGGCCGAAAGAGTGAAACCCAGAATCAAAAGGGAGAAGCAGAAAAGAAGTCGCATGGTCGTCGATCATCCGTCTTGGGAAAAGGGGCGCTGTCGCGCTCTAATCCCCATCGAAAAACGGACGGGAAACGGATCATCGGCGGGCCGGAGCCAGGGTCTAACCGAGATGCCGACCAGCGCCGGCAGCGTCTGGCCGGCGGTGGTCATCGACACCAGCGGCAAGCTGATCGAGATCGATCAGCCGCCGTCGCTCACTGCATGCAGGGGTCAAGGGTGGAGGGATCGTCGATGCCGGGGGCGCTGCAGCGCCAGAAGGCGATCTCGCCGTTCTGGATGACGGGGACCAATTCGACCTCGGCGTCGGCACCAAAGCCGGCCTCGGCCGACAGGGTCATGATCAGGCGGAGCAGGCGCGCGTTGTAGTCGATGCGGGCCACGGGGCCGGAGTCGAAGCGCTGGCTGAAGGACGCGGCCTCTTCCGCGCTTGGCAGGCGGCCTTCTCGGGCATAGAACTCGCTGATCGCAGACTGCAGGGGAGCGGCATAGGCAAGAAACTCGGAAGCAGCGGCCCGATCGACGTAGTCCTGATAGGCGGGGATGGCAATGGCGGCCAGGATCGCGACCATGGCGACTCCGCCGAAGCCGCCGGCACCGCTGTACAAGAGCTCGCCGGGATGGTTTTCGAACACCAGCCCGAGGCCCACGGTGCCGTCAGCCCAGGTCGCCTCGAAACCGATGCCGCCCCGCGTGGCAAGACCCAGCTCGTGAGCACTCGGAAAGGCATGCAGGTCGATCGGGGTGTCGAAGATATCGCCCAGCCCCTGGAGCAGCGCCAGATAGGTGTAGTAGTTTCGCCTCGGTGCGTTGGCGACTTCGATGGCACCGAAGGCCGATGTTGCGGTCAAGCCCTTGTTCGCCAGCCAGTCGGCGGCGGTCTGCTCGCCGCTCAGCGTCAGGCGATCGCGCAGCACCTGCGGGACCGCGGCGAGAATCCGCCGGCCCTCACCGTCTTCCATCCAGTGGATATGGGAGCCGATGGCCATGGTGCGCTCGGCGAGGAAGCGGGCGGTGCGTTCGCCGGGCGAGTCGGCGACGGGCAGCATGTCGGGCATGCTCAGGCCGGGAATGGTCAGGTGCCGGAGCGTCTGACCCTGGTGCTCGACCTCGCGCTGGGTCAGGTCGAAGCGCGCGCTCAAGCCCTCGAGCAACTTCGGCCAGGCGGCGGGTGCCGACGGCTCCTGAACGGCCCAGCCGCCGCTCTGATCGCTGACCAGCATCCAGCGTCCGGCCAGCGCATCGATGAAGTCGGCAAGCCGCAGGCCCGTCAACTCCTCCAGCTCGGCGTCAATGGCCGCCATCTCATCCTCGGCATTCGGGTCCAGACGGCGCCAGAGCGCGTCGACCCAGGCGTAATCGGGCACGCTGAGACCAGCGATGTAATCGGCATCGGCGCTGATCGGAACCGAACTCGGCGCGCCACCAGGCGGCGCCATATCCCAGAGTGCGCCGTCGCTGCCACGGGCGACCAGGCTGAATCGAGCCTTGCCGTCCTGGCTGCCGTAGGCCAGGGCAAATTCACTCAGACCGAGCAGGCCGAGCTCGCGCAGCTGCGCCACGGCCTGGGGATCGGCCATCTGTTCGAGCGCCGGCATCAGGCGGGTGCCGTCGGCCCAGACCATCAGGCCCTGGCCGCTGTCGTCGATCGCCTGTTCGCGCTGCTTCAGGGCCGTTTCCGACGACGCGCTCCAGGTCCGGGCCGCCTCGAAATCCTCGATATTGGCCGCCATGCCGCCGACCAGCCGCAGGCGCTGGCTGTCGGCATCGAAGTCGTAGAACATGGGGAACAGACCCAGCAGCAGCTGCCCGGGCTGACCCTCGTCCGCGGCCTGTAGCTGCTGAAAGGGGCTGCTGGGCGACGCGTACTGGCTGAACAGGGCATTGACCTCCTCGACCGAATCGAGCGCCAGCCGAGCCTCGATGACCAGGTCGGCCTCCAGCGGCTGGGGCCCGTCACCGACCAGGGCGACCTCCAGCGGCGAGCGCAGTTCGGCCAGCAGCAGGGACAGCAGGGGAGCAAATTCATCGAGCTCCTCCTCCAGCAGCTCGGGGATGCGCGCTTGCAGCGCCATCACGGTCTCGCGATTGGCCTCGCTGCCCAGAGCAGAGGCCAGGGCACTGGATTTCGGCGCCGTCACCAGGCCCCAGAGCGTCGGGATTCTGACATAGGCCAGGGTCGTGGCCGGCAGGACGTCGATCAGGCGGGCGGGTTCGGCCAGGGCCCTGTCCCAGTTCGACGCGTTCATGGGCGCAGCAGGCTCCGACTGATTCTGGTCCTGCTCGCAGCCCACG
This sequence comes from uncultured Wenzhouxiangella sp., assembly GCA_964504865.1. Taxonomy (GTDB): domain Bacteria; phylum Pseudomonadota; class Gammaproteobacteria; order Xanthomonadales; family Wenzhouxiangellaceae; genus Wenzhouxiangella. Next base: position 27,232 of record CAZDFS010000013.1, read on the forward strand.
ATCAAAAGGCAAAGGGTGGTCAGCGCTGTCAGCAGCAGCTGTTTTGTCGTGATCAACATGGCCTGATCCCTGTTGGAGGAAGAGCTCCGAGTATAGGGAATCTCGAAGCTGAGCTCGATTTCCGGGCTCGAGAGGATCGGGCTGGGCTCAGGGTGCGCTGAAGAGCGCATCGATCAGGGTCCTGGCGATATCGCCGCAGGCGGCCTCCGAGGGGTGGTAGCCGTCAGGCGAAAACTGCGCTGGCCGCACCTCCTCTTCGAAGGGCACATAGACCACCGGACCCAGGCTTCGAGCCAGCTCCCGCGCGGTCTTGTCGAAGCTCCGCGCGCGCAGGCCGAGGACAGCTCTGAGCGGCTGAGGCAGTGCCGGAAAGCAGTGCATCGGCGGGATGCCGAGCAGCACGATCCGGGCCTGGGGGGAGTGCTGGTTCAGCGCCGTCAGGAGTTCCAGCAGGCGTTCGCGCCAGGTCGACAGCGTTTTCAGTCCCGTGATGTCGTTGACGCCGGCCGAGACCAGGAAAAGATCCACGGGCGCCGCAGACAGCTGCGGCACCAGCCGTCGGTGAATGCTGCCGGTCGTGGCACCGGTGCGCCCGAGCGCCCGCCAGGTGACGCCGCGCCCGGTCCGCTGGCTCAGGGCCCGCGCGCTGTGGCCGATCAGGGCCTGGTCCAGGGTGCGGCAGCCCACGCCCGCGATGATTGAATCGCCGATGCCGCAGAGAGTCAGTGGTTCGGGCCCGCTGACAGTCTCCTCCCTCGCTCCGGACGCATCTTCGAAGCGCCTCGCAGTTCTTCTTACCCACAAGGCCTGCGGCAGGGTCAGCGCAAAAGCGGGCCAGAACAGCCAATGTCGCATGGATATCAAGGTCGATCGGGACAGGCCCCAGTATCGCCCAAGGGGCCGCCCAAGGGGCCGCCGAGCCGCGTGTCGAGCGCCGCGTCGCGGACGCCATGGACCTCGCAGATGGGCGTGTTTATACTTCGACGGGGAGTTCGCCGACCGCGTCCGAGTTACGCCGGCTAGAACGATCTGATCGATGTGCGCACAACGGAATCCTTGTCATGGAATCACCCGCCATCTCCGAATTGTTCGATGCCGACCGCTGGTGCTCCGTGGTCGGCTTCGAGGGTCAGGACGTCACTTACCACACGGCCGAGGACCGGAGTAATCCGGGGCGCCGCATCGCGCGCGTGGCCTTCAACCGGGCCGATTGCCGCAATGCCTTTCGGCCGCAGACGGTCGATGAGCTGCTCGCCGCCCTTGACCACGCCCGCCAGTGCGTCGATATCGGCTGCGTGCTGCTGACCGGCAACGGGCCGTCGTCGCGCGACGGTGGCTGGGCCTTCTCCTCGGGGGGCGATCAGACGGTACGCGGTCGCGATGGCTATCGATACGGCGACCCCGGTCGCTCCGGTCGCCTGCATATTCTCGAGGTACAGCGGTTGATCCGCACCATGCCCAAGGTGGTAATCGCCGTTGTGCCCGGCTGGGCCGTGGGCGGTGGTCACAGCCTGCACGTGGTCTGCGATCTGACCATCGCCAGTCGCGAGCACGCGCGTTTTCTTCAGACCGACCCGGATGTGGCAAGCTTCGATGCCGGCTATGGATCGGCCCTGCTGGCCCGCCAGATCGGCCAGAAATTTGCCCGCGAGGTGTTCTTTCTCGGCAAGACCTACGACGCCGAGCAGGCGCATGCCATGGGGATGGTCAACGAAGTCGTCGATCACGTTGACCTCGAACGCCGGGCCCTGGCGATCGCGGAGACGATCAACAGCAAGAGCCCAACCGCGATCCGCATGCTCAAGTTTGCCTTCAACCTTCCCGACGACGGTCTGATGGGCCAGCAGCTCTTCGCCGGCGAGGCCACCCGCCTGGCTTACGGCACGGACGAGGCCCGCGAAGGGCGCGATGCCTTCGTCGAGAAGCGGGCGCGGGACTTCTCCGACTTTCCCTGGAGCTACTGAGTCGGCAGCCTTGGAGATGGTGACCGAAGCCGCGCGTACGGCCAACATCAATACGCTCTGGGCCTCCGTTTTCGTCGACGAACTGATTCGCTGCGGACTTCGCCAGGTCGTCATCGCGCCCGGTGCACGCTCGGCGCCGCTGGTGTTTCAGTTCGCCGAACGTCCGGAGATCGAGGATTTTTCGATCATCGACGAGCGCTCAGCGGCCTTCTTTGCCCTGGGGCTCGCCCGGGCGAGCCGGCGGCCCGTTGCGCTCCTGTGTACTTCGGGCACGGCGGCGGCGAATTTTCACCCGGCGGTCTGCGAGGCCTCCCACGGCGATATCCCGCTGCTCGTGCTGACCGGCAACCGGCCGGCTGACGCACAGGACTGCGGCTCGCAGCAGGTCATGAACCAGCACGAGCTCTACGGTCGTCAGGTGCGCTGGTTCCACTGCCTGGCGCAGCCGGAGCTGCGGGCCAGCAAGCTTCGCTACCTGCGCGCCAGCGCCTGCCGGGCATGGGCCCTGGTTCGCGCGCCTCGACCCGGTCCCGTGCACATCGACGTGCCCGTTCGAAAACCGCTGGAGCCGCTGCCCGACCCGGCCGAGCCGTTGCCCGAGCGCTGGCCCGAGGAGATCGAAGCAGCCTGCCGTGGCCGCGATAAGCAGCGCCCCTGGCTCACCGTCGAGCATGCGGCGCCGCGGGTCGGCGATCGCACGCTGGACCGATTGGCGCAACGCTTGAGGCATGCCCGGCGCCCCCTTGTCCTGGTGGCCACGGACCGCCTGGGTCTGACCTACCGCGAGCCTCTGCGAGATTTTTCCAGATGCGCCTCGATACCCGTACTGGCCGAAGCCGGATCCAACCTTCGCTGCTGGCGCGACCGCGGTGAGGGCGTGCTCGGCGCCGGTGAGCTGATCGCAGCCAGTGGTTTCTATGGCCGGCATGGCCGCCCGGATTTCATTCTCCGGCTGGGCCATCACCCGTTAACATGGGCCCTGCAGCGTCTCGTCGATGAGGACATCGAGCAGGTCCAGGTCACTCCAGCCGATCGTCTTATCGACCCTGATCATCGTGTTTCGGAGCAGATCATTGCCGACCCGGCTGATCTGTTTCGCCGTCTACTCGAGCGTTTCGAAGGCGGCGACACGACGCCCTGGCTCCTTGCTCATCAGCGCGCCGAGGCCTTGATCGATGCAGCCCTCGGCCGGGCGATGTCGTCCGAGGATCGTCTCAGTGCGCCGCGCTTCTGGCGCGAGCTCGGCGGGCTGCTGCCCGAGGGCTGCCGTCTGTGTTACGCCAGCAGCATGCCGGTCCGCCATCTTGAAACGTTCATGGGCGGCGCCAGGCAGGACCTCGAGCTCCACTTCAATCGCGGGCTCAACGGCATCGACGGACTGGTGTCCATGGCCGCGGGTCTGGCCGCCGGCGCGGAGTCGAAGAAAACCGTGCTCGTGATCGGCGATGTGGCCCTTCGCCACGACGCTCAGGCCCTGATGCTGGCGGTCGAGATGGGCCTGGATCTGACCGTATTCGTCATCGACAACGACGGCGGCGAGATCTTCGAATACCTGCCGGGCGCTCGCTTCGAGCGCGTGCACGAAAAGCATTTCGCCACCGGTGGCCACCAGGCGCTGACTGAGTCGCTGCCGCGGGCGATCGAGATCGATCACCCCGACGACTGGACCGCCTTTCGGCGCTCCGCGAGCGCCGCGCTCGCCCACCGGGGTCCGAGGCTCCTGCGCGTCGCCACGGAACGCCGGGCCGACAAGGAATTGCGCGATCGCCTGATCGATTGCGTCACCCGGGCCCTGGACGCGGACGGGTCGTGAGCCGGTCCGACCGGGACTGTCCGTTCCGGCTCGAGGGACTCGAGGTCCGCCGTCTCGATCTGCCGCTGGCCTCGCCGCTGGTGACCGGTCGGGAGACCTACCGTCAGCGAACCCTGCTTGTGCTCAAGGCACGCCTCCGCATCGACGGCCGGACTCGACACGGCTGGGGCGAGGCGGCGCCACTGGCGTGCTGGAACGACGCGGATCTCGATGAACTGGCTGCCATCGCCCGTTCCCTCGGACGCGCCAGGGTTCAGCGCAACCTGACCGAGCTTCTGCGTGACGAAGAGGAGCTGCACGACCGGCCGGCGCTTCGCTTCGGGATCGAGTGCGCGGTTCTGGATGCCCTGGCTCGAGCCGACGGCCAACCGCTGGCCAAGTCCCTGGCGCGAGCGCGCGGGCTGGACGCGACCAGGCGGGTTGCGGTTCAGTGCACGCTGGGCGATTGCGATGCGCCCGATGCGATCGAGCGCCTGCTTCAGGCGCAGCAGGCGGGCTACACCCACGCCAAGCTCAAGATCGGTGCTCGCGAGGCGCACGCCGATCTCGATCGGATTCGCGCCATCGCGGATGCCGTCCCCGATCTGACCCTTCGTCTGGACGCGAACGGGGCGCTGCGGGTGGATGAGGCCCTGGCCTGGCTCGCCGCCCTGCCGCCCGACCGGGTGGCGTGGGTCGAGCAGCCCGTGGCCGACGCCGAATTCGACACGCTGCTGGCGCAGTACGACGGCGCCGGCCCTGCGATCGCGGCCGACGAAAGCTGCTGTGATCCAGACCGCGCCGCCGGCCTGCTCGACACTGGCCGGCTCGGCGCGGTGGTCGTCAAGCCGGCTGCCCTGGGCGGTCTCGACCGGGCCACCGAACTGTTCATCAGGGCGAAGAGGGCCGGTGCCGCGGTAATGATCAGCAATCTGATGGAGTCGGCGATCGGACGGACTGCGGTGGCGCATCTGGCCGCTGCCTGGCCCGAGCTGTCCGGTCCGCATGGACTGGCCACCGGCGCCTGGTTTGCGCACGATCTCGCCCCCGAAGCCGATCGGATCGACGAGGGCTTCCTGATGCTCCGCAACGGGCCGGGCCTGGGCTTCGAGCCCGTGCTGGATTGATGGACTGGCTGGCGCGGCAGGCCCGGGCTGCTGGCGATGCGCTGGCGCTGTCCGACGATCGTTCGGCCTTGTCCTACGGCGAGCTCGCGAGTGGGGCCGTGGGGGGTGCCGGGCGGCTCAAGGCCTTGGGTCTGGCACCGGGCTCGACGCTGCTGTGGGAGGCGCAGGCGAACTGCGCCTCTCTGGTCGGCCTGCACGCTGCCTTCATCGCCGGGGTGACGATCGCGCCCTACCGGCCCGGCCTCGGCCAAGCCGCGAAACGAGCCCTGGCCGAGCGAATCCAGGCCGTGGGCCAGCTGTCGGTCAACGGTGAGCCCTTGGGTTTGCCCGGGATGCATGACCTGAACCTCGCTGACTTGCCTGATGCGGCGCCGTCCGATTCTCTCGCGGCCGTGGCCGACCCGGAGCGCGTGGCGACCCTGCTCCAGACCTCGGGCAGCGGCGGGCCGGCCAAGCTCGTTCCCCTGCGCTGGCGCCACCATCAGGCGAGCGTCGAGGCCATCGTCGAGCGCCTGGGTTTGTCGGCCAACGACCGCTGGCTGGCCTGCCTCCCCCTGCATCACATCGGCGGTCTGGCCATCGTGCTTCGGGCTGTCTTCACCGGAGCCGCCGTGACGCTCCATGACCACTTCGACGTCCGGCGCCTCGTGGCGGCGCTCCAGCATGGCGCGATCACCCACCTCTCCCTGGTGCCCACCCAGCTGCGCCGACTCGTCGCGGCACTGGAGCGTCCGCTGGCCGGGTCCTTGCGCTGCGTTCTGATCGGTGGTGCCCCCGCCGAGCCGGCGCTGATGAAGCGGGCTCGCGCCCTCGGGCTGCCGGTCGTGCCGACCTGGGGCATGACGGAAGCCGGCTCGCAGCTGGTCACCTCAAGCCTTGCGCAAGCGCGCAGCATCGACTTCGTCGCAAGGCCCGGACTGGTGGGGCGGCCCCTGGCCGGCGTCGAACTGCGACTAGCGCGGGGAGCTGCCGACAGCGGCGAACTCGAGGTCCGCGCGCCGTTCCTGTTCGAGGGCTATGTCGACTGCCCGGGCGGGCCCGACGGCAGCGGCTGGTTCGCAACCGGTGACCGTGGTCTCATCGACGAGGACGGCTGGGTTCGGATTACCGGACGCAACAGCGATCGAATCATCAGCGGCGGCGAGAATGTCGATCCGCGGAAGGTCGAACGCGCCCTGCGCGAGGCCGGCCTCGTCGACGAGGCCTGCGTGCTCGGCCTGCCCGACGCCGACTGGGGTGAGCAGGTGGCGGCGGTTGTCGTCAGCCACCAGGGCGACGAAGCCCTTGCGCGGTGGGCAGGGAGCCACCTGGAACCCCATGAGCGTCCGCGCCAGTGGCGCATCGTCGAGCGATTGCCGCGCACCGATTCGGGCAAGCCTGACCGCCGTGCGATCAGGCGCCTGTTCGAACGTTAGACTAGTCGTGATCATCGAGCCGGAGCCGGTATGACCAACGCTGTCCATCGCATGTTTTCGCGGATTGCGCCGCGCTACGATCGCGCCAACCGCTGGATGTCTTTTGGCACGGACCAGCGCGTTCGGCGCCTGGCGGTAAGGCTCTCGGGGGTGCAGCGCGGTGAATCCGTCCTCGACTGCGCCACCGGCACGGGCGACCTGGCACTGATGTTCCAGGACACGGTCGGGGACCAGGGTCGGGTCGTCGGCACCGACTACAACGCCGATATGCTGGACCTGGCAAAGCAGAAAAGACCCACGGGCATCGACTGGCAGGTTCAGGACGCCCAGGCCCTGGATTTTCCCGATCAGAGCTTCGACGTCGTCTCGATCGCCTACGGCATTCGTAACGTGGAGGATCCCCATCAGGCCCTGGCCAGTATGCGTCGCGTCCTCAAGCCCGGTGGGCGTCTGGTCGTCCTCGAGTTCGGCCAGCCGCCGGCGCTGTTGAAGCCGGCCTATCTGCTGTTCAATCGCGTCGTGATTCCGCGTATCGGCGGCCTGGTCGGCGGCGATCCCGATGCCTACCGCTATCTGCAGGAGACCTCCGACGCCTTTCCTTATGGCCCCTCTTTTGTCGACATGATCGAAGGAACGGGCCGATGGGAAGCGATCGACGCCCGGCCGGTCATGTTTGGCGTGAACTACATCTACGTTGCCACCCGCGCGTCTGCCTGAGCGTCGGGCACGAGGGGTTCGAGGATCGTCCCGCCGCATCGTGCGCCCGGCATCAAGCCCGGATCATCGACCCGTCGGCACCGGCGTTCGAGCGCTCTCCGGGGGTTGATCCAGCGCAAGTCGACGCTGTCCGGCCACATTAGAATCCAGGGTTCTACGCTGTCGAAGGAGAACCCATGCCCCAGGGCGAAACCGTGGCCGCTGCCATCGCGACGCCGAATCGCTGGCTGGTCGGCATCCGACCGCGTACCCTGACGATGGCCGTCGTGCCGGTCGCAACCGGCGCTGTGCTGGCCTGGAGCGAGGGACGAGCGGTCGACGCCCTGACCTTTGTCGCTACCCTGTTGGCGGCCGTCCTGATCCAGATCGGCACCAATCTTTTCAATGACGCCAGCGATGGCCTGAGCGGTATCGATGGTCCGGATCGTGTCGGTCCGTTGCGCCTGACCGGCGCTGGCCTGGCTACCGCCGACCAGGTCCGCCGTGCGGCCGTGATCTGTTTTATTCTGGCGCTTCTGGCGGGGGTCTACCTGGTCTGGGTTGGCGGCCTGGTCATTCTCATGATCGGCCTGGCTTCACTCCTGTCGGGCTATGCCTATTCATCGGGACCCCGCCCCCTGTCTCATGGCCCCTGGAGCGAACTCTGGGTGGTCGTCTTCTTCGGTCTCGTCGCCGTCGCCGGCAGCTACTACCTCCAGGCCCTGGTCCTGCCCGATCAGGCCGTGCTTCTGACCGGACTGGCCATCGGTTGTCCCGCCGCAGCGGTCCTCCTGGTCAACAATGTGCGTGATCGCGCGTCCGACCGCCAGATCGGGCGTCGGACCCTGGCGGTGCGCGTCCGGCCGATCACGGCACGCGTGTTCTATATCGTCTGGATGGTCCTGCCCTTCGTCCTGCTCGCCCTGGCCTGGGGCTGGCGTGAGCTGGGTCTGGTCTGGCTCGGTCTGCCCCTGTTTCTCTGGCTGTCCCTGCGTTTTCTCCGCCTGCCCATGGGCCTGATCATGAACGACCAGCTCGGACGCACTGCTCTGGCCCAGCTCGGGCTGGCGGTTCTGCTCTGGATCGAGATCCTCCAGTGACGGCGCTGGCCAGTCTGCTGCCCCTGGGGCTGGCATTCATCATGTTTTCGCTCGGGCTCAAGCTGTCGGGCGAGGATTTCCGCCGGGTGCTCACCCATCCCTTGCCGGTCGCCCTGGGACTGCTTGCGCAGCTCCTTCTGCTGCCCCTGACCGCGTTCGCGATCACGCGGGTCTTCGACCTCGAGCCGGTCATGGCCGTGGGGCTGATGATTCTTGCCGCCTGCCCGGGCGGGGTCAGTGCGGCAATGATCACCCACCTGGCCCGCGGCGATACCTGCCTGTCGATCACGCTGACGGCCCTGACCAGCCTGCTGTCCTTTGTCACCGTTCCCCTGATCGTCGGCCTGTCGCTGGCCCATTTTCTGGGTCAGTCGGGCGAGGTCGGCTACCCCGTGGGACAGGGCGTGGTTGGACTGTTCCTGATCACCCTCCTGCCGGTGGCCGTCGGTGTGTTCGTCCATCAGGCCGGCTGGCTTGGTGAGGGAGCGAAGCGATTTCTGAGCAGCGCCGCGACCGTCGTGTTTGCTCTGATCGTGATCGCGACCTTCGTCACCGAATGGCCCAGCATCACGCAGCATTTCGCCGCCGTGGGGGCGGCGATCCTCCTGTTGAATGCCCTGACCATGGCCACGGGGGCGGCGATCGGCGTCGTCGGCCGCCTGCCTGGCGATGGCCGCGTTGCCCTGGCGGTCGAGTGCGGCATCCAGAACAGCGCGCTGGGTATTACCGTGGCGGTCAGTCTCCTGGCCCAGCCGGCGCTGGCCGTGCCCAGCGTGATCTACGCCTTCCTGATGAACATGACGGCGCTGGCGTTGATTCTTGCCCGACAACTCCAGCTCGGCCGTGGCGGCCGTCAGGCTCTGAGTTCATGACTCGTCGCGAGCGCAGGGGACTGGTCGAGGCAGCGCGTTTCGACGTGGTTATCGTCGGCGGCGGCGGCGCGGGCTTGAGCGCGGCGATTGCCGTGGCCGAGTCGCACCCCGATCTTTCCGTGGCCCTGTTATCCAAGGTGGTGCCCATGCGAAGCCATACGGTCGCTGCTGAAGGGGGTGCCGCTGGTGTGGTCACCGACGCCGACAACCTGGACCTGCATTTCCGCGACACGGTGGTCGGTGGCGAGTGGCTGTGTGACCAGGACGCGGTCGATCATTTCGTGGCCCGCTGCGCCGAGGAGATGGTTCGCCTCGAGCACTGGGGCTGCCCGTGGAGCCGACGCGACGACGGCGGCACATTGGTGCGCAACTTCGGCGGCATGAGCACGGCCCGCACCTGGTTTGCCGCCGACAAGACCGGCTTCCATATCCTCCATACCCTGTTCCAGACCTCGCTCAAATTCAGCGCCATCGAGCGCTTCGACGAGTATTTCGTGCTCGACCTGCTCGTCGACGACGGTCGGTGTCGCGGCGTCGTCGCCATCGATATCGCCAGCGGTGCTTTTCACGCCTTCGAAGCGGGCGCCGTCATCATGGCCACCGGCGGCGCCGGGCGCGTGTTCCGCCAGAACACCAACGCCGGCATCCTGACCGGTGACGGATTGGGCATGGTGCTGCGCCACGGCGTCGCCCTGCGCGACATGGAGTTCGTGCAGTTCCACCCGACCACGCTGCCCGGCAGCGGCGTATTGATTACCGAGGGCTGTCGCGGCGAAGGCGGATATCTGACCAATCGCCAGGGGCACCGCTATCTGCAGGACTACGATCTCGGTCCGGTCGTGTCCGAGCCGACGCCGAAGACCATGGAGCTGGGCCCGCGCGACCGCCTCAGTCAGGCCTTCTGGCACGAGCAGCAGGCTGGCCGCTGCATCGACACGCCGAACGGCCCGGCGGTGAACCTCGAGCTGATGCACCTCGGGCATCGCAAGCTGGCCGAGAGATTGCCCTTTATCAGCGAGCTCGCGAAGACCTTTGTCGGGGTCGATCCGGCCGAGGCGCCGATTCCCGTATGCCCTTCGGTCCACTACACCATGGGCGGTATCGCGACGGATCGCGCAACGGCCACGGCCCTGCCCGGTCTCTACGCCTGTGGTGAGTGCGCGAGCGTCGGCATCCACGGCGCGAATCGCCTCGGCTCGAATTCCCTGGCCGAGCTGCTGGTGTTCGGGCGCGACGCCGGCGCTCGAGCCGCAGCCTTCGCTCGCGAGCATGGATCGCAGGGCAGGGCGGGAGTGCTGAGGGCCCAGGCCGAAGACAGCGCCGCCCGGGCCCTCGAACCCCTGTCCCGGAGCGGCAGCGGCGAGCGCCTGGCGACCCTGCGCGACCGCATGACCCAGGCGATGCAGGACGGCGTCGGCATCTACCGCAGCGCCGAAGGCATGGCCGCGACCTGCGAGACGCTGGACGGCCTGGCGCGGTCAATGGACACGATCCGCCTCGACGATCGGGGCCGCGCCTTCAACACCGAGTGGCTGTCGGCGATCGAATTCGGGTTCACGCTGGACGTGGCTCGCTGCATTGCGCAGGCTGCACTGAGCCGGCGGGAGTCGCGCGGTTCTCATCAGCGCCTCGACGAATACAGGTCGCGAGACGATGAGAACTTCCTGCGCCATTCCCTGGCCACTCTGGCGCCCGGCGAGGCGCCTCGAATCGACTACAGCGGGGTCAACGTGACCCGCCTGCCGCCCGGCGAGCGACGCTACGGTGGCAGTGCCGACCAGGCGACAGCCGAGGCGAGGAAGCGCTCGGGATTGGAGGATCGGCCATGAGCCGCGACGATCGCCACATCGATATCATCGTCGAGCGCTTCGACCCCGAGCGTGATGAGGCGCCGCGCAGCGAGCGCTTCACCGTGCCCTACGATGACGATACCTCGCTCCTCGACGGGCTGAACTACATCAAGGAGCGGATCGACGGCAGCCTGACCTTCCGCTGGTCCTGTCGCATGGCCATCTGCGGCAGCTGCGGCAAGATGGTCGACGGCCAGCCGCGCCTGTCCTGCAAGACGTTCCTGCGCGACTATGCCCCGGGTCCAGTGCGGGTCGAAGCCCTGCATCACTTTCCGATCGTCAAGGACCTGGTCGTCGATCAGAGCGCCTTTCTCGACAAGCTGCGCGACGGACGCACCTGGCTGCTCCGTGATGAACAAGGCCCGCTGTCGGCGGGCCCCCATCGGCAGACACCGAAGCAGCGGGCGCGCATCGAATCGACCAGCGCCTGCATCAACTGTCTCCTTTGCTATGCCGCCTGCCCGCAGTTCGGGCTCGATTCCGACTTCGCGGGCCCGGCGCTGCTGGCCCTGGTCGATCGATACAACAGCGACAACCGCGACCAGGGCAAGGCCGAACGCATGCCACTGATCAACGCCGAAGACGGCGTCTGGAGCTGTACCCTCGTCGGCAGCTGTTCGGAGGTCTGCCCGAAAGGCGTCGATCCGGCAGGGGCGATCAATCGCAACAAGCTCGAAAGCACGAAGGATTACTTCCTGCGTTTTCTCAAGCTGGGTCTGGGGGGCGGGCAATGAGTTCCGGCGCTCGCCCGCGCCGCTACAACAGGCCGATGGGGCGCTGGTACCTGCGTCCCGCCTACCTATATCGCTACACCCTGCGCGAACTGACGGCCGTCTTCGTGCTCGTCCAGGCGCTGGTTCTGCTGGCCGGTCTGGCCGCGCTCGTTGTCGGTCCCCAGGCCTGGAACGGATTCCTGACCTTCCTGACGAATCCGCTGATGATCGCTCTACACCTCGTGATGCTCCTCGCCGCGGTCTATAACAGCATGAGCTGGTTTCTGGTCGCGCCCAAGGCGATGCCTGCGATCTTCCTGGGCACCCGAGCGGTGCCGGATCGGGTCATCGTGATCGCCCACGTGGTTGCCTTCGCCATCGTATCGGCGTTGATCGTGCTGCTGCTTGCAGGACCTGGAATATGAGCGCTCGTCCGCGACGGCGCTCGCACGAGCCGGTGGTCTGGCTGCTGTTCGCCGCCGGGGGCATGGCGGCCGCGATGCTGCTTCCGGCCCTGATCGTCGTCATCGGCCTGGCCGGCCCGATCGGTCTCCTGAGCGACGGCAGCCTGGATTACGAGCGCGTGTCCGGGCTGGTCGGCCATCCCCTGGGCCGGTTGATGGTTTTTGCCGTCCTGTCCCTGCTGTTCTGGCACGCCATGCACCGCATCTTCCACGGCCTGCACGACATCGGGATCGAGACCCGCGGCAAGCCCTACCGCGTCATCACCTATGGTTTTGCCGCGCTCGCCACCCTGGTGACGGCGGGCCTGGTGCTGATGCTGTAGGCGCAGCAGTGCGGCGAAGCGGCCCCCGAGGGCAATCGGTCTCAGCGCTTCGAGTCGCTCGCGCCCAGGCGCTCACTCATTTCAATCAGGCCCTTCAGGGAGTGGATCGTCCCGCGCAGTTCTGGCAGGCCAAGCAGGCCGGGGGCGCCCTCGGCTGCGAGTGCCTTGATTGCCCGATCCTGTTGCTGAGCAAGCGTTTCCAGCGCGGCATCCCAGCCAGCGATACGCGCGGCCAGACTCGCGTCGCTTTCGAGCGCCGGGGCGGCCGTCGTTCTCAGCGGCGGGCGCCAGCGGTTGATCACCACGTTGGCGACGGAAATGTCCATGGGTCCCAGGGACCTCCAGAACCTCGACGCGTCCGAGAGCTGTTGCGGATTCGGGCCGGTCACGATCAGGAAGGCGGTGGATCGATGGCGCAGCAGCTCACGAGCTCGGGCGGCCTGGGCACTGAAGGGCTGAAAGATCGATTCAGCAAGCCTGAAGAATTCGGTGATGTCTCTGATGACCTGCGCCCCGGTCAGACGCTCGAGGGCGCGAAAGAAGACGTCGGTCAGCCGGAAGAATCCGCGCCCGGCTCGTTCGCCGACGGTCAGAAAGATCCGGATGAGGTTGGAATCGAAGAAGGCCTGAAGCCGCTCCGGCGCGGTCAGAAAGTCCATCGCCTGCGTGGTTGGCGGCGTATCCAGGATGATCCGATCGTAGCTTCCGTCGGCGACGATCTCGACAAGCTGCTGCATGGCCGCATATTCCTGGCTGCCCGACAGCTTTCCGGCGATGTTGCGGTAGAGGCGATTGTTCAGGATCCGATCGCGTCGCTCGGGCGTCGGTGCATGGCGCTCCACCATCCGATCGAGCGTGTGGCGAACGTCGAGCATCATGGCGTGCAACTCGCCGTTGATCGGATGACCGGCGTCGCGCAGCCGCGCAGTCACGTTCTCGGCCTCGACGCCCATGCCCTCCAGGCCGAGGGCCGCGGCCAGTCGTCGGGCCGGATCGATGGTCAGGACCAGCGTTCGGTGACCGGCTCGAGCCGCTGTCAGTCCCAGCGCGGCGCTGACGCTGGTCTTGCCGACGCCGCCGCTGCCGCCGACGATCAGAACGCGATGGTCGTCGATCGTGGCCTCGATGGGGCCAGCCAGCGTGCGGTCGGTCGATGGGGCGATCGGACGTGTTCTCATGCCGGGTCCAGCGCCTCGACCATGGCGGTCAGGCGCTCGGGCTCGCTGACTGCGGGCCACCAGGGCGTTTCGATCACCGGCACCTCGCAGTTCTCCAGCAGGGACCGTCGGGCCTGCTGCTGTCCGCGGCGCTCGCTCAGATCGCGCAAGCGCTCGCGCGCGGACTCATCGGCGGCGTCGAGCGCGTCGAGCTCGAGATCCAGGGCCCCATTTAGCCATCGCTGATAGCGATCCGACTCGATGCCGCCGATGTCCGGCAGCGTCTGGTTGCAGATGAGTGCTTCGAAGCGATAGGGCGTCTCGGCGTGGACCTGACCAAGGAGTTCACGCGTTTCGTCGACCGGGAGCTCATCGAGCGTGGTCACGGCGATCAGTGCCGTCAGGCTGCTATCGCGAAGGATGGCGTCGATCTCGCGCGTGCGGTCGGCCACATTGCCGCTTCGCACCATGTCGAGGGCAGTTTGTGGAAAGCGGAGCATGGCCAGCGCGTGGCCGGTGGCCGGGGCGTCGAGCACGATTCGGTCCCAATGGGGTTTGCTTCCCCGGTGGCGACGCAGTTCGTACCAGAGCTTGCCCAGCGGAATCAGGGAATCGAGTCCGGGCAGGGCGCCGGTGAGGATCTGAAACAGGGTGTTGCGGGCGATCAATCGAGTGACCAGAGGAAGCTTGAAGGCCACCGCCAGATATTCCTCGATGGCGGGCTGCAGACGCAGATTCATGCCCCAGAGCGAGTCGTTGATCCGAGCCAGGTCGTAGCGTGGCTCGAAGCCCGGAAACAGCTGGCTGCCGCGCGGTGACTCGGTCATTTCTACCCACAGGGTTCGCTCACCCCGGCGCGCCGCTCGTGCCGCCAGGGCGGCGCTGACAAGGCTCTTGCCAACGCCGCCCTTGCCGGTGACGAACAGAAAGCGGCGATCGAAAACGGTCTTCATGGCTGACGCGTCCCGGTCTCCAGAGCCTGGTACCAGATGATTAAATCCTAATATTCAAAATCATTATTGATCTGCATCAAGGGGGTGACTGGCGAAAGGCATAGTCTGACATTGTCCTTTCCAGCGCTTATTGCATTGGACAAGCGGTCATGACGCCATCACAGCAACCACGCCGACTCATTGCCCTGGGGCTGGTCATCCTGGCCGTTTTCGCGTTTGCGCTGGCTGACGATGCCCAGCTGCCGGCGGGTCGGGCTGTCGAACTGCCGGAGCGGCAGGATGGACATCGACCGCTGCGATTGCATCCACAAACCGAGGTGCCGACTGGTGCGCCGGCCGAGGGCTTCATCGGTTATCCCGGCGCGCCCGACGTCACCGTCGTCGGCAGAACTGATCATCTGACCTTCTTCCCCTGTTCCATGTGCCATTCGGCCATGCCCGCGAATCCCGAGCGGCGCGAGCTGATGGCGCCCCATCAGATCAAACTGGATCACGGTGACGGTCGCATCTGGTGTTTGAACTGCCATGCACCCGAGTCGCGCGATGAGCTGGCCACCCTGGCCGGCGGGCGCGTGAGCTTTGATGAGGCCGATCAGGTCTGTGCCCAGTGCCATGCCACCGTTCATGAGGACTGGACCTTCGGCGTCCACGGAAAGCGGGTCGGCACCTGGCAGGGGCCGCGTGAGATCTACAGCTGTGCGCACTGCCATGACCCCCACAGCCCGGCGCTCAGGCCGCGTGCACCGGAACCGCCGCCGCCCGTCAGGGCTGGGCTGGAGCCGATGCCGACTGACACCCACCATGCACCACTGTATCCCCGTTGGCAGCATGGCCAGGAGAGCAAGGATGAAGAAAAAGAGCGAAGTCGATAAGGAACCCGATCGCAGCCGACGCCGCTTCCTCGGCAGCGCCGGTGCGGCGCTGACTGCGGCCGCCGCCCAGCCTGCCTGGGGCGGCGCCACACTGATGGACACGATGGGGGCGTTCTTTCAGGACCATTACCAGCGCATGAGCGCCGATGAAATCGCCGCGGCCCTCGGACGCATCGAGCGTCGCGCGCAGCGCCGATACGGCGTCGATATCGCATGCAAGACCACGCCGGCCCAGCCCAACGTGGTCTACGGCTATGCCCTGAATATCAGCAAGTGCCAGGGATACCGCGATTGCGTCTCGGCCTGCGTGCGGGAGAACAATCAGGACCGGGGCTCGCAGATGCAGTACATCCGCGTCCTCGAAATGGACTCGGGCAGCCGCGATCTCGAACGCTCCGAGCACTACTATGATCCGGAGACGGTGCCCGTCGAGGGCAAGTACTACATGCCGGTTCAGTGCATGCAGTGCGACGATCCACCCTGCGTGAAAGCCTGTCCCGTCAACGCGACCTGGATGGAGCCCGACGGCGTCACGGTTGTCGACTACGACTGGTGCATCGGCTGCCGCTACTGCATGACCGCTTGCCCCTACTGGGCCCGGCATTTCAACTGGCGCGAGCCCGAGATCCCGGCTGAAGAAATCAATCCGGACACGCACTACCTCGGCAACAGACCGCGCCCCCGCGGCGTGGTCGAGAAGTGTCATTTCTGCCTCCAGCGCACCCGCGAGGGGCGGCAGCCGGCCTGCCAGGAAGCCTGCCCGACCGGTGCGCGAATCTTCGGCAACTTGCTCGATCCGGACAGCGAGATCCGTCGAGTGCTGGCGACAAAGCAGGTGTTTCGCCTGAAGGAGGATCTCGGTACGGAACCCAAGTTCTGGTATTTCACCGACTAGGAATTCACGATGCTGGCATTCATTCGCGATGGTGTGTGGTCCATGTTCCGAGGCGGCCGGGGCTACTGGCTCTGGCTCGGTTTCCTGAGCGCTCTGATCGTGGCCGGCGCGCTCGCCTACGGTGTCCAGCTTCGCGACGGCCTGATCGTGACGGGCATGAGTGACCAGGTGTCCTGGGGCTTCTATATCGCCAACTTCGCCTTTCTCGTCGGCATCGCCGCCGCCGCCGTGCTGCTGGTGATTCCGGCCTATATCTTCCATCGCAAGGACATCAAGTCCGTCGTGCTGATCGGTGAGGGTCTGGCCGTGGCTGCGGTGCTGTCGGCGATGCTCTTCGTGATCGTCGATCTGGGCCGGCCGGATCGCGCCCTTCACATGCTGCCGGTGATCGGCAGCCTGAATTTTCCCCAGTCGATGCTGGCCTGGGATGTGCTGGTGCTCAACGGCTACCTGGTCCTGAATCTGGCAATCCCGTTCTACGTGCACTACTGCCACTATCAGGGCAGGGAGCCCAATCCGCGCGCCTATTTCCCGTTCGTCGTGGTCGCGATCTTCTGGGCCATCTCGATCCATACGGTCACGGCGTTCCTGTTTTCGGCCAATACGGCCCGGCCGTTCTGGAACATTGCGCTGCTCGGCCCACGCTTCATCGCCACGGCGTTTGTCTCCGGGCCGGCGCTGATCATCATCGTCCTGCAGCTGATCCGTCGCTACACGAGCTACCCGGTGCCATCTTCGGTCATTGATACGCTGGCGCTGATCATGACCGTCGCCCTGCAGATCAGCCTGTTCTTCGTTGGCGTGGAGTTGTTCACCGACTTCTACAACGAAAGCTCGCACGCCGCTTCGGTGCGCTATCTGTACTTCGGGCTCGAAGGCATGAACAGCCTGGTGCCCTGGGTCTGGTCTGCGCTGGCGATGAATCTGGTCGCAGTGACGATCCTGACGATCCATCCGCTCAGGCGTCAGCGGCGATTACTCAATACGGCCTGCGTACTCGCGTTCTTCGGCATCTGGATCGAAAAGGGCATGGGCTTCGTGATCCCGGGATTCATTCCCACGCCCTTGGGCGAGGTGTTCGAATACGGTCCGACCGCAGTCGAGCTGGTGCTGTCGGCCGGCATCTGGGCTTTCGGTGCCCTGGTCTTTACCCTCCTCGCACGGGCCAGTATTGCGATCGAAACCGGTGCGGTGGGTCAGGCCCGGATGCGCCCCCTGGCGGCGGCGCGTGCTTGACGTGGCCCGCGGGCTCGTCTACTGGCTGAGTGTCCAGTCGATGACGGACCTGAGGTCATCATCGCTCAGCACGGCGTCAGCAACCGGCGGCATCGGTGCCTGCCCCCAGATGCCCTGGCTGCCCTCGCGCATGCGGACGAAAATGTCTTCGGCCGCGCCATCCTGGTCGCGATAGCGTTCAGCGATGGCCTGGTAGGACGGCCCGAGCATCGCCGTTTCGATCTGGTGGCACATGCCGCAGCGAGCCTGTTCGAGCAGGGTTTCCGGGCCTTCGGCCGCGACGGCGGCGGTGGCCAGCGCGGCGATGATGAGGACGCTTGCAGGACCTTTCATGGTATGAACTCCCCGTTTCCAGTGGCTTGCCATCATACAAACAAAGCCTGCCCGGATGCAGCGACGAGGGCCGCGTCCTCGCGTTGCGGTACTGTGCCGAGAGGAAGGCATCGACGACCGCTCGGGAGGGTCTGACATGAGCAACCTGATCGTTTGCCCGCGGACAATGGATCCGGCATGAAGCTGCCCGGCTTTCTGCCCGAGGAACTGCGCCAGCTGGCGCGTTTCGTGCCGGCTCGGGGCTGGGATGCGGTCGAATGGCGGCCCATGCTGGCCTCCCTCAGAAAGCTGAGCTGGCGTCTGGTCACCGGCGCCGGTGTGCAGCAGCAGCTGGACGTGACCCGGGGATGGGTGGATCGGGTGGCTTTGGGCACACCACCCCCCGACGCCCTTGCTCTCGAGAAGCTCGAGCATCCTGCCCGGAAACGCAGCGCAGGAGACCGGATCCTGCACCTGTATTTCCGCCAGTGGCTGGTGGAAGACGGCTTATTTCTCGACCTGAGGCCCGGCCGATTCGCCTGGGCGGACCGCGAACTCTTTTTTTTGCCCAACGGCCTTTGGATCCAGCTCCGTCCGGCGTTTCGCACCGGCATGCTCGAGCTCTATCGAGCCTTCTATGCCGACGACGAGACCACGCTGCGCCGCGCCCTGATGACGATGGGGATGCTGAAGCCGGGGATGGATCCAGCGGCGGAGGCCGAATTGATCGCCCTGCTGAATCAGCATTTCGGCCTGGAAAGCGGCGCTCAGCGCTTTTCCATCGACGAGTTCAAGGCCTCCTTCGACCGCCTGTTCGACTTCTTCCTCGCCCACGACTACCGCCTGCACAGCGACTTCGTCTTCGTGGGCTTCTACCTGATTACCCTGTATCTGAGTCTGGAAGCGCTCGGTCAGAAACACGATGTGCGTCGACTCTGCGCCGAGGCATTGAACGAGCCCGGATGATCAGGTCCCTTCGCTTCGGTTCCGACAAAGACGCTCCCTGACTTCAGCGCGGCGTGCGATCGCCCGGGTCCAGCCGCGGAAGAGGAACAGGTGGGCCGGGACCAGCGCATACCAGTAGGCCAGGCCCCAGACGCCCTTGGGATGCCAGTAGGCCGTCGCGCGGATCCGACAGCCGCAGTCCTCGGGGTGGATCTCGAATTCGAGGATGCCCGAGCCCGGCGCCTTCATGCCCATCTTGAGGGTCAGGCGTTCGGGTTCATCGGCGCCGAGCACGGTCCAGCTGTCCACCGCATCGCCCAGGCGCAGCGTGTCCGGGTCCCGGCGCCCGTGGGACAGGCCGGAGCCGCCCACGCACCAGTCCATGAACTCACGAATCGTCCACAGCCAGTTGGCGAAGTAGTAGCGGTTTTCACCGCCGATGGCGGCCAGTTCCCCCCAGACTGCCGACGGACTGGCCGAGCTGTGCGCTTCGCCGCCGGCGCGCTTGGCGTAGTAGGCCACGTCGTGCGAGTGATCCCGCAAGGAGAACGCGCCCTCGCTCCAGCGCCCGACGACCCGATGTTCGCGCTCGGCGGCGAAAGCCGCGTCGATCGCTTCGCGCACGGTGAGGAGGCGCTGCGGCACCAGGGCCCTGGCTTCGGCATCGTCGGCCTCGAAGTCGTGTTTCAGGCCGCCGATCAGGGCTCGGGCGACGGGCGTGGGCACCGCGGTCACCAGACCGAGCCAGTAGGCCGAAAGACTTGGTGTGAGGACCGGCACGGGAATGATCAATGGCTGTCGCTTGTGCGCGGCATCGGCCAGGCTGCGCATCATGGTTTCGTAGGTCACCAGCTCGGGCCCGCCGACGTCAAGAATCCGGTCTGCCGCCGCGTCGAGGAAGGCCAGTCGCACGAGATACTCCAGCAGGTTGTCGAGGGCGATCGGCGGAGAGGTCGCCCGCACCCAGCGCGGGGTCGTCATGACGGGCAGATGCAGGACCAGGTCGCGCATGACCTCGAAGGCCGCCGATCCGGGGCCGATAATGATGCCGGCGCGCAGCTCCGTGACCGGCACGGCCCCGCTGCGCAGATGATCGCCGGTCTCGGCCCGCGAGCGGATGTGTTCGCTGTCGGCCCCCTCCGGTACCAGACCGCCCAGGTAGACGATGCGGCGCAGGCTGGCCGCCTCGGCTGCGGCAGCGAAATTGCCGGCTGCCTGCAGATCCAGATCGCCGAAGCCCGAGCCCGCGGACATCGAGTGGACCAGGTAGTAGGCGGTGTCGACGCCTTCGAGGACCCTCGGCAGCGAATCGGGTTCAAGCGCATCGGCCTCGCCGAGTTCGACTCCCGCCCAGTTCCGCGCCCGGAGCACGCGCTCGTCCCGCGACACGGCCCGGATCCGCACCGGCTCGCTCTGCAGCTTCGGGATCAGCCAGGTGCCGACGTAGCCGCTGGCGCCGAA
Organism: uncultured Wenzhouxiangella sp.; assembly: GCA_964504865.1. Lineage (GTDB taxonomy): Bacteria > Pseudomonadota > Gammaproteobacteria > Xanthomonadales > Wenzhouxiangellaceae > Wenzhouxiangella. The sequence goes on from CAZDFS010000013.1 coordinate 47,379, forward strand.
GACCAGCACCCGGGGCAATTCCACGTCCCTCTGCGGTGGCTGGCTCTTGCTTGAACGGCTCATGATTTCGCATGATACCGCTTTGACCACCGGCCGAAAACGACCCCTAATGGAGCCCCGCAGCCGCTGAAGAGTGAGCCGCGGCCAGCCGGACCGTGCAGGCCCTCTGACCGGCACCAGTCTGCCAGTCCGGAAGGGGTCGCGGCGCTCGATAGGCAGCAGGTCGCCGTCTGGCAAACGGTCTTTCCGAACCGGTCCGTCTGCTTGAAAAAAAGAAGCAGGGGCCTGCTGATGGCCGGCCGGAACTTGACCCAGCCCCGGGCTTGACTGGCCCTGGCAAGCCGGAGAATTCAGATACACTTTGATTCCCCAACGACTTAAGGAAATCCATCATGGCCAAAGCCGCCGCCCGTCATATCCTGGTCAAAGACGAAACATTCTGCCAGGAGCTCAAAACCAAGATCGCCAATGGCGAGGACTTTGCCGCCCTGGCTCGCGAGCATTCGAAGTGCCCTTCCGGTCGCGATGGGGGTCAGCTTGGCAGCTTCGGACCGGGCCAGATGGTGAAGGAGTTCGATCAGGTCGTGTTCAGCGCGCCGCTGAACGAGGTTCAGGGCCCGGTCAAGACCCAGTTCGGCTACCACCTGCTCGAAGTGACGGAGCGCCAGGACTAGGATCGATCGGAAGGGCGCTTGAACAGGACGAGGCATATGCCAGTCCTGGCCTTGGTCGGACTACCCGGGGAGCAGGGCCAGTTTGCCGACGCTCTGGCCGGATTCGATCCGGCGTTGAGCGTCAGCGGCCTGCTTCAGGGCAAAGGTCTCGACGGGTAGCGCGGCCAATCGGCCGTCGGCGAAGCGTTCGAGCAGCCAGTGCATGCCGTCCTGCATGGTCGGGGCATGGGCTTGAAGGAAGCTCAGGTTGGCGGCCAGGACGCTCTTGTTGGCCTGGGTCATGTCGAGGGGATTGAAGCGCGGGGTCTTCAGCCAGTCGAGTGCCAGCGTGAGCCAGTTCAGGCGGCCGTCTTTCGGCAGCATGCTGGCGAAGCCGTAGATCACCAGGCGGCCCGTCGGCGCCAGGTGCCTGTAGCTGTCTTTCAGGGTCGCCACGCCGTTGGCGTCGAAGATGGTCTCGAAGCCGTCAGGAGCCAGGGCTTCGGCGCGCTTCCACAGGTCCTCGCTGGATTTGTCGATCACCGCCTCGGCGCCCATGGCTTGGGCGTGCTCGATCTTGTGCGGTGCGCCGACCACGCCGATGGCGCGTACTTCGGCAAGACGGGCCAGCTGGAGCAGGGCCGAGCCGACGCCGCCGGCGGCCGAATGCACCAGCCAGGTGTCGCCGGCCTGCGGATAGACCTGACGATGGACCATCCACCAGGCGGTGAGGAATACGGTCGGCAGGGTCGCGGCCTGCTCGAAGCTCAGAGAATCGGGCTTGGCGAACACGCCGTCCTCACCGAGCACGAGGTGGCTGGCGTAGCCGTTGAACAGGGTCAGGCCGATGACCTCGTCGCCGAGCTCGACGCGAGACACGCCGTCGCCAACGGCGTCGATCACCCCGGCGACCTCGAAGCCGGGCGTGATCGGGTAGCCGTGCAGCTTCTTCGCCGAGGCGTACAGCCCCATGCGGATGATGCCGTCGGCGTAGTTCACGCCGCAGGCCTCGACGCGGATCCTGACCTGGCCTGGTCCAGGAGTCGGCGTTGCCTCCTCGATCAGCTCGAGGGCGTCGTAGCCGCCGGGTTTTCTGATAACAACGCGCTCCACTCAGCGCGCCGCAACTTCGACACGGTTTCGGCCCGTACGCTTGCCCTGGTACATGGCCTGATCTGCGGCGTCGATGGCCTCTTCGATATCGAGAGACTCGGCGAGCTGTGCCACGCCGATGGTGATCGACAGAGGAAGCTCGGTCCCTTCATGGGCAAAGCGGGTTGCTTCGATGGCCGTGCGCGCTCGCTCGGCGATGAGTTCGGCCTGCGCCCCATCGGCCTCCGTAATCATGGCCACGAACTCTTCGCCGCCCCAGCGGCAGATCACGTCCTGCTCGCGTAGGGTCTTGCGCAGCTCGGCGGCCACCTGGACCAGTACCTCGTCGCCGACCGCGTGGCCGTGGTCATCGTTGAGCTGTTTGAAGTGGTCGATGTCGATCACCAGCACGCTCATGGGGAGCGATTTCCGACGCGCTCGCGCGATCTCCTGTCCAGCGATGTCCAAGAACGAGCGCCGATTGCGAAGTTGAGTGAGGGGATCTCGGTTGGCCAGTTGTCCGATCTGTTCCAGAGCCTGTTCGAGCTCCGCATTGCGGTCGGCGAGATCGCGCTGGAGTCGGCCGCGCTCCTGGTTGTTGCGCAGGATGATGACGATCAGGCCGAGGAGAACGACCGCGGCGATCGAGATCGCGATCAACAGCTGGTTGCGCTGTTCGAGCTCTGCGGCCTGTAGCGCCGACTCGGCTGTGGCGAGGCGCAGCTCGCGCTCACGCTCTGCCACGTCATACTGCACTTCCAGTTCCGCCAGCGTTTCCTGATTTCGCTGCTCCCAGAGCGCCTCGCGGGCGTCCATGTAGCGCTCGTAGGCCGCGATGGCCTGATCGGGTTCGCCGCGGACCATGTGCAGGCGCGCGAGCTTGTCCAGCGCATCGCGCTCCACCGTCGGAATCTGCCCCTCGGCCAGCTCCAGTGCTTGCGTGTAGCTTGTCAGGGCAGCATCGAGGTCGCCCCGCTGGGCGTGCATTTCACCCAGGATAGCGCGCACGCCAGCCAGCAACCGGATATGGCCGATGGCCTCCAGCTTCTCTTCGGCTTTCGGGCAGAGTCTTTCGGCCTCAGACAAGCGCCCGAGTTCGACGGCGCGATCGCAGAGGTTGGCCAATTGATAGGCTTCGCCGGACGCGTTGCCCAGCTCGCGAAAGATCGCCAGCGCCTCCTCGTGCAGTTCGATGGCCGCTGCCGGGTCGACGAGCTGACCGCGTGCAATCGCCATGTTGCCGAGGATCGTGGCCTCCTGGTGGCGCTCGCCCAGCGCTCGCGCCAGTTCGAGTGCGCCTTCGAAGTAACCCTCCGAGCGCGCATGATCCTCGTTCATCTGATGGCCCACCCCCAGCGAGATTCCGATACGAAGCTGAGTCCGGCTGGGTGCTTGACCCTCGAGCATCGACCAGGCCTCGTGGAAGTGCTCCAGCGCCCGGGCCATGTCGCCGGATTCCGCCCTGATCGTGCCGAGAACCCGAAGGCAGTCGGCCTGAAGCTCCGGATCGTCGAGTTCGGCTGCCAGAGCGCGGGCGCGCTCGGCATCGACCAGAGCCTCGTCCAGACGCCCCTGGTCACGCCGCAGTTCAGCGCGAAGGGAGTAGAGCTGCGTCCGTTGAATCGGCGTTCCGTCGCCGCTGTCGATCAAGCGGTCAAGGATCGTCAGGGCTTCGCTGGGCGCTTGTCGAGCCAGCGTCTGTGCCTGGGTAAGGTCGTCCTGGAAACTGTGCTGGAGGCCGTCCTGGGCGTCGTCGGCATGGGCGGCGAGGCTCAGGGCCAGGCAGCAACCGACGAGGCTGAGCTTCCATCCGCGGTTGATCGCCCCTGATCTAAGCGACAGAACACGCCGACCGATCTGATTCGGCAACCGGCGCTCGCCCCCTTGCTTAGCGGGCCCGAAAAACTCTGGCAGTAGTCCCATGAGCCCTAAGCTACCCCAGAGCATCGAATGACTCCAGCACTAGTCACCAAGTTGTGATCTCTCAGTCGGCTTTTCCATACCCTCGCTGCGGCGGACTTTGCGCGGGAGCGAAGTGCTATGCCCCACTTGTTACCCGGCGGTTAGCGTAGTGCACGAGCTTCTGCGGTCTGACACCCAGCCGCAAAAGAACAATTCCCAGCCGGATACATCATCGAACAGCAGACACAGGCGGTTGTAGGGGGCATATGGACACGGCGCTGCTTTTCGGGGAACACAGCCGATACCAGCGCGGGCCGTTCAGGAATAGCGGTTCATCCCCGCGGGCGCGGGGAACACTCAAGGGGCGGGGTCGGAGTGATAGCTCCTAACGGTTCATCCCCGCGGGCGCGGGGAACACGCGCTGTGATCGATGTCCTGGCTGTCGTCCAGCGGTTCATCCCCGCGGGCGCGGGGAACACAGCACGCCGCCGAGGATGCGCGCGGTGATGGTCGGTTCATCCCCGCGGGCGCGGGGAACACGCGCACTGGACGGGTACTCCCATCCGCTCTAGGCGGTTCATCCCCGCGGGCGCGGGGAACACGCCACCCGATATCCAGTGAATCGCGCAGTACCCGGTTCATCCCCGCGGGCGCGGGGAACACTATGAACCGTTGCAGGTTCCGCTGCCCCTTGGCGGTTCATCCCCGCGGGCGCGGGGAACACGAGAACAGGGCGCACGCCGACGCAGCACTAAGCGGTTCATCCCCGCGGGCGCGGGGAACACTCTCTGTCAGTGACACCATGCGCTCGTCCAATCGGTTCATCCCCGCGGGCGCGGGGAACACAATCCCCGCCCGACCTAGAGCCGGTTACGTGGCGGTTCATCCCCGCGGGCGCCGGGAACACTCACCCCCGAAACGCTTGGCGCGTTCTGCGAGCGGTTCATCCCCGCGGGCGCGGGGAGCACCCGAGCGTGATGACCTTGCGCGGCAGGAATTGCGGTTCATCCCCGCGGGCGCGGGGAACACACCAAGGTCGATCACTCTAGCTCGGATGGCAGCGGTTCATCCCCGCGGGCGCGGGGAACACCGGACCAAGTTTAGTTACGGCCACATGGGGCACGGTTCATCCCCGCGGGCGCGGGGAACACGGCCAGTCCGACCCGTTTCGGCTTTTTGCAATCGGTTCATCCCCGCGGGCGCGGGGAACACTTCAGTCGGGCGGCGCTGATATTGAGCGTACGCGGTTCATCCCCGCGGGCGCGGGGAACACGCTTCCACGACGGCCAGATACAGTTGGTTCTGCGGTTCATCCCCGCGGGCGCGGGGAACACTGGAATGAGGACTTTTTCAGAGAGCTCGAAAACGGTTCATCCCCGCGGGCGCGGGGAACACAGAGACCCTATCGCCAACCTCAAATGCGTCAAAGGTTCATCCCCGCGGGCGCGGGGAACACGGCCAGATCGAGCAGGACGCGGACCAGATCATCGGTTCATCCCCGCGGGCGCGGGGAACACTCTCGGCCGTGCAGCTCGAGCACGTCAAAGATCGGTTCATCCCCGCGGGCGCGGGGAACACTTCCCGCAATCGTTCCCGCGTTTGTGGTCGGGCGGTTCATCCCCGCGGGCGCGGGGAACACTTGAGCGTGCAAGGGGTTGAACTGGCTGTGGCCGGTTCATCCCCGCGGGCGCGGGGAACACGGATTGAATTGTCCGGCAGCGTGTAGCCGTTGCGGTTCATCCCCGCGGGCGCGGGGAACACTCCAATCCTCCTAGTATCCAATCCCGCCAAGCCGGTTCATCCCCGCGGGCGCGGGGAACACCTATACCGACCACAAGGCTGTGTGGTTGGCAACGGTTCATCCCCGCGGGCGCGGGGAACAGCTGCACCTTCAAGAACTGCAATGTATTTCAGACGGTTCATCCCCGCGGGCGCGGGGAACACCCAAGCTGCTGATTGATGACCAGCCCGGAATCCGGTTCATCCCCGCGGGCGCGGGGAACACTGGTCTTGCGTTTACCCGCCGTTGATGGAATTCGGTTCATCCCCGCGGGCGCGGGGAACACTGGGCCGGCCAGTTTTCAAGACTCCGCGGCGGCGGTTCATCCCCGCGGGCGCGGGGAACACTCCATAGCTGGCCCTGAATCTGCGGGATGTACCGGTTCATCCCCGCGGGCGCGGGGAACACGTGATTGCATCACCGACGCCAATAGCAGCCTGCGGTTCATCCCCGCGGGCGCGGGGAACACGGTTCGGTCCGCATTGAGGCCAAGTCAATCAGCGGTTCATCCCCGCGGGCGCGGGGAACACGGCTTCCTCGATGGGGTGCCAGTTGCGGGCGGCGGTTCATCCCCGCGGGCGCGGGGAACACTCTAGCTTTGTCGCTAGTTCAGTGCTGATCTTGCGGTTCATCCCCGCGGGCGCGGGGAACACGCACCGGGCCGTCGGCCATGAATCGGAAGCTGCGGTTCATCCCCGCGGGCGCGGGGAACACTCAACGGCGGGATCTTCGGCGGGATTGATAATCGGTTCATCCCCGCGGGCGCGGGGAACACGCTTCTACGACGGCCAGCCTCTCACCTAGTGGCGGTTCATCCCCGCGGGCGCGGGGAACACCGTGCCAACCTGACAGTTAGCGGCTATGACTGCGGTTCATCCCCGCGGGCGCGGGGAACACCGCGCAATTCAACCCTAGAAAGCGCCTCATTGACGGTTCATCCCCGCGGGCGCGGGGAACACCAGTACCCTACAGCGCTGATTGCCGGTACAGGCGGTTCATCCCCGCGGGCGCGGGGAACACCCCAATTCAAACGCCCGCTGAAGTTCGTCAATCGGTTCATCCCCGCGGGCGCGGGGAACACCGTAGACGGTGCCGTCGTAGGCTCGGCTCTGGCGGTTCATCCCCGCGGGCGCGGGGAACACGAAACTGCATGGACATCAATAGGCAATTGAACCGGTTCATCCCCGCGGGCGCGGGGAACACAGAAATCCCATAATCCTCCGACTGAGAAATGACGGTTCATCCCCGCGGGCGCGGGGAACACATCAAGCGTTAACTATGGAACTGGAGAGATAACGGTTCATCCCCGCGGGCGCGGGGAACACTGCCGAGCGCCTGGTTGAGGTGCCTCGGATCTACGGTTCATCCCCGCGGGCGCGGGGAACACTGCTGCTGGACTTTCTCAAGGTGAGACATGTACGGTTCATCCCCGCGGGCGCGGGGAACACCTGAGGTTCACTGCGGTTCCTTGGACATCGATCGGTTCATCCCCGCGGGCGCGGGGAACACAGAGAATGGGCGGGCCTGCGTTCCCGGTTCCTAGGTTCATCCCCGCGGGCGCGGGGAACACGGCGTTGCGGATGCCGCGGGGTTGGTTCATGGCGGTTCATCCCCGCGGGCGCGGGGAACACGCGCTCGCCTCCGCGTGTGTCTCGCCTTCCCACGGTTCATCCCCGCGGGCGCGGGGAACACGTTCGCAACAGAGCATTCGAGCTTTATAACGCCGGTTCATCCCCGCGGGCGCGGGGAACACCAAGTCACTAGGGACGTTTCCCAGAGATCCAGCGGTTCATCCCCGCGGGCGCGGGGAACACCATCTGGCTGTAAGGCAAACAAGTAATCTTGACGGTTCATCCCCGCGGGCGCGGGGAACACGAGTCGCTCTTGTTCGTCCGGGCTGTCAATCGTCGGTTCATCCCCGCGGGCGCGGGGAACACTCATCCAGAGAACAGCCGGCTGCGCCTGGTGACGGTTCATCCCCGCGGGCGCGGGGAACACCGCGTTTGCGATAGATGGATGGATTTTTCAAACGGTTCATCCCCGCGGGCGCGGGGAACACGGCCGGCCCATTGAGTTTTTTCCGACGCATATCGGTTCATCCCCGCGGGCGCGGGGAACACGCGCTTTCCGGCCCGTCAGCCTGGCGGGCTGGCGGTTCATCCCCGCGGGCGCGGGGAACACCTCTGCGCCGCCTTCCGCGACCATGCGCTGGACGGTTCATCCCCGCGGGCGCGGGGAACACGTATCCAGCGGAGTTGATGCTGACCCCATTGTCGGTTCATCCCCGCGGGCGCGGGGAACACGTCGGCACGACGATCGCGCACGACAAGGAATCCGGTTCATCCCCGCGGGCGCGGGGAACACTCTTCCTCCAACTACCTGAAATTCATTCAGAATTCATGGATCAGGAATTCTACCAACGAATCGCAGGCATCTGCAAAGCGGTATTTCATATTGTTAAAGATCTTCAGGGGGCGTAAACGAGACTAATCTGAGTCCATCGAAGTCCACCGGCATTCGCCGACTCTTGCCGACGGTCAGGAAATCGTAACCGGATTCAGTCGGGCTGCGCCAAACGATCACGGCATTGCCGCTCTCGACGCCATCATTGACTTGGTCCCAAATAAATTCGCGTAGTCTTTTTGACGGGTTTCCCACATAGACACCTGCGCGCACTTCCACCAGCCAGACGGCCAGCCGCCCACGCAGCCGCGGGGGGACGTTTTCAGTGACGATGACCAGCATCGCCCATGCCTTTGCCTTCGGAAAATGCCGGGCCGATCGACCCCTCACCAGGTGCCGGTTTCTCGACTTCACCGGCGGACAGCATTTCCTCAATGGATGGAATGATCTTGCCGAGTAGCTTCGTTTCCCGGAAGATATCTCGACAGGCGAGCCGGACCTGACGCTCCGCGTCTTTCGGCGCCTTCGCGGCAATTCGAAAGGCCACTGGCACGACCGAGTCGAATTTGAAGACATCCGCGACATCGAATACGAAGGACCGTGGTTTGCCCGTGTGAATGAACCCGACCGCCGGCGCATAGCCGGCAGCGAGAATGGCCGCCTCGGTAATGCCATAAAGGCAGGCCGTTGCAGCCGACAAACAGAGGTTGGGCGTGTCACTCGCATCCCATTCGGTCGGCTTGTAGCGACGACCGCTCCATTTGACCCCGTACTTGGAAGCGAGTGCTTTGTATGTTTCACGAACCCGTGCCCCTTCGATTCCACGGAGTTGGTCGACACTGCGACGGGCTGGCGGCGGTTCACCAAAGCGCATTTCATACATTTTCCGCACGACTTTCAGGCGTGTCTTCTCATCCAGCGCCAGCCGTGCCTGATAGAGCAATCGATCTGCACGGGCACCGCCTGGCTGTCCGGATGCGTACAGCCGCACGCCCGCTTCTCCGACCCAAACCAGCAGAGTACCGACCCTAGCGGCCAGGGCGGCTGCCCGATGGGAGACGCGTGTGCCGGGCTCCAACATGATGCAGGCAATACTGCCCACAGGGATATGTGTTCGCACTCCGCTGTCGTCGACAACGACGAACGCGCCGTCCAACACGTCGATCTGTCCCTTCTCGACGAAGACCATGGAAATTCGTTCCTTCATGGCAATTGGTTTGAGCGGCGGCAGCATGATTTCACGATTCTCCGGCCATGAGGCAGACTGTTTCGATCAGCGATTCGTGAAGGTAGTAGCCTGAATCTGTCAGCTTTTCGAGCTGCGGCCTGACCGCCATGATGAGCTCGCGACGCCTGGCTTCGAGCAGCAATCCGCATGTTCCGATGACTTTCAAGCCGATCGTTTTGGCCACACGTCGGGCGGCTAGGTCGTCGACCAGTATCGTGGCCCGTTGGCTTGCGGCCAGGTCAATGGTGCTGGCTTCCCCGCGATCCAGATTCCACATCGACGGTTCTGGTGGTTTCGGCCAGTTGACCCGCATCAGCTGCCCACGCTCCAGAGCCGTTCGGATAGCGCGATGCTCGGCATGCCGAGGTTTGGCGAGGCACTCATCCATCACCGTTTCGGTAGCCAATGCGCAACCGTAGATAGATTTGGGGAGGGACAGAAGATCGAGTCTGGCCAACGCGATGATCGGGCTTGCATCGGCGACGACTTCAGTGGTTGAACGGCTCGAGCTCATCTTCGAGCTCGGCTTCGGATTGATGGGTCACCGGGATATTTTGCCGGGCAAGCTCGGCCATGAATTCCTGCCGATCCATGCCGGCCAGGCGCGCCGCTTTGCCGAGCGAGATTTCGGCCTGTTGAAACAGACGCACTGCTAGGGCCAGTCCAATGCCTTCGCGTACCAACATTTCGTCGAATGGCACAGCAAGGAAAACCGGCCGACCGTGCTTTGTGATCACCGACAGCTTTCCGGATTCGGCGTCCCGGATCAGTTGCCCGGTGCGTTCGCGCAGATCGCGAACGGTGAAGGTATCCATGGCGTCTCCTTTTTGTGCCATCAATTGATAGCATAATTCAGGCAGGCCGAATCAGCAACAGCCCACAGCCGAAAGCCTTCGCAGGTCCGATGCCTCTCATTAGCGCTGATTCGAACCGGCCGGCATCAGTGACCAAGAGATACCCGCTGCAATCGATCGAGCTGAACTGAATGCGATTGCCGGACTTGCCACCGAATCGCCATTGCCGGTAGGCCTCACCGATGACAGTTTCTTCGTTGAGTTCGAATCCGCAATGCGACTGCCGGGCAGCCAGCCACTGACGCGCGGCAAGCTGCACTCGTTCGGCCTGCGTATCCGCCCATTCCGGCTTGCGCTTCCTGATGTCCATGACCAGGTCATGTCGGTGTTGGCGGTCGGCATCATCACGCCGCTTCACAATCGGATTGATGCGAATTGAGAAGGCCAGGCGCTGGCCCGGTTGCAGCTTGGGCGCGAACGTCTTGGTCTCGACGCGCCACAAGCCATCGTTTGTCCCGGGTCTACGTTGCGAGAGCACCAGGAAGCCGAGTTCATTGGCCAGGCCTTCCTGGCGATAGAGGAAATCCCTGTCTGCATCCGGGTCAGGCGCGAACAGGTTCCAGAGCGCCTGGTGGACGCGATACTGTCCCCCGCCAGCGAGCTGTGCGAGACGACGCAACTGATCCCTTCCACTGGCCGGGCGAATTCGGCTCAGATACATGGGGTTTCCTCCAGTTGGTCCAGCATGGCCTGATGCTCCACGCGTTCATCGAACTGCCAGCGACGCCGAGTGCGCGGTTGATCCCGGCGCGTTCCTGACTTGAGCGGCTCGATGCCCGATTCCATGCCGTCTTCCCAGGTAAGAGAGTAGGGCGCGGACTCGATGTCGCGAATGCCGAAGTCTTTGTCCGATCGGTGAGTGGAATCGTGCCGATCGATTTCAACGGATGCTCGAAAGGCACTCAGCAAGTCTGTTGCCGTGACGATGCGAGGATCAAGGGGTAGCGATGGCGGGCAGGCCTTACGCCCCAAGTAGAGCGGAAAGACGGGGTTGAGCAGCGCATTGCGGATTCTTTCAAGGCCGAAGTGGCCGGGCGCCGCTTGCTCGACTGCGACACGGTAGCTGGCGTCGGTCCGATAATCCCTCGCTGACAGGATGGTCCCAAGGCCGCTTTTCGGGACCGACAATTCGTCGCGACGAGTACGTGCCGGGCGCCGCTTGAGGGCGCTGGCTGGCGGGACCTGAATGGTATGGTAGTCGCGCAGGAAGTCGCCACTGCTGAGTGTCAGCACACCAAATCGCACGCTAGTTGACAAATTGCCCAGATTGCTTTCGTCGGTCCGCTTCAGCCCGAGCGCGGCCGCGAGCAGACCCAGGAGCGCCGAGCGGCTTGGCAGTGTCGATGTGACGCGTGATTCGCCGACCGCGATGTCGCCCCAGGACGCCATCGGTCCGTAAAGCTGGAAGACGAGGTAGGAATTCATGGCGATCACCTTGTCGCGCATTCGATCACTTTAGCCAGGCTGCCCTCGCCGCTGTCCACATTCAGCGTGCAGTCCTTTTCGGCGCAGGGGCCGTAGACTTCGTTCATCCGGTCCCTTGTTTCCAGCAACTGCTTGATGCCGTCTTCAAGCAGGTTGCTGCCGCGAACCGGCTTCAGAAACGCGACCGACAGCGAGCGGGGCTGCTGATTCCCGGTCTCGCACAGGGCAAAGGAAGCGTAGGCTCGAGAGGCAAAGCTGTTCTGCTTTCCGGTTGGCGAGACCTTGACAGCCGCTTCGATCAGCGCTGCCAGGGTGCGTCGGGCAAGTGCTTCATCGCCGCCCAGGTTCTCCAGCAGGGACTGGCGATCCACACAGATGTAGAGATAGAACAGCCCGGCGCTGAATTCGGTCTCTCCCATATGGCCGGCGCCGACATCCTCGATGCCTTCGTTGAGATCATCGACTGCAGTAAAGAAGTCATCTTCGACAGCTACCCGGTGAATTGTGATGGCATGTGCAACCTGAGCGGCGGCTTCGACATTGTATTTTGGCTTGGCTGCAAGCATGCGCCCGAACAGGGCGATATCGGCCGCAGCGGGTTTCTCGCGCAGAAGTTGCAGTTCTTCCTCAGTCGGTTCGGACCCGCGCTCGATCAGCGTGTCGGCCAACTTCTCGATCTGATCGATCTCTTCCGGACTGAAATGAGCAAGTTGTTCGATTTCCAGCCATCCGTCCTTGCCGTCGTCTTTCGAGCCCTTGGCTTTCCCGAATTGCTCAGCGATCTTACGGGACCACTGGCGAGCTTTCTTTTCAGCGACTTCACCTTCCATCAGGCGCTTGCATATGAGTCTGCCCATTTCCTTGGTTCGCGTGCCCACATGACCTTTGGCGGCGTCCTCGAAGATCTGGGATGTACGCCAGGCGCGTTTCAGGCTCTGCGAAGAGATGCGCAATCGCGTGGCGCCTCCCATTTCCGCCGTCTTGGGGCGCCCAAGATCATCGCGGTTGAGATTGGACGGCGGGTAGCTGGTGAGAAGATGCAGCTGCATGAATCGATTCATTTGGGTTCTCTCATGGTCGTGGTTAGTAAGTCATTGAATTGTCAGTCGGCCTTGGGGTTGGCGTCGTAGTAGTCGAAGGCCCACTCCTTGCGATTGCGATCACTCCACCAGTACAGGCTTCCGGCCAGGCTGAATAAATTAACGCTGTTTCCACACATGGCTATTGCCCTAGAACAACCCTTCAGGAGCTCATCGGGTGCCTGTGCCTGTAGTAGGCGGCGGAATCGCAACCCGGACAAAGCGGCTTTCTCGCGCCCCCGTGGCGGTGTGCCGAGCTGCGCGGCAAACGACCTCTCCGGGCGATGCTCGCGCACCCGCGCAGCCAGCGCGGCGATCAGAGCAACCCGCTCGGTACGTTGCCAGCTCGTGCCTTTGAGGCTGCGCCATAGTCGGTGAAAGGCTGGATTGAATAGGACCTGGTCAATGCTCGCGGCGCGTCGCAGGGCAGCGCGGTCACCGCGGTTGTCTTCCAGTTGCTGCCACCATTCCAGCAGCACCTGGTGTTCGCGGGGTAGATTCGGTTCGGTTGCGGGTGTGTGTGGGTGTTCCATGATTGACCTCGATTCCTGAAATGGCTCAGGCGGAATGACTGCGGATTCTTAGCTTGTCCAGGATGGATTTCTTGAAGTTGTA
>CAZDFS010000014.1:0-12218 GCA_964504865.1 uncultured Wenzhouxiangella sp.
TCATTCGCCAGCTTCGTCGAGCGCGCGGGCAAGCGCATCCCCGATCCGGTCATCATCTTCATGGCCTTCTACCCGGCCGCCTTCCTCCTGACCGTCCTGATGGCAGGCTACACCTTCGAGACCGTCGGCGCCGGCGGCGAGGTGGTGCAGCACCAGATCCTCGGCATGCACCAGGCCGAACATGTGCAGTGGATCTTCGACAACGCGCTGGTCGCCAACTGGCTGGCTTTCGGCGGCGGCGTTCTGGGCGTGATCCTGGTGGTGATGCTCGCCGTGGGCATTGCCGAGCATTCGGGCCTGTTCGGCGCCCTGATCAAACGCGCTGGCGCACACATCCCGCAAGCGCTCCTGCCGCTACTGCTGGTGTTCATCGGCATTCTGAGCTCCGTGGCCACCGACGCCGGCTACCTGGTCCTGATCCCCCTGGCCGGACTGCTCTATGCCGGCCTGGGTCGAAATCCCCTGATCGGCATGGCCGCGGCCTTTGCCGGCGTGTCCGCCGGCTTCTCGGCCAACCTCACGGTCGGGCCGATCGACGCGATCATCGGGCTCAATGCCAAAGTCTTTGCCGAATCTCAGGGCGTACCCTTCGTCAACGCCGCCGGGCAGGCTCTGAACCCGGTGACCATGCATCACTACTTCATCATCACCTCCACCCTCGTGCTGGCCTTGACGGGCTTCTGGGTGACCCGCCGCTTCGTCGAGCCGAAGCTCGACGGCGGCGAGTTCGTGATTCCCGACGACATCAAGCCGGGCGACTTCGAGCTGAACGACGAGGAACGGCGCGGTCTGGGGGCCTCGGGCCTCGGCGCGCTCGTGTCCCTTGCGCTATGCGTCGGCCTCGCCCTTGGCCCCCTGGCCACCTTCATCGATGAAACCGGCACGGAAGTCTCACCCTGGATGAACAACATCATCCTCCTGATCTCCCTGTTCTTTGCCCTCACCGGCATCTTCTTCGGAGTTGCGGCCGGCAAATTCAGAAGCGTCTGGGATGTGGTTCAGGCGATGGTCAAGCAGATGAACACCATGGGCTACATCCTGGTGCTGACCTTCTTTACCTACAACTTTCTCGGCTTGATGAGCTACAGCGGCCTGGGCACCTGGATCACCTTCCTCGGCGCAGAATTTCTGCAGTGGCTGGGGCTGCAGCAGTTCCCCGTGCTCCTGCTCATCGGATTCGTCCTGACCACGGCGGTGATCAACATCTTCATCGGCGGCCTGACATCGAAGTGGATGTTATTGGGGCCGATCTTCGTGCCCATGCTCTACGTCGTCAATCCGGCCATGACGCCGGACTTCGTCGCCGCCGCCTTCCGCGTCGCCGACTCGTCGACCAATATCATCACGCCCATGATGGCCTATGCCGGGGTGATTCTGGCCTTCATGCGGAAGTTCAGGCCCGACATGGGATTCGGCGATATGCTGCTGATCATGCTGCCCTACTCGATCGTCTTTCTGCTGGTCTGGACCACGCTGCTCGTCGCCTTCTTCACTCTGGGCATTCCCCTGGGCTATTAATCTGACCTACTGCGATAGAGGGAGCCACCATCACTAGCGCCGTCATCATTCTCATCGTCCTGACCGCCGGCCTGGCCAGCCAGTGGCTGGCCGCCGTGCTCCGGATTCCCGCAATCGTGGTGCTAATTGCCGCCGGCCTGGTCCTCGGACCGATCACGGGTCTGATCAGCTTCGACGTCGAGCAGAAGGCCATGGCCGAGCTCATCGGCCTCGGTGTCGCCATCATCCTCTTCGAAGGCGGCATGGCGCTCAAGCTGGGCGAAGCGCGCCGCGTCGGCCACGGGATTTTCAGGCTGACGGTCCTGGCCCCACCCCTGGCCATGGGCCTGGGTGCACTGGCTGCGCACTACGTCGGCGGCCTGAGCTGGCCCGTGGCCATCGTCCTCGGCGCCATTCTCGTCGTCACCGGTCCGACGGTCATCACCCCCCTCCTGCAGCAGGCGGGCTTGAACAAGCGCACCGCATCGCTGCTCAAATGGGAGGGCATTGTCAACGACCCATCGGGCGTGCTTCTGGCCGTCCTGAGTTTTCAGTTCTTCACCGTGGCCGGCGGCGACTGGAGCGAAATCCTCGAGGGCCTGATGCTCGCGGTCCTTGCCGCCGCCGTCCTCGGCGGGCTGGGCGGCTGGGCCACCGGTCGCCTGTTTCGCCTCGGCTTCATCCCGGCACATCTCAAGGCACCGCTGCTCATGGTGCTCGTCCTGCTGGTCTTCTGGCTGAGCAATCAGATCCAGTACGAAGCGGGTCTGCTCTCGGTCACGGTCATGGGCCTGGTGCTCGGCAATATGGCGCTCGTCGAGCGCGAACCGCTGCGCGAGTTCAAGGAGCACCTGACCCTGATCCTGGTGTCGGTGCTGTTCATCGTGATCCCGACCCAGCTGAGCCTGGATGATCTGGCGGTCATCGATCTGCGCGCGCTTCTCTTTGCCGCCGCCGTGTTGCTCCTGGTGCGTCCCTTGACCATTCTTCTCTCGACCATCGGTGCCGACATGGCGCGTGAGGACCGCTTTGTACTGGCGTGGATCGCGCCGCGCGGCATCGTGGCCGCCGCGACCGCCGGCCTGTTCGGGCCAGCCCTCGTCGACGCCGGCCACGCCGACGCCAATGCCCTGCTGCCCCTGGTCTTTCTGGTGATCGGCCTGACCGTGATCGCCCATGGGCTGACACTGGCCCCCCTCGCCCGCCGCCTCGGCCTGGCAGCCGAGGCCGAGAACGGACTGCTGATCGTTGGTGCCAATCCCTGGACCCTGGCCCTGGCCAGCAAGCTGAAATCGCTGGATATCCCCGTCCTGGTCTCCGACGGCGGCTATCGGGGGCTGAGGGACTTCCGGATGGAGGGCATTCGGACCTACTACGGCGAGCTCCTCTCGGAACACGCCGAACACGAGCTCGAAGAGGAGCACCTGAGCCACCTCCTGGCCGCGACCGGGAACCACTACTACAACGCCCTGGTCTGCCAGGCTCAGGGCGCGGAGTTCGGCCATCATCGAACCTTTCAGCTTGCCGCATCGCACGAGGTCAATGACGATGACCGCGAGCTCACGATCGCGCAGCGCGGCTACTTCGCCCTGCAGCCGGCGCTGGGACTGCAGGAGCTCCTCGCCCGCCTTGATCGCGGCTGGTGCTTCCGCCACAGCACGCTGAGCGACGGCTTCGACCGGCAATCGCTCGAGGATCGCCTCGGCGAGCTGGGTGAGGACTGGGTGCTGGTTGCCGAGTTATCGCCCGCCGGCAAGCTGCATCTGCATAGCGAAGAGCGGGAGTTTTCCGCCGCCACGGGCTGGA
This sequence comes from uncultured Wenzhouxiangella sp., assembly GCA_964504865.1. Taxonomy (GTDB): domain Bacteria; phylum Pseudomonadota; class Gammaproteobacteria; order Xanthomonadales; family Wenzhouxiangellaceae; genus Wenzhouxiangella. The sequence continues at coordinate 3,304 of CAZDFS010000014.1, forward strand.
CACTGATCTATTTCGGGAAGGAAGCGGATCAATGATCGTCTCGACCTTCGCCAGCCTTGCCGCCACTTCCCTTGCCTTCCTGCCAGAACAGCCCCACGTTCCCATTCATCCCGCTGAGTCCAAGCCACTATCGTCATCATGAGTGAATCCCGAGACCGTGCCATTCTGACCATCGCCCTGCTCGCGGCTTTTGCCGACAACGACAAGCAGGAATCCGAACGCGAAGAAATCCGCCGCATCGCCGAAGGTCTGGGCGATGGGGCGCCGGACCTTCGCAGCCTGTATCAGGACGTCCTGCTCAAGCGCGCCACGCTGGAGGAAGCGGTGGCCAGCCTGAATGATGCGGGAGAAAAGCATCTGGCCTATGAGATGGCCGTGGGCGTCTGTGATGCGGACGGCCGCATGACCAAGGCCGAGCGCGAGTTTCTCGACAGGCTCAAGGGCCTGATGGGCATGGAGAGCGAAGAATCCGAGGCGATCGAGAAGGAAGCCGAGGAAATGGTAGCGCTCAGCGAAGCCGCCGCGCCGCTCGCCGTGACGGCAGCCGCAGGCTCGACCATGGCCGCCGATGAGCCGGCTTCCTCCCCGGCCCCGTCAGCAGCGGCGGTCGACGAGGGCGAGCTCGACAAGCGCATTCTGAACTATGCGATCCTCAACGGCGCACTCGAGCTTCTGCCCCAGTCGTGGGCCTCGATGGCCATCATTCCTCTCCAGATCAAGATGGTCTATCGGATCGGCAAGGATTACGGCTACGAGCTCGACCGCGGCCACATCAAGGACTTGCTCGCGACCCTGGGCGTAGGTATGACGTCCCAGTATCTCGAGCAATTCGGCCGCAAGCTGATCGGCGGCTTCTTCCGCAAGGCGGCGGGCCGGGGCATGGGCCGGCTGGGTCGGAGTGCGACGGGGGTGGCCTTTTCCTTTGCGACGACCTACGCGCTGGGACAGGTGGCGCGGCGCTATTACGCCGGCGGTAGAACGATGTCGACGGATCTCCTGAAACAGACCTACGCCGAAACGCTGGGTTCGGCGAAGCAGATGCAGGGTGAATTCGTGCCGCAGATCCAGCAGCGCGCCAACAGCCTCGACATGCAAGAAGTCATGAGCATGGTGCGCAACTAGGCGCAACGCTGGCGAGCGAATCGCCGATGAGTCAACCACACTGCCCGCTCTGCCTGGCCGATCGGACCCGGTGCCTTGTCGAGGTCGATGCGTTGCGCTACTTCGCCTGTGAGGGATGCGGCCTGCGATTTCTCGACCCCGCGCAGCGACCGAGTCGACGACTCGAGAAGCAAGCCTACGACCTGCACGACAACGACCCGGATGACCCCGGCTATCGGCGGTTTCTGGCCGTGCTTCTGGACCCGCTGCTCGAACGCCTCCCACCGAGACGGGATGGCCTCGACTATGGCTGCGGCCCGGGACCGGCGCTGGTTGCCATGATGAGCGCCGCCGGTCACCGCATGGCGGCCTATGACCCGATCTATCGCCCGGATCGCAGCGCGCTGGCGCGACAGTACGATGTCGTGACCTGCACCGAGGTGGCAGAACACTTCCACGCGCCGAACGCCGAATTCGAGCGCCTGGATCACCTGCTGCGTCCGGGCGCCTACCTCGGGGTGATGACGCGCTTCCAGACCGATGACCGGCGCTTCGCCAACTGGCACTACCGCCGCGATCCCACCCACGTCGTTTTCTACCGCGAGGAGACCATGGCCTGGATTGCTTCGCGCTGGAGGTGGTCCCTGGACCTCAGGCCACCGGGCGTGGCCATCTTCCGGAAACCCGGAGCGGGCTTCGACGCTCCGGAAGCGGACTAGAAGCTGGCGGCGTTCTGCGCGACGCGATTCAACAGCAGTTTGCCGCTCGTGTAGGACGCGTTCAGAAAGGCCATGATGTTTTCCGGCGGCTGGCCGGATCGTGAGGCCAATTCCTCAAGGGTAATCGGCCCGCGGATGAGGAGCTTGGCGAGGGCGTGGAGGCTGTCGTTCCGCGTGGCCTCACCGGGCACCTGCGTGAGCATGAACTGCAGGTCACCGAGGAGATCGGGATGCAGCTGCCCGCGCGCCTGCGCCAGACCGGCGAACCACTTCAACTCGCTCAGGGGACGCTGGCGGTGCCCGTCGATCCGATCGACGAGGTCTGCATGGGACACCGGGACGCCCGCCGATGTCGGCATCGGCTGCGAAAACATCGCGGGTGCGAGGTCGGAAATCGAGCCGTCGTAGAACCAGGCGCCGGAACCGGGATCGATCAGGATCAGCGGCCAGCCTGGATAGGTGATCACCACGGGCTTTTTCCAGCTCTGGCGGCGCAAATGCTCGGCCAGGGTGAAGTGGCCGACCTGCTCGCCGAGATCGATGGTCTGCCAGATCGAATCGTTGACGGACTCGGCAAGCTGATCTTCAGCCGGTCCGGCGAGCGTGTCCGTCGGCATCTCGCCGGACGCTGCGGCTTCGAGGAGCTTCAGAAAAGCGCGGGAGCGCAAGGGCTTGACGAGCAGGTAGGTGGCCGGGAAATCCTTTCGCCGCGCCATGGCAATGGCGACGTTCCCGCGATGCGTCAGGTCCTTCCAGGCATCTTCGCCGGGCTCGGCATCGACGTCGATCAGGGTGATATCGCCGCCCGGTTGATCGGTGATCGACCAACTCTGCTTACTGTCGCGGCCGCCCGCGAGGTTGAGCAAGGAGCGCATGACCATCAGGTCCTTCGGACCCACGTGCAACGCGGAAAGTACCATTTGCTCGGCCATCGCCAGCGCTCCTTTGCGTCTCTTCGGAGATCAAGATTACCCCCGCGCCGTGAAAAACGGAAGAAAAAACACAGCGATACAGGTCACACTCCTCGCCCGGGCCTTGACGGCGATCCCATCCTGCTGGCTCGGCGGGCGAATCGCAGGGTCAGCCAGCGGCTGCCGCGCTGGCGCACACCGCCGAAAGGAGTCGACGGACCGAGGCCATGGTCTCGTGCAGCACCCGATCGATTTCCTCGAGGCTGATCGGCTCATCGACCACACCCGCAGCCGCATTCGCCACCACGCAGAGGCTCGCGTAGTCGAGGCCAGCCTCGCGCGCCAGGACGGCCTCGGGCATGGAGGTCATGCCCACGAGCGTCGCGCCATCCTGCGCGAGGCGACGCACCTCGGCCTCGGTTTCCAGACGCGGTCCCTGCGTGACAGCACAACAGCCGCTTGCTTGAACCGCCAGCGAGAGGCGGCCAGCCGCATCGAGGATCTCTTTTCGCAGCACCTGACTGAAAGGCCGCCCGAACTCGACATGCACGAGCGGTCGATCGGCGTCGTTGGCAAAGGTTGCCTCGCGACCCCAGGTGTAGTCGATGAGCTGATCGGGCACGATCAGGGCGCCGGGCGCCAGTCCTGGATCAACGCCGCCCACCGCATTGATGGCGATCACGTCGGTGACGCCCAGACGTTTAAGCGCCGCGATATTGGCGCGATAATTCACGCGATGGGGTGCGATCCGATGCGGCTTGCCGTGACGGGCGAGAAACCAGACGGACGCACCGCCCAAGTCGACCCGGATCAGCGGCGCGGATGGAGGGCCCCAGGGCGTGTCGCTCGATTCCTCCTGATGCCCTTCGAGAAGATCGACGGCACCGGTGCCGCCAATGATGGCCAGCTGTCTCATGACGTCTCTCCAAGGGCCCAGACCCCGTCGAGCTGGCGCCACAGGCCTTTCCAGTCCATGCCGCAGCCGAAGACATAGCGGTCGGGCACCTCGAAGGCCGCATCGTCGATATGATCGCGCGGCAGACCGCGGTCGTGCTGCTTGAGCGCCATCGCCAGGGTGACGACTTCCTCCGCCCCATCGGCGCGCAGGCGCTTGGCGACGGCGTCCATCGTGTGACCTTCATCGAAGATATCGTCGATCAGCACCACCGTACCCTGAACCCGCTCTGGCCAATGGCCCCACTCTATCTCGGCGCCTTCGAGCGCTTCGCGGTAGCGCGAGGCCCGAACGTGGTCGAGGCGGAACGGACGATCCAGGCGGCGCGCCAGCTCCAGCGCGGGCCACATGCCGCCGTTCATCAACACCATCAGGGTGACGTCGCTGTGGCCTGTCAGGCGTCGCGCCAGCCGATCCGCCTGCGCATCGAGTGCTCGCGCAACGGATTCGGGCTCGATAAGGCATTCGGCGCCCCTGGGCCAGTTCGAGCCCCACTGCTGCTCTCGATTCATTCGGCGTCTCCTTCGGGGGGCAATTCCGGCGGGCGGCCGTCGATCTTCAGCGTCCGCGTCGGGTAGGCAATTTCGGCACCGTGAGCTTCGATGATTTCACCGATTCGAAGCAGCACGTCCTCGCGCACCCGGTGGTACTCGGTCCACACGGTCGTGCGCGTAAAGCAGTAGACCATGATGTCCAGCGACGAGGCGCCGTAGACGTTGAACTGCACCATCGTCGTCTGCGATTCATCGAGCTCGTCGTGGGCCAGGATCATGGCGCGGATATCATCGACCACGGCCCGAACCACGGCGAAGTCGTCGTAGCGGATGCCGATGTGCTCGAAAATACGTCGGTGAGTCATGCGGGACGGATTTTCAACGGTGATCGTGGTGAAGGTCGCGTTCGGCACGTACATCGGCCGCTTGTCGAACTTACGAATCGTGGTCATGCGCCAGCCGATCTTTTCAACCACGCCCTCGATTTCCTGATCCGGCGAACGAACCCAATCGCCGACGGAAAAGGGCCGGTCCATGAAGACCATGAAGCCGCCGAAGAAATTGGCCAGCAAATCACGGGCGGCCAGGCCCACGGCGATGCCGCCGACGCCGCCGGCCGCCAGGAAACCGGAAATCGGGATCTCGAAGATGGCGAGGATCGTCAGCGCACCGGTAATCAGGATCGCGATGCGCACGATGCGCGCCAGCACGCTGACGGTGGTGATGTCGACCTGCTTGTCGTTGCGCTGGCGCTCGGCAATGAAGGCCTGCTCGAAGCCCGTCGCCAGGCGGAAGGCAAACCAGGTCATGGCGAGCACCAGGCCGAGCTGCTGGCTGGCGTTGAGCACGTCGATGGAGAAGCCGATGAATTCCGTATTGGGCTCGACGACGCGGGCAGCCATCACCACGCCCTGCCACCAGATCAGCAGCGAGAAGGGTTTTCGCCCCGCATAGACGATGGCGTCATCCCACTTGCTGTGCGATTTCTCGGCGAGGCGCTCGAGGTGCGAGACGAAGCTGCGGTAAAAGAACTCGAGCAGCAGCGCCGCCAGAATGATGAGGAACGCCGTGAGGACCCAGGTCGGGATACTCACCCAGTCACTGATTCGCTGAAGGATCTCGTTCATTGGTCTTTCATCAATGCGTTGAGGGACTCGCGCCAGGCCCGAAACTCGGGGACGAGCAGCTGTTCTTCCAGGCCCGCAAGGGGGCGGCCGTAGAGCCGGCCCATGGCGGCCTGATCCGGTCGGGGCCAGCCCTCGTCGCGCGCCAGCGCCCGAGCCACGGATTCCGGCCGGCAGACCAGGGCAAGGTCACAGCCCGCCTCGAAGGCACGGTCGAGGCGCGCCTCCAGTGCCCCGGCGGGTTCGGCCCCGACCATGTCGAGATCATCGGACACGACCAGCCCCTGAAAATCCAGTTCCTGGCGTAGGTAGGAACCGATCCAGCGGGCGGAAAACCCGGCCGGCGCCGGGTCGATCTGCGGGTAGCATACGTGCGCCATCATCACCGCCGCGAGCTCGCCTGCGAGGGCTTGAAACGGCTGAATATCATCCTTGAGCTCGTCGAGGGTACGCGGGTCGGTGACAACCTCATCATGGCTATCGGCCTCGACGCTACCGTGGCCGGGGAAATGCTTGGCGCAGGCCGCCATCCCCGCGTCGCGCATGCCGGCGATGTACCAGGCGGCCAGCTGGGAGACGGCGTCTGGATCGTCGGACATGGCGCGGTCGCCGATGACTCGGCTGCCTCGGTCGAGGTCGAGGACCGGCGCCCAGCTCAGATCGACGCCCAGGTCGAGAAGCTCCGCCGCCATCACCCGCCCGTGGCGGTAGGCAAGATCACAGGCACGATCTGGATGGGAGCGAAACCAGCGGCCAAGGACGCTCAGCGGCGGCAGACGCGTCATCCCGCGTTGGATTCGCTGGACCCGCCCGCCTTCCTGATCGACGGTGACCAACAGACGAGGAGAACGAAGACGGCGCAGGTCGTCGATCAGCGCACGGAGCTGCTCGGGCGACTCGCAGTTCCGACCAAAGAGGATCACGCCCCCCACGGCAGGATGACGGAGTTGCTCTGCAGTCTCGGGGCTGAGACTGGTGTCATTGATACCCACGATCAGGGGGCCCAGGGGGCTCGCATTACTCATCGGATGTCCAGACGGGTTCAGGCAGCGCGTTCGAAAAGCGCGATCGATTCAACATGGGCCGTATGGGGAAACATGTCGGCGATTCCGGCCGCTTTCAACTCGAAACCATGGCGGCGCACGAGCTCGCCGGCATCGCGTGCCAGCGTCGCCGGATTGCAGGACACATACACCACGCGCCGCGCACCACAGCCGGCAACCATCGGCAGGATATCGAACGCCCCGGAGCGCGGCGGGTCAAGCAGGACCGCGTCGAAGCCCTCGCGATACCAGGGCCGTTCGCTGACGTCCTCACTCAGATCGGCGACGTCGAAACTGCAGTTCTCGATGCCGTTGTGGCCTGCGTTGGTTCGGGCGCTGGCCACAAGGTCATCGAGGCCTTCGATGCCGGTCACCCAGGCAGCGCTTCGGGCCAGAGGAAGACTGAAATTACCGAGGCCGCAGAACAAGTCGAGCACGCGCTCCTGGCCCGTGAGCTCGAGGAGATCGATCGCTCGATCGATGAGCGCAAGGTTGATCTCCGCATTCACCTGGATGAACTGCTGTGGATAAAAAAGCATTTCAAGATCATAGGGATCCAGACGATAGCTCAAACGATGATCATCTGGAAAAAGGCGCGTGATCGTGTCCGGGCCCTTGGCCTGGGAGTAGATGGCCAGGGCGTGTTCCCGGGAAAACGCCTCGAGCTTGCTCCGGTCGTCGTCGGTCAGCGGCTCCATATGGCGAAGGATCATCGCCGCGCTGTCATCGCCGGCGGCGATCTCCACCTGCGGGACACGGTCGGCGACGGACAGCTCGCCGAGGAGGGCCGACAGGGGCTCGAGCAGATGACTGAAGCGCGGATGGAGGATGCGGCAGTGGCCGACGTCGGCAACGAAGCGCCCCTGGGGCTCGCGGAAGCCGACCAGGACGCGCCCCTTGCCCTTGACCCAGCGTGCGCTCAAGCGCGCTCGCCGGCGGTAGAACCAGGGCTCAGCGAACAGCGGTTCGAGCCAACGGGCCGGCTGGACCTCGCCCAGGCGCTGCAGATTCTCGACCAGACGATGGTGCTTCCAGAGACGCTGGGCCTCTGCACTCAGGTGCTGAAGGGCGCAGCCCCCGCAGCGATCGAACCATTCGCAATCCGGCACAACGCGGTCCGCCGACGACGCCAATACTTCTTCGGTCAGGGCCTCATCGAAGCGCCGCGATCGATCGATCAGGCGTGCGCGGACCCGCTCCTCCGGCAGGGCGCCGTGAACGAAGACCGCCTTGCCTTCGTGGCGCCCGACGCCCCGTCCGTCATGGGACAGGTCGGTGACATCGAGCTCGATCGGTTCACTGGGCAGCTTGCGGCGTCGACGGCGGGCCATCCGAACGACCTACTTCTGGACCCAATCACCGCCGTCGGTCTGGTAGAACCAGCCCGAACGAGCGTTGGCGATCCACTGACGGGCGAAGGTGTCGCGGATATCGCCCTCCCACTCCGGATGGCCATTGGCCACGGCGATTTCCCGATAGACCGCATTGCGATCGGCGTTCTCCTCGGCCACGACGCGCTCGAGATTGCGCCGCTCGGACAGGCCGACGGCGCTGCGATCGCGAATCGTGACGAGGCCATCGTTGGAGAACCCGATCGCGCCGGCCTCGAACCAGGCGGCCAGATGATCGCGCTGGCGCTGCGCCATGGTCTCCTTGATGGCGTTGATCTGCGGGGTATCGATGTCGATGTTCGGCGCCTGCGCATGGGCCGATGGGATGATCAGGTCGAAGAGATGGAATCGCTGAGCGCTGGACGGCGGCGCCTCGATGGTGCCGGCCGGTGCCTCGTCCCCGAGCACGTCCTGAATGAACCGGTCCGCTGCGCGCTCGGCGGCTGCTTCAGGAAAGTAGACGTTGATCGTAACGCAGGCCGCCAGCGTCAGAACGAGGGCAACGGCAGGCGCGATAAGGAACGCCGAGATGGTTCGGGTTGACATGGTGACTCCTCCTGGGAATGGATTCGGCTATGCGAAATCAGACCGTCAGTTTACGCCATCACAAGGCCGCCAGGGCCTGGGCCAGGGTCTTGAAGCCGCGGGCCGTGATTCTGGCCTTGACGCCCTTCAGATTGCCCTCGGGCACGAGGGCTTGATCGAAGCCCTGCCCAGCCGCTTCCCGGAGCCGTTCCTCGCCGTTGTAGACGGGACGAAGTTCGCCCGACAGGCCGATCTCACCGAAGGCCACCAACCCCTTGGGCAGAGGCTTTTCCCGCAGAGAGGATTTCAGGGCCAGCGCGATCGCCAGGTCCGAGGCGGTTTCGCTGATGCGGATGCCCCCGGCAACGTTGACGAAGACATCCTGGTCACCGATCTGAATTCCCGCATGGCGATTCATCACCGCCAGCAGCAGGGCCAGGCGATTGGGGTCCACGCCCACGGCCACCCGCCTGGGATTGGACAGCGTCGAAGGCGCGACCAGCGCCTGCACCTCGACCATCAGGGGACGCGTCCCCTCGCGCGTAACCAGCACGCAGCTCCCAGCGGCCGGCTCGCCGGACCCGAAGACCACTTTCGTCCCGCCGACCATCGCTCCGCCGCCCGGGGGCGGCGGAAGGGATTCGCCGTTCAC
>CAZDFS010000014.1:12228-36312 GCA_964504865.1 uncultured Wenzhouxiangella sp.
GCTCCCAGCGGCCGGCTCTCCGGACCCGGACAAGAAAATCGCCGAGGGATTGCCGACGGCCTTCAGACCCTGATCGGTCATCGCGAAAACGCCGAGCTCATTGGCCGCGCCAAAGCGGTTCTTGACTGCGCGAACGAGGCGATAGCGGCTGCCTGAATCGGACTGGAAGTAGAGCACCGCGTCGACCATGTGTTCGAGCACTCGCGGACCCGCCAGCGCGCCTTCCTTGGTGACGTGCCCCACCAGAACGACCGCACAGCCGGTCTGCTTGGCGAACTGCACCAGCCGAGCAGCACATTCACGCACCTGAGCGACGGCACCCGGCGCCGACTGCAGCGCTTCGGTCCAGAGCGTCTGGATCGAGTCGACCACCATGAACGCGGGCTTCCGTGCCGCGGCAGTTGCCAGAATGGTCTCGAGACTCGTTTCGGTCAGACAGTCGAGCCCACCGGGCTCGAGGCCGAGGCGGCGGGCCCGCATGGCCACCTGACCTGCGGACTCTTCCCCGGTGACATAGAGGCCGCCAAGGCCGGCCTGGGCTTGAAGCAGGAGCGTCGATTTGCCGATCCCGGGGTCGCCGCCCAGCAGCACCACGGACCCGGGCACCAGTCCGCCGCCGAGGACGCGATCGAGCTCCGACAGGCCCGTCGTCAGGCGCTGGGCACTGTCCTCGGCCTTGACCTGAGCCAGATTGATCACCTCGGCCGACGCCGTGCCGGTCCAGTTTCCCCGCCCCTTCGGTCCGCTCGACGTCGCGGGTGCGGCCAGGGATTCCTCGAGCGCGTTCCAGGCCGAGCAGTCCGGACATTGACCGGACCATTTCGGAAAGCTTGCGCCGCACTCGCGGCAGGTGTAATTCAGTTTCTGTTTCGCCATGGCGTTAGGATAACGCTGCGCGAGCTCGAAGCGGACTCAGCGCGCACCCCGGGGAGGCCACAGGCGCCTCGCCGACTCGCCCAAGGAATGGCAATGCCATGAAACGCGACGAACAACCGATCATTGGTGAATCGCCCGCTTTCCTCGGCGTACTCGAGGATGTGTCGCGTGCCGCCCCGCTGAATCGGCCGGTGCTGATCGTCGGTGAGCGCGGCACGGGCAAGGAGCTGATCGCCGAGCGCCTGCATTTTCTGTCGAGTCGCTGGGACGGCCCGCTCATCAAGCTGAACTGCGCAGCGATCAGCGAAACACTGCTGGAGTCCGAGCTTTTCGGCCATGAGGTCGGCGCCTTTACCGATGCGGCTTCTCAGCGCCAGGGGCGCTTCGAGCGCGCCCACGGCGGTTCCCTGTTCCTCGATGAGTTGGCCACCACGGCAAGCAACGTCCAGGAAAAGATCCTTCGCGTTATCGAATACGGACAGTTCGAGCGGCTTGGCGGCAGCAGGACCCTGGAGGTGGACGTTCGCCTGATCGGCGCCACCAACGTCGACCTGCCCCGCCTTGCCGCCGCGGGCGGCTTCCGCGCCGACCTCCTCGACCGCCTCGCCTTCGACGTCATCACCCTTCCGCCGCTCCGGGAACGGCGCGAGGATATCCTTCCCCTGGCCGAGCACTTCGCGATCCGAATGACGCGCGAGATGGGCCGCGAGGTCTTTTCGGGGTTTACTTCTCCGGCCGTCGAGCGCCTGCTGAATCACCCCTGGCCGGGCAACGTTCGTCAGCTCAAGAACGTCGTCGAACGCGCGGTCTATCGCCACGAGGAAGGCGAGGCGCCCGTCGGCAACCTGCAGTTCGACCCCTTTGATTCTCCATGGCGCCCGCAGGCTGAACCGGGCTCCCGGGAGCAGGCGCCAGCTGGCGCGTCGAGCCCCAGGGCCGCCGAACTCCCCGATGACCTGAGAGCCCATCTCGACGACATCGAACGCGACAGTGTTCTCGCCGCCCTCGATCAGTGCCGCGGCCAGCAGAAGCTTGCTGCCAGGCGCCTTGGCCTGACCTATGATCAGTTCCGCGGCATCCTGCGCAAACACGCGATCAAGCCGCGCGCATGATCGAAGCAACGCAACCGACGCTCCTCCCACCCCACGGAGAATGCCATGAAGGCTTCTGATCTGATGATCCGCGCGCTCGAACGCGAGGGCGTGCGCTACATCTTCGCCGTCCCCGGCGAGGAAAACATCGACCTCCTGGAATCGATCCGAACTTCGTCGATCGAGCTCGTCCTGACCCGTCACGAGCAGGGTGCGGGCTTCATGGCCGCCACCTACGGCCGCCTGACCGGTGAGCCTGGCGTCTGCCTGTCGACGCTGGGGCCAGGCGCCACCAACCTGGTGACGCCGGCGGCCTACGCCCAGCTCGGAGCGATGCCGATGCTGATGATCACCGGCCAGAAGCCGATCAAGAAATCGAAGCAGGGGCGATTCCAGATCATCGATGTCGTCGACCTGATGCAGCCGGTGACCAAATTCGCTCGTCAGATCGTCAACGGCAACATGATCGCGCCGCTGGTTCGGGAAGCCATGCGCCTGGCGACGGAAGAGCGGCCCGGCGCCGTCCACCTGGAGCTGCCGGAGGATATTGCCCAGGAGCAGACCGATGGGGCCGTTCTCGAACCCGTGGGCAGCCGGCGACCCGACGCCTCCGAACACGCGATCCGGGACGCGATCGTGATGATCGAGCAGGCTCGGCACCCCCTTCTCCTGATCGGCGCTGGCGCCAACCGCAAGAACACCAGTCGTGCCCTGAGCGAATTCGTCGAGACCACGGGCATTCCCTTCGTCAACACGCAGATGGGTAAGGGTGTCATCGACGAGCGAAGCCCGCAGTTCATCGGCACCGCAGCCCTGTCCGCCGATGACTTCGTGCACGAGGCGATCAATCGAGCCGACCTGATCATCAACGTCGGCCACGACGTCATCGAGAAACCACCGTTCTTCATGCGCCACGGTGGGGCCCGCGTTATCCACGTCAACTACCAGTCCGCCGAGGTCGACGAGGTCTACTTTCCACAGCTCAATGTGGTCGGCGACATCGAGTCAACGATGGCTCGACTGGCGCAGGGCATCACGGATCGGCGCCGATGGGACTTCGACTGCTTCGACGAGGTCCGGACCCATCTCGGCGCACGCTTGACGCGCTACTTCGAGGACCGCCGATTCCCGATGCTGCCTCAGCGCCTGGTTCATCACCTGCGCGAGCGGCTCGACGACGACGCCATCCTGGCCCTCGATAACGGGGTCTACAAGATCTGGTTTGCGCGCAACTTCAAGGCCTATCACCGCAACACCCTGCTCCTGGACAACGCCCTGGCCTCGATGGGCGCCGGCCTGCCCTCGGCGATGCTGGCGAAGCTGCTGGCACCGGAACGACAGGTGGTTGCCATCTGTGGCGACGGTGGTTTCATGATGAACTCCCAGGAAATGGAAACCGCCACACGCCTCGACCTCGACCTGACGGTGATCGTCCTCAATGACGGCGCCTACGGCATGATCGAATGGAAGCAGCAGGACATGGGTTTCGAGCGCTTCGGCTTGAGTTATCAGAACCCGGACTTCGTCGCTTATGCGCAAAGCTATGGCGCGCGCGGCTTCCGCCCCGAGGATGACGAGGACTTCGCTCGGATCCTGGATCTGTGCCTGAACGAACCCGGGGTGAAACTGATCGACCTGCCCGTTGACTATTCCCTCAACCATCCGATCCTGAACGAACTGATCAAGTCCGTGCGGCAGGATTGCATCGAAGACTGAGCCGCGATCGGTCGATCAGCGATGAGTGTCGATATCAACCCAGACCGGCCGGACGAGTCACTGATCGCGGCGCTCGGCAGCGCCGAAAACATCGTCGCCCTGTGCGGGGCGGGCCTGTCGGCGGAATCAGGAATTCCCACCTTTCGCGAGGCCCAGACAGGGCTGTGGGCCCGACACGATCCGATGACCCTGGCCTCTCCCGAGGGCTTTGTACGTAACCCCGCCCTGGTCTGGGAGTGGTATCAATGGCGACGCTCGCGGGTCGAAGAAGCCGAGCCGAACGCCGGTCACTACGCGCTCCATCAGCTGGCGCAGCGCCGTCCTTCGACTCGCCTGATCACGCAGAACGTTGACGGTCTGCAGCAGCGCGCCGGCGCTGAAGAGGTTCTCGAGCTGCACGGCAATCTGACTCGAAACGTCTGCTCGAGGACGGGCAGGATCATTGCTGATGACTGGATCGCCGAACACACCGACGAAACGCCACCGCCCTCGCCCTATCATCCGGAGGGTCTGGCAAGGCCAGGTGTCGTCTGGTTCGGTGAAGCGCTCGATGAGCGCGTTCTCGGACAGGCGATCGATGCCGCGCAGCACTGCGACCTGATGCTGATCGTGGGCACCTCCGGCCTGGTCCATCCGGCCGCCAGCCTGCCCACCGTGGCGCGCGATTGCGGCGCGGCACTCCTTGAGGTCAACCCGGAGCGAACGGCGCTCAGCGCGTCGTGTCGATGGCGCTGGCCCCAGCCCTCGGCGGCGGCCTTGCCGGCACTGCTGGCGCTGCTCTGACCGGCCCGACACCCCGAATCTTTTATAATTTCCTTTTTCCACTCGGAGAGACGCCATGACCACCACGATGCGAGCACTGGTCAAGGGCTCGGCAGCACCCGGCCTCGAGCTCAGGGAGGTCAAGGTCCCCGCGCCCGGCCCCGATGAAGTGCTGGTCAAGCTCGAGAAGACGGCGATCTGCGGCACCGATCTGCACATCTACCAGTGGGACGACTGGGCACAGCGCACCATTCGAACGCCCCTGGTCATCGGCCATGAATTCGTCGGCACGATCGCAGAAATCGGCGGCTCCGTACGCGGCTACGAGCTTGGCCAGCGCGTGTCCGCCGAGGGCCATGTCGTCTGCGGGGTCTGTCGTAACTGCCGTGCAGGCAAGACCCACCTCTGCCCCCATACGGAGGGCATCGGCGTCAATCGAGACGGTGGCTTCGCCGAATACGTGGTGGTTCCTGCCAGCAACCTCTGGCCGATCCCCGACAGCATTCCCCCGGAGCTTGCGGCCTTCTTCGATCCCTTCGGCAATGCCGCGCACTGCGCCCTCGAGTTCGACCTGGTCGGCGAGGATGTCCTGATCACCGGCGCCGGCCCCATCGGCATCATCGCCGCAGGCATCGCCCGCCACGTTGGCGCCCGCCATATCGTCATCAGCGACGTCAATGACTATCGCCTGAAGCTCGCCGCCGACATGGGCGCCACGCGCACGATCAACATCCAACGAGAGCGTCTGACGGACATTCTTACGGAGCTCGACATCGACGGATTTGACGTTGGCATGGAAATGTCGGGCCATCCGCAGGCCTTCGAGGACCTCCTCAGCTGCATGTACCACGGCGGCAAGGTGGCGCTGCTCGGTCTGCTGCCGAAGGGCACGGGAATCAACTGGGACCACGTCATCTTCAAGGGGCTCGAGATGCACGGCATCTACGGCCGACGCATGTATGAAACCTGGTACAAGATGACCCAGATGGTGCTGACCGGCTTCCCCCTGCACAAGGCCCTGACCCACCAGATTCCCATCGATGATTTCGAACGGGGCTTCGAGCTGATGGCCCGGGGGGAATGTGGCAAGGTGGTGTGCGACTGGACCGGGCAGATCGCCCAGGAACACGAGGGACGAGCCGCATGAGTGACCAGGAATTTCTCGACCGCCTGCAGACCGAGCTCGACCAGATCGAGGCCGACGGACTCTACAAGCGCGAGCGCGCCATCACCACGCCCCAGCGCGTCGAGATCAAGACCCGCTCGGGGATGGAGGTGCTCAACTTCTGCGCCAACAACTACCTCGGCCTGGCCGATCATCCAGCCGTGATCGACGCCGCGCGTCAGGCGCTCGATGACTACGGCTTCGGCCTGGCTTCGGTGCGCTTCATCTGCGGCACCCAGGACCTCCATCAGGCGCTGGAGGCCAAGATCGCCGACTTCTTCGGCAAGGACGATGCGATCCTCTATGCGGCCTGCTTCGACGCCAACGGCGGCCTGTTCGAGCCCCTCCTCGGGCCCGAAGACGCCATCATTTCCGATCAGCTCAATCACGCCTCGATCATCGACGGCATTCGCCTGTGCAAGGCCGAGCGTCACCGCTATGCCAACTCGGACATGAGCGCCCTCGAAGACTGCCTGAAGGCGACGCAGAACAAGCGCACCCGCATGATCGCGACCGACGGCGTGTTTTCCATGGACGGCTACGTCGCCCAACTCGACGAGATCACCGCCCTGGCCGAGAAGTACAACGCCCTGGTCATGGTCGATGACTGCCATGCCACGGGCTTCTTCGGCGCGACCGGTCGAGGATCCGCGGAATACCACGGGGTCATGGACAAGGTCGATATCTTTACCTCGACGCTCGGCAAGGCCATGGGCGGCGGCATGGGCGGCTTCACCACCGCCTCGCAAGCGGTGATCGACATCCTGCGGCAGCGCTCGAGGCCCTATCTTTTCTCCAATTCCCTGACCCCCTCGCTGGTCGCAGCCTCGTTGAAGGTCTTCGAAATGATCGAAGCATCCACGGCGCTGTGCGATCGCGTGAGGGAGAACACGACGTACTTTCGCCAGGCCATGACCGACGCCGGCTTCGATATCAAGGCCGGCAATCATCCCATCGTGCCGGTGATGCTGTACGACGCGCCGCTGGCGCAGAAGATGGCCGACGCCCTCCTCGACGAAGGCATCTACGTGATCGGCTTCTTCTATCCCGTCGTGCCCAAGGGGCAGGCCAGGATCCGGACCCAGATTTCCGCAGCGCATACGCGCGAGCACCTGGACCGTGCCGTGGAGGCTTTCACCCGCGTCGGGCGCTCGCTGGGCGTCATCGATTGACGTCGCGTCGATTGAGCGGCTGAGCCCATGCCCCATATCGGCGCGGCAGAATGGATCGTGGTGGGTGTCACCCTGTTCGTGTCCCTGCTGTGCGTGGCGCTTCATTTCGAAGCACTGGCCATTCTCAATCGCTGGTGCATTCGCCAGAGCCGCTCGCTGCGCCCGGACCGCATGCATCGCATGGTGATCCTGATCGTGGTCCTGTCCTTGCTGCTGGTCCACGTGATTGAAATCTGGCTGTTCGGCCTGGCCTATTACCTCCTGATGCGCTATGAGGCGCTCGGCGGATTGATCGGCTATGAGAGCTTCGATCTGTTCGACTGCATCTACTTCTCGGCCTCGACCTACACCACGGTGGGCTGGGGCGAGCTCTACCCCGACGGCCCGATCCGCTTTCTCGCCGGTACGGAATCGCTCCTGGGGTTCATGCTGGTGACCTGGTCGGCCTCCTTTACCTACCTGGTCATGGCAAGAATCTGGGGCTCGGGCAGCGATGGCGCCTGATCCGGCGACCTCGGTCATCCACTGCGAGACCTTTATCATCGGCGCCGGCTTTTCCGGCATCGGGCTCGGGATCCAGCTCAAACGTCGCGGCCTCGACGACTTCATCATCGCCGAGGCCGAAGGTGGCGTTGGCGGAACCTGGTGGCTCAATCGCTACCCGGGCTGCGCCTGCGACGTGCAGTCGCACCTCTACTCGTTGTCCTTTGCGCCGAACCCGGATTGGACCCGACGATTTCCGCCGCGAGCAGAAATACAGCGCCACATGGCGCGCAGCGTCTGCGACGAGGGACTCGACTCCCATCTGCGTCTCGATACCCGGATCTGCAGTGCGACATGGTGCGCCGAGCAGGCCCACTGGGTGATCGTCGATCAGCACGGCCAGACCTACCATGCTCGACTCCTGATCAGCGCCATCGGCGGGTTGTCCCGCCCCCTCGTGCCGGACCTGCCAGGGCTCCAGCGATTCGAAGGCGAAGTGTTTCATTCGCAGCAGTGGCCGGATGGTCTCGACCTTCGCGACAAGCGAGTGGCCGTCATCGGAGGCGGCGCATCGGCGATTCAATTCGTTCCACGCATCGCCGGTCAGGCGGCTCAGCTCGATCTCTATCAGCGAACACCGCAGTGGATCCTGCCGAAACCCGACCAGGCCATCGCGCCGTGGAAGCGGCGCCTGTTCCGCTGGCTTCCGCCCCTGCGGCTGCTGCGCCGATTCAGCTATTTCCTGCTCCTCGAATCCCGCCTGCCGGCCTTCAACTGGTCCAACCGGCTCACCTGGCTGCATCGACGCAAGGCGATGGCTCATCTCAAACGCCAGATCCGCGACCCGGCCCTGCGTGAGGCCCTGACCCCCGACTATGCCATGGGATGCAAGCGTGTCCTCATGAGCAACGACTTCTATCCCGCCCTCGATCGCCGCGACGTGACGGTCAGTACGGGCCCCGTCGGCGCCATCCGGCCCGATGGTGTCGTCGACGCCAGCGGCGTCTTTCGGCCCGCCGATGTCCTCATTCTGGCGACTGGATTTCAGGCGACGCGTCCCGTGCCCGAGGGTCTGATCTTCGGTCGAGATGGACGCGACCTGGCAGATGCCTGGGCCGAAGGACCCAGCGCTTACAAGGGCAGCAGCGTCCATGGGTTTCCGAATTTCTTCACCCTGCTCGGACCCAACACCGCCCTCGGGCATAACTCGGTCCTGCTCATGATCGAGGCACAGATCCGCTACGTGCTGGGTGCGGTTCGCAGCATCAGGGGCGGCGAGCGCACGCTCGAGGTGCGAGCGGAGCGGCAGCAGGATTGGAATCGACAGCTCGACAGGACACTGCAGCGCTCCGTCTGGTCGCAAGGTGGCTGCGCAAGCTGGTATCTGCACCCGGTCAGCGGGCGAAACACGACGCTCTGGCCGGACTTCACCTTTCGATTCGCGCGACAAACCTCGCGCTTCGACCGAGACGCTTACATTTGAAACCAATTTTGCTGCCCACAGGCTCGAGGACTATGCTGGCTTGGGCAAGAACAGACACATCTAGAGGGAATGCATGGCGGGACGATGAGCAGCAAGCCCGCAAATCTGGCCGATCAACACGATCAGCGCCTGAATCCGGACTCGCCCCTCGCCTCGAGTCCCGTTGGCATGCCGGCCTTGCCCAACGCACGTGAGCTGCTCGTTCTGGTCGCTCTCACCACCGCTGGCGCCTTGCTGGGCTGGTGGTGGTCGAACAAGATGGCCGAGGGGGCCGTCGAACGTCACATCGAACAATCCACCGCCCGAGTCCTCGAACGCCTCGACGACATCATCTTCGAAGCCCATCGCGTATTCGCCGCGATCGAGGGGACCGATGAGGGGCACTGCACCCCTGCGCAGCTGCAGACGATGCGAACATATCTGTTCGAGGCACGCTATCTCCGCGATATCGGTGGAACGCGCGGCTACTCCCTTTACTGCAGCGCCGCCCTGGGCATTCTCAGCGAGCCCTATCACAGTTCACCGCCGCCGATCCGCCTGGCCGACGGGACGGGGCTTCGCACCGATCGAAGCGTGCTCGCCTCCGAGCGACTGCGAACGGTTGTTATCGAGTACGGCAATTTCAATGCCTTGATCGATTCGCGTCAGGTCAGCGACCTGATTACCGGCCTCGACCGCGCGCATCTCGAGCTTGCCGTCGACGATCCGCGCCAGCGAGACTGGCATCCCTTCTCTCTGCTGACGAGACCCGAGGGCGGCGAATCAAGCCGCCGATTGGCGCGCCGCGTTCAGTGCAGCGATCAGACTGGATTGTGCATTCGCATTCGAACCGAGTCGCCCGTTGACGCGGAACTGGGCAGCCAGGCCTATCTGGTCGGCAGCCTCGGCGCCGTTCTGGGAGCGAGTCTGTTCCTGATCGGCGCCAATCTGAGGCGGCAGCGAAACACGCCGGACCGCGCCCTGGAAAGGGCCATCCGGGGCCATCTCATTCAACCCCGCTACCAGCCGATCGTCAGGCTGCCGGGTGGCGAGCTGGCGGGCTTCGAAGCCCTGGCGCGCTGGCGCGATGAACACGGCCGGCCCGTGCCCACGGACCGCTTCATCGACCTGGCTGAGCGAAACGGGATGATCAGTGAAATCAGCCACCTGATGATCCAGGCCATCGGCAGTGAGGTCGGTGGCTGGCTTGCGGCTCATCCTCAGCTCAGCGTCACCATCAACATTTCGCCAGAAGAGTTCGGCGACCCGAGCCTGATCACCCTCATCGACGAAGAGCTGATCAAGCGCGGGATCCAGCCCTCGCAGATCGTTCTTGAAATCACCGAGCGAACCATGATCGAAACGACAGCCGCGCAGGCCATTATCGAGCGACTGAACCACATGGGCCTGCGGCTCTATGCCGATGATTTCGGCGTCGGCTACTGCGGGCTGGCCTATCTCAACGAGCTCGATATCCACGGCGTCAAGATCAGTCAGCAGCTGACCGCGGCGGTCGCGACCGACAGCCCCAAAGCCAGCCTGGTGCCGCGCGTGACCGAGATGGCGCGGGGCCTGAATCTAGATGTGGTGATCGAGGGGGTGGAAACCGAGCGGCAGCGCGAGGCGCTCAGGCCCCTCGAACCGATCCAGGTGCAGGGCTGGCTCTTCTCTCATGAATTGACGGCGGCCGATCTGATGCGATTCTTCGACGATCACCAACTCCGCCGACGCCCGGATCACCTGCCCTCCTGATCCTGGAGCAGGCTCGTCGGGATCCCCTTCCGCCATGACCGTCAGAACCGCCTGGAGTGACTCGGATGATGAATGTCGTCCGTGCCGCCAGGCTGACTCAACTCACGACCGACAGGCAGGCATCGACGAGATCCTGCTCGCTGGCAAGAATGAGATTGGCCGCATCCCCAAGCGGAATATAGCAATCGGCGCTCGTCACGCGGCGCACGCAGCCTCTGCCGTCGCACTGCTCGGCGAGCAGGCTGACGACGCTCTCCCCGACACCGCCCTCCGGACGGCCCTCGTCGAAGACGACCACGGCCTCGCAATCCGCTGCGGCGCTGAGGATGGCATCGCGATCAAGAGGTTTGATCCATCGGAGATCGAGGACGCGCACGCTGATCTCATACTCGGTCTGGAGACGGCGTGCGACGCGCAGCGCCATGGGAACGCCGTTCCCGAAGCTCACGATCAATACGTCCCTGGCGTCGGGGTGATAGGTCCGAGCCTCCCAGGGAGCCAGCGCCTCGCCGTCACCAGGATAGGGAAACAGCCACTCGCCATCGTCGCGCTCGTAGAGATCCTTTGTCATGTAGAGCGCAATCGGTTCAACGAAGGCACAAATCCGCCCATCGATCCGAGCCAGTGCCGCCATGGTTCTCAGCATGGCCACGGCATCGTCACCGCGAGAGGGGCAGCCAATCACCAGCCCGGGAATATCGCGCAGCGCGGCGATGGAATTATCGTTATGGAAATGCCCGCCAAAGCCGCGCTGGTAGCCCAGGCCGGCAACTCGCATCACCATGGGATTGCGGAACTGGCCGTTGGAGAAGAACTGAAGTGAACACGCCTCGCCCCGAATCTGGTCGCAGGCATTGTGGAAATAGGCCAGGTACTGGATCTCTGGAATCGGAAGGTACCCGAGGGACGCGAAACCCTGCGCCAGGCCGAGGATCGTCGTCTCGTCCAGCAGGGTGTTGAACACCCGCCGGCGCCCGAAGCGGTCCCACAGTCCGCGAGTGACCGTATAGACCCCCCCTTTCCGGGCCACGTCCTCGCCGAAGAGAACCGCCTGCGGATATTTCAGCATCAGATCCTGCAGCCCGCGATTGATCTGAATGGCCAGGTGCTTCGGCGACTGCCGCTCCGGCAACGCCTTTTCGCCGCCGAAGGAGGCGATTCGCGCTGCCGGCTCTGCCAGGGTAGCCGCCTCGGTCATCACCGGACCGCGCGACAGGGGTGCGAGCGGTGCCATGACCTCATCGCGATCGACGAGCCGGGTCTCCCCGTCGGCTCGATCGGCCTCTTCAAGGCAGCGCTGGCGAAGCTGTTCGTAGCGGGAGCGGATCCCCTCCGGCGTCATCAGGCCTCGCGCAACGACCCGATCACTGGAGCGGCGCAAAGGATCCATGGCCTCCGCCGCTTCCAGCTCGGGAATCGGGCGATAGTCAATCTCGAAGTCCGTGCCGGCGTGGCCCATCAATCGAGTCGTGCGCAGATGGAGAAAGACCGGGCGCCGGTCTCGCCGACAGCTCATGACCGCGTGGCCGACCGCCTCATAGGCCGTGCTCAGGTCCAGACCATCGGCATAGTGGTAATCGATGCCGTGGCGCGACTCGAT
Organism: uncultured Wenzhouxiangella sp.; assembly: GCA_964504865.1. Lineage (GTDB taxonomy): Bacteria > Pseudomonadota > Gammaproteobacteria > Xanthomonadales > Wenzhouxiangellaceae > Wenzhouxiangella. Next base: position 24,308 of record CAZDFS010000014.1, read on the forward strand.
GCTGCGGCGAACCCAATCGGTCGGGGTCGGCACGGAGATGCCGAGCCCATTGTCTTCGCAGATGAACAGCAAGGGCAGCGGCAGGTTCTGGTGTCGCGTCCAGGCCGCACTGTTGAGCGCGGTCTGGGCCGTTGCATGGTTCAGGCTCGCATCGCCGAAGGAACAGACCACGATGCTATCGTCAGGTAGCGCCGAGGATTGGCCTTCGGGCGCGCCGCGCGCAAGGGCGACGGCCATGCCCACCGCCTTTGGCAGATGGGAGGCAATCGTCGAGGTCTGAGGCAGGACCCAGAGGGGCTGGCTCCCCCAGACCTTGTGGCGTCCGCCGGAAGCGGGGTCGGAGGCTGCCGCCGCAAAGGACAGACAGGTATCGCGGACGAAATCGGCGCCCTCGAGAAAGCGGTAGCGCTCGGCCATGAAGGCCCCTGAGCGATAATGCAGGAGCGCGGGATCGGTCGGGCGCGTCAGACGACCCAGCAGCGCGTTCCCTTCGTGACCCGACGAGCCGATGGTGTAGAAGACCTTGTTCTCGAGTCGCTTGACTCGAGCCATCAGATCGAGCTGACGAGACACCATCTGAGAGTCGAAGAGCTGCAGCAGGTCGGCATCGGGAATTTCACCACCACGCTCGGGCTGCACGCGCCCATCGGCAAGTGCGTCGAGATGATCGAGAAATGCCCGATCGACCACCTCTGCGCGGTTGATCTGGCGTGCGGCTGTCGATTGACTCATGCCCAGACTCCCATCAGGCCGTCAAATGATCGGGGCCCTCGCGCTCGGCAAGGACCGACCCCTCTTCAGAAGGCGTTGTGTCCCGTCAGTTCTCGGCCGACGACCAGCTGATGGACGGTTTCCGTGCCCTCATAGGTGATCACAGACTCGAGATTCAGGGCATGGCGAATGGCCACGTACTCGAGGGTGATGCCTGAGCCACCGAGCAGGTCACGGCAGTCCCGAGCAATATCCAGCGCCATCCGCACGTTGTTCCACTTGGCCAGGGAGATCTGAGTCGGGTGGACTCGACCCTCGTCCTTCAGGCGGCCCAGGCGCAGGCTCAAGAGCTGGGCCTGCGTGATCCGCCGAGCGTGATCTGCCAGGCGAATCTGAACGGCCTGATTGGCCGCAAGCGGTCGATTGAACAGCTCGCGATCCGAGGTGTAATCCAGCGCCTCTTTCAGGCAGGCGATGGCCGAGCCGATCGGCCCCCAGGTGATGCCGTACCTGGCCTGGCTCAGGCAGGACAGCGGGCCCTTGAGACCCTTGACGTTGGGCAAACGATTGCTGTCCGGAATGCGCACGTTATCGAAGTAGAGCTCGGAGGTGATGGACGCGCGCAGCGACATCTTGGCCTTGATGTCGCGCGCCTCGAAGCCCGCGAAGTCCTTCTCGACGATGAATCCCTGGATGCCATCGTCAGTGCGCGCCCAGACGATCGCAATGTCGGCGATAGACCCATTGGTGATCCACATCTTCGCGCCGTTCAGGATCCAGTCGTCACCATCACGGCGCGCGTGGGTCTTCATGTTCGCCGGGTCCGAGCCGCCGTGGGGTTCGGTCAGGCCAAAGCAGCCAATCACCTTGCCCGCCGCCATCGACGGCAGCCAGCGCGATTTCTGCTCCTCGGAACCAAAGGCGTAGATCGGATACATGCACAGCGAGGACTGAACGGAGACGAAGCTGCGCAGGCCGGAATCGCCGCGCTCGAGCTCCTGGCAGATCAGGCCATAGCTCACCCCGTTGAGTCCAGCGCAGTCGTAGCCCTCCAGCGACGAGCCCAACAGACCGAGATCGGCAATTTCCGGGATCAATTCGTGCGGAAACTGCCCCTTGTCGAAGCAGTCTGCCATCAGAGGAAGGGCGCGATCATCGACGAATCGAGCCACGCTATCGCGGATCATGCGCTCTTCGTCAGAGAGCAGCGAGTCGATGTCGAACAGGTCGAGGGGATTGAGGGAAGCCATGGCGTTCCGAGGTGTCGAAAGGACTTTCTATTTTAGTCGATCAGCGTGCACTCCGCAGCAAGTCCGTCCTCGACTGCAGGAGATGATTCTTCCAACGGGCCTGCCTCGGGCGCTATAATAAGCCTTCGAAAGTTCGTCTCTTATCGGTCGCTGATTTCATGTTGAATCGTCTGCTTGCCGCCCTTGCGGTAACTCTCATCGCCTGCTCGCCTGTGCTGGCCCAATCCGGCGATCCCGAGCGTGGTCGCGTCATTGCCTTCACGTGCTCGGGCTGCCACGGGATTCCGTTCTACAAGAACGTTTATCCTTCCTACACCGTTCCCCGCCTGGCGGGCCAGAGCGAGGGTTACATCATCTCCGCGCTGAAGGCCTATCGCTCAGGCGCAAGGAAGCATGCCACCATGCAGGCTCAGGCCAATACGCTTACCGATCAAGATATTTCCGACATTGCAGCCTACTTCGTGAGTCTGGCGGAGGAGTCCGAATGAACCGCTTGATTGCCCTGATTCTCGCTTCATCCGCGCTGTTCATTGCGGAAACGACACAGGCCGCCGGCAACCCCGCTCGCGGTCAGGAACTGTCCGCCCAGGTCTGCGCCAGCTGCCACGGTGCGGATGGCAACATGGCGCTGGCCGACGATTACCCGATCCTCGCCGGGCAGCATCGCGACTACCTGGTGGTGGCGCTCAAGGCTTACCGCTCGGGTGATCGCGACCATGCGGTCATGAGCTCCTTTGCGCAGAATCTCAGCGATCAGGACATCGAAGATCTGGCCGCCTGGTTCTCGCGCCAGGACGGCCTGGGCGAGCTGACCTTCGATTAGGATCTGCCGCCTCGCGGCACGCGCGGGGCAGGCCGTCAGTAGTAGGGGTTCTCTCCACTCGCGTGATCCGTGGCATCCAGGACACGTCGCACTTCGGGAATTTCCTGCTTCATGGTGGTTTCGATCCCCTGTTTCAGGGTGACATCGACCATTCCGCAACCGTGGCAACCGCCCCCGAACTGAAGCACCACGTCGCCCTCCTCGGTCGCCTCGACGAGCGCGACGGAGCCACCGTGGGAGGCAACCATCGGGTTGACTCTCGCCTCGAGGACCCATTCCACGCGTTCGCGGAAGGGGGCGTCCTTGGCCGGTCGCTTGCCCTTGAGACCGGGTGCCCGAATCGACAGCTCTCCGCCCATTGCATTCGTTTCGAAATCGATCATCGCCCCGTTGAGGGAAGACGCGCTGGCCTCATCGACGTAGAGCACGAAGCGCTGGCAATCCACGGCCTGGTCATCGCTCTGATGCTGGCCTGGCCCGCAAAAGGTCAACTCCACGTCCGCTGACGGCGTGCCCGGATGGATCGTCCTCAGGCGCAGATTGGTGTTGTCCGGCTGCTCGTCGAGCAACTTCACGAAGTAATCTCGAGCGGCGGGCGTGATCGTAATCATGGTGGAATCGTCGTTGGTCATGAACAACAGGTGCGATCTCAGGGTGAGGCTTTCAAGCGCTCGAGGAGCCAGGGGAGTGATTGGTCGTAGCGCCAATCGATGCCCGAGTGCGTCCCATCGAACTCCTCGAAGTGGTGCTTGATCTGCTGGTCGCTCAGGCGATCCGAGAACTCGCGCGTACCGAACTGGATGAAGTACTGGTCACGACATCCGACGTCCACCCAGAGCGCTGACAGGTCCGACAGGGCGTGGCAACTCTGATCGACTCGACGCACCGGGTCAAAGGACAGCCATCGTGCCCAGATCGCTTCCTTGAGACGACAGGTGCGGAGATCGAAGGGAAGCTCGAAGCCGAGAGGCAGCGCCTCATCGGGTGAATAGCTGGCGGCCAGGCACAGCGTCATCAGGGCATGGAAATCGGCGCCGCCGGGTCGCCTGGCGCGCCAGAAGGACCTGACGAAGGCCTCAAGGTCGCCGTCGAAGCGGCTCAAGGTCGCGGCCGTCGGCGCAAAATCACGCAGGTAGACCCGTTCGAAGCCGCAGTCGCCGGCGTGACTGGCCACTGCTGAAAAACACCCGGGGTGAGCCATCGCCAGATGCAGGGCACCGAACCCACCGGAGGATTTCCCGAAAACACCGCGTGAGGCAGGATCCGCCAGGGTGCGGAATTCACGGTCTACCGCGGGCACCAACTCCTGGACGAGGAAATCCGCATACGGGCCCAGGGCGGGCGAATTGACGTATTGGTTGCCCCCGAGGCTGGTGTAGCAGTCCGGGAAGACGACGATGACCGGCGGCATCCGGCCGGTCTCGATGAGACGATCCAGCCGCTGGGGCAGATTCTCTCCCTGGTTGCGCCAGTTCACCTGCGCCGGCCCCGCGCTGGTATAGGCCGCAAGGCAGTAAAGGACGGGAAAGCGGCGCTCTGGCGAGCGCTCATAGGCGGCCGGCAGGTAGACCGGATGAATTCTCAGCGCGGGGTCGCCCAGGGGGTTGTCCGCGAGCAGCGCCGAGGCGTGCTGCATCGACACCAGTTGACCGGGCGCCTTGCTTGTCGTTGGCCGAAGAGACATGGCAGCTAGTAGTGCGTCATCCTGTGAGGGGCACGACCTTGTGGGATTTCGGCGGCACGCGCCCGAGCTCCGGCACGAGCTCCAGAAGCGTGTCCCTCAGGCCCTGGCTATCGTACCGGCGCACGGCCTGCTCCGCCTGCTGGATGCGATCGATCATCCAGTTCAGGTCCACATCGGGGCAGCGAGTCAGGAAGATCTTCTCGTGGGCGGTCTTGGCGTAGGACTCGTGCGCGTGAAACAGCTCCTCGAAGAGTTTCTCGCCCGGCCGCAGACCGGTAAAGACGATTTCGATATCCCTACCGGGTTCCTTGCCGGCAAGGCGAATCAGCTGCTCGGCGAGGTAGCTGATTCGCACCGGCTCGCCCATGTCGAGCACGAAGACCTCACCGCCCTCCCCCAGCACGCCGGCCTGAAGGATGAGCTGACCCGCCTCGGCAATGGTCATGAAGTAGCGGGTGATTTCCGGGTGCGTAACGGTCACTGGACCGCCTCGTCGAATCTGTTCGTTGAACAGGGGCACGACCGAGCCGGTCGAATTGAGCACGTTGCCGAAACGCACCGTGATAAAGCGCGTATCGGAAACCCTGTTCAGGTGCTGGCAGTACAGCTCGGCAACGCGCTTCGTCGCGCCCATCACATTCGTCGGATTGACGGCCTTGTCCGTCGAGATCAGCACGAAGGTTTCGACGCCGAACTGGCTGGACGCATCGGCGACGCGGCGCGTGCCAATCACGTTGTTGCGGAATGCCTCTCTGACCTGGTTCTGAAGCATCGGCAGATGCTTGTAAGCCGCCGCATGGAATACCACCTGCGGGCGAGAGCGCTCCATTACCCGGCTGATCGTCGCAGAATCACAGATATCCCCGAGGATGGTCTCGACCGCCAGGTCGCGGAATTCGCTGCGCAGCTGGTGGTCGACTCGATACAGGTTGTACTCGCTGTTGTCGAGGACCATCAGGCCTGCTGGATCCAGGCGCGCAATCTGGCGACAGAGCTCAGCGCCGATGGACCCCCCGCCGCCGGTCACCAGCACTCGCTTCCCGGCCAGGCCGGAGCGGATCAGATTCCAGTCAAGGGACACCGGGTCGCGACCAAGCAGGTCATCGATGGCAACGGGCTTGAGATCGTCGAATCGAGTGAAACTGTTGCCCAGCTCCTTGAGCGTCGGCAAGGTCTTGAACTCGACCTCGGCGCGCTCGCAGATCTCCACCACGCGCTGCATCTGGGCATTCGTCGCCGATGGGATCGCAATGACGACCATATCGATCGCTGCCTCCCTGACCACCCGGGGCAAGCGATCGATCGCGCCGAGGACGGGCACGCCATCGATCTCGGTCTTGCGCAGGCGACGGTTGTCGTCGAGAAAGCCGACCACGTCGAATCCGCCACGACGCCGCAGCTCTGGGAGCAGCAAGCGACCCGATCGGCCCGCGCCCAGGATCAGGGTGCGCTGAGTCACGCGTCGACGATGCACCTCCAGCCGCATGTCCTTGAACACGCGATAGGTCAGGCGAGGGACACCAAGCAGGAGAAGGAGCAGCAGGGGGAAGGTCCAGACCATCACCACGATCAGCTCGACGGGCGCATCGAGGAGCAGCAGCACCGCGCCGCCGGCGACGGCACCTAGGAGGGCGGCTCGGAGCAGGTTGCCGAGGTCGGGCAGACTGGCGAAACGCCAGACGCCGCGATAGAGGCCCGCGCGCCACTGGAGGAACCCCTGTATCAGCAGAACCAGGTTGACCTCGATGGCGAGCTGCTGCCAGCCGATCGACGACTCACCGAGGAGCCAGAGCGTGCCAAGGCGAGCGCCACTCCAGGCAACGGCGATCATCAGCAGATCGAACAGGACGACGAGCACGCGAAGATTGAAAATCGCAGGCCGACGTCCAATTCGCCTTGTCACGCGATGGGTCATGCGATTGTTAATCTCCGTTCTTGCCGGACTGAATCCGTAGCCAGCCAATCAGCAGCGCGACAATCACCGCCAGGCTCAGCGCGAGGTCGATCGACGGAAAGACCAGTGCAAGCACAAAGGCCGGCAACACAACCAGCAGGTTCACGGCCGCATAGGTCATCAGTACTGTTGCGTGCGACCAGCCCGAATCGATCAGGCGCTGAAAGGCGTGCGACCGATGCGGAGTATACCACCGCTCCCCGCGACGAAGCCGGGCCAGCAGGGTCGCCGTCGCATCGACAACAAAGACGCTGCTGATAAGCACGCAGACCGCGAGGGTTGCCGCGTGGGTCTGCAGCGCCCGCAGCGCCAGCCAGGCGATGACACCGCCGATCAACCAGGAACCCGCATCCCCCAGAAAGATGCGTGCCGGCGGCCGATTCCAGATCATGAAGCCCGCGGCAGCACAAACCAGCAGACCGGCGGTGAGCGCCTCAAGATGATCGCCCTGCGGAAAGAACACCGCGGCGTAGGCCAGGCCGGTCCAGATCGCCTGCTGGGCGGCCAGACCGTCCGAGCCGTCCATGAAATTGTGCAGATTGATCACCCAGAGAAAGGCGATCAGCGCCAGAACGCTGAGCAGCACGGGCTGCGACCAGTACCAGTTGCCGCCGAGAGGAATAGCGCCGACGCCATCCCAGACCAGCAGCACGCCTGCCGCGATGGCGATCTGCGCAATGATTCTTGCGCCGACGCCGGGATCGCCGAGATCGTCGAGCGCGCCGCCGAGGCACAGGGCGACGACCATCACAAGGCAGGCGACCCAGAGTTCGCCGGCAGCGCCGCCGCCAGCACCGACGAGCAGCAACCCGGCCGTGAGCCCAAGTGCCAGCGTCAAGCCGCCGCCGCGCGGCACCTCTCCCAGGTGGTTGCGACGATGATCCGGCCGATCGACGTGTCCGCGCACCCGGAGCCAGCGCGCAAGCAGCGGTGTCAGCATCGCGGGCAAGAGAAAAGCGACTGCCCCGGCCAGCGGCCAGGCGACAACCTGCCCCTCAGTACCGCTCACTCGCCAAGAATCCCACGGATGGCCCGAGTCGTATTCCACCGTCGGCAGCTCGGGCAGAGCCAGTGGTAGGCCGATCCGCTGAAGCCACAGTGCTCGCAGCGATAGACGGACTGATCCTGCAGCAGCCGATCGAGCAGGTCGGCAATCAGCTCGGGCTTCATCTGGTCGAGCCGCGCTCCCTGCTCGATCAGCGACCGCATCAGGAATTGAAGCCCTCTGACCGTCGGGCGCTGCGACATCCGATCCAGGACCAGCTGCACCGCGGCCTGCGGGTTCTCCCGGCTGGTGAGTCGGGCCAGCGCGAGCAATGGCGTGGTCAGCGCGCTGCGCTGTGCCAGGGAGGTCAACCATTCCTCGAGTCCAGCCAGATCACCCAGATGCCGGTGGGACGACTCGATGCGATCGAGAACCTGGATCAGGCATTCGCTATCGAGATCACAGGCTGCGCGATAGTGATCGCCGGCCACGGCCCAGTCTTCGGCGCGCCAGGCCAGATCGCCCTCGAGAAGGCGAGCGCGGGGATTCTTCGGGTCGTAGCGCCGCGCCTGGCGCAGCGCTTGTCGAGCGGCCTCGGTCTGCCCCTCCTCGATCGCCTCGCGCGCCAGCTCGCAGTGAAACTGAGCGATCAGCGTATTCCGTTCCGGCCCCTCGCGCGGCAGGGTCCTGGCCATGGCGATGGCTTTCGTCCAGTCCTTTTCCTGCTGATAGATCGACAGGAGCTGACGCGCCGGGACGGCGGAGCCGCTGCCCTGTTCAATGAGTTCGCAGAACAGCTTCTCGGCACGATCGAGAAGGCCCGCCTGCATGTAGTCCTCGCCGAGCTCGAACAGGGCAAGGGCACGCTGCTCTTCGCTCAGATTGGGGCGCGTCATGATGTGCTTGTGGAATCGAATCGCCTTGTCCATCTCGCCGCGGCGACGGAAAAGGCTTCCAAGAGCAAGATGGGTTTCGACCGTGTCCTGATTGACTTCAGCGATCTGGAGGAACAGCTCGATGGCCTTGTCCGGCTGCTCGTTGAGGAGGTAATTCAGCCCTTTGAAGTAATTCGACGACAGCGCTGATCCCCGACCCGCCTCTCGCCGGTGCTGACGATTGGCCATCCACCAACCGCTGGCTGCCGCCAGGGGCAGCAGGAGAAACAGCAGCGCGCCTTCAAGCATTCGGCTTGCTGGCAGCCCTGCGTGCAGCCGACGCCGCCTGCTTGCGGCGGAGACGATTCGGGAGATGGAACACGATCATGTAAAGCAGCAGGCCGGCGAGGAGACCCACCGCAAAGGTCGCCATGAGTACGCTACCAAGGGGAAGCTCGAAGGACCATCCTGGCAGAATCACCTCCACAGGATCGGGATTCAGAACGCCGATGGACAGCCCCACGCCGGCGGCAAGCAGACAAAAAATCAAAATTGCCCAGCGAAACATGCTGACTCCTCAAACGGGTTCAGATCGGTTGGTCACCTACTCTACGCCGTGCAGCGAGCCAGTGTCCACGGCTCGTCGCTGCGCCCTGCCCTCGCCCATCTCGGCAAACCGACGACGGCACAGTGGCCGTCAGCTGGCAGGGTCTAGCGTGCCGGGCGGCCCTGATTCGCCAGCGCCAGCCCCCGTGACCGACGCTAATCCTTGGTGCCGGCGTTGACGCGCTCGCGCAGTGCCTTGCCGGGCTTGAAATGAGGCACATACTTTCCGGGCAGCGCCACAGGCTCACCGGTTTTCGGGTTACGCCCCATGCGAGGCGGCCTGAAATGCAGGGAAAAACTTCCGAACCCTCGAATTTCGATCCGCTCACCCTCGGCGAGGGCGCGGCTGAGCTGGTCGAGAATGCATCGAACGGCCAGCTCGACATCGGCCTGACTCAGATGGGCCTGTTCCCCGGCGAGGCGTTCTATCAGTTCGGATTTTGTCATTGCTAACAGATCCCCTCACATTCGACCTGTCCTATCGAAACGATCGCCGAGGATCTGGCGGTCGAAGGATCGACCGCCAGACCGGCGTTCAGCGGTCTCAGTCCTTGGTCTCGAGCTGCTCCTTGAGCAGATCGCCCAGGGACGTTCCGGTGCCACTGGTCTTGGACTGATACTGATCGAGCGCGTCGGCCAGCTCGGCCTCGTCCTTGGCGCGAACCGACAGGGTCAGATTGCGCGTCTTGCGGTCGAGGGCGATGAACTTCGCCTCAATCTGATCACCGACGGACAGGACCTTGGTGGCATCGTCGACACGCTCCTTGTCCAGGTCGCTCGCCTTGATGTAGCCATCGACGCCATCGGCCAATTCGATCGTCGCGCCGCGCGCGTCGACTTCCGTGACCGTTCCGTTGACGATCGAGCCTCGCGGATGCTCGGCCATGTAGGTCGCGAACGGGTCCTGCTCCATCTGCTTGATGCCCAGCGAAATACGCTCGCGCTCGGGATCGACGGCCAGGACGACGGCCTCGAGTTCTTCACCCTTGCGGAAGTTGCGAATCGCTTCTTCACCCGGCGTCATCCAGGAGATGTCCGAGAGGTGAACCAGTCCGTCGATTCCACCGTCAAGGCCGATGAAGATCCCGAAGTCGGTGATCGACTTGATCGCACCGGAGACCTTGTCGTTCTTGTTGTGGGTGGCGGCGAAGGCTTCCCAGGGATTCGGGGCGCATTGCTTCATGCCCAGAGAAATCCGGCGGCGCTCCTCGTCGACATCGAGCACCATGACTTCGACTTCTTCACCGACATGGACGACCTTGGCCGGGTTGACGTTCTTGTTGGTCCAGTCCATTTCCGAGACGTGAACCAGGCCTTCGACACCATCTTCGATCTCGACGAAGCAGCCGTAGTCGGTGATGTTCGTGACCTTGCCGAACAGGCGGGTGGTCGGCGGATAGCGGCGGTCGATGTTATCCCAGGGATCATCACCGAGCTGCTTCAGGCCGAGGGAGACACGCATGCGCTCACGGTCGAAGCGCAGAACGCGAACTTCGAGCTCGTCGCCGACTTCCACCACTTCTGACGGATGACGGACGCGCTTCCACGCCATGTCGGTGATGTGCAGCAGACCATCGATACCACCGAGGTCGAGGAAGGCACCGTAATCGGTGAGGTTCTTGACCACACCCTTGATCACTGCGCCTTCGGTCAGACGCTCGATCAGATCGTCACGCTCGGCTGCGTATTCGTGCTCGACCACCGCGCGGCGGCTGACGACCAGGTTGTTCCGGCGACGGTCCAGCTTGATGATCTTGAATTCAAGGTCCTTGCCTTCGAGGTAGGCCGGGTCGCGAACCGGACGCACGTCGACGAGCGATCCAGGCAGGAAGGCGCGGATGCCGTCGATGTTGACGGTAAAGCCGCCCTTGACCTTGCCAGAGATCTGGCCGATCACGTTGTCCTCGCCTTCGAAGGTTTTTTCCAGAGCCGTCCAGACGCGAGAGCGCTTGGCCTTCTCGCGCGACAAGCGGGTCTCGCCGAAACCGTCCTCGACGGCATCGAGGGAGACCTCGACTTCATCGCCAACGGCGACTTCGAGTTCGCCATCGGGCTTTTCAAACTGGTGAATGGGGACGATGCCTTCGGACTTGAGACCGGCGTTGATGACGACGGCGTCGTCGCGGATCTCGACCACGCGGCCCATCACGATGGCGCCGGGGCGAAGGTCTTTTTCGGTCAGGCTCTGTTCAAATAATTCAGCAAATGATTCGGTCATTAGGTTGTCGTTATTCCCACCCGCTCCTGCCAGGTCGCGAAAACGCGCCGACAGCAACCAGGTTCTTCCGTGCCGTCTCGGACCACCCGAAACTTGTCTGGCACTCGTTGACGAAAACAGCCGGACTGTCCTGGGACAGGCTCCGGCCAGCTCACGGGCTCGCTTGGAAGCAAGCCCTTCTTCTTTCAGCGGTTTTCGAGGGCAGCCCGGGCGATCTGAAGGATTCGCTCCACCACCTCATCGAGGTCCATGTGGGTTGAATCGACCAGTACGGCATCGCCTGCCGGCACCGTCGGTGCCACGGCCCGCTCGCGATCACGACGATCGCGCTCCTCTAGGTCGCTAAAAAGCCGCGAGAATATAACACTTTCGCCCTTGTCCTTCAACTGCTTATATCGCCGCCGGGCCCGCTCCTCGACGCTCGCATCGAGAAACACCTTGGCCGTCGCGTCGGGAAAGACGATCGTCCCCATGTCGCGACCGTCGGCCACCAGACCCGGCGGGCGCCGATAGGCGCGCTGCAGCGCCAGCAGGGCGGCCCGAACATCGGGCTGGACGGCGATCTTCGAGCTCATCACGCTCACGGCCTCGCTTCGCAGTCGATCGTCGACGGCGACGCCATCGAGGTGGACCGAAATGCCGTGGTCGGCGGCGACGAAGTCGAGATCGAGATCGGCGCACAGCTCGAGCAGCGCGGGGATATCGCCAGCCCCGATGCCGCGATCGATGGCGGCGACAGCCACGCTGCGATACACGGCCCCGGAGTCGAGCATATTGAACCCGAGGGCGGCTGCGCATCGCGCTGAAACCGCGCCTTTGCCGGCACCGGAAGGACCGTCGATGGTGATCACCGGCGCGCTGGCCTGCGTCGCCGCATCGCTTCGCTCAGCCATGACTCA
>CAZDFS010000014.1:36322-57878 GCA_964504865.1 uncultured Wenzhouxiangella sp.
CCCTGGACCGAACCGCCATCGATGACGGCACCGTCGGGCGTTTCGGCAACCTTCACGCCCAGCGCCTCGAGGCAGGCGCACATCACGGCGATACGATCGGACTCCTTGACGCGAAGCTCCTGCGCGCCCTGGATCACCGTTCGGCCCTCGGCGACAGCCGCAAGCGCCATGATGATCGGAAATTCATCGATGGCCAGGGGGACCCAGGTGGCCGGAATGTCAACGCCCTGGAGAACCTGGTGGCGCACCTGCAGCCGCCCCACCGGCTCAAGGCCCACCGATTGATCGAGGGTCAGCGCCGGCTGTGCGCCAAGCGCCTCGAGGACCCGCAGAAAGCCATCGCGCGTCGGATTCAGGCCCACGTTCCTGACGTCGACGTCGGAACCGGGAACCACCGTCGCCGCCGCCATCAGGAAGGCGGCCGAGCTCAGATCGCCGGGCACGTGAATCGAGGCCGCCTCGAGCGTGCCGCCGCCGCGCACGCCGACGCCGGGCGCGCCATCGAGCACGGGCACGCCGAAGGCAGGCAGCAAGCGCTCCGTGTGATCGCGACTGGGGCCAGGCTCGACGACGATGGTCTCACCCTGCGCCGAAAGCCCCGCGAGGAGGAGTGCCGATTTGACCTGCGCGCTTGCCACGGGCATCGAGTAGCGGATTCCCTTGAGCGACTGGGGCCGAATGCACAGAGGCGCACGCGCCTCCTCCGCGTCGATTCGCGCGCCCATCGCTTCCAGCGGCTGAATGATCCGACCCATCGGGCGCGACGACAGGGATTGATCCCCGATCAGGGTGATGGCGCTGCCCGCCAGCTCCAGCCGGCCCGCGAGCATGCCGCAAAGAAGACGCATGCCGGTGCCGGAGTTACCCAAGTCGAGGGGCGCCGCTGGCGGCTTCAGCCGGCCACCGCGGATCCTGATCTCCGCTCCGTCCTCCTCGACCTCGGCGCCAAGCTGAGCCATAGCGTTAAGCGTGGCCTTCGTGTCCTCGGCATCGAGAAAGCCGTGGATGCGGGTCTCGCCTTCAGCCAGACCGCCCAGGATGGCCACTCGATGAGACACGGACTTGTCACCGGGCGGCGTATAGCTCCCACGCAGGGGTGCCGTCGACGGACGGACTCGCAGGCGCGCCATTCAGCTCATCACCCGCTGCAGCGCATCGAGCACGCGGGCGTTCTGTTCACGCGTGCCGATGGTGATGCGAAGGTGTCGATCAAGGCCGTAGTTACCGACCGGCCGCACGATCACCCCCTCGTGCAGCAAGCGTTCATTGAGATCGGCGGCGGGCTGGTCGAATCCGGCGAGGATGAAGTTGGCTGCCGACGGCACCGTCGAGGCCCCGAGCTGGCGTAGACCATCGCGCAGCTGGACCATGCCCTCCGCATTGACCTGGCGGGATCGCTCGATGAACTCAGCATCGCCCAGCGCCGCTCGCGCCGCGCTCAAACCCAGGGAGTTGACGTTGAAAGCCGGCCGGACTCGGTTGAGGAGATCCGCGACACCCGGGTTGCTCAGCGCGTAGCCGACGCGTAGCGCCGCCAGACCATAGGCTTTGGAGAAGGTCCGAGTCACCACCAGATTGGGAAACTCGTCCAGCCAGGTCGACGCATCCCCGAGCTCGTCGGAGGTCGCATACTCCGTGTAGGCCTCGTCGATCACGCAGATCACCTGCGGCGGCAGCGAGCCGATGAAATCACGCAGTCGATCTGCCTTCAGCCAGGTGCCCGTCGGGTTGTTCGGATTGGCCACAAAGACCAGACGGGTCGCCGGCCCCACCCGCTCATAGAGACCCCGCAGATCATGACCGTAGGCCATCGGATGATCCGCCGGCAGCGCCGGCGCCACCCGTGCCGTCGCGCCGACCATCTGCGTCACGATGGGATACACGGCAAAGGCATACTGGGAAAACACGGACTCGCATCCCGGCTGCAGGAAGACCTGGGCCAGGAACACCAGCAGGTCGTTGGATCCGTTACCCAGGGTGACACAGGCCGGCTCGACGCCGTGCTTGGCGCTGATCGCCTTCTTCAGCTCGAAGCCGTTCGCGTCGGGATAGAGCCAGAGGTCGTCGAGCTCGCCCTTGATCGCCTCGATGGCTGCCAGACTCGCGCCGAGGGGGTTCTCGTTCGACGCCAGCTTGATCGAATTGCGCACGCCGTACTCACGCTCGAGCTCCGAAATCGGCTTTCCGGGCGTGTAGGGCCGCAGCTCCCGGACGCCGGGCACCGCAAGGTCGTCATAGTTTCTGGTTTTCATTCCGTGTGACTGTCCTCAATCCTGATTCGAGACGGCTTGATCGCGGCGCGCATGCCCGTCCGGCTCGCGGCCGAGCACGGCCCGGGGGTAGGACCCGAGGACCTTGACCAGACGCGCTGATTCTTCAAGGTTGGCCAGCGCCGAGGACAGGCTGGGGTCATCCACGTGCCCATCGACATCGATAAAGAAAACGTAGTCCCAGAGGCCCTGGCGGGAGGGACGAGATTCGATTCGGTTCATGTTCACGCCGTGCCTTGCCAGGGGCTCGAGCAGGCCGAACAGTGCCCCGGGATCATCGCGGCCGGCAACCATCAGCGTGGTCTTGTCGTCACCGGAGGCCGGCAGCAGGGACTGGCCGAGGACAAGGAATCGAGTGGTGTTGTCGACGTGATCCTCGATGTTGCCGAACAGCACGGGCAGACCATAGACCTCGGCGGCATGACGACCCGCGATCGCGGCCGAATCCGGGGCGCTGCGCACGCGACGGGCTGCCTCCGCGTTGCTGGATACGGCAATCAACTCCGCGTGGTCCAGATGCGCCTTCAGCCAGTGCTTGCACTGGGCCAGCGATTGTTGATGCGCGTAGACGCGCTCGATGGTCGACAGGCTCCCGGCCTGGGTCAGAAGGTGCTGATGAATTCGAAGCTCGACTTCGGCGGCGATCTTGAGGTCCGAGTGCATGAACAGATCCAGCGTATTGCTGACCACGCCCTGGGTGGAATTCTCCACGGGCACGACTCCGAAGTCGGCCTCGCCCCCCTGCACGCTCAGGAACACGTCCTCGATGCCCGGCTGGGCGATCGCATTGACCGAGTGGCCGAACTGGCGATAGACCGCTTGCTGGGTAAAGGTCCCCTCGGGGCCAAGGTAGGCGATGCGCATCGGCTCCTGCTGCGCAAGGCATGCGGACATGATCTCCCGGAACAGTCTCAGCATGGTCGAGTCGCTGAGTGGCCCCGCATTTCGCTCGATGACGCGGCGCAGGACCTGCGCCTCTCGGTCGGGTCGGTAATAGGCCGACCCGGCGCCAAGGTCACCCTTGGCAGCTCGGACATCGGCAGCCAGCGCCGCGCGTTCTGAAATCAAGGCCTGGATCTGCTGGTCCAGTGCGTCGATTCGCTGGCGGATATCAGCCAGTCCGCGCTCAGCTGAATCGTCGCTCGTAGTCTCCGAGGAAGTCAATCAGGCTCTCCACCGCGTCGTCATCGAGCGCATTGTACAGGCTGGCGCGCAGGCCGCCGAGGGCGCGGTGTCCTTTCAGGCCCAGCAGACCCGCTGCCTCCGCTCGAGCGACCACGTCAGCGCTGCGATCGATATCGGCGGGAAAGAACGGAACATTCATCACCGAACGCGCCGATAGCGCCACCGGATTGGACCAGAAGGCACTGCCATCGATGGCGTCGTAGAGTCGCGCCGCACGCGCGCGATTGCGCCGTTCGAAGAATCCGAGACCGCCGCATGACTCGATCCAGCGGCAGGTCTCCAGGGCAGCGAACCAGGCCAGGGTGGTGGGTGTATTGAGCATGGAGTCCGCCTCGATCCATCGACGAAAATCGAGATAGGCCGGTAGATCGTCCGGGAGGCTCGCCAACAGGTCATCGCGAACGACCACCACGGTCAGGCCCGGAATACCCAGATTCTTCTGCGCGCCGGCATAGCAGAAGGCCAGCGTGTCATAGGGATAGGGGCGCGAGAGAAATTCCGAGGACAGGTCTGCGGCCAGCGCTGCCTCGACGGCCGGCGGTTGCCGGAACTGGACGCCGTGAATGGTCTCGTTGCCCGTGTAGTGAAGGTAGGCACAGGCAGGCGGCAGGGTCCCGACCTCTGGCAGTTCGGTAAATCCACTGCCTTTACTGGTACCGACTTCCTCGGCCGGACCGATTCGCCGCGCCTCGGCCAGCGCCTTTTCGCCCCAGTGCCCGCTGGTCAGGTAGGCCGGCATCGCATCGCGCCCGAACACCATCGGCAGCCAGGCAAACTGGAGGTTGGCCCCACCCTGCAGCAGCAGCAGATGCTGATCATCGTTCAGCTGCATCAGCCCGCGCAGGCGCTGGGTGAGCTCATCGGCGATCGCGGCAAAGACAGGACCTCGGTGTGACACCTCCGCAATCGACGGCCGCCCCGCCGGGTCCGGGGCCAGCGCCTCGCTCAGGCGCTCCCGGACCACCGCCGGCAGCATCGCCGGCCCGGCCGAGAAGTTGTGGACCGTCACTGCCCCGCCGGAATCGTTTCAGACCCGCGCAGATAGGGCTTGAGCACGTCAGGGATTCGAATCGAGCCGTCGCGCTGCTGATAGTTCTCCATCACCGCGATCAGGGTCCGACCGACCGCCAGCCCGGAGCCATTGATCGTGTGCACGAGCTCCGGCTTGCCGGTCTCGGGATTGCGCCAACGCGCCTGCATCCTACGCGCCTGGAAATCGCCGAAGTTCGAGCAGGACGAAATCTCTCGGTAGGCCTGTTGACCGGGAAGCCAAACCTCCAGGTCATAGGTCTTGCGGGCCGAGAACCCCATATCGCCAGCGCATAGCAACATCACCCGATAGGGCAGATCGAGCGCCTGAAGGATGGATTCCGCGTGCCCCGTGAGGGCCTCGAGGCAGTCGTCGGACTCCTGCGGAAGACTGATCTGGACGAGCTCGACCTTGTCGAATTGATGCTGTCGAATCATCCCCCGGGTGTCCTTGCCGTAGGCCCCCGCCTCACGGCGGAAACAGGGCGTGTGCGCCATGAATTTCAGCGGCAGGCGACCGGCGTCAAGAATCTGGTCGGCGACCAGATTGGTCAACGGCACTTCTGCCGTAGGAATCAGATAACGCCCGTGATCATCCTCGATCGAAAAGGCGTCTTCGACGAACTTGGGCAGTTGACCCGTTCCCTGCATCGCCTCGCTGTTGACCAGGTAGGGGACGTACATTTCGCGGTAGCCATGCTCCGTGTGCTGATCCAGCATGAACTGGGCCAGCGCCCGATGCAGGCGCGCAATCGAGCCCCCCAGGACGGCAAAGCGAGCACCGGACATCTTCGCGGCGAGTTCGAAATCAAGCCCCTGGGTCATCTCACCGATCTCGACGTGATCTCGGGGCTCGAAGTCGAGGGTGGTGGGCTCACCCCAGCGACGGATCTCCTGGTTGTCGTCTTCATCGACCCCGTTCGGCACCTCGTCCGCGGGCAGATTGGGCATGTCGAGGGCCAGATGCTGCATCTGCTCGCGCACCGCATCGAGGGTGGCCTTGGTCTCCTTGAGCTCCTCGCCAAGACGGGCGACGTCATCGAGCAGGGGCTGGATGTCTTCGCCTCGCGCCTTGGCCTGGCCGATCGATTTGGAGCTCGTATTCCGACGATTCTGGAGGTCTTCCGTGCGAATCTGCAGGGCCTTCCGCTTCTCTTCCAGGGCGGCGTAGTTCTCGATGTCCAGGTGATAACCACGACGCGCCAGCGCATCGGCGACATGGGCCAGGTCGGTTCTTAATCGTTGCGGGTCCAGCATGGTTCGTTGCTCAGGTGATTGGTCGCCGTAGTCAGCGCGCGGCCCACATCATGGCCCTAGCCTGAATACGGATGTTCGAAGATGATGTTCGCGTTGCGTTCGGGACCGGTCGACAGCATGTGGATCGGCGCTTCGATCAACTCCTCGATGCGATCGAGATAGGCTCTGGCACCATCAGGCAGCCGCGCCGGGTCAGTCAGGCCCTGGGTCGTGCCCTCCCACCCCGGCAGGGTTTCATAGACCGGGCGAACGCGGGTCCATTCTTCCGCGCCGAGGGGAAAGCTGTCGACGCCGTCGTAATCAACGCAGATCTTCACCTCGGGAAAGGTATCGAGAACGTCGAGCTTCGTGATACACAGGCCCGAGATGCCGTTGATCTTTACCATTCGTCGCATGGCCACGGCATCGAGCCAGCCGCAGCGCCGCGGCCGACCCGTGGTGGCTCCGAACTCGACGCCGCGTTCGGCCATCTTTCGTCCCGCCGCATCGTCGAGCTCCGTCGGGAACGGCCCGCTGCCGACGCGCGTCGTGTACGCCTTGGTTATCCCCAACACGTAGTCGATCGCGTCCGGGCCCACGCCCGCGCCGGTCATCACGCCGCCAACGGTGGTGTTCGATGAGGTAACGAAGGGATAGGTCCCGTGATCGATGTCGAGCAGGCTGCCCTGGGCGCCTTCGAAGAGGATCCGGCCTTTGGCGTCGCGCAGTTCATGGAGCTCGCGCGTGACGTCGCAGAACATGGGCCGCAGCTGTTCCCCGAGCCGGGCCGCCTCGTCGGCAATCGCCGCGCCGTCGACGGGCTCGACCTTGTAGAAATGTTCGAGGAGAAAGTTGTGGTAGTCGATCACGCCGCCAAGCTTGTCCTCGAGGCGCGTCGGATCAGCGAGATCGGCGAGGCGCAGCCCGTGGCGAGAGACCTTGTCTTCATAGGCGGGCCCGATTCCTCGACCCGTGGTGCCGATCTTGCGTTGTCCCTTCGCCAGCTCTCGGGCGCGATCGAGGGCTTCATGGCAACCCAGGATGACCGGGCAGGCGGGCGAGATTCCGAGGCGAGATCGAACGTCGACGCCGTTGCGCTCGAGACCTTCGATCTCCTCGATCAGCGCATGCGGCGCGACCACCACGCCATTGCCGATCAGGCAGCGTGCCTTCGGCGTGAGAACGCCGGAGGGAATGACATGAAGGACGGTCTTTTCACCCTCGATCACGAGCGTGTGGCCGGCATTGTGCCCGCCCTGATAGCGCACGACGGCGTCCACGTCGTGCGCCAGCAGATCAACGATTTTTCCCTTGCCCTCGTCACCCCACTGGGTGCCGAGGATCACGACGGATCGGTTCATGGCCCTGACTTTGTCCCCTAGCGAGGATTCTGTTGTTCGAAGTACCGGAAGAACTCGGAACTCGTATCCATGAGGAGCACATCATTCTGCGTTCCGAAGCTGTTCTCATAGGCATTGAGGCTGCGGAAGAATGAGTAGAACTCGCGATCCTGGTTGTAGGCACTCGCATAGATTTCGATCGCCTGGGCATCGCCCTCACCACGAATCTGCTGCGCTTCCCGCTCGGCGTTGGCAATGAGAACCCGCACCTGGCGATCGGCGTCGGCACGAATTCGCTCGGCCGACTCGCGACCCAGCGACCGCAGTTCGTTGGCAAACTCGGTTCGCTGCGTTTCCATGCGATCGAAGACCGAGTTGAGAACCTCTTCGGTCAGCTCGATGCGCTTGATCCGGACGTCGTTGACCTTGATGCCGAAGTCCCGAAAACGCTCGTCGGCACGAGCAACGAGACGCTCCATCATGTCGCGGCGCTGCTCGGAAACGACTTCACTCAGGGTGCGCTGGGCAAACTCATCGCGCAGATCGTTTCGGATCAGCTGACCGAGGCGATTGCGGGTGAACATCATGTTGCCGCCCTGGGTCGAGATGTAGAACTGACGCGGATCCTCGATCTGCCACTTGACGTAGTAGTCGACCTCGACGAACTTCTGTTCTGCCGTGTTCATCTGCTCGGGCTGCATATCGAGGGTGATCAATCGGCGCTCGAGCTTGACGACGTTGTTGATGAACGGCGCCTTCAAGTGCAGGCCCGGCTCGTAGTCCGCTCGCACCACCTCACCGAGGCGGAACTTGATGGCGTACTCGGTTTCCTTGACCACGAACAGGCTGTTGAGGCCGACGAAGGCGGCCAGTAGGACAACGGCTATTACGATGATTCTCATGATTAACGTCCCTCCCGTCCGGTACGGGCTCGCGCGTCGGAATTGTTCTGCGACCGCTGCTCGCTCGGCGACATCATCGGCGGCGGTGGCGGAGCGGCAGACGCGTTGGGGTTGCCGGTCATCCGATCCAGCGGCAGGTAGAACATGCTGTTGTTGTCTTCGATATCCATCAGGATCTTCGACGAGCGGCCATAAACGCGCTCAAGGGTCTCTAGGTAGAGACGCTCACGGGTGACTTCCGGCGCCCGTGAGTATTCGGTCAGGATCGACGTGAAGCGATCGGCCTCACCCGTTGCCCGGGCAATGACGGTCTCGCGATATCCCTCGGCTTCTTCGATGATGCGAGCGGCGCGACCACGCGCCTCCGGCACCTCCTGGTTGGCATAGGCCTGCGCCTCGTTGGCGAAGCGGATCTGATCCTCTCGCGCGCGAACGACGTCGTCAAAGGCCTGCCTGACCTGGGTGGGAGGCCGAACTTCCTGCAGGTTGAAGGAGGTGATTTCGATGCCCGGATCGTAGCGGCTCACGATTTCTTCGAGGAGCAAGCCGCTGTCGATGGCGATCTGGTTTCGGCCGGCCTCGAGGATGAAATCCATCGTGTTGGTCCCCACAATCTCGCGGATTGCGCTGTCGGCGGCCTGGGTCAGGGAATCGATCGGGTCCTGAATGTTGAACAGGAAGGCGGTCGGGTCGATGACGCGATACTGGACCGCATAGGCCAGCTCGATCAGGTTTTCATCACCGGTCAGCATGCGGCTCTGATTTTCGAGTGAGCTGACCTGGCTGACGTTGACCTTGATCACTTCTTCGATCGGACTCGGGAAGGTCAGCTTGAAACCCGGCGTCAGGACTCGATTCTCCTCACCGAAGCGGAGCACGACGCCGCGCTCGGATTCGTCGATGATGTGAATCGAATTCCAGACCACCCAGAGCGTGACCAGCAGAGCCACAAGCAACAGGATGCCGGCCAGGGACGGGCCACCGGAGGGGCCGGAGCTGGTATCGCCACCGTCACCGCCGCCTCCCATGATGGACTTCAGGCGCTTCTGGACGTTGGCAAACACTTCGTCCAGATCGGGCGGCTGTTGACCGTTACCCCCTTTCCAGGGATCACGGTCGCCGCCGCCACCGCCGCTGCCGCGGCCAGGTTCATTCCAGGGCATTACTTTCTCCGTTGATTCAAGTTAGGGGCCGGCTGTGTCGGGCCGGACAGACGCGCACACTCGGTGCAAATCGAACGACTCCTGGACCCCGTAAAACCAGCCGTTTAGTGTAACAGGACTTCCTTAGCGATTCTGCCATCCTGGCCGCTAAGTCGCGTCAAGGAGCGCACGTCGCGGCGGTCGAGCTCAACCTCGAGATGGCATCGGCCATGCTCATCGAATCGCTCCTGGAGGACGGCGCCGAGCTCGAACAACGCGGCGCGCAGCCGCTGCGTCTGGGGCTCAAGTGCGATCCAGCGATGCACCCTGCCCTCACCCACCCGCTCGATCAGAGCGCGCTTGAGCGCCGCCAAGCCGGCCCCGGTGCGTGCCGACACCCAGACCGACTGGATCACGCCGTCCTGGTCGCGCTCGATGCCGGGCTCTCGATCGGCCTGATCGACCTTGTTGTAGACCTTCAGCTGCTCGATTCCGGAAGCGCCGATGTCATCCAGCACGTCCTCGACGACGGCCTGATGGCGCGCCCGGTCGGGGCTGGCGCCGTCGATCAGATGAACGATCAACGAGGCGCTCAGGGTCTCCTCGAGCGTCGCGCGGAAAGCAGCAACGAGCTCATGCGGCAGGTCGCGAATGAAGCCGACCGTATCACTGAGGAGCACGGCGCTGCCCGACAGGTCCTCGATGCGACGCACCGTCGGATCAAGGGTCGCGAATAGCTGGTCTCTCGCCATCACGCCGGACTCCGTCAGGCGGTTGAAAAGCGTGCTTTTCCCCGCGTTCGTGTAGCCGACGAGGGCAACGAGCGGTGTAGCGCTTCGATCGCGCGCCCGACGACCCTGGGACCGGCGTTGCTCGACCTTGTCAAGGCGCTGGGTCAGCGCCCGGATCCGGCCGGCCAGAAGCCGGCGATCGGTTTCGAGCTGGGTCTCGCCAGGCCCGCGCATGCCGATCCCGCCGCGCTGTCGCTCGAGGTGGGTCCAACCGCGCACGAGGCGCGTGGAAAGATGGCGAAGCTGGGCCAGCTCGACCTGCAGCTTGCCCTCGTGAGAGCGAGCCCGCTGCGCAAAGATATCCAGAATCAGGGTGGTGCGATCAAGGACGTTGATCTTCAGGTGACGAACGAGATTTCGCTCCTGGACCGGGCTCAGGCGCGCGTTGACCAGCACCAGACCGATGGACTCTTCTCGAACTAGCGCGGCGATTTCCTCGACCTTGCCCGACCCGATCAGAAACTTAGGGTCGGGCTGATCGCGGGGTGCCCGAAGCTCACCGACCACGTCCAGTCCGGCTGATTCGGCCAGCCGGTAGAATTCCTCGCGCGATTCCTCGTCATCCGAGATCTGGATGACCGGGTGCAGCAAAAGCGTTCGGGTCGCCTCACCCGCCTGGCGTCGGGCAACGTCGCTGGCTTCGACTTCGATCAGGATTCTTGACTCGTCGCGTCGTCGTGAAGGCGCACGTTTCTCGCCGGCACAACGGTAGAAATAGCGTGTTTGTAAATCATCTGACTGACCGAATTCTTCAGAAGAATCACAAAATTATCGAAGGATTCGATCTGACCCTGGAGCTTGATGCCGTTGACCAAATAGATCGCGACCGGAACGTGCTCCCGCCGCAGCGCGTTCAAGAATGGGTCCTGTAATGACTGACCTTTTGACATTTATTAACTCCTTATTCGTTGCCGTTGGTTGACGCCTTGCCGGTGAATTCTGCCCGATTCGACGCCCGGGTCGGCGCATGGCCCACCTGCATCATTGTCGATCCAACGCAAAAAACCCTCTACCTGCCGGTAAATACGACCAAAAGCCGATTTGCAAGTGGAATCATACCAGAGCGTCGTGCGCAACTGTCGCAACGCGGTCAACTGCCGCTTGGCGAGCTGACGGGTCGCCGCTCGAACGCGGCGGCCGAACTCCTCCGCATCCACTCGCCCGGCCAGCAGATCCCAGGCCTGACGATAGCCGACGCTGCGAAACGCCGGAAGATCGGGGTCGAAACCCGGCAAACGATAGAGGGACCGGGCTTCGGGCAGGAAGCCCTCCGCCATCATCTGATCAAAGCGCTGGCCGATTCGCGCATGCAGCTGGCGTCGGTCGGCGGGCGTACAGACCAGCCTGAGACTATCGAAGCGCGGGCGCTGGTTGGCGCGCTGCCAGTGGCCTGGCCCTCGGCCGGTCAGGCGCAGGACCTCGATGGCGCGAAGGAGCCGCTGCGGATCGCTGGGCGTGATCCAGGCAGCGGCCTCCGGGTCGGCGGCGCGCAATTCCTGATGCAGCGCCTCTCGGCCCTGCCCCTGCATTTCCTGGCGCAGTGACTCACGCAGGGCCGGATCGGCAGGCGGCAGCGGGTCCAGGCCGTAGAGGGCGGCGCGCAGATAGAGCGTGGTGCCGCCCACGAGCACCGGGACGCGATGGCGAGCTCGGGACTCACGCATGCATCGGTCGCAGTCGGCAAGGAAATCAGCCGCGGAATAAGGCTGCTGGGGATCACGGATGTCGATCAGTGCGTGCGGGTAGCGTGCGAGCGCTTCGGCGTTCGGTTTCGCCGCGCCGATGTTCAGGCCGCGATAGACCTGGGCCGAATCGACGCTGATCAGATCGACATCGAAGCGATCATGGAGCGCCATGGCCACGGCGGTCTTGCCGGCCGCGGTTGGTCCTGACAGGATGATCGCCGGCGGCAGGCACTGACCCTGAGCCATTCACTGCCCTCGCAGAAACAGGCGATCGAGGGCCTTCATGTCCATCTGCACCCAGGTCGGGCGTCCGTGATTGCACTGATCACTGCGCGCCGTTCGTTCCATGTCGCGCAGCAATCGATTCATTTCATCAAGGTTCAGGCGCCGGTTGGCGCGGACGGATCCATGGCAGGCCATCGTCGAGAGCAGCTCATCGATGGCCCCGTCGACTCGCTCGCTCCGCCCCAGTTCAGCCAGATCCGAGAGCAGATCACGCACCAGTCCGATGGGGTCGGATGAGGTCAACAAGGTGGGCACGGCGCGCAACAGCACCTCTTCGGGACCAGCCAGGTCGAGCTCGAAGCCCAGTCGGCCGAGGTCCGCACCATGCTGATCCAGCGCTTCGGCCTCGCGCCGCGAGACCGCCAGCTTTTCCGGCACCAGAAGGCGCTGGGAACGTACCCGGTCCTCGGCCCAGCTCTGTTTGAGCTGCTCGTAGACGATTCGCTCGTGGGCGGCGTGCATATCCACCACGATCAGGCCGTGGGCGTTCTCGGCCAGGATGAAGACCCCGTTGAGCTGGGCCAGGGCGAAACCCAGGGGTGGGATGTCGTCCTGATCCGACGCGACGCCGTCGGATCCCGTCGATTCGCTCTCGGTCGGTGCCAGGCGCGAGTAGCGTGCCAGCTGCTCCGAGACGCTCAGGCCCAGGCCTGACTGCCTGGGCTCCGCCGGAGCAGACCAGGGCCCCGTCGCCGCGACCGCTTCCGGGGCAGAGGCGATGGACGTCGCCTCACCCTGCGCACCGGCGCCTGCGCGCGTAT
Source organism: uncultured Wenzhouxiangella sp. (assembly GCA_964504865.1). Classification (GTDB taxonomy): domain Bacteria; phylum Pseudomonadota; class Gammaproteobacteria; order Xanthomonadales; family Wenzhouxiangellaceae; genus Wenzhouxiangella. Next base: position 48,949 of record CAZDFS010000014.1, read on the forward strand.
CGGCCAGGGCGTGATGCAGGGTGGAAAACAGAAAATCGTGGACCAGGCGACCATCGCGGAAACGCACCTCGGTTTTCTGCGGGTGGACGTTGACGTCGACGCGACGCGGGTCGAGGTTCAGATAGAGAATGAAGGCGGGATGTCGCCCGTGGAAGAGGACGTCGCGATAGGCCTGGCGTATCGCATGCACCACCAGACGATCACGCACCAGCCGGCCGTTGACGAAAAAGAATTGCTGGTCGGCCTGACTACGCGAATAGGCCGGACGAGCGATCCAGCCGCTCAGGTGCAGCCCGGCATGCTCTCTCTCCAGACGAAGCGCCTGCTCGATGAAGGCCGCGCCACAGACATCCCCCGCTCGCCGCATCCAGTCCTCGGCCGCCGGTGCGGGATTCAGGCGGCGCACGACTCGCCCGTTATGGCTCAGGTCCATGCCGACGGCCATGTTGGCCAGCGCAAGTCGCCGCAGGAGCTCATCGATGTGATTGAATTCCGTGCGCTCGGTCTTGAGAAACTTCCGACGCGCGGGAATGTTGTAGAACAGGTCCCGCACCTCGATCGCCGTCCCCGGGGGCATGCCGTGGGGCCGCGGCTCACTGCGCCTGCCGCCTTCGGACTCGATGACCCAGCCGGCCTCCGAGTCCGGCGTCCGCGATTCAAGTCGCAGGCGGGCGACGGAGGCGATCGAGGCGAGGGCCTCGCCCCGGAAACCCAGGCTCGCGACCGCTTCGAGATCCTCGAGGCTGGTGATCTTGCTGGTGGCGTGGGGCGAGAGGGCGAGAACGAGCTGCGCCCGATCGATGCCCTGGCCGTTATCGCGGATGCGAATGCGGCGCATCCCACCCTGTTCGACGTCGACCTCGATTCGGTCCGCGCCGGCATCGAGGCTGTTTTCGACCAGTTCCTTGACCACGGATGCGGGCCGCTCGACGACCTCACCGGCCGCGATCTGATTGATCAGGTGTTCTGGCAGTTGGCGTATCGGCATGGCGCCAGTGTAGCGGCCCGCCGCAGCATTTGTCTGGCTTCAGTGAGTCAATCCCTGTCGACCGCAGCCGGGTCGAGGGCCGGGCATCAGCTGCTGCTGGGAATCACGAGAACGGCGCCGGGATGAATCACGTCACCGTCGATATTGTTCGCTTCCCGAAGCCGGTTGACGCTGACTCGATAGCGCTGGGCGATGACACCAAGCGTATCGCCCCGCTCGACGATGTGGCGGCCCCGCGTCCGGTTGCTGGCAAACCAGGTCCCCTGCGGCGCCGTGCGCCTGAAGTGGGCGTCGATTCCATCGGCGATGGCTTCGGCGACCTCCCGCCGGTGCTGGGTGTTGCTGAGATTGCTCTCATCCTGCGGGTTGCTGATGAAGCCGACCTCGATCAGCAGGCTGGGAACGTCAGGTGACCGCAGCACCACGAAGTTCGCGCTTTCGACCCGCGGCCGATGGCGGCGACCGACGTTGCCGAGCTGGCCAAGAATGGACTCGGCCGCGCGCCGGCTGTAGTCCAGCGACGCGCTCTGGGAGAGGTCCAGCAACACGGAGCTGAGCATCTCGTCACCTCGGTCCAGTTTCACGCCGCCGATCAGGTCGGACTGGTTCTCGCTGGCGGCCAGGCGCCGCGCCGCCTCGCTCGACGCGCCGCTGCGCGACAGAATGAACACGGAGCTGCCGCGAACCCGGAAGTCGCGAAAGGCATCCGCATGCAGGGACACGAAGAGATCCGCCTCGGCCTCGCGCGCGCGCTCGTAGCGATCCTTCAGGGGCACGAAGTAATCGCCGGTCCGGATCAGCACGCTGCGCATGCCGGGCATGGCATTGATCTGACGCTCCAGCTCGCGGGCGATCGCCAGGGTGATGGACTTTTCATAGGTCCCGCTCGGACCGATGGCACCCGGATCCTCGCCGCCGTGGCCGGCGTCGATCGCAACGATCATTTCCCGCTCGCCGTCCTGCGCGGCGCGAACGACCTGGCGGACACGCTCGTTGGGGGACTGAGCCGTCTCCGGCGTGAGATCAATCACCAGGCGATGGCCATAGTCCCCCGCCGGGTCCAGGAGGAAACTCTGTGGCTTGGCCGTTTCCTGAAGGTCGAGGACGACGCGAAGATCCGATCCGTTCCGGATGCCGTGACGCAGGGATCGGACGACACCGCTGCGCTCCGAGTCCAGAGCCAGGGGCGCGGGCACCCTTGTATCGCTGATATCGACGACGATGCGGTCAGGATTATCCAGGGTGAAGAGGCGATATTCGACGCGTCGATCCAGATCGAGGACCACGCGGGTGCTGTCGGGGCCGGCCCAGACGCGGAGATTTTCGACCTCTCCCGCCCACGCCGAGCCGCTGATCACTGCGACCAAAGCGAGGATGCCGGAAACGATCAAAACGCGACTCATCATCGACCCAGGGTTGAACCTGTGGGAATAATGCACGCAAAATTCTGCTTTTTCAAGTCAAATCGGACAGATAGCGCCGCCTTTGAAAGCACCACTTTCAATCCCCGCCCTATCCTCCACCGTCGACAAGCCGACCGCGCCGTGCATGAACCCTCGAATCAGGACCGCGGTGGCAGAAAATCCAGCGGGTTCTCCGGGTCACCATTGCGGCGGATTTCAAAATGCAGAATCGCCTCGTCGGTCTCGTCGAGCCCCATTTCCGCGATCTGCTGCCCGGCCTCGACACGCACGCCCTCGGAAACCAGACGCCGCCGGTTATGGCCGTAGGCTGAGAGCATCGTGCCCGAGTGTTTGATGATGATCAGTTCACCGTAGCCGATCAGCGCCGTGCCGCTGTAGACCACCTCACCCGCCGCGGCCGCCAGCACCGGTTGCCCGGCCTGGCCGCGAATGCCCAGACCCCGACGAGCCGCCGATGGATCGAAGGGCCGTGCGATCGCACCGGCCGTCGGCCAGCGCCAGGCAACGCCGGCGACGCTTCGGCTGCCGGCCACCGGTGAGGCTGCCGGCGTCGGCGCCCGCGCGCGCTCCTGGGACGCCGTGGCCGGGCGTTCACGTTCGCGGGCCGCCGGATCGCGGTCCGGAGGCCTCGACCCGGTCGTCGGCGAGGACGCAGCGACCGTGGGTGCCGGATCCCGAGTCGGGCGCGACGCCGGCCGAGGCGGTGGGCGCGGCGGCTCGCTGGTTCGCAGCTCCTGACCGGGGCGAATCAGAAACGGCTCGTCGAGTCGATTCCAGGCCGCCAGGGCGCGCCAGTCCAGGCCGTAGCGAAAGGCGATCGAATACAGCGTATCGCCGCGCTGAACCTCATAGATGGCCGGCGGTGTCTGCGGCCGAGTGATGGCTCGAGACGACGGCGCCCGCTCACTTCTGTTCTCGACCGGCGCAGGCGCCCAGGGCGCGCAGGCCGCGAGTAGAGCGATCAGCGCGAGGGCCGCCGCCGAGCGCCCGAGGGATCGACCTAGAGCCACCACCAGAGCAACCCTCCGCCGATGACGACCACCACCACGAACCAGCCGATCCAGTCGACCCAGGATCGAAGGTGTTCCGCGGCCCGCGCGCCGCCGGCCCAGATCAGGGCTGCGACAAGAAAGAAGCGAGCGCCGCGGCCAATCAGGCTTCCGAGGACGAAGCCCGGCAGGGCCATGTGCAGCGCACCGCCGGCGATGGTGATGAACTTGAAGGGGATGGGCGTAAATGCGGCCAGGATGACCGCCCAGATGCCGTAGACCTCGAAGGCATCGACCGCCACGGCGTATTTGTCCGCATAGCCGACGCGCTCGATCAGGGGAAACACCGCATCCAGCGCCAGGAAGCCGATCACATAACCGATCAGAGCGCCGATCACCGATGCGACGGTTGTCAGGGTCGCCAACCACCAGGCACGCTGCCGCTGCGCAAGGACCATGGGCGCCAGCATGACATCGGGGGGAATGGGAAAGAAAAACGACTCGGCCAGCGACATGCCGGCGAGGTAGCGCTCCGCGTGTCGATGCGCCGCCCAGCCGAGAACGCGATCGTACAAGGCAGTGAACACGCGGCGCTACTCGAGTCCGTCAAGGAGCGGCACGAAGACCACCGGGCCGAGATCTTCTTCCTCGAAGCCCGCCTCGCGCCGCGTCACTCGGATCAGACGCTGGCCACCGTCCCGGGCCATGGGAGCGACGAGCACGCCGCCCTCGGCCAGCTGCTCCAGCAGGCTGTCGGGAACGCGACCGCCGGCCGTCACGACGATGGCATCAAAGGGCGCCTGCGTGGGCCAGCCCACGAGGCCATCACTGTGCCGAGTCAGAACATTGTGGAGCGCCAGGCGATGAAAACGCTGGCGAGCGGAGCGAACAAGCTCGCCGATGCGCTCGGTGGAAAACACCCGCTCGGCCAGGCGGGCGAGAATCGCGGCCTGATAACCCGAGCCGGTGCCGATCTCCAGCACCCGGCCGAGGGGGCGATCGGTTCGGATCGCCTGGGTCATCAAGGCCACGACATAGGGCTGGGAGATCGTCTGCCCCCGACCGATCGGCAGGGCCGTGTCCTCGTACGCTCGGGACGAAAGCGCCTCATCGACGAACAGATGACGCGGCGTGTCGGCGATGGCCTCGAGGACCGATTCGTCGGTAATCCCCTTCGATCGAAGACGCGACACAAGGCGCTGCCGCGTATTGACCGAGGTCATGCCGATACCGCGCTGCAGCAGATCCAAAGCCATTAATCCGAGCCGCCGGACTCGTTCAGCGCCTCGATCCAGTGACTGACCTGATCCAGCGCCTGATAACGAGTCAGGTCGACGTGGATGGGGGTCACCGACACATAGCCGCTTCGAACGGCATTGAAGTCCGTGCCCGGGCCGTTGTCGCTCTCGCCGCCCGGGGGGCCGATCCAGTAGAAGCGCCGCCCGCGCGGGTCATCGATCGGAATCACGTTCTCCGAGCGATGGCGATGGCCGAGGCGGGTCGTCTGGAACCCCTTGATTTCATTCCAGGGGATGTCGGGTACGTTGACGTTCAGAATCGTGTCCGCGGGCAGCGGTTCGGCCACCAGCCGCTGCATGAGGATGCTGGCCGCGTGCGCCGCCGTCTCGTAGTGGCTCGGGCCGCCGCGGCCGTAGGACAGGGACACGGCCATGGCCGGCAGGCCCAGGAATCGCCCTTCCATTGCCGCCGCAACGGTCCCGGAATAGAGCACGTCATCGCCCATATTGGCACCAGCGTTGATCCCCGAGACGACCATGTCCGGTTCGTCGGAGAGGACACCGGTAATGGCCACGTGCACGCAGTCCGTCGGCGTCCCAAAGACCTTGTAGCGGCCGTCGTCCTGCCTTTCGACGCGGATCGGCTGATCCAGGGTCAGGGAGTTACTGGCCCCGGAACGGTCCCGGTCCGGGGCGACGACGGTGACGTGATCGCAGTGGTCCCGGAGGCCATCCGCCAACAAGCGAATGCCGGGCGCATACAGCCCGTCGTCATTGGAAATGAGAATATGCATCATTGAATCGACTGATTTGAAGTCTTAACTATAAATGAATACTGTCACTGGCGGCAGATCGCATGAGGTGATTGATGAGCATCGATGACGACGATATCGCCCTGTTCCGGGAGACAGTGGGTGCCGTTCGAAGGATCGACAGGGACCGCGTTCAGCCGCCACCCGCGAGCCGGCCACCCGTCCCGCGCCAGCGCGATCTCGATGAACAGGCCGTCATGGAGGAGCTGGTCTCGGCCCCCATTGATTTCAGCAGCCTGGAGAACGGGGACGAGTTGCAGTGGCTCAAACCCGGCCTTCGGCCACGCATCCTGACCCGACTGCGCCGAGGCCATTGGCGCGTACAGGACGAGATCGACCTGCACCAGATGACCGTCAAGGCGGCAGCCGCCAGCGTGCGCGCATTCCTGGCCGAGGCCGAGCGAGACGGCCTGAGCTGCGTAAAAATCATCCACGGGAAAGGCCTGCGATCGGGGCCTGATGGTCCGCGCCTGAAGCAGATGACGGCCCGCTTGCTGACCCGTCGGGAGCGCGTTGTCGCCTTTGCCTCGGCACCCCCTCACGACGGCGGGACCGGCGCGGTCTATGTGCTGTTGAAGCATCGCCGCTAGCAGCCGTCGCCATGATCGACACGGCCATTCCCTCGCTCCTGATCCTTGCCGCCATCGCTGCGTGGTGGTCTGCAGCGACTCGCGCCAGAGAGTTTGCCCGAGAGTACGCCCGGCGTTTCTGCGAACGCCAGCAGTGGCAGTTACTCGATCAAACCGTTTCCCTGGGATTCATGCGGCCGATACGTCACTACGGTCGGTGGCAATGGCGACGCCTCTATCGTTTCGAATTCAGCGCGACCGGCGGCGACCGTCGCCGCGGCGAGGTCGTGATGTTCGGTCACCGGCTAGAACGCCTGCGCGGCGAGCTCGAGGATGGCAGCCATCTGGTCGAATGATCGGGTGTGCTGTGGCTCGGCGCAGGAACGTCGTGCGATCGGGTATGTGCAAGCGGTCGCCTGTCGATTATTTGACGACCCGGAGATTGGGCTTGCCGGAGCCCGGCGGGCCGCCGTCATCGTCGGGCCCGTCGTCCTCGCCGTTGCCGCTCAGCGCGTCCTCGTCGGGAAACATCATCCCGCGACCGTTTTCCCGCGCATAGATGCCTTCGATGGCCGGCATCGGAACAGAGACGGCTCGGGAAACGCCGCCGAAGCGGGCCACGAAGGTGACGAGCTCATTGTCCATCAGCAGGTCACGCACCGCGGACGGCGAGATATTGAGCACGACCTTGCCGTCGCCTCGCGCCGAGTCGGGGACCTCCAGATCGGGATTGTCGGCGTCAATGAGCAGGTGGGGCGTCAGACCGGAGTCGACGATCCACTCGTTCATGGCGCGTAGCAGATAGGGCCGGCTGGGAAGCATGCCTTGACTAGTTCGATTCGCGCAGCAGACGCTCTGCCTCGGTCAAGCTGCGCTGGAATGAATCACGCTGGAAGATTCGGTCCATGTACTTGTGCAGATTGGGCGTCTGCTTGGCGGTCATTCCCAGCTCGTAGGAAGGAAGACGCCAGAGAAGCGGGCCGAGCGCACAATCGGCGAGCGACAGCTCGTCGTTCAGGACAAAGGGCGTAAGGCCGAAGAGATCATCGGAGGCGATCAGGCTGTCGACCAGATGCTTCTTGGCCGTCGCGACCTTCTTCGCGCCACTCGACGTCTCAATGATTTTCCCCGTGTCGATCCAGTCCCGGTACATGCGATACATGACCAGTCGCAGCCGCGACCGCGACACCGGATCGACCGGCATTAGCGGCGGGTGTGGATAGCGCTCGTCCAGGTATTCGGTCACCACCCAGGTGCCGTAGAGCACCATATCGCGGTCGACAAGCGTCGGCGTCTCCCCGTAGGGATTCAGCTCGGCCAGGTCTGCGGTTGCGGCTCGGTCCTGCTCGACGTGGATGATTTCCACGTTGATTCCCTTCTCAGCCAGGACGAACCTCACCCGGTGACAATTGAGGCAATTCTCCGAAGAGTACAGTGCCATCATCTCTTATCCCTCCAATCGCCTGGCCGCGCCTTGGACGCGGCACCGGACATTATTTTTTGACGTCTTTCCAGTATTCCTTGTACAGCAACCAGGCCAGGAAGGTAAAGATAGTCAGGAAAAGCAGCACCCACGGACCCATGGCCAGACGATCCAGCACCGCCGGCTCCGCGGCGTACGCCATAAACGCAGTGATGTCGGTGATCGTGGCGTCGTATTCTTCCGGCGTCATCAGCCCGGGTTCAGTGAGTTCCAGCGACTCGATCACGGTCCGGGTCTCGCCACTGGCATCGGTGACTTCCGTCATCACCGCGCGCTGGACCCCCTGCAATTCCACCAGAACGTGAGGCATCGCAGGATTGGCAAGGAGCGTGTTGTTCCACCCCTGATCGGTCAGGTAGTAGCTCCGCAGGAACGTATAGACCCAATCAGCGGTCCGAGCGCGAGCGGTCAGGCTCAAGTCGGGCGGCGCTTTACCGAACCATTCAGCCGACTGCTCGTAGGGCATCGACGACAGCATCATGTCGTTGACCGATTGGTCGCCCCTGATCAGGAACTCCTCCACCTCTTCGTCCGTCAGGTTGAGGTCTTCTCCCAGGCGGCCCCACCGCATGTACTGCATCGAGTGACAGCCCATGCAGTAGTTGACGAACATGGTGGCCCCGCGCTGAAGGGACGCGGTGTCCCGGACGTTGATCGGCGCATGGTCGTAGTCGCCGCCGCCGGCTGCTCCAGCATTGAAGCTGGCGGCGAGTGCGGCCAGCGTGAGCCAAAGGACGGATAGCTTTTTCATGTTGTCACCCGCTCAGGAACCGGCTTGGTGTTTTCCATCGACGTCACGATGGGCATCAGGGCGAAGAAGGCGAAGTAGACAATCGTCCACACCCTCGACTCGATCGTCTCCGCCGGGGTGCCTTCAGCCATCCCGAGCATGCCCAGTCGAATGAAACCAATCGCGAAGATCGTCAGGAGGATCTTGCTGCCCAGGCCCTTGTAGCGAATCGAACGGACTTTGGAACGATCCAGCCAGGGCATCAGGAACAGCACGAAGATCGCTGCGCCCATCAGAACAACCCCCATCAGCTTATCGGGTACGGCCCGGAGGATGGCGTAATACGGGGTGAAGTACCACACGGGCACGATGTGCTGCGGCGTCACCAGCGGATCGGAGACCGCGAAATTGTCCTTCTCTAAGAAATAACCGCCGCCGTCGGGGGCATAGAAGAGGACGAAGGCGAACAGCAGCAGGAATACCCCGACCCCGAAAATGTCCTTCACCGTGTAGTACGGGTGGAAGGGAATGCCGTCGCGAGGGATGCCCTGCTCGTCCTTGTTGGCCTTGATATCGACGCCGTCAGGGTTATTCGACCCCACCTCATGCAGCGCGGCCAGGTGAAGCACAACCAGCGCCAGCAGCGCAAGCGGGAGCGCAATCACGTGCAGCGCGAAGAAGCGGTTCAGGGTTGCAT
>CAZDFS010000015.1:0-12761 GCA_964504865.1 uncultured Wenzhouxiangella sp.
AACCTGCGAATGCGGGGATCAAAACCCCGTGCCTTAACCAGCTTGGCGACGTCCCTGCAAGGCGAAACCGTTCTAGCCGGCGATCCGGTCGGCGCCACCGGTCGCGATGGCGGGCATTATAACGATTTTTTACCGCGCTTCGACCCCGAAACGCCAATCGGCGATCACGATGCGAACGGTGTAGCGATCCGAACGAGCCTCCAGGCGCGTCGGCAGTAGGCGCCCGTCGACACGATTGAAGTGTTTGTATTCCAGCGTCCAGGTGGGATCGGTGACGCCCGCCAGCGTGCCGTCGTCGGCGAAATGGACATCGCCGCCCTCCGGCGGCACAAGACCCCGGATCCACCAGGACAGGGCGTGTACCGGGATGGGCCAGCCGACGGCCTCCTCGACCAGCGGATCGGGACTTGTACCGGTGAGCCTCCCGACTTCGCTGCCCCGCAGGACCGCGTGGTCGGGCGAGAATCTCAGCCGCCACTGCTGTCCGCCCGCCGAGGTGCGCAGGTGAATGTGGTGTTCGTCGCCCTCGGCCCGCCAGGTGAACCCCAGCGAACCGCCTCGCTCGCCGTCGTGAAGTCCGACGCGGCCGGAAATGGACCACTGCGCGTGTTCTTCGAACCAGGCTTCGCGCTCGCTCAACCAGGCACCGGCCGGTCGCTGTTCGCGGGTCGCGCAAGCCACCACGAGCACGGCAGCCAGAAACACCAACGTGATCCGGGCCGCTTCGTTGAAGCGTTCGCTCACGGCAGCCGGCCGATCCGTTCGAGCGTCCGGCGCAGGTACTCGTCATCGGGATATTCGCCAATCGCCCGCTCTGCGAGCTCTCCCACCTCCACATCCCTTCCGAGGTGATCGAGCACCTCGATGAGATGGGCCATGATCTCGGGATTCTCGTCGCCTTCGATCGCCCGGCGCAGGTACTCGACGGCTTCCTCGCCCCGCCCCAGCCGGTAAAGGACCCAACCCATCGAGTCGAGCGTCGCCGGATCCTCGGGATCCAGCTCCAGCGCGCGCTGGATGAGTCGGTACGCTTCCTGGTGGCGATCGGTCTGGTCGGTCAACGTGTATCCCAGGGCGTTGAGGGCCATGGCGTTGTCGCCCTCCATCTGGATGATGCGGCGAAGGTCCTGCTCGGCCAGGTCGACATTGTCGGCAGAAGCCGCACTCAGCGCTCGCGCGTACAAGAGGTCGGTGCTGCCCGGATTGTCCGCGAGCGGCTCGGTCAGAAGCGTCACGGCCTCGGCCGGCCGGCCGTTGCTGCGCAGCATCTCGGCCTCAATCAGCCAGGTATCCAGGACCATCCCGTCGTCGTCGTCGTTCTCTCGCAGCTCGGCCAACAGCGAGCGGCCCTCGTCGATGCGCCCGAGGCGCCCCAGGATTACCGCGCGCCGGAGTTTCGCTTCCTGGAGGCGGGCGGGATCGTCGACCCCTTCGTAGAACTCCAGCGCCGCCTCGTCGCGCCCGACCAGTTCGGCCAGTTGGGCGACCAGGAAAACGTGGCCATCACGCCGGTCCGGTTCAGGCAGCTCGCGCATCCGCTCCCAGACCTGTTCTGCTTCGGCATGTCGCTCGAGCTCAACGAGGTAGATGCCGAGCGTGTAGAGGGTCTCGCTGTCGGCCGGCAGCGAGCGAAGCAGTTCGATCGATTCCTCGTCCCGATCTAGCTGCCGCAGGACCTCGGCCTCGGAAAGAGCCAAGGACAGGTCGTCGGCGCTGTCCCGACGTGCCTGGCGATACAGCGACAGGGCTCGCTCCAGGTCGTCGCCATCAGCGGCCAGCTGGGCCGCCCAGATCAAATGATCGACTTGCCCGCTGGTATTCGCGGCCTGGAGGGCGCGTTCGAGCGACCGCGCCCGGTCGCCCTGGCGCCACAGAAGGATGCTCTCGGCATGAGCGACTTCACCCGCCGGCGCTGCCTCGCCCCGCTGTTCAAGCAGCTGCTCGAAGACCACGCGCGCGGTTTCGTCGTCGCGGGTCGCTGCCAGCAGCATGGCGGCACGGCGCCACCAGCGCGGCGAATCAGCGGAAGCCTCGCGGTCAAGCCAGGACGTGATGGCATCGACAGCCTGTTCGGTCTGGGCGAGGTTGACCCGGGCTATAATGCGCACGTGGTGGGCCGAGTCGGCATCTTCGTCCAGTTCAAGCCAGCGCTCGGCGGCGGTGATCGCAGCCGGCCAGTTTTCGAGTCGCCCGGCAAGCCGGGTTACCATGCGGGCGATCTCGGGGTCACTGGACTTGCTGGCCGCGGCCAGGTATTCCTCCAGCGCCGACTCGTACTCACCCACGTCGATGAGCCTCTCGGCGGTGGCAATATGGAGCATCGCTTCGGATTGCCCCTGCCCGGTTTCTGCCTGGCCTTCCTGTCCCTCACCTTGACCGGTGGTGGCGCAGGCGCCGAGCATCAGGCATAGACCGCCGACAGCCAGCGCGCGCTTGATCTGCCGGGCTGCGGGTAGGAAAATTACATGTTTGTCCATCAACTGGTCCTGAATGTCGCTATTCACCCTGGGAATCAGCCACCAGACCGCACCGATCAGCATTCGCGAGCGACTGGCGTTTGCGGCTGAGACACTGCCGGAGGCGCTCTCCTCGTTGTCGGCGGTTCCCGGCGTGGAAGGCTGCAGCATCTTGAGCACCTGCAACCGAACGGAACTGTACGTTTCGTCGGAACAGGCTATCACGCGCAGCATAATGGATTGGTTGCACGAGTGGCACGGTCTTGCCCCGGGCCACTTTCGCGAACACGTCTACCAGCTTGAGCACGCTGCCTGCACCTACCACCTGATCAAGGTCATCTCAGGAATGGACTCGATGATCATCGGCGAACCACAGGTCGCCGGCCAGGCCAAGCAGGCCTGGCAGCAGGCCCAGGCCGCCGACACGCTCGACAGCCGGCTCGACCGCATGTTCCAGCATGCGTTCGCGGCCGCCAAGCGGGTTCGCAGCGAGACCGGCATCGGCCGCGACCCGGTCACCCTGCCCTTCGCCGCGCTGCGGCTTGCAAGACAGATCTTCGGCGGGCTCGATTCCCTGCGGGTGCTGCTCATCGGCGCGGGCGAAATGATCGAGGACTGCGCGACGCATTTCCACGCCAGCGGCATGAACACGCTGACCATCGCCAACCGCAGCGCCGAGCGCGCCGGTCGGCTCGCCGAACGCTTCAGAGCACGATCGGCCACGCTCGAAGCCCTGCCGGCGCTTCTCGGCGAAAGCGACCTGGTCATCGCCTGCACGGCCAGCCCGTCGGCGATCATCGATCGGCAGATGATCCGGGACGCCCTGAAAACCCGGCGCCGGCAGCCGATGTTCGCGCTCGACCTGTCGGTCCCGCGCAATATCAGCGCCGACGCCGGCAATCTCGACGACCTGTACCTCTACACCATCGACGATCTTCGCGCGATCGTTGAATCGGCCCAGCAGCAGCGGCAGGAAGCGCTGCAGCAGGCCAATGCCATCGTCGAGTCGGAAGTGGCCACTTTCGAGCGATGGCTGCGGCTGCAGTCGACTTCGAGCACATTGAAGTCGCTGCGTCAGCGGGCGCAGGGTGAGCGTGATCAGCTCCTCGACCGCGCACGCCAGGAACTCGAGCGCGGCGCGGATCCCGAGGACGTCATGCGCCGGCTTTCCCACCGCCTGGTCAACCGCCTGCTGCATGGTCCCAGCATCCGGATCAGGCAGGCCGCGGAAGCCGGCGACGAGGAACTCCTGGCCGCGGCCCGCTTTTACTTCACGGACGAGGATTCATGAACGAGGGAATGCGGCAACGACTTGCTGAAGCCCGGGACCGCTTCGAGGAGCTCGAACAACTCCTGGCCAGCCCCGACGTGATCCGCGACCGAAACCAGTTCCAGCAGCTCTCGCGCGAGTACGCCGAACTCGAACCGGTGATCGGCGTGTGGCGCAACTTCCGCGACAACGAAGCGGCGATGAAGGAAGCGCGGGAACTGCTCGAGGGCGAGGATCCCGAGATGCGCCAGATGGCACGCGACGAGCTCGACGCCCTCGAGAGCGAAACCGAATCGCTGGAACAACGGCTGCAGAAACTGCTGCTGCCGCGCGACCCCAACGACGAGCGCAGCATCTTCCTCGAGATCCGGGCCGGTACGGGCGGTCAGGAAGCGGGCATCTTCGCCGGCGACCTGCTGCGCATGTACACCCGCTATGCCGAACGGCGCGGCTGGAAAGTCGAGATCATGTCGGCCCACGAGAGCGAGGCCGGCGGCTTTCGCGAGGTCATCGCGCGCGTCATCGGCCAGGGCGCCTGGTCCCGGCTCAAATTCGAGTCCGGCGTTCACCGCGTCCAGCGGGTACCCGAAACCGAGTCCCAGGGACGCATCCACACGTCGGCCTGCACCGTCGCCATCCTGCCCGAAGTCGACGACGTGGATTCCGTCGACGTCGACCCGAACGACCTGCGCGTCGACACTTTCCGCTCTTCCGGCGCCGGCGGCCAGCACGTCAACACCACCGACTCGGCGATCCGCATCACCCACCTGCCCACCGGCATCGTGGTCGAATGCCAGGACGAGCGTTCGCAACACAAGAACCGGGCGCGCGCCATGAGCCTGCTCAACGCCCGCCTGCTCGAAGCACAGGTTCAGCAGCAAAGGGACGAACGCGCCGCCGAACGCAAGCTCCAGGTCGGCTCCGGCGACCGCTCCGAGCGCATTCGCACCTACAACTTCCCGCAGGGCCGGGTCACGGACCACCGCATCGGCCTGACCCTGTATGATCTGGACAAGATCATCGATGGGGAGCTCGAAACCGTCATCGAGCCACTGGTCGAAGCCCACCAGGCGGAGCTACTGGCAGGGTTGACGGCTCATTCCCACTGACCGGCGAATGCACCAGACGCAACTGACGATCGAAACGAGCGGTCGAGACACGATCGATATCACCCAATGCGTTGCCCGCGAGGTAACGGCCAGCGGCATCGACGCCGGACTCTGTCACATCTTTCTCAAGCACACCTCTGCCTCGCTTCTGATCAACGAGAACGCCGATCCCGACGTGCAGCGCGATCTCGAGGCCTTCTTTGCCGACCTGGTTCCGGACGGCGACCCGCGCTTCCGCCACCGGGCCGAAGGCGCCGACGACATGGCCGCCCATGTGCGACTGGCCCTGACCCACACGGACCTGACCGTTCCCGTCTGCAACGGCAAACTGGCGCTGGGCACCTGGCAGGGCATCTTCCTCTGGGAGCACCGCTACGAGCCGCATCACCGACACATCGTGGTCACGATTCGATAGCTATCATTGGTCTTGCGAGCCGTTGTTCGCAATCCAAGGCTCGTCGATAGATTCATTACCCATACGCTATATTAGCGTTATATAATACACGGGCCACCATTCTGAAAAGGAGCGGACGATCATGGAGCTGGACCCCCTTCTGCTGTCGAGAATCCAGTTCGCCTTCGTGGTGTCATTCCACGCCATCTTCCCCGTATTTACCATCGGCCTGGCGTCTTATATCGCGGTTCTCGAAGGCATCGCATTCAAGACCGGCGACCCGGTCTACCAGAAGCTCTCCCAGTTCTGGATCAAGATCTTCGCCATCGTCTTCGGCATGGGCGTGGTGTCGGGCATCGTCATGGCCTTCCAGTTCGGCACCAACTGGAGCGTCTTCGCCTACACCTCGGCCAACTTCCTCGGTCCCGTGCTGAGCTACGAGGTCGTCACCGCTTTCTTCCTCGAAGCCACGTTCCTGGGTGTCCTCCTGTTCGGCCGCAACAAGGTGCCGCCGGGCCTGCATCTCTTTGCGGCCTGCATGGTGGCCGTCGGTACCTTCATCTCGTCGTTCTGGATTCTGGCCGCCAATAGCTGGATGCATACGCCGGCGGGCGTGGAGATGCGCGATGGCATCATCCACATGACCTCCTGGACCCAGGCGATCTTCAACGCGTCCCTGCCCTATCGCTTTGCCCACATGGCGCTGGCCTCCTTCATCACCGGCGGCTTCGTCGTTGCCGGCGTCAGCGCCTGGTACCTGCTGCGCGGGCGGAATCCACGCTCGAGCCGCAAGGCCCTGCGCATGTGCGTGATCATGCTCGCGGTGGCCACGCCGCTCCAGCTGTTGATGGGTGACCTCCACGGCCTGAATACCTTCGAGCATCAGCCGATGAAGGTCGCGGCCATGGAGGGGCACTGGGAAACGAAACAGGGCGCGCCGCTGATCCTTTTCGCCATTCCGGATGCGGAAAACGAGACCAATCACTTCGAGGTCAAGATTCCGAAGCTCGCCAGCTTGATCCTGACCCACAGCCTCGACGGCGAAGTGCCCGGGCTCCTCGAAGTGGCCGCCGACGAGCGGCCGCCCGTCGGACCCGTGTTCTGGAGCTTCCGCATCATGGTCGGACTCGGCCTGTTGTTCATCGCGGTCTCGTTGCTCAGCGCCTACAAGCTATGGCGAGGGCAGCTGTTCGAGTCCACGGGTTTACTGCGCGTTCTTTCCTGGATGATTCCCCTGCCCTTCGTCGCCGTATTGTCGGGCTGGTTCGTCACCGAGATCGGCCGTCAGCCCTGGATCATCCACGGCATGCTGCGCATCGACGAGGCGGTCACACCATCGCTGACCGGCTGGATGGCGCTGGTCTCCCTGATCGGCTACATCGGGGTCTACGCCGTGGTCTTCAGCGCCGGTATCGTCTACCTCCGCCGCGTGATCCTGAAAGGTCTCGATCCGATCGATGAGGCCAGTGATGACCGATCGGCGCGTCCCAAGCGGCCCTGGTCCGCTGTGCCGGCCAGCCTGGTCGATCCTCCTGCACTGAAACCGGGAGCCTGATCATGGAACTGATTGACCTCACTCTCATCTGGGTCGGCATCATCGGCCTGGGCATCTTCATGTATGTCCTGATGGATGGCTTCGATCTCGGCGTCGGCATCCTCTTTCCCTTCGCACCCAGCGACGACTGTCGCGATGCGATGATGAACTCCGTGGCGCCGGTCTGGGACGGTAACGAGACCTGGCTGATCCTCGGCGGTGCGGGGCTGCTCGCCGCCTTCCCGATGATCTACGCGGTCTTCCTGCCGGCGCTCTACCTGGGCGTGTTCCTGCTCCTTGCAGGGCTGATCTTCCGCGGCGTCGCCTTCGAATTCCGCTTCAAGTCCGGCGCCCGTCGCTACTGGTGGGATCGCGCCTTCTTCGGCGGGTCGACGGTCGCCTCCTTTGCCCAGGGCGCCGTCGTCGGTGCCTACATCCAGGGCTTCGAAACCGACGGATTCCGCTACATCGGCGGGCCCTTCGACTGGCTGACACCGTTCACGGTCATGACCGGCCTCGGCGTCGTCGCCGGCTACGCACTGCTGGGCGTCACCTGGACCATCCTCAAGACCGAGGGCCGCACCCAGGAGTGGTCCTATCGCCTCGCGCCCCGACTGCTGCTGATCGTTCTCGGTTTCTTCCTTCTGGTCAGCCTGTGGACGCCGCTGTCCAACGAACGGGTCCTGAGTCGCTGGCTCGACAACGCCCACTGGCTCTGGCTCTTCCCGACCCTGACCCTGGCCCTCGCGGCCTGGGTGATGCAGCGCCTTCGCAAGCGCGCGGAAGTCAGCCCGTTCCTCGGCAGCATGGGCCTCTTTGCCATGTTCTATATCGGCCTGCTGATCTCCCAGTGGCCCTATGCCGTTCCGCCGGATCACACCTTCTGGGACGCGGCTTCGGCGCCGGGCAGTCAACTGTTCCTGCTGATCGGCATTCTCTTTCTGATTCCGATCATCCTGGTCTACACCGCCTGGACCTACTGGGTCTTCCGCGGCAAAGTCGATGGCAGTGGCTACGGCCACTGAGCAGGGTTCCGCTTCCGATCGCAGGCTCGATCACGGTCGCTGGCTGAAGGCGCAGGCACCGGACTGGCTGCGTCCGGTGTCGATGGCCCTGGCGCTCGTCGAGGCCCTGCTGCTGCTCGGCCAGGCCGGCCTGATCGCCCTCGTGCTGCAGCGCGCCCTGATCGCTCAGCAATCCCAATCCGACCTGACTCCCCCGCTGCTGGGCCTGCTCGCCGTGGTCCTCGGACGCGCCCTGGTCCACGCGAGCCGCGGCTTCCTCGCCGAGCGGGCCTCATCCCTGCTTCGTCAGCGACTGCGCAGCCGCCTCTTTCGACGCTTGTGCCTGAGCGATCCCTGCCACGGCGGCGAATTCCAGACCGGCGCGCTGGCCCACCAGCTCGTCGATCGCGTCGATCGCCTCGATCCCTACTACGCGCGATTTCTGCCGCAGCAATATGCCGCCCTGCTGATCCCACTGCTGATCGTGATCGCCGTTGCCTGGACGAACTGGCTCGCGGGATTGCTGCTGGCCATCGCCGCGCCGATCATCCCCTTGTTCATGGCCCTGATCGGCCTCGGCGCCGAGCGTCTGAGTCGGGATCAGGCCACCGTGACCGCCCGCCTGTCGGGCCTCTTTCATGATCGCCTCCGGGGCCTGAGCACCATCCAGCGATTCGGGGCCGCAGATCGGGTCATCGACTGGCTGCGGGAGGCGGCGCAGGACTACCAGGAGCGGACGATGCGAGTCCTTCGCCTCGCCTTCCTGTCATCGGCCGTGCTCGAGTTCTTTGCCGCCGTCGCCATCGCCAGCCTGGCGATCTATATCGGCCTGAGCCTGATCGGCTACATGGACATCGGACCGTCCGATCAGCTCGAGCTCGCCTCGGGTCTGTTCATTCTCCTGCTGGCGCCGGACTTTTTCCTCGCCCTGCGACAGCTCGCCCAACACTGGCACGATCGCGCCGATGCCCTGGCCGCGGCAGGCGACCTGCGCCAACTCCTCAATCGTCCCACGATCGACCAACCCGCCTCGACCGCCGGGAGCAGTGCGTCCGCGCCTTCGAAGGCAGTCAGCGTCGAGATGGAGGCACTGCACTTCGCTTACCCAGAGAGCGCCCGCCTGTTTCAGGACTTCAGCGGCCGCATCGCTGCCGGAGAACGGCTATTGATCACCGGCCCCAGCGGCTGCGGCAAGAGCACCCTGCTGCTGTTGATCGCAGGCCTGATCCGCCCTGAAGGCGGCGCCATTCGCTACAACGGCGAGGATATCGCTGCCTGGGGCGATCAGACCCTGGCACGACGGCGAGCCTGGCTGAACCAGGACAGCGTGATCTTCGATCGGTCGCTGCGAGACAACCTGACCCTGGGACGCCCGGGCATCGCAGACCCGACCCTGTGCGATGTACTCGCCCTGTGCGGCCTGAAAACGCTGCTGGACCAGCTCGACGAGGGCCTCGATACGCGCCTTGGCGACAGCGGGGCGCGTCTGTCCGGCGGACAGGCCCGGCGAATCGCTCTGGCGCGGAGCGTCCTGCAGCCGCGCCCCCTTCTCCTGCTCGACGAGCCCAGCGAGCACCTCGACCCCGACAGCGAAGACGCCCTCTGGCGGGCCGTCGAAGGCATCGCCGAGGCCCGGCCGATGACCGTCATCGCCGTCAGCCATCGCCCGCGCGCCAGGCAGTGGGCCAGTCGCATCATCGAACTCCCCGGCGCCGAGGGCGCTCAGCGATGAACGGGAAGCGACCCGGCATGGCAAGGGGCCTCGGCATCCTGCCGCTGGCCCGACACTGGCCGGCCCTGGCCATCGGCCTCGGCCTGCTGCTTCTGACCCTCGTCGCCGGACTCGCGCTGCTGTTCTTTTCCGGCTGGTTCATTACCGCCAGCGCCATGGCCGGGCTGGGCCTGATCGCAATGATCAACATCTTCACCCCCGGCGCCGCCATCCGCGCTGCCGCCCTGACCCGCACCGTCGCCCGCTACGGCGAGCGCCTGGCGACCCATGCCGCCACGCTGCAGCTGCTGACCACCCTGCGCATGGACGTCTTCTCGAAGCTGCTGCGCCAGCCGTCCCTCTTTCTCGAACAGCTGCAGCGAGGTGACGCGCTGAATCGCCTGACCGCCGACATCGACACCCTCGATCACGTCTACCTCGGCGTCTTTCAGCCAGCGATCGGGGCCCTGCTGCTGACGCTGGCCACCATGGCGCTGGTGGCGGTGGCCTCACCGATGATCGCGCTGATCGTCCTGCTGCCGCTGCTGCTGATCAACCTGTCGACGGTGCTCATCTGTCGCCGCATCGGTCAGCGGCCCAGCCGTGAACAGGCCCTGGCCTACCCTGCGCTTCGTCAGGACGTGATGGACGGTCTGGAGGCGCGCCTCGAGCTTCGGGCCCTCGGCCAGGTCGATGCCTTCGCCGACCAGGTCGATGAACGCTCCCAGCGACTGCTGATGCGCGGGCGCGCCCTTGCCCGCCTGGACGCGGTCGGCGGCGCATTGATCCTGCTCGTCAGCCTGGTCGCCATCGTGGCCAGTCTGTGGCTCGGCCTGGGACAGGTTCCAGACGCCGACGTCAGCGGCCCCCTTCTTGCGGGTCTGATTCTCGGGCTCTTCGCCGTCTCCGAGGCCTGGCTCTCCCTCCCCTCGGCATGGCGGCGTCTGAACCAGAGCCAGGTGGCGGCGGATCGCGTTCATCAGCTGTGTCCGGCGCCTGGTGCTCCCCCATCGACGGCGCCCGAACCCGACTGGCCGAGCCGCGCAGACCTGTCGATCCGGGGTCTCGATTTTCGCTGGAACGCCCATCAGCCGCCGCTCTTCGAAGGCTTCGATCTTGAACTCGCTGCCGGTGAGCGCCTGGCCGTGGTCGGTCAGAGCGGCTGCGGAAAGACCAGCCTGCTGCGGCTCATCCTGGGACAGGTTCAGCCCCAGGGCGGTGAGCTGCAACTCGGCGGCGTGGATAGCCGTCGCTTCAGCGAGCCGACGCTGCAGCGCAGGATCGCCTATCTACCGCAGAACCCTATCCTTTTTCGGGACACGGTGGCGGGCAATCTCTGCCTTGCCAGGGCCCAGGCGAGCGACGAGGAGTTGACGGCGGCGATCGAGAGCGCCGGCCTCGGCGACTGGCTGCAAGGACTGCCCCAGGGCCTGAACACCTGGCTGGATGAAGCGGCGGGAAACCTGTCGGGCGGCGAACGGCGACGGCTGGCACTGGCCCGCCTGTTTCTCACCGACCCGGCCTTCGTCCTGCTCGATGAGCCCGCAGCCAGCCTCGACGACCGCCGCGTGGATAAGCTGAACCACGCGCTGGATCGCTGGCTCCAGGGACGCACGACGGTCATCGTCACCCACCGCGAGGAGGCCTTGCTGCCCGTCGATCGGGTCCTTCGTCTAGGGACGCTCTGACTGACTCGCCCGACGAGCGCCCAGGGCAGCCAGCCCCAGGGCCAGCACGAAGGGCACCAGCCGCTCGACCGAGTCCCCGGGCGCGCTGGGCATGAGACTGAAGATCATGGTCAAGGCGGCCCCGGTCAGCATCGCAGCCAGTCGATAGGCCCCCTGGACAGGACCCAGGAACAGAAGGACGATCAGCAGCGGGCCGAAGGCATTGCCCAAGACCTGCCAGGCAAAGAGCACGCGCTCGAAGATCGTTGCGGGAAACAGCAGGGCCAGAAGGAGCGCCGCCGCACCCAGCAGGACGATGACGACCCGGTCCAGGGTCAGTGAATAGCGCCCCCGCCTCAGGTCATGACTCACCGAGCCGCCGGCGACCAGCAGCTGACTATCGGATGTCGACATGATGGCGGCAAGGACGCCGCCGGTAATGATGCCGCCGACAACCGCAGGCAGTAGTTGCACCGAGAGCGCCAGGAGGATCGACTCTCCATCGCCCAGCTCGGGAAGGAGCACCCGCCCTGACCAGCCCAGCACCACCATGCCCGTGTAGATCATCGCAGCCCAGCTCAGGGCCACGGTGCGCGCGAAGCGAATATCGGCGGCCGAGCGCAGGGCCATGAAGCGATTGACCACGTGGGGCTGGCCCGGGTACCCCAAGCCGATGCCGAACAGGCCGGCCACGAACAGGGCCGCGGTGAACAGCCCCGGCTGATCGACCCAGCGCAGGAGCGCGGGTTGCTCAAGCGCTGTGAGCCCGGCCACGAGCCCCGATGGGCCCCCGACGGCGGACAGCGCCACGACGGGCAGGATCAAGGCGACGGCGAGCATCATCAAGCCCTGCAGGGCGTCGGTCACGCTGGCCGCCCAGAACCCGCCGAGGAAGACGTAGGCAATGACAATCGCCGCGCCGATGATCATCGCCCAGGCCGAACTGATCGGAAGCGCCGTACTGATCGCCGTCCCCGCGGCCTGGAACTGGGACGCGATATAGAAGGTGAAGCAGAAGAGGATCAGCAGGGCACCGAGCGCACGAAGCCGTCGCTCTAGGCGCTCGCCGCAGCCCTGAGCCAGGAATTCGACCAGGGTCAGGGCCTGTGACTTGTGGCTCGCCGGCTGAAGCCTTGGCGCGATGAAGACCCAGTTGATCACGAAGCCCGAGACCACGGCCGGAACCAGCCAGATGGCCTGAAGACCCCAGGCATACGCCGCTCCGCTCATGCCGAGCAGGGTCCAGGCCGACGAAGAGCTGGCCGAGGCGCTGAGCGCGGCCACCACCGGCCCCATGCGGCGACCGGCCAGGTCATCGCCACGGATGACGGTTCGCTGGGGGTCCGTGGATTTGTCACCGATCCTCTGAACGCCTGGCTGGATGAGCTGCCCTTCGGTCCGGATCAATTGGTCGTGTACTGCTGCGGTCCCGAGCCGATGATGCGGGCGGTGGGCCAGAGCTGCACGCGTCGAGGCATCGAGTGCCAGATCTCCATGGAACGGTCGATGGGCTGTGGGATGGGCACGTGCCAATCGTGCATCTGCAAGACCCGGGCCGACAACGACAGCGGTTCGGCCTTTAAGCTCTGCTGCACCGACGGACCCGTCTTCCAAGC
>CAZDFS010000015.1:12771-55477 GCA_964504865.1 uncultured Wenzhouxiangella sp.
AGTCGGCTCGGGCGCGTCAGGCAAGACGCTCAAGAGGGCGCTGATTTATCGCGATCGGTCTCTCTCGCGTCCTCGGTGTCCCCGGCACCGTCGGGCGAACTGGCCCGGGTGCCTTCAGCCAGGCTGCTGCTCTCTGCTTCCGAGGGCTGAGCGGTCGCGACCTTGCCGCGGTCGCGCGCGTCCTTGGCGTCCTTGGCGTCCTTGGCGTCCTTGGGCGACGTCGCCGGCGTGCCTTCAATCAGGCTGCCGCGCTCCGCCCCGGAGGACTGAACAGGCGCGCCATTGTCGCCGCCACCATCGATCTGGTCATCGTCGGGCATGTCATCGCTGATCCTGACTTCATTGGCCTCGTCCAGCTTGTCCGTGGACGCAGGCTCCATCGGGACACTGGCCTTGCGCGCAGGAAGATTCCCGTTTTTGACCAACTTCTCGATCCGCGAGAACACCTCGCCGCGACCGAAGGGCTTTTTCATGAAGTCATCTGCGCCGATCCGCTCGAGGTAGAACTGTTCGGCGGCCTGCGGATTGCCACTGATCATGATGACGGGGATCGTTGCGGTTTTCGGATTCTTGCGCAGACGACGGAGCGCGGCAAAGCCGTTCAGACCCGGCAGCACGATATCGAGGAAAATCAGATCGGGGCGTTCGCTGACAGCCATGGCCAGACCCTGCTCCCCATCGCCGGCCCCGATCGGCAGATAGCCGCTCTGGCGCAGCATGTGGCTCAAGGCAGCGACAACGGTGCGGGAATCGTCGATGATCAGAACCTTCAGCCCCTTCCGCGCATCCACACGATCTCGCTGGCGGCGCTCATCGGAACGCCCCATTCCAAGCAGTCGACGGAAACGGCCGAGTTGACTCAACGTTCATCCCTCCTGTTTGAACCCGATTCTACTGTATTCGGGCAGGTACTGCAGATACGGATCAGCACTCGATCAGGCCTGCTTTCGCGGCGTGCGGACTCAGCCATCCCCATCGAGCATGGCCACGAGCAGGGCCTTGACCTTGAGGCCCTCGGCGCCGTCGGGCAGGATTTCGTCGATGCGCAGCTGGTCGCCGGGTGCACCCTCGCCCTGCGCGGAGAGATCCACGCGCCCCGCCACCTGGTAGCCCGCCGGACCCGTCTTCAGACGACGGACCACGGGCTTCATTCCCTGGCCGATGTTGACCTCCTCAACGATGGCCAGCGACTGGTCCGACAAGCGCACGAGGCTGCCGGGCGCGACCCAGCCCATGAACTGGACGAAGGCCTCGATCATCTTTTCATCGAATTCCCGGCCGCGCCCCCGCCACAACACGCCCAGTGCGTCGTGGTGGGACCGGGCCGGACGGTACGGCCGCTCGGAGGTCAGCGCATCGAAGACATCGACAACGGCGATCAGCCGGGCGATCGGGGAGATCTCTTCGCCACGCAGGCCCTTCGGGTAGCCTGATCCATCGAGGCGCTCGTGGTGGTCCCTGGCGGCCATGGCGACATCCCGATGAATCGAGGGATCCTCACTCAGGCGTCGAAAACCCTCGAGGGTGTGTTGCTGGACCTGACGAAACTCGGCAGGACTGAGAGGGCCCTTGCGCCCGAGGAGTTCGCCATCGACCGCGACATTGCCAACGTCGTGCAGAAGCGCGGCCAGGCCAGCGCGCTCCGTTCTGCGTCGCGACCATTCGAGGGCGTGCGCCAGGCCCAGGGCAAGGATCGCGCAGTTGATCGAATGCTTGGCGCCGTAGTCGTCGGCGTCCTTCAGTCGCGTCAGCCAGACCATTGCGGCCAGGTTCCGCTGCAGGTAGTTCGACAGCTCGCTCACGGTCTTCTCCGCCAGCTTGACCTCCGCCGCACCGCGGTCGACGCTGGCTCGAATCATCTGGCGGGCCTGTCGATCAAGCATGCTGTAGGCTTTCAGCGAGGCACTCACCGAATCGAGGTCAAGGCGCGATCCGCGAAGGCTGTTGCGGGGATGCGATGGATCGATCGATTCCACCTCGGGGGACTGATCATCGCCGGCAATCGTCGCAGCGTCCGATCCACTCCGGCTCGGATCAACCACGACCCACTGACAGTGCTCGACGAACCATTGTCGGGTTCGTTCATCGACGACGCGAACGCCATAGAGGGGAAACGGGGTTTGCAGCCAGGGGATATCGAGACGGACAATGAAGTGACCAAGCTCGATCGATTCCGGCGGCAGAATCAACTCATCCCGCCAGGCCGCCCCCGCAGACCGATCGCTCAGGACACGGTCAGTCATGCGCGCCGCTCCGGAGTTCCGACCGAGCGACTCGCGCGACAACCCTGCACTGCCCCCTTGCCACCTGCATTTAGGCTATGCTCTCCTGCTGAAATTCCGGCACTTTCCGAGACATGGTCTGCTGCCCGTTCATTAGCGAACGGCGGTCGCTGTCATCGACCGCCGTGATGGGACGACCCCCCGCTAGCGCGTCGCGCTGACAGCGGAAATGTAGCACAGGCCACCGGCCTTATCGGGACCGTCCACGGTCATGTGCGGCACGAAATCTGAGGAGAAAATTGAGATGACAGCGCTGAGAATCGGCCTGCTGATGGTGATGGCCGCGATGGCGGCCCAGTCCCACGCCAACCAGACGGAAGAGCCGACAGGCCTATGGGTCGCGGAGTACGAAAACGACCTCTTTGCCGGTGCCGATCGCTACTACACCAGTGGCTTGCGGCTGACGCGCGTCGGGCAAACGAGAACGCCACCCGAATGGCTCGACTCCCTGGCCCGGCGCTTTCCGGGATTCGACGAGGCCGAGACCCTGCCCTACAGCCTGTCGATCAGCCATAACATCTTCACGCCGGCCGATATCGAAAACCCCGAATTCCCGCCAGACGACCGACTGTATGCCGGCTGGCTCAACGTCGAATTCAAGACAGGGACGCTCCAACCCAAGGGCGGCGACCGCATCCGCGTCGGTCTGGGGATCGCCGGCCCGGCCGCCGGCGGCAAGCAGCTGCAGAAATTCATTCACGATCTGATCGACACGCGAACACCCGTCGGCTGGGAGGAGCAGCTCGAAAACGAGCCTACCTTGCTGCTGGGTTACGACAGACTTCGGCGGATCAACCCGATTCCGACCCCGATGGGCCGCCGCTTCGACGCCAGCTATTTCGGCGGCGTTACCCTGGGCAATGCCTATACCCACGTGAGCACCGGCGGATTTATCCGCTGGGGCGACAATCTCAGGGACGATTTTGGCCCGCCGCGCATCACCCCTGCCGTCTCGGGCTCGGCGTTCTATCGTCCGGGCGCCCGAACGTGGTATTTCTTCCTCGGCACCGAAGGTCGGGCCGTAGGACGCGATCTGTTCATCGAAGGCAACACCTTCGGCGGCCGTGACGGTGTCGATGCCGAACGCCTCGTCGGCGAAGTGTTCGGGGGCTTTGTCTACAGCAACGGGCGTTTCCGAGCCACCTACACGCACGTGTGGCGCAGCAAGGAGTTCAAGACTCAGGCCGGCACCCAGGACTACGGCGCCCTGTCCCTGTCTATGTGGTGGTAGTTCACCACCTCTCGCTGCCGATCGGCTCGCCTCACTCGATCGGCAACCTCGTCCGCGTCGTTTGCAGCCTGGGCTCGTCGAGCGGCCACCACTGATCCATGATCGCCGCCAGCGCCGCCGGCGACTGATCGCTGTGGCAGTCACTGCAGGCATTCGGCGCACCGTCCAGGCCGAATCGAACGCTGTCTTCGGGGTTGGGCAATGAACTCATCTCATGGGTGCGGGCCCGCTCCCGGACGCCCGAATTGAGCTTGGTGATGTGCTTGGGCATGTGGCAGTCGTAGCAGAAGCTTCCGGGCTCGCCGCTGGCGTGTCGCGTATGGTCGGCCGGCGCTGCCGCGACCGCCTGATGGCAGCTCGAGCAGTAGGCGTTCGAGGCCGCCGAGGCGCTCAGAATGCCGGGCACGGTCTCGGCCTTGTTCTGATGGGGAGCGTGGCAGTCATAGCAGCGCGGCTCGCCCTGCTGATAGCAAGCCGATTCGATCATCGAACGAAAGACCATGCCCACCCCCTTCGGCCGTCCGTTGTCCCAGACTTCGATCGTGGGCGTGGTCCTGCCCGGCGTGAGGGGCGCCCGCTGGAAATAGTCGGAGAGGTCGTTGATGCGACCGCTGCGGCTGTAGCCGGGTTCGTAGATTCGATAGACATCCTGATGGGCACTGAAGATATCGGCGCCGTGGCAGCGCGCGCACACGGAAAAGGCCTGGCTTTTCGGCAGCTTGTCGGCGGAAGCCACGTAGGCGACGGGGCGGCCCTCGAAATGATTGCGCACGAACATCGCCATGCGGTTGACCGGCGAGGATGCCATGTAGGCCACGTGCAGGCTGCCGGGACCGTGACAGGCTTCGCAACCGATCCCTTTTTCCTGCCAGCTGACGTTGGCCTGCGTGTGGACCTCGTTGCGGTCGAGGATTTCGAGATTGGTCACGTGGCAGCGCGCGCAGTAGAGATTCCAGGCCGAATTCATGCTCCGCATCTGACTCCACAGGTCGGACAGGGTCTGGGCACTGCCTTCCTGCAGGTTCCAGTAGGGAAAGAACTCCTGGCGCGTCGTCGACCACTGCAGGGGCAGGCGGCGCAGAACACCGTCCGGTTCCTGAAAGACGTACTCCTGGCGATACTGATAGCCAATGACATGCTTGATGGGGAACCCAACGAATTCCGGACGATCGGGGTGTCTGAGCGCCATGTAATAGCGGTCGTTCTGCTGGAACATGCGGGCGACGACCTGGCCGGCCAGTGGATCGGGGCTGTCTGCTGGCAAGCGAAATTCACCGGCCTCGAAATCGCCGACGACCGACTCGATGGCGGGATCACGAACCATGTTGGCGTGCGGCGACTCGGCCCAGTCCTCGTGCGCCACCGTATGACAATCGACGCATTGCTGCGATCCGACATAGTCAGCGTCGAAGCGCTCTTCGAACTGGCCTGCTCGCCACCATGACCAGGCCAGGACGCTGATCAAGGCCAGTATCACCAGGCTGGCCACTCCGATGACGCGCAGGCGCGGGCCGGCGGACTGCTCAGGCGACGAAGGCCCGGTCTTGCGGGACTTAGCGGGGCGGCCCATCGAGTCGATCGAGCGGCTTGGGGAGATCGAAATGGAAGCCCTGGAAGAAGTCGATACCGATGTCTCGACACAGCTGCGCAGACAGCGGGCTTTCCACCCCTTCGGCCAGGGTCTTGATGCCCATGGTGCTGATCAGATCATTGAGGGTGGTCAGGAGCTGGTACTTGGGTGAGTCGCGGTCCTCCAGGTCCCGGATCAGGGAGATATCGAATTTCAGGATATCCGGGGGCACTTCGACCAGCTCGAGGAGCCGTGCCTGGCCGGCGCCGAAATCGTCATAGGCCAGGCGAATCCCCATGCGATTGAGTTCCTGTCGGAGCGATGCCATCGTGTCGCGATCGGTGACCGCGCTCTCGTGCATTTCGAACACCAGGTTGAGCTGGGGGAAACGGTCCCGGAGCGTGGACAGTTCCGCCAGAAGCTTGTTGAAGTCATCGCACTCGGCAGGGTGGTTGTTGAAGAACAGCGGCTGCTTCAGGCCCAATGCCGCCGCCGCCTCGAAGGACTTGCGGCGGAACAGGCGACTCAGCTGAACCTCGCAATTCAGGGCAGCAGCGAGGGAAAACAGCTGATCAGGCCCCTCCTGCAGCTCGTCGTGGCCGCTGCGCCCGAGCAGCTCGAAGCCGTAGAGGCGTCCATCGGCACGAAAGATCCGCTGGGCGAAGGACTCGACCCGTCCGTTCTCGAGCAGGTCGAACAGTGCGGCCATCTGCAGGGGAAACTCCTGGGGTAAGGCATCCATGCCGATCACCGTGTCTTCCGAGGACACGGGGCCTTTCCCGCCGCCGAAGGCACGATCGCGCATGAGCCGAAACTCGTGGTCGGCCAGATGGATGACGTCACCGACCTTGACGCGCGTCGGCGAATCGATGCGCATGTGATTGACGAAGGTGCCGTTGGTGCTGCCGAGATCCTCGATGCTCAGCGCCTCGCCGTCCTCGGTAAAGCGGGCGTGGAGACGCGACACGCGATCGACATTCAGCTGCAGGGTGCACTCGGTGTGGCGACCCAGCGTCGCCGGAAAGGACTGAAGCTCCATGCGCCGAGGCAGCAGATTCTGGCCGCTGGAGCTTTCAAGAAAATATCGCGTCCCCATGACTCAAGGCACCTCTGAATAGGCGGCTGTCACTCGCACCGCACCACACGACCTGCGGGTCTTCCGACTGAACTGCGCTCCAGGCATGATGATTCGGAGGCTCCCTAACTGCTCAACGCAACGAGAGCAGTATCTCGGCAATCGGGCACCTGGTTCAAGTCGCACGTCGATTCCGATCAACGATGACGGGATTTCGCCAGCGCCCGACGCACCTGAGCCATCATGGTGCGGAAGTACCACTCGGGAAACCAGCGCTTCAGGCGCCAGGCCCAGCGCGTTTCCTTGTGCGTCAGCAGCATGAATTTCGGTCTATCCACGGCCCGGCATACCGCCTCGGCCACGTCGTCGGCGCTGACGCCGGAATTCTGCATCCAGCGCTCGACGCGCTTCTGGTAGCTGCCGTCCGGCGCTCGCATGGTCTCCGTCAGGCGTGTCTTGACGAAGGCCGGGCACAACACCGAAACCTGCACACCGGCGTCGACCAGCTCCGCGCGCAGCATTTCCGACAGGGCAATGACCGCGGCCTTGGCCGTCCCGTAGGCATTGATTCCCGGTGCCGCGGCAAAGCCCGCCGCCGATGCGACGTTGATGATGTGGCCGCGGCCACGCTGCCGCATCATCGGCGCGAAGGCCTTGCAGCCGGCAGCAACGCCGATCAGGTCAATGTCCATGACCCAACGCCAGTCATCGAGGGAGGTCTCCTCGAGGGTCCCAGCGACCGCCACGCCGGCGTTGTTGACCAGCACATCAAGGTGGCCGAATTTCTCCTCGACCTCGGCCACCAGCCCGGCCCATCCCTCCTCGTCGGTGATGTCCATGGCAAACCAGCTCGCGGCTTGCCCAATTGACTCGGCCACGGCCTCGGCGCGGGCCGCGTCGCGGTCGCTGATCATGACGCGGTAGCCCTTGGCGGCGAACTTGCGCGCCATCGCTTCGCCAAGGCCGGCGCCGCCGCCGGTGATCAGTGCGCAAGGGAGCTGAGCGTTGCTTTCGGACATGGATAGCGGGTTTCCGTTTTCGGGAGCGGGGCTACAGTGTAGCCTTCATCACGTCGATTCATTGACCGTCGTGTCCACGCTGTCGTCGTTGGCGCTACCATGAGCGCTCACCCTCAACGCCGATTCCTATGGTCAGCCGGAAACGCGCGCCCGCCCGAGAAATCTTTGGCTGGGCCATGTTCGACTTCGCCAACCAGGCCTACACGCTGCTGATCATCACCGTCGTCTTCGGTGACCTGTTCACCCGAGTGATCGTCGGTGATGGCCCGGACTACCGCCTCGGCAATCTCCTCTGGTCGATCGCCCTGGCGGTGAGCTACTTCCTGGTCATGGTCGCCTCACCGATCTGCGGTGCGATCATGGACCATCGGCGCTGGCGACTGCGCTTCCTTTTCGCAAGCTACCTGGGCACGGTGATCTGCACCGCCCTGCTCTGGCTGGTCGAGCCGGGATGGATCGTCCTGGCCATGAGCCTTCTCATCCTGTCCAACATCGCCTACGCGATCGGCGAGTCCTTCATCGCCAGCTTTCTGCCGGGGCTCGGCCCCAGGGATGACCTGGGCTGGATATCGGGTCTGGGCTGGGGCCTGGGTTACATCGGCGGCCTGGTCTCGACGGCCTTTGCGCTGATGTTTCTGGGCGAGATCAGCCTTGAAAACTATGATCGCGTGCGCTGGGTCGGACCCTTCGCCGCCGGCTTCTTTCTTCTCGCCGCCCTGCCCACGTTCCTGTTTCTGAAAGAGCGAGGTCGACGGCGGGAAAAACCCGAGGGCGTCAGCTACGGTCAGCTCGCCTGGACCCAGCTTCGCCGCAGCCTCGAACAGCTCGGCCATTTTCATGACCTGGCTCGCCTGATGATCTCGATCTTCTTCTCGATGGCCGGCATCTATATCGTGATCAGCTTTGCCTTCATCTATGGTGCGCAGGTCATTGGCTGGGATGAATCGGTTCGGATCGCGATGTTCGTCACGGTTCAGGTCACGGCGGCCGCTGGAGCCCTGGGCTTTGGCTTTCTCCAATCACGGATCGGGGCACGACGAACCTATCTGATGACCCTGTCCCTGTGGATCGCGGCCGTGCTCGCCATCTGGCAGACGCCGGCGATCTCGGCCCTCGCGGCGCGCTGGCTGGGGTTGAGCTGGGAGCCCCAGCACGTCTTTCTCTTTGCCGGACTGCTCTCGGGCCTGAGCCTCGGATCCTCCCAGTCGGCGGGTCGCGCCCTGGTCGGGCTGCTGACGCCGAACGGAAAATCAGCCGAATTCTTCGGCTTCTGGAATGCGGTCTCCAAACTGGCAGCGATCTTCGGCATTCTCGGACTGGGCCTGCTCCAGTCAGCCTTCGGTCTGCAGACCGCCATCGTGTTCTGTCTCGTGCTGTATGCCATGGCGATCGTCTTCGGCCTTCAGGTCCATGAGGCACGGGGCATCGAGGTCGCTCGGCGCTGGCGTCCACGGCAAGCGGTCTGACCGATGCGCATCGTGGCCCACACCTGCTCCAACACGGAAATCGTCTGCGCCCTGGGTCGCGCCGAATGGCTGGTTGGCGTCGACGACCATTCGGACTACCCGCCCGAGGTGGTCGACCGGGTCGAGCGTGTCGGCGCCGATCTGGACATCGACGTGACACGCGTGGCCGACCTGAAACCCGACCTGGTGATCACCTCCCTGACCGTGCCCGGCCACGAGCGTTGCCTGGCACGCCTGCAGCAGGCTGGACTCCCCTGTCTGGTCACCCAGCCCAGCAGCCTGGCTGACGTGGTCGACGACCTTCGCCGAATCGGCGAGGCACTGGAGGCCAGGGACCGGGCCGCTGCCCTGATCGATGCCTTCCATCAGCGAATGGACAGGCCACCGCCCGCCCATGCCCCCGTTCCCATCCTCATCGAATGGTGGCCAAAACCGGTCATCGTGCCGGGGAAGAAATCCTGGGTCAACGACATGCTCGCCCGCGTCGGCGGCGTCAATCCCTTTGCCGACGAGGATCGCGAAAGTCTGGAGATCGACACAGCTCGGGCCGTCGCCGCGGCGCCCGAGGCCATCGTCATGAGCTGGTGCGGCGTCGAAGAGCACAAGTATCGGCCCCACGTCGTGACCCGCCGAACGGGCTGGTCCAACGTGCCGGCGATTCGCAACCAGCGCGTCGTGCCAATCAGCGAGGCCTGGCTGGGACGGCCCGGCCCGAGGCTTCTCGAAGGCTTCGACAAGCTCGCGGCCGTCGTCAACAGCTGCATCGATTCCTGAGCAGGAAACGCCTCGCAGAAGCGCGTTATCGCCGCCGGCCAAGGTAAACTAGCGGCATGAGCATGCAGGATAAACAGAACCCCTCCGTCGGCCTGGTCTCCCTCGGCTGCCCGAAGGCACTCGTCGACTCCGAGCAGATCGTCTCGCGCTTGCGGTCCGAGGGCTATCAGCTCGTTCCTCGCTACGAGGACGCCGACCTGGTGGTGGTCAACACCTGCGGCTTCATCGATTCGGCAAAGGCCGAGTCCCTGGAAACGATCGGAGAGGCCCTCAGCGCC
Source organism: uncultured Wenzhouxiangella sp. (assembly GCA_964504865.1). Classification (GTDB taxonomy): domain Bacteria; phylum Pseudomonadota; class Gammaproteobacteria; order Xanthomonadales; family Wenzhouxiangellaceae; genus Wenzhouxiangella. Next base: position 22,467 of record CAZDFS010000015.1, read on the forward strand.
AACGGCAAGGTGCTGGTCACCGGCTGCATGGGCGCCAAACCCGAGGAGATTCTGAGCATCCACCCCAAGGTGCTGGCGATCAGCGGTCCGCACCAGGCCGATGCGGTGATGTCATCGGTCCACCACCATCTGCCTCGCCCGCACGACCCGAGGATTGATCTGGTCCCACCTGGCGGCCTCAAGCTCACGCCGGAACACTACGCATACCTCAAGATTTCAGAGGGTTGCAATCACAAGTGCAGTTTCTGCATCATCCCGGACATGCGCGGCAAGCTTCGCTCGCGCCCCCTCGGGATGGTCATGCGGGAGGCCGAAGCGCTGGTTGAACGCGGCGTCGGCGAGCTGCTGGTGATTTCCCAGGACACCAGCGCCTACGGCGTGGATCTGCGCTATCAGACCGACTACTGGCGCGATAGGAACTATGAAACGCGCATCCACGACCTGGCGCGCGCGCTGGGCGAGCTCGACGCCTGGGTCCGGCTGCACTACGTCTATCCCTATCCGCACGTCGACTCGCTCATCGGCCTGATGAGCGAGGGCTGCATCCTGCCCTACCTCGATATTCCCTTTCAGCACGGCAGTCGGCGAGTCCTCAAAGCGATGCGCCGGCCCGCCGCCTCCGAAAACACGCTCGAGCGCATTCAGCGCTGGCGCAAAGCTTGCCCCCAGCTGATCATTCGCTCCACGTTTATCGTGGGTTTCCCCGGGGAAACGGACGACGAATTCGAGGAACTGCTGGACTGGCTGCGGGAAGCACAGCTCGATCGCGTCGGGGCGTTTGAATACTCCCCCGTCGAAGGCGCACGCGCCAATGAGCTGGCCGACCCCGTGCCCGACGAGGTCAAGCACGAGCGATGGACGCGCTTCATGGAGACGCAGGCAGAGATCAGCGCCCAGCGCCTGTCCCGCCGCGTCGGCGGCACCGAGCCAGTGGTGATCGACCGGGCAGAAGGCCCCGTCGCCGTTGCCCGCAGCTATGGCGATGCGCCGGAGATCGACGGCCAGGTGATCGTCGAAAATCCGGGCGACGTGGCGACGGGCGACTTCATCGATGTGGAGATCACCGGCTCGGATCAGCACGATCTGTTTGCCCGGCGCGTGGAAAGCACCGACTGACGCGCCATCGTGTCCGTCATGCCGATGACCGCCAGCCCGGGCTTCGCCTACGTGCTCAAAGGCGCCGCACTCTGCCTGGCCTGGCTGGCTGTCTGGGGCCTGGGCCATCTGGCAGAGTTCACCGCTCACGCCAGCGTCTGGTATCCACCGGCGGCGCTCACCTTCGCGGCCCTGGCCGTCATCGGTACCCGGGCTATTCCGTGGCTGTTCATCGCCAACCTCGTCGCCATGTTCTGGTCAGTCTGGCTGTACAGCATCGATGCGCCGTGGCCGAGCGTCCTCGGGGGCGGGATGGCCAACGCCCTGGTCCATATCGGCGCCTATGGCCTGGGTGCCTACGTCCTGACGCGAGTCGCTGACCGCCAGCATCACAGCCTGCCGCGGGTTCTGATCGCGTTCCTCGCCATCGCGCTTACCACCTCGATAATGACGACGCTCGGCGTACTGACCAGCCTGGTGGTCTTCGGCCTGCTGGCCGCCGATGCGGTGGCCTCGACCTGGCTGGCGTTCTGGATCGGCGATTTTGTTGCTCTCCTCGTACTCAGCCCGCTCTTTGCCGGCCTGCTGATCAAGCTGGTCCATAGGCCGGTCTTCTGGGTCGAGTCGCTGGAAAGCGTCCGCCAGGATCGCCTGACAGGCAGCCTCGGCATCAAGCTGCTGGCCGCTGCAATCGTCACCATCGCAGCGATGGTCACGGCAGCGGAACTTCAGACCGTAGAGAGCACGTTCCTGATCTTCTTCCTGCTGATTCCTCAGATGTGGCTGACTCATTCCGAGTCACCGCTCCGCACCGCCATCAGCCTGGCGATAATGAGCCTGCTGATCATCATTCTGCTCGGCCTGCTCGGCCTGGCCGAGTTCGTCTTCGTCTACCAGTTCGCGATCGCGATCATCGCAACGACCGCCTATTTCGGCCTGTCGATTCCAGTGCTCGCATCGGATAACGAACAGCTGCGAGAGCGTTTGATGTTCGACAGACTGACGGGCGCCACCTCGCGCGACCTTCTCCTCTTCCAGGCGGCCCAGGAACTCGCGAGGGCACAGCGAGGAGGGACCAGCTGCCTGGCCGTGGTGGACCTCGACCACTTCAAGGGCATCAACGACCGGCTCGGCCACGCCAGCGGCGACCAGGCCCTGAAGGCACTGGCGGAGATGATGCGAAAGGGCACTCGCAGTACCGATGTCGTAGCGCGCTATGGCGGCGATGAGTTCGTGATCGTCTTTCCCGACACGACGCTGGATCAGGCCCATGCTCGCCTCGAAGCCCTTCGCGACGAGGTAGGTCGGAGTCGTCCCTTACCCGAGACCAGGCTGTCGATCAGTATCGGCCTGACCGACTCTCGACCGGACGATGATTTCTCGAGCTGGTTCAAGCGAGCCGATCAGGCGCTGCTTCGAGCCAAACGCAGCGGTCGCGACCGCATCGAGGTCAGCAGCTCGTCCTGATCATCAGGAAGCGCGGCGCGGTTCTCGCGTCAGCCAGGCCTCTCGAAACTCCTCGGCGCTCAGGGGGCGGGCGAAATAGAAGCCCTGGCCCCTGTCGCAGCCCATGGCGTGGAGAGCGGCGGCCTGAGCAGCTGTTTCCACGCCTTCGGCCAAGGGGGTCAGCTCCAGACTCTTTGCCATCGCAATGATGGTCTGAACGATGCTCCGATCGCCCTCGGACTCCTGCATGCGCTGAACGAAAGAGCCGTCGATCTTGAGCGTGTGGACGGGGAAATAACGCAGGGCGGCCAGCGACGAGTAGCCGACCCCGAAATCATCGATGGCCAAAGCCAGTCCGAGGGCATTCAGCGATTTCATCACCTCCGTCGCTCGTCGGGCATCGCGGGCCACGGCGTTCTCGGTTATCTCCAGCTCGACGCGTTCGGCGGACACGCGATTGTCGGCTAGCGTTCTCTTGACGCTGTCGACAAACGCCGGGTCATCAAACTGAGTGGGCGAGACGTTGACGGCCAGATGGCCAGAGAGCGGCGTACCGCCCGCGTCCCATGCGGCCAGCTGGCGACAGGCCGCAGTCAGTACCCACTGGCCGATCGCCGTCATCATGCCGCGCTTCTCGGCAATGGGAAGAAATTCATCGGGCGAAATCCAACCCTCGACCTCGTCGTTCCAGCGCAGCAGGGCTTCGGCACCGATCAGCCGTTTAGAGTCGAGCTCGACCTGGGGCTGGAAGGCCAGCTCGAGAAGATCATTTTCCAGCGCTAACTCGAGGCGATTGGCCAACTCAAGCTTGCGAACCAGGCGCTTGCCCATGATCTGATCGTAGAACTGGATCGGCAGATCAGATCGCTTCGCACGATTGAGAGATATTTCCGCGTTACGAAGCAGCGCGTCCGCCCCCGCCGCATCGTCGGGATAGATGGCAATGCCAACGCGGGCCTGCATCCGAAGAGCGACATCGCCCAGATCGATCGGAGCTTCGATGCGTTCCCGGATGGCGCTGGCAAGGGCGGCCGGGCGCTCCTGAACGATAACCGCAAAACCGTCGGCATGCAGCCTGGCGATCGTCAGGCCCGCAGGCACTGCCGCCCGGATCCGTGCTGCGATCTCGATAAGCACCTGATCGCCGAAGGCATGGCCATGGGCCTCGTTGATCTCGGAAAATCCCCGCAGGTCGATCTGGAGCACCGCCAAGCCCTCCGGCGCTTGTCGCGGCGTCGACAATTGCTGACGCAGACGGTCCATGAACAGGGCGCGATTGGCCAGGCCCGTCAACGGGTCGTAGAAGGAAAGCGCCTTGATCTCGTTGCGCGCGAGCACCAGATCGCTGATATCAACAAAGGCGATGACCACTCCCAGCCCCGCCTGGTGAATGGGCACTGCACTGACCGACAGCCAGATCCGTCCATTCGGTGTCACCACCTGCATCCGCTGATTTCGAACGGCTCGGCCCGAGCGCAGCGCTCGAACCGACGCGTAGGCCTCCGCCGGCATCGGCTGCCCGTGCTCGTCAAGAATGGTCCAGCCGCGGGCATAGTTTCGGCTTAGATGCTCTTCACGCGAGATACCGAGCAAGGCCTCGGAGGCGGGGTTGCAGTCGATGATGTCGCCCTGATCATCAGTCAGTGTGATGCCCACCGGCAGGACTTCATAGATGGCCTGCAGCTGCAGCAGTGCGCTCTCGTTCCGACATCGATCATCGGCCGCGGGCAAGCGGCCCTCGGCACCCAGGGTTGCGAGCTGATCGCGCAGGCTTCTGAGTTGACCAATCCGTTCGGGAGAAAGCTGCGACGCCAGTTCGTCCCACTGAGCATCACTGAAAGCCAGCAAGCCCTGAATCACCGTCGAGGCGCGGTCGTCGATGCCGCTTGTCATGGGTCGCCCCCCTGGTCCTGAAACGCTCTGAATTGCCGATCAATTCAGGGTCATCCGTTGCCGGATGCATCCTCCACCAAGAAGCTCGCCTCGTTGTCGTCGATGCCCGACAGCGTTGAAAATAACCGATTCAAGGCGAGATTGCTATCCAGGGCAATCCGCCCGGCCCTTCGGTCCGACGTCGACACCGGGCCGCAACAAAGTGCAGGCCCGGTGTCGCTCACTTGCATCGATCTGTCGACCAGCCGCTCCAGAGCGGCATCGGTCATTGCGCCTTGTCCAGATCCAACCGTCCAGGATCGGGCGCAGGCGGTCCGGGCATCCGGCCGACTCGGCACCGGCCAACGTAGTCGGCCAGACCGTTACCGTTCTCATCGAAGCCGGTGCCGACGATGTCGATGATGCAGGCGACCCGGGGGCCGTCGATGCGATCGATCAGATAGGCTCTTCCCACCGTATCGCCAGTCTGGAGGTTGACCTCGAAGCGAAACAGATCATCGTGCAGCAGGACGGGGCCGACGCCAAGCACGGTACCGGAGAACACCTGATTTCCATGATTGACCAGCATGCCGGTCTCGTTATTGATCACGGTCTCGGGCTGATAGAGCACCCGGCCCTCGAGATCACCAAAAAGATCGATGGTTTCGGTCGAGCGTTGACGGATCCCGGTCTCGGTTGGGATCACCTGATGCACGATCACGTTGCGCCCAGGCTGATCGTCGAAGTAGTGAATCCCCGTCCCGGAAACGGGATGCCAGTTCCATCGACTGGTGCTGTTATCGATTTCGGCAAAACAGCAGGACGCGGACAACAAGGCGAAAGCGGGCAGGATAGGCAGGGTTTTCGAAAACATCATTAGGGAACTCCTGTTGATTCGAATTGACTTCGCGATATCGCTCCTGGGCAAGCGAGCGATCCGAGCCCTGATCTTCCTTTCGACCGGACACCATCGCCAAGGGACAGGGTCGGCCACAGCCCGCCCTGGCCGCCAATGACCCCCTTTGTCCCACCCTGTCGCCGTTTCCACTTACACTGGCGCGATGAACGAGACGACTTCGAAGGACCGTCTTGATTCCTGGAAAGCCATTGCGCGTTATCTGGGGCGCTCGGTGCGCACGGTTCGGCGATGGGAGCAACAGGAAGGCCTCCCGGTGCATCGACTGATGCATCAGGCCCAGGCCAGTGTCTACGCTTTTCGCCAGGAGCTGGATGACTGGCGGGCGGCGAAGGCACTGACGCCGGCCGCAGCGGCCTCGTTCCCGCCCGCACCCACCGCGCATGCGAGCGTTGCCGAAGGGGCATCGAGGAGACCGCAGCCGGTTGCCGCGCTGGCAGTTCTGCCCTTCAGCTTCGCGGGGCCGGATCGTTCGCAGGCCTGGGTCGCCGATGGGCTGACCGAGGAGATCATCGGCGAATTCTCCCGGCTCTCGAAGCTTCGCGTCACCTCACGCACCTCTTCTCTGGCCTTGAAGGACAGCGAGCAGGATTCGAAGACAATCGCCTCGCTGCTTGGCGTGGGCCACCTGCTCGAAGGCAGCGTCGTCGGCGATGGCCAACGGCTGCGCATCAATGTACGCCTCATCGACCCGCACCATGACGACCATGTCTGGTCACAGAAATTCGCCGGCGGCATGGACAGGATCTTCGATATTCAGGAGCAGATCGCTCGCGACGTCGTCGATGCGCTGAAACTCGAACTCGAGCCCCGGGAGAAAGCGGGCATCGGTCGGACCCATATCGATGACCTGTCCGCCTGGCGCCGGGTGATTCTGGCTCGCGAAGTCGCATTCCAGTGGCGCCCGGATGCCCTGGAGAGAGCGCGAACACTCCTTCGGGAAGCACTCGAGTTGACCGGAGAAAACGCAACGATCTGTGCTGCCATGGGCCGCGTGCTGCTCCATCACGTCGAGGCCGGAACCGCCGATCGCGCGAGCGTCCTGATCGAAGCACAGACCTGGGAGGCGCGGGCGAGAGCGGCCGACCCCGACCATCCCGAAACACGAATTCTGAGCGCCTGGCTGGCCCATGTCAGCGGCAATCTCGGACGGGCCATCGACGAACTCGAGGGCGCCCTCCAGTCCGACCACGATCATCCTGATGCCCTCGTCCTGCTGGCCCACTGCCTGCTGCGGGTCGGCCTGATCGATCAGGCGCGCCCCGTCATCGACCACGCGATCGCCGTCGACCCGCTGACCCCATTGACCCGCTGTTTTCCCGGCTATCTTGCGGGCATGGAGGGACGCTTCGACGACGCCGTGGCGCCCTACATGGACATGCTGGAGGCCGATCCCGCCAACCCCGTCGCCCGCCTCTTCAGCGTCTGGGTGCACCTTGCGACCGGGCAGCGTGATGAGGCCTCGGCGCTCCTGCGCGGCTTCGATGGCCCGGCGGCAGATTCAACGCCGGCACACATCGCTCGACACCTGGTCGACGCCGAAGGCGGCAAGCTCGATGCGCTGGTGCTTCCCGACCCGGTTCAAAACGCCGCGCGAGGCAGCGAAATGTATTGCCGCTACCTGGCCGAGGCCCGGGCGCTGGCCGGGGATGCCAAGACGGCCGCCTACTGGCTGGAACAGGCCGTTGACCTGGGCTTCGTCAACTGGCCCTATCTCACCCGCCACTCCCCTTTCCTGCGCCCCCTCGCCGACGACCCGGCCCTCGCCCCGAGCCTCGCGAAGGCCAGGGCCGCCTGGGAGGACATGCAGCGTGCGCGAGGGCGGCGCGACGACGACATCCAGACGAAACGATGACTCGACAAGCATGAAGGAGACCGATGCATCACCACAACGGGCCGACGACGAGGCCGCGTCGGATTGGGTCTTCGGCTATGGATCGCTGATCTACAAGGTCGATTTCCCCGTACTTGAAGGCGCCGTCGCGGAGATCGAAGGCTGGGAGCGGCGCTTCTGGCAGGGCTCGCACGATCATCGGGGCACTCCCGAGTCACCGGGCCGTGTGCTGACGCTGGTTCCGCGGCCCGGCGCCGTCTGCCGCGGGATGGCCTGGCGCGTCGAGCACTCGGTTTACGATCATCTCGACCATCGCGAAAAGAACGGCTACGACCGTCACCGCCTGCAGCTGCGGCTCATCGACTCCGATCGCCTGGTGACCGGCACGTTCTATGTCGCCGCAGAGTCCAATCACGCCTTCCTGGGCCCCGACTCGCCGGATGCGATGGCCCGGCACATCGACGAATCCCAGGGGCCCAGCGGGGCGAATCGAGACTATCTGCTACGCTTGGCCGAGGCCCTGCGCAAGATCGGTGCAGAGGACAGGCACGTGTTCGATCTCGAGGAGCGCGTGCGTTCGATACGTTGACCGATCCGCCGGATCGCGAAGTCGACGCCTCCCGCTCCCCGGTGCCAAGGCCCGCAGCGATCTTCGCTCGATTCAGAGATCAGGCACTCACGACCTGCGACGGAGAACCACCTTGATCAGGCTTGAGCAAGTCGCCAAAAGCTACCGCCATCGCTACGACGCCCTGGCCCCGCTGTCACTGGACATCGCCGCCGGTGAAGTCGTGGTGCTGCTCGGCTCCTCCGGATCGGGAAAGAGCACGCTCCTGAAACTGATCAATCGCCTGCTCGAGCCGGACGAAGGAGAAGTGCGGGTGCTCGGGCGTCGCGTGCAGGATTACGACCCGGTCACCCTGAGACGCAGCATCGGCTACGTCTTTCAGGGAATCGGACTGCTGCCGCACCTGAGCGTCATCGACAATGTGCTGACCGTCCCCCGACTGCGTGGCGACGACGATCACTCGGCACGCATCGAGGCCCTCGGGTGGCTCGAGCGCGTCCAGCTCGACCCCGACCGCTACGCCGGCCGCTTCCCCAACGAACTGTCCGGCGGACAGCAGCAGCGCGTGGGCGTTGCCCGGGCACTCGCCACCGGGGCCGACCTGATGTTGATGGACGAACCCTTCGGCGCCCTCGATGCCATCACCCGGGACGAGCTCCAGGGCATGCTCCTGAAACTTCAGCAGACACTTGGCAAGACACTGGTCTTCGTCACCCATGATCTGTTCGAGGCAGTCCGCCTGGCCGACCGAGTGGTGGTCCTCCACCGCGGTCGGATCGAACAGGTCGGTTCGCCGCAAGATCTCCTCCAGGCCCCGGCGACTGCCTTTGTCGAAGCGCTTTTCGCCAAGCCGCTGCAGGCCCTCGACGATCTTCGCGCGCCATGAGCGATACGCTGGACTTCCTCGTCGAACGCACGCCGGAGCTGCTCGAGAAGCTGGCCCAGCATCTGCTGCTGACGGGCAGCTCGACGGTAATCGCTGTCATCATCGGACTGTCGATCGGCGTTTTGCTGAGTCGGCGCCCTGTCGCTCAGGGCCCCGTCATGGCCCTGATCAACGCCCTGCAGACGATTCCCAGCCTGGCGCTGCTGGCGATCCTCCTGCCGCTGTTCGGCATCGGCACCCTGCCCGCGCTGATCGCGCTGACCCTCTACGCCCTGCTTCCGATTGTCCGCAACACGCTGACCGGCATCGCGGGCCTTCCTCCGGAGCTGCTCGAGGCCTGCGATGCCCTCGGTTTCACCGACCGGCAGCGGCTGATTCAGGTGGAGCTGCCGCTGGCCCTTCCCACGATCATGGCCGGGATTCGCACGGCCGCGGTCATCAGCGTCGGCGTCGCCACCCTGGCCGCCTTCATCGGCGCTGGCGGCCTGGGTGATTTCATCGTCCGCGGTCTTGCCGTCAACAATAATGCTCTGGTGCTGCTCGGCGCGATCCCGGCGGCCGTGCTGGCCCTGGTACTGGATCGGCTACTGCACGGGCTCGAAGAACGGCTGAAGAACCATCGTCCTTCGTCCGCAGGAGTGAGTCCTTCGCGCGCTTCCGGGCGTCGCGCCGCCCTTGCCGGTGCAGTGCTTGCGGTTCTGGCGATCGCTCTTCTGACCTGGCACATGACGACAGGTCCGCAGCAAACGATTCGGGTGGCAAGCAAGAATTTTACCGAGCAGTACATCCTGGCCGAGCTTATGGCGCAGATGCTCGAGCGGCACACGGACCTCGATGTCGAGCGCCGGCTCAGCCTGGGCAGCGTCCATGTCGTCCACAACGCGCTGGTCAACGATGAGGTCGATCTGTATCCCGAGTACACCGGCACCGCCTGGCGCGCCATCCTCGGGCAGGAGGCGACCCTCGACGCTCAAACGACCTTCGAGCGGGTGCAGCAGGGCTATCTCGATCGTTTCGGGCTCGACTGGCTGCCGCCCTTCGGCTATGAGAACACCTACGCCATTCTCGTCACCCGGGAGCTCGCCGATCGCTACCGGCTGGAAGACGTGAGCGATCTGGCAACGCTCGCGCCAGAGCTGACGATGGGGTTTGCCTCGGAATTCTACGAGCGCGCCGACGGCTTTCAAGGGCTCAGAGCAGCCTATGCCCTGGACTTCGCCGATACGGTCGAAATGGATATCGGCCTCCTCTATCGAGCGCTTCGCGACGACCGCATCGACGTGGCTGCGGGCAACTCCACCGACGGACGCATCCCGACCTTCGATCTGGTGATGCTTCGGGATGATCGCCGCTTTTTCCCGCCCTACGACGCCGCGCCGGTCATCCGCGCTGCCCTGCGAACCGAGCATCCGGAGGCCGTCGAAATCCTCGAGCGACTGGCGGGGCGGATCGACATGGCCGCGATCCAGGAAATGAATCGCCAGGTCGACCAGGAGCAGCGTTCGGCGGCATCGGTGGCGGCGGAGTTTCTTCGCCGCGAAGGCCTCTCGGAACGCCGCGGCGATGTCGTCGACTGAGCGCCCGATCCGGGTGCTGCGAGCGGCCCTGAACCCCCTCGCCCAAGTGCTGGTAACCTTCGGGGACTTTGTCGAGGATGCGGTCCCACACTGATGTCATATCGCTATCGCGCTTTTATCAGCTACAGCCACGCGGACGAAAAGTGGGCGAGCTGGCTACATCGGAGCCTGGAACGCTTTCGCGTACCCCGGAGGCTGGTCATCCAGTACGACCTGGATAGCCATCGACTCTCACCGATCTTTCGAGATCGAGATGAGCTGTCGAGCGCCTCGAGCCTGAGTTCAGAGATCGAGGCTGCACTTGCGGCTTCCGAGCATCTGATCGTGATCTGCTCCCCTTCTGCGGCAGAATCGCGCTGGGTCAACGAAGAAATCAAGACCTTTCAGGCGCTGGGCAGATCAAGGCAGGTGCTCTGCCTGCTCGTTGACGGCGCCGATGGCGTGTGTATTCCTGACGCGCTGCGCGCCGATGAGCCACTCGGTGCTGATGTTCGGCCAGGCGGCGACGGCAAGCAGAATGCGAAACTGAAGATCATCGCCGGACTCCTGGGCATCCGCTTCGCCGAGCTGAAGGACCGCCAGGCCCGCCGACGAAATCAGGTCTTCGGCGTCGCTGCCGCAGGTTCACTCGTGGTTGCTGGCGTCATGACGGCGCTGGCCGTCAATGCGGTGCTCGCCGGACGTGAAGCCGAGCGCAATCGGCTGCTGGCCACGGACGCGCTGGCTGATGCAGAGCAAGTCGCCAACTTTCTTTCAGAAATGCTGGTCGAACTTGATCCCGAAGCCATCGGTCAGACCATCCTGGATGACCTGGGCGAACAGGCCCCGGGTGTTCGGCTGCCAACGGATATCAGCAGCACGGATACCGCTCGCCGCCTCCTCGACGAGCATCTGCTGAATGACGCGAGGCAGACCGTTCTGACCCAGTTTGCCGAGCAGCCGTCGATCAACGCACGGCTGCAGCGGTCGATCGGGGATGCCTACCATGCCATCGGCCTCTACGATCAGTCCATCGACGCCAACTCCAATGCGCTCGAGCTCTACCGCCAGGTCTACGGAGTACGGGCAGAGCAAACCCTCGAGGCGAGTCGGGCGCTGGCTATGTCTCGGCTTTTTCAGGGGCAGCTCGACGAAGGGATCACCTCCCTCGAACAGGCTCTGGCGGTCAGTCGCCAGTCCCTCGGTCGAGATCACCCACAGACGGCACGGATCATGGCGGCGTTGGCGATAGGCTACATGGACATCGGCCGAAATCAAGATGCCCGCGAATTGCTGGAACCCGCCGCGGACAGGCTGACTGCCGAATACGGACTCGAGAGCAGACTAGTGATCGATGTGCGGGTCAGTCTTGCCTGGGCACTCTATCTGCTTCAAGAATATTCTGGTGCCGAAGCGCTCAACCTCGAGCTCCTGGACATTCAACGGCGCGTCCTCGGGCCGGAAGCCTATGAATCCCTGGTCACGCTGAACAACCTGGGCCTGATCTATTCCAGGATGGGTGATTTCGAGAAGGCCGTCGACGCCCATCGCGAGGAGCTGATGATGTCGCGACGGGCCATGGGCGCGGATCATCCCGAGGTTCTCGTATCAACGCTCAACCTGGCTCGTGCAACCTTTAACGCGGGACAATCCGATGTGGCCGATGACCTATTCCTCGAAGCCTACGAGACCGGGATTCGTGTCCTGCCCCCGGTTCATCCGCTGCGTGCAGCCGTCACCCTGGCCCAGGGTGTGGCACTGGCTCGCAACGGCAACTCGGAACAGGCAAGGGAACTCTACCTCGCCGCCCGCGACATCTACGAACAGCTCTTCGAGCCGGACCATCCGGTCTTTGCCCGGCTGGAAGAAAGGCTCGCCGAACTCGATGGCGAATAGCAGGTCAATGCACTCCACCGCCCACTGTTGCACTGATCGAAAGCGCCAGAGCCGCCGCAACGAGGCCCGTACCACAATCACTTGCCAGCCTTTCAGAAGTTGGGTTCGCTTGTCGAGGCAAGGACAGCAGACATGAGAATACCGCTGGTCATTGCCGTGACGGGGCACCGCGATCTCGTCGATTCAGAAAAGCCAGCGATCAGTGCATCGGTGAGGTCCTTCTTCGAACAGATGATGGACGAAGTCCCTGATCGACAGCTCCAGCTCCTCACGGGCCTGGCCGAGGGATCGGACCAGCTTGTCGCAGAAGTCGCGATCGAGATGGGACTTGAAATCATTGCCGTGCTACCGATGGACATCAGCACCTATCGGTCCGACTTCAAGGGCGATTCCTGCATCAGGCAGTTCGACCACTGTCTGAGTCTGGCATCCGACGTCATCGAGCTCCTGCCGGCGCATGGCGCCAGCGAGGGGGAAATCGCTGATCCGGGGCCGGCCCGCGACGCTCAGTACGCCCAACAGGGCGTCTTCCTCGCCGCCCACTGTCATGTCCTTCTTGCCCTATGGGACGGAAAGAACAGCGGGCAGCTGGGCGGAACGGCGGATGTCGTCCGCTTCCATCATGACAATTACATGCCTGGCTACACGGACTCGGTGTTCGCCACCCAACAGATGCTGATTGATGATGAAAGCGACCTTGTCTATCACATCGTTTGCTCACGCGATCGCGACCATGGTCAACCTGCCGAAGGGCTACATCCCCTGGAAACCTGGTGGTTCAGCAAGGACATCGATGAGCCGCGCAGCAAGGCCATGCCCCTTCAACACAAGACAATCTTCGCTCGTAGCGCCGAGTTCGGCCGCGACTCGGTTCGTCATCAGGATCTCATCCGTCGAACCGCCTACCCTCTGGCAAGGCCTGACGATTCAGCCACACTGCCGGATCACATGGACGATATCGAGCGCATTTTCTGCGCCGCCGACGTCATGGCCATCCACTACCAACGCAAGGTCATCCGGACGCTCAGGATCACGCATGTCCTCGCCTTCTTGATGGGCCTGAGTTTCATTTTCTACGCCGATGTCGATACGGAGCGGACATTCATGATTGCGTTTCTTTGCCTGTTCCTGGTATCGGCGGTCATTCATATGATCGCGAAACATCGAAGCTGGCACAGAAAGTATCTTGACTATCGCGCCCTGGCCGAGGGGCTTCGAGTGCAGTTCTACTGGGCGGCCGCTGGCGTGCGTGACGAAAACAACTTCCAGTTTCCTCACGACAACTTCCTGCGCTCGCAGGAATCGGAAATCGGCTGGATTCGAAACGTGATGCGGGTCGCCGGCCTGCGCATCAACGCGGCCAGATCACGCCAGGAGTCCGGGCTTGAATTCACGCTACGGGAATGGGTTGGAGATGACGAGCGGGGTCAATTGAGCTATTTCAATGCCCGCACCGTGGACCGTGAAAGGAAGAACCGACTCACCGAAGGCCTGGGACTGATCAGCCTGCTGACTAGCGTGTTGATGATTACGGTCTTCGTGTTCGCCGGTCATCGCCTACCCGAGGAATGGATCGGCCCGCTATTGGCAACAATGGGGGCGCTGCTGCTGATCTACGGGATTCGTCAAGGCTATGCCTATGCGCTCGCGGAGAAAGAGCTCATCAAGCAGTATCGATTCATGTCGAGCCTGTTTGCCAACGCCAGGCTTCGTATCGATGGATCCATGGGCGAGAGAGAGCAGCGCCAGATCCTGCGAGCCTTGGGACGAGCAGCGCTCGATGAGCACAGCGAATGGCTCGTCATGCATCGGAGTCGCTTCGTCGATCAGAGCGATATCTGGCGCATGAGCAGTTAGGGATCTTCCTGCCGCCTGGCGCCTCACTCCAAGCCGACCTCGGCGAAGGGGATTCGCTGCTCGCGGACCGTCTCGCCGTCCAGATCAAGCACGCTGAGTGTCACCTGACGTCGATCCCAATCGATCTCGATTTCCCCGAAGTTTTCCTTCGCGTAGGCCGGACCGAGCTGATTGCCGCTCATCTCATCACTTTCATCACGAACGGATCGATTCAAAGAGGATGCGGTGATCTCGTAGAGCGGGTAAGGCGCCAGGCCATCCTGTCGGTAAAGCGCGGAAAGATGTCGATCGCCGGACACCAGGATCAAGCCGTTCACGCCCTTTCTATCGAAAAGCTCGTAGAGCCTGGCCTGAGCGCGAGGAAGCTGCCTCCAGGCCTCCCAGCCGTGTCCATCAGCCAGGACCTGAACGCTGGATACGAGCAGGCGGAGCTCGGCCGGTTCCTCGAGCACGCCCTCCAGCCAGGCCCATTGGGCCGCTCCCAGCATGTCCTGATCCGCCGCCTCCGAGGGCACATAGCGTTCCATGCCCGGCGCGCCTCGATTGGGCGATCGGGTCAGTTCCGATCGAAAGAATCGCGTGTCCAGCATGATGATCTGAACGCGCTGGCCCGGCGGCCCGAAGCGCTGCGCGTAATAGACGCCGTCCCGGCGCGCCACCGGGTGTTCTTCCAGGCCCCAGTAGGTCTCGAAGATCGCCTCGCTGCCGTACTTGCCGTAATAGCTGCCGCCGGCATCGTTCATGCCGTAGTCGTGATCATCCCAGGTGGCCACGATCGGCACGCTCGTCGCCACACGCCGGAAGTCCTCCTGCGCCGACAGGTCTGCATAGGCCTGGCGGAGCGTTTCCATGTCCGGCGACAGGGACCAGACATCGCCATAGACGTTGTCGCCGATATAGAGGAAAAGATCCGGGTCGCGCGCCAGCATTACGTCGAGGATCGGCGCGGGTGCCTCCTGCGAGCGGCAGGATCCGACAGCAATGCGCGTCAGCGTCTGTCCCGTCGGCCAGGGGAGCTGCCCGGGCGCGCGCGGCCAGTCGCTTCGATCGGTCGTTGCGAAATAGGCCTTCAGTGCCTCCCCTGCGCTTGCAGGCGTGCCCGCAACTTGATCCTGCGGCACGCGTGGAACGGATGCGGCACAGGCCGTCAGCGCCGCGCAGACCAGGAAAACAAGGAAACAACGATGAATTGATCGCACGCGCGACTCCTTAACGTGATCGAGCAGCCTGCGTCAGGCAGGCCTCCGGCGCCAGGCTCGATTCAAGCAGGCCCAGCGACCTGAGCGTCTCGATGATGGTATGCAGATCCTCGTGGTTGACGGCAGGATCACACGCCCACTCTGTCAGGGCGAACCATTCGGCGGCCTGGTCCGACTGCAGGCCGTAGCGGGACGCAATGGTACTAACGATTCCGACGCGCGCCTTGAATTCGCTGCAGGCCTGATTGATGACTCGCACTGCGCGGTCGATGACCTCCGGAATCTCCTTCAGCGCGAGCTCACTGGCGGCGAGGGCAAAGGCCGGCCAGGGTGTCGGGCATTCGCCGACGCGGCGCATCAGCCCCTGATCGACATAGGGCTGGGTCGTGAAGCGCTCCCACAGAAAACCGTCGGCTTCCGACCGCTGAAAGGCTTCGATCGCGCCGTCGAGCCCACCCACCTCGACGAATTCCAGATCCGTGTCCGGACGCCAGCCGCGCTGTTGCCCGTTGACGTAGGCCATCAGATGCGACCCGGACCCATAGCGACTGATCGCAAAGCGCCGACCACGAAGCGCGTCGACGGACTCGAGTGGGCTCTGCGCGGGTACGTGGATACCCCAGATCAGCGGCGAGCGCACGTACCACTGAAGCAGTCGCATCGGCACGCCTCGTCCCATCGCCGCCACGGCGCCCTCGCTCAGCGGCAGCGCCAGATCCAGCCGCCCCTCGGCCAGTCCCTGAACCATCTCGCCGGTGCCACCGGGACAATCGGTCCACTGGAGATCGATACCGACATCCGTAAATGCGCCCTCTTCCCGCGCGAGATGCCAGGGCAGATTGAAGTGCTCGGGAACCCCGCCAATGGTCAGAACAGTTCTAGTCGTCATGACGCTAGTTTGGCATATCCCGAGCACCTTCGATCACCATTAGCGCACCGGCAACGCCAAACTCGGAGGACGCGGTAGCCGCGGTTGTTCACCATCGGTTGCGACGCCGCTGGCAACAGCGCCCGGGAATCCCGGTCATTCACCGCGCTTGTGGGCATAGCGGCACAGATGCCGCGCAGGACACGAGGGGCAGAGCGGCGAACGCGCCGTGCAGATGCGCTTGCCGAACTGGATCAGCCAGAAATGGCCTTCGCGTCGCGCCCAGTCGGGGGCGCGCTCCTCGAGGCTGCGGGCGTTTTGCTCGGCCGTACGTCCCGTGGCAAGGCCGCTGCGGTTGCACACCCGGTGTACGTGGGTATCCACGGCAATCGTGTCCTGACCGAAAGCGAACTGCAGAACGATATCCGCGCATTTCCGCCCGATGCCCGGCAGCCGCATCAGGGCCGCTCGGCTGTCGGGGACAACCCCGTTGTGCACATCCAGTAGCGCGTTGCAGAAGCGGCGAATATTGCGCGCCTTCGTGTTGTAGAGCCCGCATGGCCTGATGGCATCGACAATGACCTCGTCCGAGAGCGCGATCAGCGCCTGTGGCGTGGCTGCCAGGTCGAACAAGGCCACCGCCGCGGCTTCCGTATTGCGATCGAGGGACTGGGCCGAAAGCATGCAGGCGATACAGCTGCGAAAGGGGTCAGGCTGCTCCTTGGGTCCTTTCGCACCCGCCGTTCGTCCGGGCATCGTTTCCGACAGCACCCTGAAAAAGGCCTGGATCTCGTCCTTGCTCAGTCCCTGGTCTCTATCGCGGGCGTCCCGATCCGTCATGGTCTTGTCCCGTCGCATTGATGGCGCCGCGCGCTGCGGTCGCGATTCGCCCCTCGGCACCACGCTCGAACACGGATTCCCGAGGGAATCACGGCAGTCATGTTTTCATGAGGACTTTAACAGCGGAGGCCCTCATGGCACATATTCTGATCATCGGCGCATCGAGCGGCATCGGGCTGGAGACGGCCAGGACGGCGCTGGAGCGCGGCCATCGTGTTCGTGCCTTCGCTCGAACGGCATCGAGCATCGACCTCGACCACCCGGACCTGGAAAAACTCGACGGCAACGCCCTCGACCCCTCGTCGGTCGAGGACGCGCTCGAGGGCATCGACGCGGTCGTCCAGTGCCTCGGCGTCAAGCTTGAACCCGGCACGGTGCTGGGCGGAACGCGCTTGTTCTCGGACGCCACGCGAATCCTGATTCCCGCCATGCAGTCCAAAGGCGTGAACCGACTCCTGGTCGTCACCGGCTATGGCGCTGGCGACAGCGGGCAATCCATGAACATCTTCAATCGCCTGGGCTTCAACGCCGTCTTCGCCAGAATCTACGCCGACAAGGGCGAGCAGGAAGCACTCATCAAGGCCAGCGATCTGGACTGGACGATTGCCCGACCGGTGGTGCTCACGGGCGGGGGAAACGGGCCTTACAAGGTGAGAGTCAAGCCCGAAGATCACAGGATGGGCATGATCTCGCGCCGCAGCGTGGCCGACTTTCTGGTCAAGGAAATCGATCATCCGAAGCACGTCAGGCAAGCGCCCGTCCTGAACTGACCAACACGACCTGAACCCATCAACCCCAAGGCCCAAAAGCAAGGATTTCCCATGACAACCGTTCTATTTGGCGGTGCCGGCGGCGTCGGCTCCGCGCTCGCGAAACGACTCTCGGCCCAAGGACACTCCGTATTCCTCATCGGGCGATCGGAAGAAAAATTGTCCGGCCTTGCGGCGGAGATCGATGCAAACTTCGCCGTCGCCGACGTCACCGACAAAGCCAGTATCGATCAGGCGATCGAACAGGTCGACGACGACATCACCGGCCTGGCCTATGCCGTCGGCACGATCGGGCTGAAACCCTTTCAGCGCGTGAGCCACGACGACCTCCACGAGGCCTTCGACATCAATGTCGTCGGTGCCGTCCATGCGATTCAGGCCGCCAAATCCAAGCTGGCAGATCCAAGTTCCGTCGTGCTGTTCTCTTCCGTCGCGGCGCAGATGGGCTTTACCAACCACACGGCCGTTGCCTGCGCCAAGGGGGCCGTAGAGGCCCTTGGTCGCACCCTGGCGGCAGAACTGGCACCCAGGACGCGCGTGAATTCCATTGCGATGAGTCTGACCGATACGCCGCTGGCCAAGGAATTGACGAGCAACGACAAGATAAAACAAGGCGTGGCCCGAGCCCATCCGCTTCGTCGCCTTGGGCAACCCGATGATGTCGCCGCACTCGCAGCCCACCTTCTGTCTGAGGACAGCAGCTGGACGACGGGGGCCGTATTCAATCTGGACGGTGGCAGGGGTAACCTCGCCTGACGACGTCAGCAGGGCAAATCGAAGTCATCCACGACGGTGCAGACTGCGCCTCAAGGCTCTTCGAATCGATCCTGGAATAGACGGTCGGTGACCGACTGACGCTCGAAAGCGCCGATATCCTGGTTGCTTCCGAACAATCGAGGAAATCCGGTCAGCCGCTGATCGAACTGGGTGAGGAGCGCGCTATCAGGGCCTGCATTCAGAGCAGGACTGGTTTCTCCGGGCTCGTGTGTTCTCGTAAAACCGCCGTTGAAGTTCAGCGGCTTGAGTTCTGCTGCGTATTTAAACCGGTTGTTGCCCTCGTTCACGAAGGACGCGCTGGTCGTGACATCGTCAATCAGGCTGTAGGAAACGTTCGCCGTACCGGTTCCGTCTAGCGCTGGGCCATTCGTGGATGCGCTGTTTCCACTCAGAATGGTGCTGAAGATATTTGTTTCCGCGCCGCTTAGAAAAACACCGCCACCGACGTCCGCCGAGTTATAGGCAATCGTCGAATAACTCAGTGCCATCGTTTCTGTGGCATCGGAGGTGAGCCACAATCCACCGCCCTCGCCGGCGGTACTGTTGCCCGACACGGTGGAGTTGAAGAGCCGCAGTCGGCCCGACCCGACATTCGCCACCATCCCGCCGCCATCCAAATCAGCCACGTTTCCACTGAGCTCCGAGTATTTGATATTGATATCTTGATCCCCGCCCGTGCCCACCGCATTGATTCCTGCCCCGACTGAAGCGCTATTGCCAGAAACACGCGCTTCCTGAAGGTTGAAGAAATCGAAGGCACCGTTCAGCAACAGGCCGCCACCGAAACCACTGTCATTGCCCAGGAGGCGCGAACTGGTCGCTGTGATCGAAGTGCCACCGCTACTGCCCGTAAATAAGGCCAGCCCGCCGCCTGCCGCTGTCGACAGGCAGCGTTCGGCATCGTGGTCGATCGCTTCGAGGGTGACGTTTTCAAGCTGGGCGTAGAATCCACCGCCGTAATCTCCGGCTTCATCCTCGACGTGGGCCACCGAATCGAGGGAGAGCTGTGCATTGCTGGCCTCGATCGAGATCCCTCCGCCACTGACGCCGGACGAATTGCCGCGCGTGCGAACGTTCTCGAGCGTCACATCGACGCTATTCCCCGCCACGATGTAGAAGGCGCCGCCGTTCCCGCCCGCTTGGTTGTATTCGGCAGAGGTCTGTCCGAAATCATTGCCGGTAATGGCGAGCTGCTTCGTGCCCCCGATCGTCTCATCGTCGACGCGGATGTAGGCGCCACCGCCGCTGCCCTGGGCGCTGTTGTTGTCGAAAGAATTGCCGTCGAGCCAGAGGTCGGCCTGGCTGTCGAAGGTCACATCTTCCCGCAAGAACAGCCCGCCGCCGTTGCCAGTCGCATAGGTCCCGACGGCCGTCGCGTCATTGTTCAGGAACTGGTTGTTGTAGATCTCGGCCTCGGAAAACCCCAACCCCAGCCAGGCCCCGCCGCCGGCGTACTTGCTTCGATTGCCGCTAAAGGTGTTGCTGGACAAGGTCAGATCCGACCGGAATTGGGTCAGGAAAAGCCCGCCTCCCTTGCCGTTGGTGACGTTATTCTGAAAACTGGTCTGGCTGATATTGATCGTGCTGGGATAGCCGTTGAAGTCGACACCAACACCGCCGCCGCCCCTATTGGCGGATTGCGTGTCGCTTGCCGCCTGATTCCCCGTAATTTCGGAACGGTGAAGAACAAAGGATCGCCAGTCAGCAGCCAACGGATCCTGCCAGACGCCACCCCCGTTCACGAGCGCCACATTGTTGCTGATGCGCACCCGCTCCAGCCTCAGCGAAGGCACCCGGCTGTAGATGCCCCCGCCGAAATCGGCCCGACCGTTGGTAATCGTCACACCATTGATGGCGACTTCCCTTGGCGTATAGTTGCTGCCGTCGTATTTGGCGTAGATCACCGGGCTGGCATCATCGCCGCGGATCGTGAGGTTGTCGCGTCCAGGCCCATCGATCGTGATCTCCGAGCCGAGACGCAGTGAGGCGTCGGGCTGGGTCCCCGAGGCACCGGCATCGAGCTGGATCGTTCCGGTCAAGCCGCTGGCGAATCTGATCGTGTCGGGCCCGGACCCCGCAGTGCAGCCGGCAAAGGGCGCATTGGTGGTGGCCGCATAGGTCGCCGAGCGAAGGGAGCAGACCCCGTTGTCTAGCGTATCGTCAAGGGTATCGACAGTGATGATCGCGGCCTGGAGCGACCCCGCCCCCAAGCCGAGGCCGATAGCCGCCGTCAGCGGTGAAATCGTTGGGCCAAGCTGCTGGCGGAGCTCGTACTTGGCCTGGGCGAAGGGTGTCCGGTCGTTCGCGGGATTCTTCGGCGTATGACTGTGTCGATGCATCACGGCGGGTCTCCAGATGGTGGCGTTCTCAAGTTTCAAACGCACTCGTCCGGAAAACTGCGCCAAACGATAAGAATCAACCTGAATTCTTCAACGAGCAATGGCGAGGCATCAGTGCACCGTCGCCGTTCGACGAAGAGTTCCTCAGAGGCGCCCTAGCCTCGGCAGTACCAGCCCAGCGTATGCCCCAGCTGGTGGAAGTACTGCATGGTCTCGGCGTTCCAGGCATCGCCGCCCTCGACTTCGAAGAAGAAGGTCTCGCGCTCGACCTGCTCCGGCGCGATCTGGTTCATCGTCGAGGCGTCGTAGAGGCGACCGTTCTGCATTGTGTAGACCACGTGCTCGCTCTGGCGGATATCGCTCAACACGTCCCCGTCGATGACCGCCATATCGGCGAGCTTTCCGGCTTCGATGGAGCCAAGATCGGCCGCCATTCCGAAGTAGCTGGCCCCGTCGATCGTCGCGCCTCTGAGCGCCTCCCAGGGAGTGAAACCGCCCTGCACCATCATCCACATCTCCCAGTGGGCGGCCAGGCCGGCGAGCTGACCGTGGGCGCCGATAACCACCGGCACGCCTCGCTCGTTCATCTGATGAGTCGCCTCGGCGACGGCGATGTGGTTGTAGAGCGCCTCGGGCGCCGTCGGGCGGCGGATCGAACGCGGATAGACGACCGATTTGGGAACGAAATTCAGCAGGCGCTCGTTCTTCCAGACTTCGGTCGTGTCATACCAGTATTCCTCGCCCATCATGCCGCCAAAGGCGACGCCGAAGGTCGGCGACCAGACGACGTCGGTCTGGCCCCAGAACTGCTTGATATCGTCATAGATCGTATGCACCGACAGGCTGTGCTCGATGCCCGTGTGTCCGTCGGCGATCTGACTCATGTTCTGCTCGAAGCGCATGCCGCCCTCGGGGACCACCATGATGTCGAGTTCGTGACCGGCCTCGACCACCCGCTGGCGCTGATCGCGGCGCAGGTAGTTGTAGCTCTTCACCGAGATCGCGCCGAGATCCTTCTGGCGCTGAACGTGGAAGCGCGCGTCGTCGTAGTCGTCGATGCGCGCCGTGGCGCCGGCCGCCAGCGCGCCGTAGAGGATTCGCCCGGTGGAATACAGACGCGGCGCGAGGACCTGCCCGGCGCGCTGCAGTTCGGCCATGGAAAAGATCGCGGCGTTGTCGTTGGACGGATCGTGGGTCGCGGTCACTCCGTAGGCCAGATTGGCGATCTGCATCCAGTTCTGCTGGGGCGTCAGCTGCTGGTTGCTCATCGGCCCGTGAGCGTGGCTGTCGAAGAGCCCCGGCACGACGGTGCGGCCCGCCATATCGAAAACGCGATAGCCTTTGGGGACCTCGAGCTCATCCATCGTACCGACCGCTTCGATGCGATGACCGCGAACCAGGATGACGCCGTTGTCGATGACCTCCTGCTGATTCCGGGCATCGCGCATGGTGACGATGCGCGCGTTGGTCAGGGCGATCCGGCCGTCGTGACGGTCGCTTTTGACGGTCACCGACAGGTCCAGACCCTCGGTGACCGGCTCGGGCAGGTCTTCCGGCGTATCGGACAGGAAGGCGAAGGCATCACTCAGGCTCCGGCGGTACAGGGTCGCGCCGTGGGACCAGGCCAGGGTCTGGTCGCCACCCTCGCCATCGATGAAGTGCAGCTCGGCGCCGGCGCGGGCCGAGACCTGTCGAACGGGAAAGGCCGAGGTGCCGGAGCTCAGATTGACAACCTGCCCCGTGGAGAAGAACGGTGCCACATAGGCCTTGTAGTGCTCGGCGAAGGCGACCCAGCGCCCGTCCCCGGAGACTTCGAACTCGGTAATCCAGGGCCCGACAAGGTGCTCGCGCGGATCCATGCCATTCAGGTCGACGCTGTTGAGCGCAAAGGTCGTGCCGTCGACCCGTTCGGTGAACAGGATGCGTTCACCGTCGGCGGAGAACTGCGGGTCCGAACCCCGGCCCGTGACGAAGGTCGGCTCGGCCTCGTCGATCGCAACGCGATAGAGACCGGTGCGCTCCGACCAGGCCGGCGAGGTCAGATAACCGCCGCTGGTCTTGCGGTAGACCACCTGCTCACCATTCGGTGAAAACGCGGGCTCGAGGTAGTGACCCGGCTCGGGGGTCAGTACGCGCGACCGACCGCGGCCGACGGGGGCGATGCGGACGCTGCCGAGGTCCCTGTCATCATAGGTGGTGTAGACCACGAAGCGCGAGTCCGGCGAGAAGCTCGGATAGAACTCCCAGTGCTCGTCCTGATCGGTCAGGCGACGGTAGTCGCCGTCCTCGAGATCGTGCAGCCACAGGTAGCCCAGGGCCTGATAGATGGCCCAGCGTCCATCTGGACTGGCCTGGGTCCAGCGCGCCATGCGAACCGGGAACTCATCGGGAGCGACCTCGACCGTGCGCTGCAGCGCCGGACGGATCATGCGGTGGCTCCGCACCCGGACGGGTATGGCCTCACGGCTGCCGTCCAAGCCAACGCGATGAAAGCCACCCTGGGCCCAGATCACGATGGACTCTCCGTTCGGATGCCAGGCAAAGGCCGGGTAGTTGCCCATATCGCCGGAGGTCTCCTGCTTGTCGCGATCGAGCCCGTCGAAGAGGCTGCGCTCGATGCCCGAGGCGAGATCGCGCACCATCAGGCGGGAACTCAATTCGGTCGGGTTGCGGCGAACGAAGGCCAACTGCTTCCCATCGGGGGACAGGACCGGGCGAATCGAGCCCCCTGGCCCACCGGAGACGGTCTCGATATGGCCGCTGGCCAGATCCAGGCGGCGGACGGCAAAGATGCCCTGATTGGCGTCTCGGTTATAGGCCCAGACACGCTCTGGCGTCACGTCCTGGCTGAAGTAGAGGTGCTGGCCATCGGGCGAAAAGAACGGCTCGGCGATGTTCTTCTGGGATTGATCGCCGTGGGTGCGCTCGACGAGCTCGACGCCGGCGCCACCGGAGCGGTGATACATCCAGATCGCGCCGGCGGGAATCGAGCGCGTCGACACATAGCCCTTGCGAGCGGCGATGTACTGGCCATCAGGCGACCAGGCAGGGTTGTGCAGCAGGTGCTCGGTCTCGTCGGTCACCTGGACCGGGTTGCTGCCGTCGGCGTTCATGATCCAGAGGTTCTCGGCGCCGCCACGATCGGACACGAAAGCGATTTCACGGCCATCAGGACTGTAACGCGGCTGGAAGCTCCAGGCGATGTCTTCCGTGAGCGCCGTTGCCTCGCCGCCGTCGATTCCCACCGTATAGATATCGCCCAGCATGTGAAAGACGAGGGTCTCGCCATCGGGACTGATGTCGACATCGGCCCAGGTGACCGTCTGCGTATCAAGCTCGATCCGCTGCCAGTCGCCCGGTGGCTCATTGACCGACCATTCGGCCACGCCTTCCTCGTCCTCGGGCGCTTCCATGGGCGCCCCCGCGTCGTTCTGAGCCAGTAACATTACGGGCACGACCCACGTGACAAGAAGTAGAGAAAGGCTCTTCAGATAACTGTTTTTCATGACTTTTCCTTGATGGCAGCGCGGGCGCCGCCTGGCGTTTCAATCGGTGGTGAGGGGGCAGCGGATGCAATCCGTGTGGCGCCTGTTCGGCAGTGAGCCGCTCGACGGTCGGGATGCGCCGTCATTCGGACGGGGAATCGTCCGTCCCTGCGGCCTGGGCTGAATCGTCGGGGCGCTCGTTGGCCACGCCGTGCGGCACGTGGCCCGTGGCCACCTCCTTGCTGGCAATCGAGCAGTGCATCTGCTGATCGTCGAAGAAGATATCGGCCCCGAAGGCGCGCAGGAAGGGTGCTTTTTCGCGGCCGCCGAGAAACAAGGCCTCGTCCACACGGATCCCCCAGGCGCGAAGGGTCAGGATGACGCGCTTGTGGGCCGGCGCCGAGCGCGCGGTAATCAGCGCCGTGCGGATGGGGTTTTCTTCGATCGGATAGGCCGATTGGATACGCTGAATCCCCTCGAGGACGCGCTTGAAAGGCCCTGCTGCCAGCGGCCGCAGCGCGGCTCGCCGCTCCGAATCGGAAAAGGCCGCCAGGCCCTGCTCCTTATAGACGCGCTCGGCCTCGTCGGAGAAGATCACCGCATCACCATCGAAGGCCAGACGCAGCTGGCCCGAGCGATTTTCACGGGTCGCCGACGGCAGAATGGTGGCCGCGGCATAGCCTGCCATCAGCACCCGCCGCACGTCGTCATCGTTGGCAGAAAGGAAGAGCTGCACGCCCGACGGCTCGATGTACTGGGAGGGACTGGCGCCGTTGGTGAACACCGCTCGCTGAACGTCAAGACCATAGTGCTCGATGGAATTGAAGATGCGCAAGCCCGTGTCGGCGCTGTTTCGCGAAAGGAGGATGACCTCAACGCCCGGGTGATTCATCCCATCCTGATTCAGGTGGAGCAGCTTCTGGACCAGCGTAAAGGCAACGCCAGGCTGAAGGACTTCATCTTCCCGCTCCCGCTGGTAGGCCATATAGGCCTCCAGCCCCTGCTCCTCGTAGATCTTGTGAGTTGAATCGAGATCGAACAGCGCGCGCGAGGAAATGCCGATCAAAAGCGGACCGAACGCGTCCTGCGACTCCGCGTCGCCGGGCTCGTCGCGCTTGCTGTTGATGGAGTGCTGGGTGCTCAATTGGGAATCAGGGTTCGGTTTACGGTTTACGGTTTACGGTTTACGGGCCATCCTATTCTGTCATCCTTGAGCCTTGAGCCTTGAGTCTTGAGCCTTGAGCCTTGAGCCTGCTCTTACGTCAAGAACTGCTCGTTGAGGATTCGGTCTTCCAGCGAATGCTCCGGGTCGAAGAGCAGGCGGTGCCGGCGGCGGTGGTTCTGATAGACCTCCACCCAGTGCACGTCGCGGAACTCGTCATAGTCGGCCGTTGCGCTCACGGGGCGCCGCTCAGGATTCAACACCTCGAATCTTACCACCGCGCTCGCCGGCAGGATCGCGCCCTGCCAGCGCCGCGGCCGAAACGGACTGATCGGCGTCAGCACCACCGCCTCCGTGCCCAAGGGAAGGATGGGGCCATGGGCCGACAGGTTGTAGGCGGTCGATCCAGCCGCCGTGGCGACCAGGGCACCATCAGCGACCAGCTTGGCGACACGCTCCTGCCCGTTGACCAGTATCCGAAGGTGCGCCGCCTGATTGGTCTGGCGCAGCAGCGAGACCTCGTTGATGGCCACCGCCTCATGCACCGTTTCATGCGCCTTGCCGAGGCGGGCGTGCAGCGGATTGAGTTCGACTTCCCTGGCGTTGGCAATCCGCTCGGGCAGGTCATCGAGCTCGTAGCGATTCATCAGAAAACCCACATCGCCCAGACGCATGCCGAAGACCGGCAGGTTCAGATTGATGTGCTCGTGCAGCGTATGCAGCATGAAGCCGTCGCCACCCAGCACAACCAGCGCATCCGCCTGCTCGGGTGGCACGCTGCCGTAGCGCTCCTGGCACGCTTCGACCGCCTCACGGGCGCCGGGGTGGGCGCTGTGCAGAAAGGCCAGTCGAAGCGTTCGACTCATGCTGACAATCTCATGGCGTGGGACTCATGCGAATGGCGGTCTGGCGAGCCACTAGGACGTGGCCTTGAGCAGCTGGGCCAATCCCCGCACGGCGACCTGCATCGACGGATAGTCGGCCTGACCCAGCGTTCGCATCTCCTCGAGCATGTCGGCCACGCGCGTCGCCTCATGATCATAGCGCGTGAACCAGGCCTGCACTGGGGTGTCCGCCTCGCCGCATTCGCTCAGGATCCGGCTGGCCAGCTCGCGGTGGTAGTTGTAGAGCTCGTCGCGCAGGTTGCCGCGAGCGTGGGCGTGCCACTGGCGCTCGACGGGCAGCTTCTCTACCGTCGTACGCAGCCATTTCAGGCTCAGCCGATCGAGCAGTTCGAAATAGATACGCGCCACCTCGGCCACCTCACTGCCCTGGCTGCGCGCTTCGTCGACGATATCCAGCGATGAGTTCATGAAGCGCAGGCGGGCAACGCGCAGGGCAAAGTCCTCCGGCATGCCGGCGGCGGTCAGCTCGTCACGGCGCTTGTGGAGACGCTTGCGCGAGCTCGTCGGCAGCACGTCTTCGAGGCAGTCGATGTAGCAGCGAATCCCGGGCGCGAAGCGCTCGACCTTCGACGAGATGTCGATGGAGTAGCCGCCGGGCATCGAAATCATGCGCCGGGTCATCTGCCGCAGGAGATTCCACATCTTCAGTACGGCCTGAGTCTGTAGCGCCGCATCGACCTGATTGTCCATCGCCTCGATGCCCGCCCAGAAATCGCGAGCCCCGAATATTTCGCGAACCACGGTATAGGCCTTGGCAATCGTTGCCGAATTCGCGCCCGTGTCCTCACGCAGACGCATCGGGAAATTGGCGCCCATCCGGTTGACGATCGAGTTGGTGACCTTGGTGGCGATGATCTCCCGCCACAGGCGGTGCTCGGGCATCAGATCACTGAACCGTTCGCGCAGGGGCTGAGGGAAATAGTCCTCGAGCTCGCGCGACAGGTAGGGGTCTTCGGGGACGTCGGAGTCGATCAGGTCCTTGTACAGGGTGATCTTGCCGTAGGACAACAGCAGGGACAGCTCGGGGCGAGTCAGGCCGCGGCCGTTGGCGACGCGTTCGCGCAACTCTTCTTCGTCCGGCAGCTGCTCCAGATCGCGATCGAAAACGCCCTGGCGATCGAGCATGGAAATGAAATGCTCATCGGCGCCCAGGCGCTCGCGGGTGAGGCTCTCCATCATGCTCAGGGCCTGGGTCTGCAGATAATTGCTGCGCAGAACCAGGCGCGAGACTTCGTCGGTCATCGAGGCCAGCAGCGTGTTGCGATCGGATCCGTCCAGACGGCCGCGCTCGAGCGCCAGATTCAGGAGAATCTTGATGTTGACTTCGTGATCGGAGCAATCGACACCCGCCGAGTTATCGATGAAGTCGGTGTTCAGGCGGCCACCGTTCAGGGCGTATTCGACGCGACCGAGCTGGGTCAAGCCCAGGTTTCCGCCCTCCCCGACCACGCGGCAGCGCAGATCACGGCCGTTGACCCGAACAAGATTGTTGGCGACATCACCGACGTCCTGGTGGGTTTCCTCTTCGCCTTTGACGTAGGTGCCGATACCGCCATTCCAGAGGAGATCGACGGGCGCCGTCAACAGCGCTCGAATCAGCTGATGGGGCGCCAGGGCGTCTTCCTTGATGCCCAGCCAGGCCTTGACCGGCTCGCTCAGGGGAATCGTCTTCGCCTGGCGCGAAAACACGCCGCCACCCTCGGAAATCAGCGAGGCGTCGTAGTCAGCCCAGGTCGAGCGCGGCAGATTGAACAGGCGTTCGCGCTCGCTAAAGCTGGCCGCGGGGTCCGGGTCCGGGTCCAGAAAGATGTGCATGTGGTTGAAGGCGGCCTTCAGCTTGATATGGCGCGACAGCAGCATGCCGTTGCCGAACACATCGCCGCCCATGTCGCCGACACCGACCGCCGTGAAGTCTTCGGACTGAGTGTCGAGACCCAGCTCGCGAAAGTGCCGCTTGACCGACTCCCAGGCCCCCTTGGCGGTGATACCCATCTTCTTGTGGTCGTAGCCGTTAGAGCCGCCGGAGGCAAAGGCATCGTCCATCCAGAAGCCATGCTCGGCGGAAATGGAATTGGCGATGTCGGAAAATGTTGCCGTGCCCTTGTCGGCCGCCACCACCAGATAGGGGTCGTCCTGGTCGTGCCGAGTGACTCGGCGCGGCGGAACCAGCGCATCGCCATTCAGGTTGTCGGTGATGTCGAGGAGGCCGTTGATGAAGGCGCGGTAGCAATAAACCACCTCGGCCATGACCGTATCCCGATCGTCGGTCTCGGGCATCTGCTTGACGACGAAGCCGCCCTTGGCGCCAACGGGCACGATCATCGTGTTCTTGACGCTCTGTGCCCGCATCAGACCGAGCACTTCGGTGCGGAAATCCGCCCGCCTGTCGGACCAGCGAAGCCCGCCACGTGCCACCATTCCCCCGCGCAGATGAATGCCCTCGACGCGGGGCGAATAGACCCAGATCTCGCGGAAGGGCCGCGGCAGAGGCAGGTCGGGCACGATGGCCGAATCGAGCTTGAAGCTCATGTGCTCGTGGGCTTCGCCCCGACCGTTGAGCTGGTAGAAATTGGTCCGCAGCATGGAGCGGATCAGATCATAGAACCCCCGCAGGATGCGGTCCTGATCCGCCGACGACACGCTGTCGATGGCGCGGAGGATGGCCTTTCGCACAGGCAGGGCTTCCCTGCTGACCTCGCCCGACTCGATGGCCGTGCACATCTCGTTCAGCAGTTCACTGAGCACCACATCGTCATAGCCAGATGCCAGCGACTGACATTGCGATTCAATTCGCTTGCGAGCGGCCGTTCGCTGGGCCCGGCTCCAGTCGCCCCTGTCGGGATCGAAGCGGAACTCGAAATACTCGACAAGCAGACGGGCGATCAGCGGCCAGGCGGCCAGCGTCTGCTCCATGTAGCTCTGCGAAAAAGGCGTGCCGGTTTGCAGCAGGTATTTCGCGCAGGCGCGCAGCATGGCAACCTGACGCCAGTGCAGATGAGCTTTCAGCACCAGCTGGTTGAAGCCATCGTTCTCGCAGCGCCGACGCCAGGTCTGTTCGAAGGCGGTCTGGAAATGGTCGCGAATCAGATCGACGCGCACCGCCTCACCCTCGGGCGGGCGCATGTCGAAATCCTGAATCCAGACTCGATGCCTGGCATCCAGGCGCATCTCGTAGGGCCGCTCGGACACGATGCGCATGCCAAGGTTCTCGAGCATCGGCAGCACGTCACTCAGTGGAATCGGGTCGCCGTGCTTGAACAGCTTGAAACGCAGGATGCCGCGATCGCGCTGCTTCGGGCGATAGAGGCTCATTTTCAGATCATCGAGGTCCCGAAGACTGGCCACCTTGGCCACGTCGAAGGCGGCGACCGAGGGCGACGCATCCTCCGTGTAGGACGCCGGGAAGAACTGACCATAGCGACGGCTGAGCTCGAGACCCTGCTCCTCGCCGTGCTCGCGCACGAGCAGATCGGTCAAATCATCCGACCACGATCGAATCGCGCGCTTGATCTTTGCCTCGATATCATCGATGTCGACGTCGATGACCTGGCCATTTCTTGGCCTGATGATGACCTGCACGCGTGCCAGCTTCGATTCACCGACTTGAATATTGAAGTCCAGTCGATCGCCCTTGAGGTGGCGCTTGAGAATCGCCTGGATCTTTTCCCGATTCTCCGTATTGAAGCGATCGCGAGGTATGAAGACCAGACAGGAAAAGAAGCGGCCAAAACGCTCGCGGCGAATGAACAGCCGCGTCTGCGAGCGCTCCTGCAGATCGAGGACACCGGTAGCCAGATCAAGGAGCTCGGCCGTCGAGGCCTGGAACAGCTCGTCGCGCGGCAGCGTTTCAAGAATGTGCAGGAGGGCCTTGCCCGCGTGACTGCCGGGTCGAGCGCCGGACTGCTCCATGACTTCGCTGACCTTCCTGCGAACGAGCGGCGTGTCCTGACAGCGGCGAATGTAGGCGCCGGAGGTGAACAAGCCGATGAGTCGTTTTTCACCGGACACGCGGCCGTCCTCATCGAAGTAGAGGACGGAGATGTAGTCCATGTAGCCGCCCCGGTGGACGGTGGACAGGGCGTTGGTCTTGGTGATGATGACCGGGTCGTGAATCGTGGGCACGTCGCCGCCGGTGCCGAGCTCGGTGAGGAGCCGCGTCGGCGCCTCTCGATACTCGTCGTGCATGATGCCCAGGCCGCTGTCCTCAACGGGACTGAGGGCGCGGCCCTCGGCCGTATCGCGAATCTCGTACTCGCGATAACCGAGAAAGGTGAAATGATCGTCCGCAAGCCATTCGAAGAAATCTCGCACTTCATCGAGACGGCCTGCCCCCATCGCGGCGTGCGATTCGGCGAACTCGTCGGCGATCACCCGCACCTGTGACGCCATCCTCGGCCAGTCCGCCACGGCCCGCCGGACGTCGGAGAGACCACGGCGAACCCGCTGTTCGATGTTGGCCAGAACCTCGGGATAGGTCTGATGATCGATCTGGACATGCATCAGGGATTCCGCCGAGGAGACATCGTCATCAGTCGAACCGAGCCCGAGCCAGTAACCGCTCGGATCGCGGCGCACCTGCATGACCGGGTGGACGATCAAATGGGCCGACAGACCGAGCTCCGAGAGTGCGAGCACCACCGAGTCGACGAGAAAAGGCATGTCGTCATTGACGATCTCGAGGACAGAATGGCTCGTGCTCCACCCCTGGCGTTCCGGATCGGGGTTGTGGATACGGAGCTCGACCTCGCCCTTTCGCCGCTGGCGGGCAAACTCGAAGAAGTCCGAAGCCATCGCCGCGTGCTCTGCCGCATCGACGTTGAGCAGCTCATCAGTGGGTGCTCGCTTGAAAAATTGAGAGGCGAACTCGATCGACTGTTCGCTGGCACCCTGCTCGCGCAGGATCGCCACCATTGCGTCCAGGTGCGCCTTCTTCCGGCTGTCTTCGTTCTTGGTCATCCTGATCAGGCCCCGACTCCCGAGATGATTGGATAATCGTTTTTTGATTTCTAGTTCTATGTTTGTATTCGCGTTCGGCGAAGGCCCGCCGCGCCGGCGGGCCTGGCCGAAGGACACCCGATGCTAACGCAAACCGGTCTCCGTGCGGGCGATCACCATCCGCTGGATTTCGCTGGTCCCTTCATAGATCTCGGTGATCTTCGCATCCCTGAAGTAGCGCTCGACCGGCATCTCCTTGCTGTAGCCCATGCCGCCGTGCAGCTGGACCGCCTGGTGGGTAATCCACATCGCCGCCTCCGAGGAAAACAACTTGGCCATGGAGCCGTCCACGGTGATGCGTGCGCCGGTCTCGACGGACTGGATCTTGGCCCAGGCCGCGCGAAGGGTCAGCAGGCGGGCCGCCTCCAGCTTGACCTTCATATCAGCGATCTTCTGCTGAATCATCTGGAAGGTGCCGATCTCGCGCCCGAAGGCCTTTCGCTCGCGCGCATAGTCCAGGCTGGCCTCATAGGCTGCCTGGGCAATCCCCACCGCCTGGGCGGCGATTCCGATACGACCGGCATCGAGGACGCTCATGGCGATCTTGAAGCCCTGGCCATCCTCGCCCAGACGGTCCTCTACGGGGACCTTGTAGTCGTCCAGCTCGATTTCGCAGGTGGCCGACGCCCGGATACCCAGCTTCGGCTCGGTCTTGCCCCGGCTGAATCCCTCGCGTTCCGTGTCGATGATGAAGGCGGTGATGCCCTTGGCACCGGCCTCCGGATCGGTCGATGCAAAAAGCACGAGATAGCGGGCATGGGGCCCCGAGGTAATCCAAGACTTGCGTGCGTTGATCACGTAGTGCGACCCGTCATCGCTGAGGACGGCGCGGGACCGCATGCTGGAGGCATCCGATCCGGACTGCGGTTCGGACAGGGCGTAAGCGCCGATCTTGTCGCCCGAGGCGATCGCACGGACGTATTTTTGCTTCTGCTCCTCGCTGCCGTACTTGAGGATGCCGTTGCAGAACAGCGAATTATTCACCGACATGATGGTGCCGTGCGCCGCGTCGGCGGCGCAGACTTCGATCAGGGCCAGCACGTAGCCGATCGTGTCGAGGCCTGAGCCACCGTATTCCTCCGGCACCTCGATCCCCATCAGCCCCAATTCGCCCATTTTCTGGATATTCTCCAGCGGGAACTCGCCCGATTCATCGAATTTGGCCGCAACGGGGGCGATTTCGTTACGAGCAAAGTCGCGCGCGGCGGCCTGAATCATCTGCTGCTCTTCGGTCAGTCGAAAATCCATAGGGTGGAAAAACCTCCAGAAGTGGTCGAGATCCGGAACGGATCGGGTGGATGGCTGGCTGATTTCTCATTATACCTGTGGTGGATGATCAAAGCCCGCCCGACCTCGCCTCCGCGTCCCTCGCGCGACGGGCGTTTCGCTAGTGACAGACCATCGCCCCAAGCCAGGGGAATGATGCGACAAACAACAATCTTTCAATGAGTTACGGTGATTCGACGATCTCCCGGCCCCCCGATTTTTGTGAATTTTTCCGCCGAGCAGCTATTAATCTGTGAATTGCATCACAACACGAACGATTTTCACTTGACACTGATTGCCGGGGTCGTAGAATTCAACCTTCCGGAGCGGGGTTCCCCCCTTCCCCTACCCGGATCGTGGCCGAGGTTCCCCCCTTGCCTCGGCCACACTTAAACCGAGAAAAACGGCCGGGCTCCCAGAGTCCGGCCGTTTTTTTTCCGCGGAATTTTTCCCCCGAATTAATGACAAATCGAATAACC